>NZ_JAHXNQ010000001.1:0-555792 GCF_023148575.1 Pseudomonas sp. EYE_354
GTGAGGCGTTGAGCTAACCAATACTAATTGCCCGTGAGGCTTGACCATATAACACCCAAGCAATTTGAGAACCTGAAAGGGCATCAGATTGCGGTTTGTGAAGACGAGACGAACCGAAAGTTTGTAGATCGCAAAACACCGAAAGCTGTCACATACCCGATTTGCTGAAGCGAGGCCGTTTGGTCACGAGTCAGTACCCGAATTTCTTGACGACCATAGAGCATTGGAACCACCTGATCCCATCCCGAACTCAGCAGTGAAACGATGCATCGCCGATGGTAGTGTGGGGTTTCCCCATGTGAGAGTAGGTCATCGTCAAGATTAAATTCCAGAACCCCTGTTTGCTCACGCAGACAGGGGTTTTGTTTTGGGCGCTCGGAAAGCAACGACCCTTTAGTGACCGACAAATTTGCACAGTTATTTCTGAACCAGACCACTAGAATAGGCACCTAACCTTTTTTAGAGCCAGAGCCCTATTTATGTCCGATCCGGTGGATGCCCTCGAGATGTCGGATTTACCACTGGCAGACCTGGTGGCATGCCACGAGTGTGATTTGCTGATGCGCAAACCCGTGCTTGCCCTCGGCGAAAAAGCCCAGTGCCCGCGTTGCGGTTACGAACTCTACGCTCACCGCCACAACGTCGTTGAGCGCAGTCTCGCGTTGGTACTTGCTGCACTGCTGCTATACATCCCTGCGAACTTTCTACCCATCATGCAACTCAATCTACTCGGGCAGTCCTCAGAGGACACCGTATGGAGTGGCGTTGTCGGCTTGTTCGATACCGGTATGCAGGGAGTCGCCGCGGTAGTGTTTCTGTGCAGCATGGGTATTCCCTTGCTCAAGTTGCTCTGCCAACTAGCCGTGTTGCTCAGTATTAGATGGAAGATTGGCCGCAGCTACGGACTGTTGCTGTACCGCATCTACCACCATATGAAGGATTGGGGGATGTTGGAGGTCTATCTGATGGGCGTGCTGGTGGCGATCGTAAAACTAGCCGATATGGCCTCAATTACGATTGGTCTCGGTCTGGTCTGCTTCGTCAGTCTATTAATGGTTCAGGTTCTGCTTGAAGTGGTAATGTCGCCGCACCAGATCTGGCAAGCACTGTCAGGGGACGATGATCATGCGGGCGATTGATGCGGGTATTCTGATCTGTACCGAATGCCACGAGTTGAACAAGCAGGAACCGGACACCGATGAGCAAATCTGCACCCGTTGCGGTGCGTTGATCCACGCCCGTCGCCCCAACAGCCTCGCGCGAACGTGGGCCTTGCTGGTCACAGCGGCGATTTTGTACATCCCTGCCAACCTGTTGCCGATCATGACGATCAACACCCTCGGCCAGGGCTCTCCCAGTACGATCATGGCGGGCGTCATAGAGTTGGTGCAGCATGGGATGTACCCCATCGCCGCCGTGGTATTCATCGCCAGTATTCTGGTGCCGACCTTTAAGCTCGTGGGCATTGGTCTGCTACTGTTTTCGGTGCAGCGTCACCAACCGCTTTCTGCGCAACAGCGCATTGTGATGTACCGCTTTATCGAATTCATTGGGCGCTGGTCCATGTTGGATATCTTCGTGATCGCCATCCTGGTGGCGGTCGTTAACTTTGGACGACTTGCAAGTATCGAGGCCAACCTCGGCGCTGCGGCGTTCGCCAGTGTGGTGATATTGACGATGCTTGCCGCTGTAACTTTCGATCCCCGACTGATTTGGGATAACACGGAGTCGGATGACGACCATGAGTGACCTACCTAAAGCTAAAACCCGCCCAGCCTCCAACTGGTCAGCCATTTGGGTATTACCCCTGATTGCCCTGATCATCGGCGGCTGGTTGGGATGGCGCGCCTATTCCCAGCAGGGCATCGAGATCCAAGTACGCTTTGAAAGCGGCGAAGGGATCCAGGTCAACAAGACTGAGGTGGTCTACAAAGGCATGCCTGTGGGTAAGGTCAAGGCACTCGCTCTGGACGACGAGGGAAACAATCGCGGGGTGATCGCCACCATCGAGATGAACAAGGACGTCGATCAATACCTTAAGACCAATACGCGCTTCTGGTTGGTCAAACCCAGTGTCACCCTCGCCGGCATCACCGGTTTGGAAACCCTGGTCTCGGGTAACTACATCGCCGCCAGCCCTGGCGATGGTGAACCCACACGCAAATTCAAGGCACTTTCCGAAGAGCCACCGTTATCCGACGCCAAGCCCGGCCTGCACCTGACGATCAAGGCCGACCGTCTCGGCTCGCTCAACCGTGGCAGCCCGGTGTTCTATAAGCAGATCCAGGTCGGCCAGGTCAAAAGCTACCTGCTGTCCGAGGACCAGAGCACGGTCGAAATCAAGGTCTACATCGAGCCCACGTATGCCAGCCTGGTGCGCAAACACACACGTTTCTGGAATGCCAGCGGCATCAGCATTGACGCCAACCTCTCCGGCGTAAAGGTGCGCAGCGAGTCCCTTTCCAGCATTGTCGCCGGTGGTATTGCCTTCGCCACGCCGGAAAATCGCAAGGACAGCCCGCCAACCGATCCGAGCCTGCCCTTCCGTCTGTATGAAGACTTCGACGCCGCTGCCGCTGGCATTCGTGTCAAAGTCAAGCTCACTGATTTCGAAGGCCTGCAAGCCGGGCGCACACCGGTCATGTACAAAGGTATTCAGGTCGGCAGCCTGAAAACCCTGAAGATTGATCCAGACCTGTCCAGCGCCAACGCCGAGTTGACCCTCGACCCCTTGGCCGAAGATTATCTGGTGCAGGACACTCAGTTCTGGGTGGTCAAACCGTCCATCTCCCTGGCAGGCATCACCGGCCTGGAAGCTTTGGTAAAAGGTAACTACATCGCCATTCGCCCTGGCGACAAAGGCAGTGCTCCGCAACGTGAATTTGTCGCCCGTGCCAAGGCGCCGCCGTTGGATTTGCGCTCCCCTGGCCTGCATATGGTGCTGTTCACCGATAACCTAGGCTCCCTGGATGTCGGCAGTCCGATTCTCTACAAGCAGGTCAAAGTCGGTTCGGTGCAGAGCTACCAGTTCTCGCGCAAAAACAAGCAACTGGTGATCGGCGTACACATCGAGAAAGAATACGAAAATCTGGTCAACGGTTCGACGCGTTTCTGGAACGCCAGCGGTGTCACCCTGACCGGCGGCCTGACGGGCGGCATCCAGGTCAAGAGTGAGTCCCTGGCCAGTTTGATGGCCGGCGGTATTGCCTTCGAGACCCCGCAACCGAACGTACCGCTGAAAAAACGCATTCCACGCTTCCGCCTGTTCCCTGATCGCGAAGCGGCCAATCAGCACGGCACCTTGGTGACCATTAAGGTCGACCGCGCTGATGGCATGCGCCCCGGCACGCCCGTGCGTTTCAAAGGCCTGGACGTCGGCAAGATCGAGAGCGTCGACCTGAGTGCCGACATGCAGTCGGTGTTGCTCAGCGCGCGTATCACCCAGGTGGCGGATCGCATTGCGCGTGTCGGCAGTCAGTTCTGGGTGGTCAAGCCCGAGCTGGGCCTGATGAAAACCTCAAACCTGGAAACCCTGGTTACCGGGCAATACATTGAGGTACAGCCGGCGGCGAAAAACGCAGGCCCGCAAAAGAGTTTCGTCGCGCTGGACCAGCCACCTGAAGCCGTCCACCAGGAAGCAGGCCTGAGCCTCACCCTCAGCGCCGCCCGTCGTGGCTCGCTGAAAGAAGGCGTGCCGGTCACCTACCGGGAAGTCACCGTGGGCAAGGTCACGGGCTATGAGTTAGGCCAGACCGCTGACCGTGTGTTGATCCACATCCTGATCGAGCCCAAATACGCGCCCCTGGTGCGCGGTGGCAGCCGTTTCTGGAACACCAGCGGCTTCGGTCTGGACTTCGGCCTGTTCAAGGGCGCGACTGTGCGCACTGAGTCTCTGGAGACCCTGGTCGCCGGGGGCATCGCCTTCGCCACCCCGGACGGTGAACGGATGGGCAGCGCCGCACGGCCGCAGCAGACGTTCCCGTTGTTCGACAAATTTGAAGATGAGTGGCTGACCTGGGCGCCCAAGATTTCACTGGGTAAATAAGCCCAGGCGCGCCCAGCGCGGGCTTGCCCGCGATAAGGCACTCGAAAGCACCACAAAACCCAGCCAACAAAAAAGGCCGCGATCCATAGGATCGCGGCCTTTTGCGTTTCAGAGAAAAAACTCAGACCTCATCGAGTTCCGGCTCATCCGCCTGCACATTCACGGTAGCTTTTACGACATCGCGACGACGGATGTACTTCCAGTCCGCCTCATCGATATAGATGCCGTTCGGCCCACTGCCGCCTTCGAGGTCGATCGCCACTTGGGCCGACACTTGCGGCTTCACGCTCGCCAGAATCGGCACAAAGCCTAGCTGCAAGCTGGTTTCCAGCAACGCAGCCTGGTTCTTCTCATCGATGTCCGCCGCCTCGTCGAGGTAATACGGCAAACGTACGCGCCCGGCCTGGTCGCGGTCCATCAAGTGCAGCAACAAATACATGTTGGTCAGCGCCTTGATGGTCATCGTGGTGCCGTTGGACGCTGCACCATCGATGTCCGTGTGAATCACCGGCTGGCCATGCACCTTGGTGATCTCGAAGGCCAACTCGAACAGGTCCTTGAGGCCCAGTTGGTTATGGTTGGCGGCCACTAGGCGGGCGAGGTACTCCTTGGCTTCCTCGTTCTTGTTGTCTTGCTCGGCGCTTTGGCTTAAGTCAAACACCGACAGGGTTTCGCCTTCTTCATACTGACCGGCACTGTGGATGATCTGGTCGATATGCCTGAGGGCTTCCTTGTTTGGAGCCAGCACGATACGGAAGCTCTGCAGGTTGGACACCTGACGTTTGTTGATCTCGCGGTTGAACAACGCCAACTGGTGTTCCAGGCTGTCGTAGTCGCTGCGGATATTGCGCAAGGTGCGCGCGATATCGGTGACTGCCGCGCGGCGTGCCTTGCCGAGCGTCAGTGCCTCATCAGTGCGGTGTGCATAGGCGTTGATCAGCAGTTGCAGGCGACGCTCAACGTCATCCTCGCTGTCGAACTTGGCCACACCCTTGAGGCGCACCTGGGCGTACAGCGCTTCGATCTGGCCATCGGCGCGCAGCAAGCCCTGCCAACTGTCCTGATAGTCATTGAGCAGCGGCAGCAGGTTGTCCATGGAATCGTCGACCGGTTCCATGAACGGCGTGCCGAACGGCAGGTCTGCCGGCAGCAGCTGACGACGGCGCAAGGCGTCATCCAGCGTGCGTTGCTTGGCTTCCATATCAGCGATCTGGCGACCGACCAGTTGCAGCTTGGCCGACAGCTGCTGGACGCGCTCGGTGAAGGCATCGCTGGAGCGTTTCAACTCATCCTGTGCCGCCTCCATCTGCGCCAGATTTTCCAGTTTCTCGCCTTCTTCCGCGCTCAGGGTTTGCGCGCGGCGGAAATCTTCCAGAGCCTTCTGCGCGTCCAGCACCTGCTGGTACAGCGCTTCGGTCTGGGTCTTGCTCGCCGCGCGGTCGGAGGCGACGGCCTGCTGCGTCTTGAGCTGCTTGAGTTCTTTTTCCAGGCGTTCCTTTTGGTCGCGCAACGCGGCGCGGTCCGCCAAGGCTTGCAACGCTGGCGGCTCGATGTGGGAGATGTCGATGGACAGCCCCGGCACTTCAAAGCGCTCACCCTTGAAGCCATCGAGGATATGCTCCAGGGATTTTACCCACTGACCGTCCTCGTCCAGCGTGATGCCATGCTCGCCCAACGGCAGGCTGAACAACGAGCTGTTGAACAAGCGCATCAGGCGCTCGACATCCTGTTGCGAAAACTCTTCGCGCAGTTTGGCGTAGCTGTTGTTGTCCGCGTGATCCAGTTGCTGCTTGACCGACTTCAGGCGTTTTTCCAGATCGCGCAGACGCTCGTCCAGGTCCTCGGCGCTGAACTGGCGCGACTGCGCCAAAGCGCCCGCCAGTTCATCGTGAGCATCCTTGGCCGCGAGCAGTTGCTGCTCCAGCACCTTGACGTCATCGACCAGGGCAAAGCGATGCTTGAGCACCGACAGCTCGCCCAACCAACGCTGGATGCCACTGATTTCACGCTCCAGGCGCATCAGCTCCTGGGTTCCGCCACGCTGGTCGTTCTGCAGCGCGTCCTGCTCGTTGCGGTAGTGCTCGGCCTGGACGGTCAGCTCTTCCTTGCGTGCACTGGCGTAGTCCGACCAGGTGCCGAGCAACGAGTCCAGCAGTGGCGACAGGCGATGCAATTTGCCGCGCAAGATGTCGCGCTGCCTGACGCCGTTGGCCAGGGCTTCGACCAGCGGGCCGGCGGCGACCAGGGAGTTGTAGTCCTGCTCCATGCGTCGTACATCGCGGAAGGCTTCTTCGCACGCTGCAATGTAATCCACGCTGCCCGAACGCAGGCTGTGTTCGAACGCATCCAGGAACAGTTGCTTGAGCTTGGCCGCCGTGATTTCACGCATGTGCAGCAGGTTGATGAACAGCGCGCGGAAGGTCTTCAGGCTCTGTTCGCTGGTGGAGCGCAGCGGGATCAGCGTCAGGTCCAGCGGGATCGATGTGTGGCCGCCCACCAGCAAGCGGCGCAGCTCGTCGGGCTTGAGTTCGTAGGCTTTCAGGCCCTCGCGCTCAAGGTTGGTGAACAGCTCTTTCTGACGCAGGCAGGTGTCGTTTTTCTGGTAGTGGGCCAGGTCGAGTTTGCCGGCGTAGGCAAAGAACTGGTGACCGAAACCGCCGCCTGGCCCGCGCCCGACCACGCCGATGACGTGGGGGCCGTGGGGCAGGGAGACTTCTACCAGGATGTAGCTGGTGTCGGTGGCGAAGTAGAAG
The DNA here is from genome assembly GCF_023148575.1 of Pseudomonas sp. EYE_354. NCBI lineage: Bacteria > Pseudomonadati > Pseudomonadota > Gammaproteobacteria > Pseudomonadales > Pseudomonadaceae > Pseudomonas > Pseudomonas sp. EYE_354. Next base: position 6,799 of record NZ_JAHXNQ010000001.1, read on the forward strand.
CGTCGCGATTGTTCCAGGGTGTACTTGCCGAAACTCATGTCCGACATGCGCGCCAGAATCGGAAACTGCAAGGCGTTGATCGATGCGGATTTACCCAGGTTGTTGGCGCCATACACCGACAGCGGTTCTTCCAGCGGGAACAGGCCCAGACTGTAACCGGCGGTGTTCAATAGGGCGAAGCGGCGGATGCCGTAGCGTTCCTGACTCATGCATCGGTCTCCTGTTCTTCGGCAATGGCGCGAGCCAGGGCGTCTTCTTCGCTTTCGTCGGCAAAGTCACTCAGGTCCAGCGGGTCATCGGTCTTCAGCAGTTTTTCATCGCTGTCTTCGTCGATGATCACCGGTGCCGGCAGTGGCAACACGCTGTGCACGCTGGCCGCCAGGTCGCGGTCCTGCTGCACCGACAGGCACACGTCGAGGAAGCGGTGCATCGGCGGCAGGAAGCGATAGATGCCGTTGTCTTCGCTGGCAAAACCCAGTTGGGTCATACGGCGCATGATTTTTTCTTCGAGTTCTTCCTGGGTCTGTACTTCGGCCTGGATAAACAGGTCGCGGTATTTATCCAGCAGCGATGGCAACTCATCGCGGCCCAGGCTGCCACCGTCAAGCACGGCGATCGGGTCGCGACCCTGGTCGGCCAGGTGCTCGACGATGATGAAGGTGAACAGCGCCAGGCGTTGCGCGGTTTTGTTCACCTGCGCGCTGGCGATGGCCGAATCAGGCACGAAATAGTAGAAACCCCGCGTGTCGCACACCAGCTCAAAGCCCAGGGCCTTGAACAGCGTGCGGTACTGGTCCTGGAAGTTCGACAGTTGCGCGTACAGCTCCGGGTCGCGGCGGCTGACGTGGTAACCCTTGAACAGCTCGCGAAAGATCGGCGCCAGTTGGGACAGTTCGGATAGATCAAGATGCATTGGGTGTACTCGCAGAGTGCTCGGCCACGTCAGACTTGGCCGGGAGCAGGGCGAATGAGCGCAGGCTGACCTGATGCTCGTGTGTGAGGTAATCGCGGCGTTCCAGGCGTTCGCGCTTAAAGCGTTTTTCCCGCGAGAGGCGCGAGAACCAGTACAGCAATTCGTCGGTGGCGCCGTCCGGTTCCTGCTCCAGCAGCCAGGTCATCAGGTCCGGCATCGGCAATGCGTCTTCGCAGCGTTCGAGCATTTCCTTGACCGTGCGCGGTGCGCGCTGGGCTTCGCCCTTGTGGGATTTATGCGCCTTGGGGAAACGTGCCGGCTTGGGCTCGAAGTTGGCCAGGGCATACACATAGGCCTCGACCTGACTGGCACTGCCGAGGAACGTGCTTTGCGGCCGGGTGAACATCGGCATCGCCGCCTGCGGCACCGCGTCCAGGCCTTTGCGGCGGATGGCCGACAGGGCCAGCGCCGCGCCGCGGGTCACGGCGTTGTGCCGACGCGCTTCTTCACGCAACGGCAGCAGCAGTTCGCGCGCATGACGCAAGGTCAGTTGGGCGCTGGTCTGCATTTCGAGGATGCGCGCGTGTGTGCGCAGCAGCATATCGTCGTCCACCAAGTGGCCGAGGCGCTGTTGCTCGGTGAGCAGGCGCAGCAGCACGTTTTCGACCTTGCGCACGCCTTGTTCGAAGGCGCCGTCGGCGTTCACCAGTTGAATCATCGGTTCGACGTATTCGTCCCAGGTCGCAAGGACTTCGGCGTAACGCTGGCGCAACGGGATCTGCCGGTCGCTGGTCTTGGCCCGGTCGGCTACCGCCACGAGGGCCTGTTCGTCGTTTGCGAGCTTTTTCAGCACATCCCGCACGCGCATATCCAGCAGGCGCAGTTGGCGGGCCAGGTCGTGGCCATCACGGATGTCGAAGGCGTCCTGGATATAGCCGGCCAGACGCTCGAGGTGGCGCAGGTAGGCTTCGATTTCCAGGCACAGGCCAAGCCGGTGCTCCTTGCGAAGATAGGCCAGGAAGTCGTGGATCTGCGCATTGAGCTCGAAACGATTCGGGCTCTTGGCCACAGGCACCAGGATATCCAGGCGAATCCACACGTCCAACAGGCTGGTGATGTCCTGGGGCGTGCTGTCCAATTGTTGGGCGGCCAATTGAGCGCGCAGCTCGCCAAGGCTCAGGGTGCCTTGGTCGAAGTGTTCGCACAGTGGCTCAAGTAAGGCCCAGTGTTCGGCGAGGGCGCGCAGGACGCGCTTGGGTTCGATCATGGGAATGGCCGGCTGGTTGGCGATTAAAAGTCGCGATTGTACTGCATCAGGCGCGGGATTTATCCACAGCCGGTCAGTGCGCAGTGGGCGATTGTTACCGAACAGCGGTAGAATCCCCGCTCTTAACTTATCCACAAGTGACCGAGCTGTGCTTATCGAGTCCCGACGCCGCGCTTACTTGGCCGCCATGCAGGTGGTCAACTGGTTGCCCCGCACCGAACTGCCCTTCGCCGCGCCCTCGCGGCCTGAGCTGTTGGAGGCGCTTGAGCCCTATGAGGCGTTCGAGACCTCGGGCGAGGAAGCGGCTGCTCCGGTGGCGGTGGTCAAGCCTGAGCCCCAGGTGCGTGCGGCGGTCGAGCGGGTCAAGGTTGAAGTCCCGCGCCCGACGCCCATGGCCAAGCCTGTCGCCGCCGAAGTCGCGGCCCCGGTGGCCAAGGCCGTGGTGGTGCCACCGCCGCGCTTTGCCTTGCAATTGCTGCGGGCCGGGCATTGCCTGCTGTTGGTGGAGCTGCCCACCGGCGAGCGCTTCCAGACCCGCGATCCGGCCTACATGTTACTCAAAGACATGCTGCGCGCCGCCGGCCTGCCCGACAGCCCGCAAATCGTCGGTGACCCGGTGCGCTGGCCGTTACTGGTGCGCGGCACCATGGACCAGGGCCCGGAAGCGGCGCGTGATTTTGTCCAGGGTTTTGTCTCGGCACGCCTGGAAGACGAACCCTGTGTGTGCCTGTGGCTGATCGGCCTGCCCGCCGTGCGGTTTGCAGGCGAAGCCAACGCCGAAGCCTGGTACCGCGAACTTCAGGTCGAAGGCCTGGGTTCGGTATGGGCCCTGCCGGGTCTGGAACTATTAATGGAAGAGCCACAGCGTAAGGCTGATGTCTGGCAAGCCATGCGCCGGCTGATGGCGCGCTGGAAAACAACCGATGAGTGAGGCTTTATCCTTCCGCCCGATGACCGAGGCCGACCTCGACGCCGTGCTGAAAATCGAATACGCGGCGTTCAGTCACCCCTGGACCCGCGGCATCTTCCTAGACGGGCTGGGCAAGTACCAGATCTGGCTGATGTTCGAAGGCGAGCAGCAAGTCGGCCACGGCGTGGTGCAGATCATCCTCGACGAAGCGCATTTGCTGAACATCACCGTCAAACCGGAAAATCAGGGCCGTGGCCTGGGCCTGGCGCTGCTGGAGCACCTGATGTCCCGGGCGTATGCCGCCAATGCCCGCGAGTGCTTCCTGGAAGTGCGCGACAGCAATACGGGCGCGTTCCGCCTTTACGAGCGCTACGGTTTCAACGAGATTGGCCGTCGCCGGGATTATTACCCGGCAGTCGGTGGTCGCGAAGATGCGGTCGTCATGGCCTGCACGCTCGTCGATTAACCACACAGAACCGACGTGGCGGGGCACTTGTCCTCGCCACACTGGAAGCACGTAGTGTCAGCGCTTGCCGTTGAGTGGATCCAGATCAGCCAACTCCGCCTCATCCAACCCATTGCCGCCGCCAATATCGTTTTCACCGACAACGCGCAAGTCGTAGTCCGCGGCGTTTTCCTCACCTTCCTCCCGCGCATCCCGCGCGCCGTCCTCATGGATGAGCGTTTCCGGGCTCATATCGTCGTCGGTCGACTCATGATCATCGGTCGAGGCGCCCGTCAGCCCGGCCTCACGCACCCGCTCGTCGGGCATCAGATGGTCGCGCTCGCGTCGCGGCAGTTCATCGCCGATTTCCGCAGTCTGGTCGGGCTCGTCAAAGTCCAGCTCGCGCATCGAGCCCATGCGGTCCTCGTTGTCATCGATCGGTTCGGGCTGTTCGGCACCGTAGGGACGTCGTGATTCAGTCATGGCCAATCCTCATACTGTGGGGCTTATAGTGTGTGGACAGGCACGGCGACCCAAAGATTCAAGCTAATTAACGCTCGGCGTGACCTGGACGAAGGCGCGACAGTCACACACCTGCGCATCATTCCTGAGGCTTTCCCTGATGAACGAATTACAAGACCTGCTTGATAACAACGAACGCTGGGCGGATGCGATCAAACAGGAAGATCCCGAATTCTTCGCCAAGCTCGCCCGCCAGCAAACCCCGGAATACCTGTGGATCGGTTGCTCCGACGCGCGCGTTCCGGCCAACGAGATCGTCGGCATGCTGCCCGGTGACTTGTTCGTGCACCGCAACGTGGCCAACGTGGTGCTGCACACTGACCTTAACTGCCTGTCGGTGATCCAGTACGCGGTCGACGTGCTCAAGGTTAAGCACATCCTCGTCACCGGCCACTACGGCTGCGGCGGTGTGCGTGCTTCGATGCAGGATCGCCAGTTCGGCCTGATCGATGGCTGGCTGCGCACCATCCGCGACCTGTACTACGAAAACCGTGACGTGCTGGCCCAACTGCCCACCGAAGAGGAGCGCGTGGACCGCATGTGCGAACTGAACGTGATTCAGCAGGTGGCCAACGTCGGTCATACCAGCATTGTGCAAAACGCCTGGCACCGGGGGCAGAACCTGTCGATCCATGGCTGCATCTACGGCATCAAGGATGGCCGCTGGAAAAGTTTGAACACCACCATCAGTGGGTTCGAACAGTTGCCGCCGCAGTATCGCCTGCGCCCGTTGGGCGAAGCCTAAGGGCGTTTGCGCAGCCGCCACTGGGCGATGAACGCCTGCCCTTCGGCGTTCAAAGGCTCCTGGCTGCCGGTGATCCACCCTCGGCAGTTCAGCTCGCCACATTGGCAAGCGAACTGCCGGAACAGCACGTCCTCGGTGTTGGCGTAATCCATCGTCAACAGGTCACCGACGCATATTTCGCGCAGCGTCCAGACTTCCAGGTAATGCAGGTCGAGGAACACGTTGGGGGTGCAGGAATGCAAGAACATCCCGCTGAACCAACAATCATACAAGTGGATGCGTGACGACAGTTGCAAGGTGTGCAAGCGCCGCTCACTCAGGGCGTAGCCAGACACCTTGGCGATACGCACGCGGCTGTCAAACGCGACGCGTGCCTGGATGCCGGCGCCCTTGCCGTCTGGCGTTTGCACCAACGCAAACTGTTGTGTGGTGGGGTAGCCCGAGCCGAGCTGGAACGGGTAAAGGCATTCACTCACAGCGTTTTTAGCCTTATCCATGGCCTGAGTTTTCATAACTCTCCTTGGTAGGCTGCATCGACCTGCGGGTGATGGCTGACTTCCAGTCTTGCAGCGGATGGGTACAGCTCAAGGCTCGCATCAAGTGTGATGGGATTTCTACTGTCATATATGACAGTAGAAACCGACCGGGTTTTGTGCGCCTACAGTACCGGAGCCATGATGGCAGGGGCTGGCGCGGCGCTCTTCAACTGCTTCAACTGAGTTTTGATCGTCGGTGTGGCGCATTTGGCGTTGGCCTGTTCGGCGCTCAGGTTGCGCACCGAGGTGTAGAACAGCTCACAGGTTTGTTCCTTGCGCGTGACCTGCCAGGTATTCATGCAGGCCTTGAGCAATACATTGGGGTCGCTCGCCGGCTTCTGGCCCATCCCAGCCTGCCAGCAGGCCGCGCTCAAGTCCTGGCCCATGACCTTCAACCCGGCCTCGTCGGCCTTCTGCTCGTCGCCGCCATAGCTCTCTGGGTCTGCTGCATACCAGATGTAGCTGGGGTGGTTGGAGCCCAGTACCGAAACACGCCTGCCCTCGGCCGGGCTGATCTGTGCCAGCCCGAGCACCGCCACGGACTGCCCGTATTGCTGCTTGATCCAGTTACGGACCGGCGCGCCGAACGCGACCATAGGCAGGGAGCCGTTGGGCAGCAGGCTCAACTCCTTGACCATGCGCGTCTGGTAATCGGTGAAATAGCTGTAGACCCCCTCCAGGTCTTTACCCGCGGTAGCGGGCGCAGCAATCGGCGCGATGTCGATCATGGTCTGGTAAGCCGGGGTTTCGGTGGCCGGCACGCCGTTGGTGGTGAGCAAGTCGGCCCAGCGATCCGTGGTTTTCGACTCCAGATAGTCCTGGGCCTGGGTCAGTGAGTAGTCCGGCGGAAAGTGCATCAACTCAATGCTTTTGCGGTTCTCCAGCGCCATGCCCAACGGCAAGAACAGGTACCAGTTGAAGGCCCATTTCCCGTCGCTGTTGAGCTTGCTGGCGCCCTGATAAGCCAGGTCGGCGGTATTGAGCAGCGTTGTCAGGGGGTGACCATAACTGTCCGGCACGCCGCTGAAGGTCGCCGTTACCTGGTCGTCGTGGCGCTTGACGCTGACCTTGGCCCGGCTGTAACCGTCACGCTGCAGGCTCTGGTTCAGATAGTGCTCAGCGGTCTGCTCCAGCGTCCATGGCCGAAAGCAAATCACGTTGCAATTATTGGGGTAAGCGAACAGCTGGGTGACACGTTGCGTACTGCCCAGCGGCACCTCGAGGTCGGCCTGTACGACCGCGCTGGTCATCAGCGCGGCCAGGGCCAGGGACAGCTTGGTCGGTTTGAACATAGTTAATTCCTTGTCAGCGAAAGCCCGTCTGCGCGGGTTGAAAGCCACTGGCACACAGTAGCGGTTGACCAGGAAAAACGCGTGCGAAATCGCCAGGCATGTCGCTATTGGATAAGCGTCCTACACGTTGAACTGCAATGCATTGCTCAAATCGCCCATGGGTTGCTGGCCGCGGGCGATCATCGCGTCATCGCGCTGCTTGAGGCCGTCCAGGGTTTCAAGCTGAAAGACTCGGGTGATCAAGCGCAGGATCGACGCGGTGTCATACACCGTGTGGTCCACCATGCCTTTGCGCGCAAACGGCGACACCACCAGCGCAGGCACGCGCGAACCTGGGCCCCAGCGATCACCTTTAGGGGGCGCTACGTGGTCCCACCAACCGCCGTTTTCGTCGACCGTGACCAGCACCACCATATTTTTCCATTGCGGGCTTTCTTGCAGCACCTTCAAGGCGCGGGCGATGTGGCGATCGCCCGAGGCCACATCGGCATAACCGGCGTGCATGTTCAGGTTGCCCTGAGGCTTGTAGAAGGTCACGGCCGGCAACTTGCCCGCCTGGGCATCGGCAAAGAATTTATTGGTGCTGGACTCATCGCCCAAGCCGCCATCACGCAAGCGTTTGTCGCGCTCCGTGCGGTTCTCGGGACCCTGTTGCTTGAAGTAATTGAACGGCTGGTGGTGGTACTGGAAGTTCGGGATCTTTGGGATGCCGCCCGAGTCCTTGAACTGCTCCAGCGTCGCCTGCCAGGCGCCGGCGTACCAGGCCCAGTCGACGTTTTTCTTCGACAGCTTGTCGCCGATGTGTTCGTGGGTCTGCGGCACCAGCACGTTGGGTAGGTCGGCCTTGGCGTAATCCGGGTTTTGCGGGTCGCGGATCCAGGTCGGCCAGTAGGGCGGGGCCAGGGTGTTCACGGCGTAACCGTCCGGGGTCAGCGCGCTGGGGCCGAACTGCGGTGGGCCGCTCATGGCGCTGGCCGGGGATGTGCCCAGGGGCTTGAGGCGTGTGTCGGTCGGGTCATCGCTTTGCAGCGTGGCGATCTGCGCCTTGGCCACTGACTGCGTGGCATTCGGATACACCGGCGCGGTGGCGCTGATCAGGTATTGATGGTTAAGAAACGAGCCGCCGAACGCACCCTGAAAGAAGTTATCGCAGAGCACGAATTCCTTGGCCACGTCCCACAGGCGCAGGGCATAGCGGCTCTGGGCGTAATGCCCCATCACCAGGCCACCGGCGTCCGCCCAGGCGACAAAACCGTCGTTCTTGCCGCCATTGATCTGCATTTGGTTCTGATAGAACACGTGCCACAGGTCACGGGTGACCAGACTCAGAGGCAGGTCTTCGCCATTCGGGCCTTTGAGGGCGTAGGGGGCGTTGGGCAAGTTGTCTTGAAATTGCACTTCGCTGGCGTAGGTCACGCCATCCACCGTTTGCGGGCCGACTTGCAGCACGCCGCCCCAGGCCGGCGGCAGGGCTGGCAAGACGCTGCCATCGCGGTCACGTTGCTGAGTCTCGGCAGCGGACAACGCCGACAGCGGTTTCTCAACGCCCGGAAAGTCTGCAAACAAATTGTTGAAGCTGCGGTTCTCGGCGTAGATCACCACCACGGTTTTCACCTGGTCGCGCAAGGCTTTATCCAGCTCCTGCGGGGTGAGTGCCCGCGGCTCCGGTTTGCCCGGCGTCTGGCTGGGATTGCCGCAAGCGCTTAACGTCGCGCCCACCCCCAGCACCGCCGCGCCGCCCAGGAAGCGCCGGCGGCTGCTGTCTACCGGTGGCGGGGTGATGGAGTCGGCGGAAGGGCGGTCTTCGGGCTTATCACTCATTGCGGCGGAGTCCTTGGCGATATGTTGCAAGATATTTCGCAGGACGGTAGCAATGCAATGTGACGGAATTAAGGCAGCCGCAGGTCGCAAGCTTCAAGCGGCACGCTTGAAGCCGACACCCTGCGGCTTTTCGCTGCTTCTAAGGCATCACGGGCGGTAGGTACTTCAGCGTCGTCCCCAGCGCCCACAACAAAAACAGCACCAGCGGCGTGTGCACCAGCAACTGCACAAACGAGAAGCCGATCAGGTCCCGTGCCTTGAGCCCCAACACTCCCAGCAACGGCAGCATATAGAACGGGTTGATCAGGTTCGGCAGTGCCTCGGCTGCGTTGTAGATCTGCACCGACCAGCCCAGGTGGTATTGCAGGTCGTTGGCCACCTGCATCACGTAAGGCGCCTCGATGATCCACTTGCCGCCGCCCGACGGGATAAAGAAGCCCAGCACCGCTGAGTACACCCCCATCAGCAACGCGTAGGTGTCATGGGAGGCGATGGAGGTGAAGAAGGTCGAGATATGGTGCGCCAGGGTCTGGCCGTCGCCGCCCTTGACCACGGTCATCAGCGCGGCGATCGAGCCGTACAGCGGGAACTGGATCAGCACGCCGGTGGTGGTGGGCACCGCGCGGGCCACGGCATCCAGGAAACTGCGCGGGCGCCAGTGCAGCAGCGCGCCGACCATGATGAACAGGAAGTTATAGGTATTGAGCCCCGAGATGGCGCTGATCGCCGGCTTGGTCGAGAACTCATGGAACAGCCAGCCGGCCGCCAGCAGCGCCAACAAAATCGTCAGCAACGGGCTGTGCTCCAGCCATTCTCCAGGGCGGCTCGGTGCTTGCAGTTTTGGCAGGTTGAAGGCTGGATCGACCCCGCAGGCCTTGGCATCACGCGCGCTGTTGGGGCCGGGCGCGGTGGCATAGGCGATAATCAGCGACACCACGATCAGCGCCAGCAACAGCACGCCTGATTGCCACAGGAAGATGGTCTCGGTAAACGGGATCATCCCGGTGATCGACAAAATCGATGCAGGCAAGCTGGCCGGGTTGGCCTGCAATTGCGCGGCGGACGACGACAGCCCCAGCGCCCATACGGCGCCCAGCCCCAGATAAGCCGCGGCGCCGGCCGCGCGGTAATCCATGCGCAAATCCGTACGACGGGCCAGTGCCCTTACCAGCAAGCCGCCAAACACCAGGGACAGGCCCCAGTTGAGCAAGGACGCGACCATGGAAATCAACGCCACCCACGCGACGGCAGAGCGGCCGTTTTTTGGGATACGTGCCAGGCGGTCAATCAGCCTCACCGCCGGTGGCGAACTGGCGACCACGTAACCGCCGATCACCACAAAGGCCATCTGCATGGTGAACGGGATCAGGCTCCAAAACCCATCGCCAAACGCCTTGGCTGCCTCGGTGGGGGCTGCGCCCATGCCCAGGGTCGCCACGGCGACAATGATCACCGCAAGGGCGGCGAACACCCAGGAGTCAGGGAACCAACGCTCGGCGAAGTTGGAGCAGCGCAGGGCAAATCGGGCATAGCGGCTTTCTTCGATAGCATCGGCCACGAGTCGTACCTCTTGTATTTATTAGGGGGGGGCGGCAGTTTTCGCGCATGTTCCTCCTCGGGGATTGATATGGGAATGCAGTTATTTTCATCGATCCATGAGGAAAACAAATATATCTGCAGCGATTGCCATCCCCCGGCTCAGCTCATAACCTGCACGCCATTTTGTCTGTCTGCCGAGCTTGCACATGACTGCCACCTTTTCCCCACAGGCGCAGCGCTTTTCCCGCTCCGACTACAAAACCCTGGGCCTGGCCGCTCTGGGCGGCGCCCTGGAAATCTACGACTTCATTATCTTCGTGTTTTTTGCGCTGACCCTCAGCCAACTGTTCTTCCCGCCGCAAATGCCTGAGTGGCTGCGCCTGCTGCAAAGCTTCGGCATCTTTGTCACCGGCTACCTGGCGCGCCCGCTGGGCGGCATCCTGATGGCGCATTTTGCCGACCACCTGGGACGCAAGCGCGTGTTCAGCCTGAGCATCCTGATGATGGCGCTGCCGTGCCTGCTGATCGGCATCATGCCGACCTACGCGCAAATCGGCTATTTCGCACCGTTGATCCTGCTGCTGCTGCGCGTGCTGCAAGGCGCGGCGGTAGGCGGCGAAGTGCCCAGCGCCTGGACGTTTGTCGCCGAGCATGCCCCACGTCATCACCGCGGTTATGCCCTGGGCTTCCTGCAAGCCGGCCTGACTTTCGGCTACCTGTTGGGGGCGCTGACCGCCACGCTGCTCGCGCAAGTCTTCACCCCGGCCGAAATTCTCGATTACGCCTGGCGCTTGCCCTTCCTGCTCGGCGGTGTGTTCGGCGTTATCGGCGTATGGCTGCGTCGCTGGCTCAGCGAAACCCCGGTGTTCCTCGAGATGCAGGCGCGCCGTCAGGCCGCCGCCGAACTGCCGCTGCGCACGGTACTGCGCGACCATCGCGCGGTGCTGCTGCCGGCCATGATCCTCACCTGCGTGCTCACGTCCGCCGTGGTGGTGCTCGTTGTGATCACCCCGACCATGATGCAAAAAACCTTCGGCATGAGCCCCAGCGACACCTTCGCCCTGAGCGCCTTGGGCATCGTCTTCCTGAACATTGGCTGCGTCCTCGCCGGTCTGCTGGTGGACCGTATCGGCGCGTGGCGCGCGGTACAGGTCTACAGCCTGTTGCTGCCCATGGGGATAGCGCTGCTGTATGCCAGCCTGATCAATGGTGGCGTGTGGCTGGGCGCGGCGTACGCCGTGGCGGGACTGAGTTGCGGCGTGGTGGGCGCGGTGCCGTCGGTGATGGTCGGGCTGTTTCCTGCGCCGGTGCGGGTGTCGGGGATTTCCTTCACCTACAACATCGCCTATGCGCTGTGGGCGAGCACCACGCCGCTGATGCTGATTGCGCTGATGCCGACCAGCCCGTGGATCTGTGTGGGCTACTGCGTGGTGATGGGCGCAGTTGGGGTGGGGAGTGTGGCGCTGTTTGGTAAGCGCCACACCTTGGCGACCTAGTCCTCGTCAGGTCAGGAAGTGCCAGAGCAGCAACGTCCCCACCAAACCGACGATCGACACAATCGTTTGCAACACCGACCAGACCCAGATCGTCTGTTTGAGCTGCAAGCCAAAGTATTCACGCACCATCCAGAACCCGGCGTCGTTGACATGACAGAAGAACACCGAGCCGGCGCCAATCGCCAGTGCCACCAGTGAGCTTTGCGTGGCCGCCAAACCCGCCATCATCGGCGCGAGAATACCCGCCGTCGTGGTCGTGGCGACCGTTGCCGAACCGGTGGCCTGGCGCAACGCCACGGCGATCAGCCAGGCCAGCAGCAGGTAGGGCATGTGGGCGCCTTCGGCGACCTTGCTGATGGTCTGGCTGACGCCGGCATCCAGCAGGGTTTGCTTGAGGCCACCACCGGCGCCGATCGTCAGCAGCAGCACGGCAATGGGGGCGAGGGCTTTGCGCAGCGTATTGCCGACATCGGCGCGCGGCATGCCGGCGGCCCATCCCAGACAGGCCACTGCGGCGATCACGGCCAGGCCGAGGGCGATCAGTGGTTCGCCGAGAAATTTCAGCGTGTGGCCGACCGTGCTTTGCGAAGGCAGCGCGACTTTGGCCAAGGTGCTGCCGAGCATCAAAATCACTGGCAACAGAATGATCAGCAGCGACACGCCAAAGCTCGGCTGGCGAGGGGCCTTTGGCGGGGCGCTGAACAGTGCGCCGATGTCCGCCGGTTCATCCACGTGCAAGCGTTTGGACAGCCAATTGCCATAGATCGGCCCCGCGAGAATCACCGCCGGCACCGCCAGGCAAAAGCCCAGCAACATGGTCAGGCCCAGGTCGGCGTGCAGTGCGCCGACCGCAATCAACGGTCCAGGGTGCGGCGGCATCAAGGCGTGCAGGGTGGTCATGCCCGCCAGGGCCGGAATGGCAATTTTCAGCAGCGGTTGGTTCGACCGTTTGGCCATCACAAAGATGATCGGCACCATCATCACCAGGCCCACTTCGAAGAACAGCGGCAGGCCGATCACCATTGCCACCAGCGCCATCACCCACGGCAGTGACTTGCCCTTGCCGAGCCCGAGCAAGGTCGTGGCAATGCGATCGGCCGCGCCGGATTCGGCCATCAGCGCACCCAGCATCGCGCCCAGAGCGATGATGATCCCTGCTTCACCCAGGATCGCCCCGGCGCCCTTGCTGAAGGCCCTGGCCACTTCTTCCGGGGGCAGCCCCGCGCCCACACCGGCGATAAACGTGCCAATCAGGATCGACAGAAACGGCGGTAGCTTGGTCGCGCTGATCAGCACGATGATGCTGGCGATGGCCAGCAGTACGCAGCCCATAAGGCGGGTGTCGTGAACTACCCATGCAGCAGTCGATAACTCCAAGCGGGACTCCTTATCGAACAGATTTTAGGAAATTGTTTCTTTTTGTTTCCTGCTCGAAAAGCATACCTGAGCCCGAAGGGCGCGTGCTTGAGGTATCGTAGGTTTTTTCATTGACGAGCAGCCACTCCATGCGCCCTGCCCACTGCCGCCCCGTTCCACTGTCCAAGGCCTACCGCTTGCTCAATCACGGCCCCACTGTATTAGTGAGCGCGGCACATGATGGCCGGCGCAATATCATGGCCGCCGCGTGGGCCATGCCGCTGGACTTCGAACCGCCGAAGGTCGCGGTGGTGCTGGACAAGGCCACCTGGACCCGCCAACTGCTCGAAGGCGCCGGGACCTTCGTGCTCCAGGTGCCCTGCGCCGCCCAGGCAGATGTGGTGCAAACGGTGGGCAACACCGCCGGTGCCGAAATCGACAAATTCGCTACTTATGACCTGCATACCTTCAACGGGGAACACACCGACGCGCCGTTGCTGGAGGAGTGTGTCGCCTGGCTGGAATGCCGCCTGCTGCCCGAGCCTCACAACCAGCACACCTATGACCTGTTCCTGGGCGAAGTGGTCGCGGCCTATGCCGACGAGCGCGTGTTCAGCGAAGGTCACTGGCATTTCGAAGGCCACGATGAGTTGCGCACCTTGCACCATGTCGCCGGCGGCAATTTTCTCACCATCGGCCAGCCGCTGGTCGGGCGTCAACTCTAAGCCTGGCCCGCGCAAGTTTGCAGGAGGATGGTCGTTCGGCTTGGCCAATCAGCGCCCGAGCATCTTCACCCAGCGCGACGGTGGCATGCCGTAAGTGCTGCGAAATTGCCGGGTCATGTGGCTCTGGTCGGTGAAGCCGGCGGTCATCGCCGCATCCACCAATGACACACCCTGAGCCAACAGGCTTCGCACCAGGTCCAGCCGGCGCATGGTCAGGTAGCGGTAGGGGCTGGTGCCGAACAGCACACGAAAATCCCGCGACAGGGCCCAGCGGTCGCGACCTGCATGGTTGGCCATTTCGTCGAGGGTGATGCTGCGGCCCAGGGCGCTGTGGATAAATTCCCGGGCGCGTTCGGCGGCGACGTAATCGAAGGTCTTGCGGGTGATGATTGCTCCGGAGGCATCGCTGAGCGCCTGGGCCAGGTCGAACATGGCGTCCTGTTCCTGCAACGGGTCGATGGGGCAATCCAGGCTTTGCAGCAGCACTTCACTGGCGCGAAACAGCCTCGGGTCGGTGGACAGACCGGAGGGGATAAACGGCAGCGGCTTACCGCCGAGGATCTGCTGGATCAACGCCGGTTCGACGTAGATCATCCGGTACTTGAAGCCTTCCTCGCTGCCGGCATGGCCGTCGTGGGTCTCATCCGGATGAATCACCATGGTCGCGCCGGGCAGGCTGTGGGTCATGGCGCCGCGGTAGTGAAAGCTCTGCACGCCGAACAAAGTGCGCCCGATGGCGTAGGTGTCGTGGCGATGCGGATCGAAGGCGAAACCGGAAAAGTACGCTTCGATACGGTCCACGCCACTGGTATGGGGCGCGCGGTGCAGCCAGTCGAGGGTGTGGGTCAGGTTGCCCATGGTGACTTGTCACAAAAAGAAGTGGAAACACGTTAACCCAGTCTGCAGGCCTTGTCTGCCGGGGTCTTGTACGATTGTGCAGGCGGTGGGCGAGGCCTATTATCCTGGCTCGTGCCTGGCCCTGATGGAGCAGCCCCATGCAACTATTCAACCCCGCCTATGTGGCGCCGCTGGTCTCCCTGGCCCTGCTCTGGAGCGTCGCGGTGGTCACGCCCGGGCCCAACTTTTTCAACACGGCGCAACTGGCTGCGAGCTGTTCGCGCCGCCATGGCGTGATGGCCTCAGCGGGCGCGGCCACTGGCACCATCATGTGGGGACTGGCGGCGGGGCTGGGCATCAAGTCGCTGTTTACCGCCGCGCCGATGTTGTACCTGGCGTTCAAAATCATCGGCGGTTGCTACCTGATTTACCTGGGCTTGAAGCTGTTCAAGCGCTCGGCCCCCGCCATGAGCCAGGGCCTGTTGCCGGATGAGCCCCGGCGTTCGCTGTTCTCTGCCTGGCGCCTGGGGTTACTGGGCAACCTGTCGAATCCCAAGGCGGCGTTGTTCGTCGCCACCGTCTTTGCGTCCACCATGCCGCTGTCGCCTTCGCCGATGTTGCTGACCCTGGCCGTGATCACCATGGCCACGTTGTCGTTCAGTTGGTATGCCTGTGTGGCGCTGGTGTTTTCCAGCCAGCGCATGGCCAACCTTTACAGCCGTTCGCGCAAGTGGATCGACCGCTTTGCCGGCACTTGCTATGTGCTGTTCGGCGCACATCTGGTGGCGAATCGCTGAGGGGCCGTGGTAAGAAGCCTTACGTTCAATAGTGAGGTCGGGTCATGAGCAAGGTGCGCGTCGGTATTATTTTTGGTGGCCGTTCGGCCGAACACGAAGTCTCGCTGCAATCGGCGCGCAATATCGTCGATGCGCTGGACCGTTCGCGCTTCGAGCCGATCCTGATCGGCATCGACAAGGCCGGCCACTGGCACCTCAACGACACCTCGAACTTCCTGATCAACCAGGAAAACCCGGCGCTCATTGCCCTTAATCAGTCCAACCGCGAATTGGCAGTCGTGCCCGGCAAGGCCAACCGGCAAGTGGTGGAAACCTCCAGCCAGGGCGTGCTGGAACATATCGATGTGATCTTCCCTATCGTCCACGGCACGCTCGGCGAAGACGGCTGCCTGCAAGGCTTGCTGCGCATGGCGGATTTGCCTTTCGTCGGCTCCGACGTGCTCGGCTCGGCGGTGTGCATGGACAAAGATGTCAGCAAACGCCTGCTGCGCGATGCAGGCATTGGCGTCACGCCGTTCATCACGCTGACCCGCCGCAACGCCGCGCGCACCCCCTTTGAAGCTGCCGTGAACACCCTTGGCCTGCCGATGTTCGTCAAACCGGCCAACCAGGGGTCTTCGGTGGGCGTCAGCAAGGTCGAAAACGAGGCTGAATACCACGCCGCCGTTGAGCTGGCGTTGGGTTTCGATGAAAAAGTGCTGGTGGAGTCCGCCGTGCGCGGCCGGGAAATTGAATGCGCGGTGCTGGGCAACGAAGACCCCATCGCCAGCGGTTGCGGCGAGATCGTGGTGAGCAGCGGCTTCTATTCCTACGACAGCAAGTACATCGACGAACAGGCCGCTCAAGTGGTGGTGCCGGCGGCAATCAGCCATGAGGCCAGCGAGCGGATTCGCCAGTTGGCCATTGAGGCGTTTGAGGTGCTCGGGTGTGCAGGTCTGGCGCGGGTCGACGTGTTCCTGACCGATGACGGCGAAGTACTGATCAACGAGATCAACTCACTGCCCGGTTTTACCCGTATCAGCATGTACCCCAAGTTGTGGCAGGCGGCGGGAATGAGCTACAGCGAGTTGGTCAGCCGTTTGATCGACCTGGCGCTGCAGCGGCATGCGGGGCGCAAGGGCCTGAAGGTCAGTCGCTGATCGGCCCTGGCGCCCTCTGCAAGTGCTCAGTCGCCGAGCGCTTCGCCTTCACGTCGAGGGTCCGCACCGCCGCTCAGCGTCACGTTGCCCTGAGCATTTGGCGTGCGAACAATCGCCTGAATTCCGCTGGTCATATCAATGTCGCTGAGCCGGTGACCCTTGTCCCTGAGCGCCTGTTTCAACCCTGGGCTGAACAGGCCGGCTTCCAATTCGGTCGCGCCATTGCGGCTACCGAAGTTGGGCAGGCTGATGGCGGCTTGCGGGTCGAGGTTCCAGTCCAGCATCGCCACCAGGGATTTGCTCACGTACTCAATGATCTGCGAGCCGCCCGGCGAGCCTAACGTGGCCAGCAATTCACCGCTCTGGCGGTCGAACACCAACGTGGGCGCCATCGACGAGCGCGGGCGTTTGCCCGGTTGCACGCGGTTGGCCACCGGCTGGCCATTTTCTTCGGGGATAAAGGAAAAGTCGGTCATCTGGTTGTTCAGCAAAAAGCCTTGCACCATCACATGTGAACCGAACGCAGCCTCCACCGTGGTGGTCATCGACACCGCGCCACCCAAGTCATCCACCGCCACCACTTGCGAGGTGGAGATGCGCAGCGGCGAACGGTCGGGCGCGTAGGCCACTTGAATGCCCGCAGGTTGGCCCGGCTTGGCGACGGCCATGCTGCGCTCGCCGATCAGCGAGGCGCGCCTGGCCAGGTAATCTGGCGCCACAAGGCCGGCCACCGGCACTGGCGTAAAGTCCGTATCGGCCACATACAGCGCACGGTCGGCAAAGGCCAGGCGACCGGCTTCGGCGATCAGGTGCACGGCTTCGGGCACCGGTTCCAGGCCGGCAACTGAGGCGCTTTTGATCGGCGTCATCGGGGCGATGGCCAGACGCGGGTCACGGCCTTCCAGCGCCTGCAACGTGCCGAGGATCTGCGCAACCGCAATGCCTCCCGACGACGGTGGCGGCATGCCGCAGACTCTCCAGCGTTTGTAATCGGTGCACAGCGGCTCGCGCTCCTTGGCGACGTACCCCTTAAGGTCCGTTTGGGACAGGCTGCCCGCATTGCGATGGCCCTGCACCTTGCGTGCGATTTCATCGGCAATCGGGCCCTGATACAGCGCGTCCGGCCCCTCCTTGGCGATGCGTTTGAATACGGCCGCCAGCGCCGGGTTTTTCAACAGCGTGCCCGTGGCTTTGGGCGTGCCATCGGCATTCAGGAAGTAGGCTGCCATTTCGGGTGACTTGGGAATAAAGCGGTCCGCCGCAATCAGGCTGTGCAAGCGTGGAGAAACCGCAAAACCCTGCTCGGACAGGCGGATCGCCGGTTCAAACAGTTTGGCCCATTGCAGGCGGCCGCTCTTCTTGTGGGCCATTTGCAACGCTCGCAGCACGCCGGGTGTGCCCACCGAGCGCCCGCCAATCTGCGCATCGGTGAAGGCCATCGGCGTGCCGTCGGGTTTCAGGAACAACCGCTCGGTCGCCCCGGCCGGTGCGGTTTCGCGACCGTCATAGGCATGCACTTTTTTGCCGTCCCACAGCATGATGAACGCGCCGCCACCGATACCGGACGATTGCGGCTCCACCAGGGTCAGTACCGCCTGCATGGCAATCGCCGCATCAATGGCCGAGCCGCCTTGACGCAACATTTCACGCCCGGCCTCGGCTGCCAGTGGGTTGGCGGCAGCGGCCATGTGGCGTTCGGCATGTTGCGTGGTGAGGTCCGTGCGATAGCCTGAACCCAGCTCCGGTGCCGGTGGTTGTTCGCTGACCGGGGAGTGGCAGGCCGTTAGGGCGAGGGCTGTGGCTATGACCGACCACTGCCGGCGGGAAATCGAAAACACGCGCTGAACTCCGTTCGTTTTGAGAATGATCTGTTGGGCCGGGGACTGTTTTTTTACAGGTAAATCGTGCCTTTGAGGAACAGCACCGCCTTGCGGTAAATAATCACCCGGTCGCCCTTGAGCGCGCAGCGTAACTGGCCGCGACGCTTGCCACCTTGCTTTTGAGCGGATCTGTCAATGCGTCACCGCAATCGCCTGGGCCAATTGCATGTCACTCATGTGCGGCGCCGGGTAGGCCGTGTGATACGTGCGTACGGCCAGTTCAAAGTGCGCGGTGCGGATGTCGCCGTCCGAGCCGACAAAGGCCAGCGCGTCGCTTTTGGCGGACTTGAGCATCTCGACGGGATGGCTGGTAGTGCCCAGCGTGGCGAAAACCGTCAGGAAGGGGAGCGCGATGCTGGCCAGCGTGGCGCCTTCGATCGGGCTTTTACCTTCATTCGCGTGTACCAAGAGAGGCAGTGCGCAGAGTGCGAGGGTGGCGATCAGGTGGGGGCGGGGCATCGAACACTGAGTCCTTTGAGTGTTGGGGAGTGGGGGATACTAACAGCAGTCTGGAGCAACGCTGGGGGATGGCTTTTTTGCGGACATAAAAAAACGGCCTACCTTTCGGTAAGCCGTTTTTAGTACTTGGTGGCTACACAGGGACTTGAACCCCGGACCCCAGCATTATGAATGCTATGCTCTAACCAACTGAGCTATGTAGCCAAGTGGCGCGCATTATTCGCGCAGAACGGGAATGCGTCAAGCGTTTATTTTTAATTTTTATCTGCGCTTTCAACTGTTTAACCGAAAACGCCGGTTTTTGGGGGCTGCATAGCCCAACGCGAGCTTACTCGCTCGCCTCAGGGGTTGAACCCGTCGTCACGAGAGATGCATGGAGGCAGGCAGTCGATGGTCTGCGCGCAGGCGTGGGGCCGGGCAATATGAGGATGATTGCCGGGGGGGGCTTCGGGTCGCTGCGGTCTCGCAGCCGCGTACGCAAAAGTCGTGATCGAGTTGGGCAATATCCCTGCCGCCCAACACTTGGTTTTGCTTATGGGTATATCGAGTTGTGAGTGACACGCTTGAGTTGTTCGCGTGCCCGCGACAGGCGTGAGCGAACGGTGCCTATGGGGATGTCCAACACGTCGGCAGTGTCCTGGTAGCTGCCATCGGTTTCCAGTGAGGCGTACAGCGTTTTGCGCATTTCCGCAGGTAGGTGGTCAATGGCGCTCAGGGTATTTTCCAGGCGGCGGTTGATTTCGAACTCCCAGTCCAGGTTTTTGTTTTCTTCCTGGCCGTGCCACAGCGACTCGTCGAATTCGCAATGCACCGGCTTGGCATACAGGCGTCTGAAGTGATTGCGGATCAGGTTTTGCGCGATGCCGCACATCCAGGTGCTGAGGGCGGCCTGGCCACTGAAACGTTCCCTGTTACGCCATGCCTCCAGGTACGTCAGTTGCAGGATGTCGTCTGCATCCTCGTGGTTAAGCACGCGTTTGTGAATAAAGCGGCGGAGCTTTTTTTGTTGGTCGTCCGTCAGTTCGAGCATGAATTGAGGCGAGCCGCCAACAAGGTGCGCTAAAGCATCAATAGGGATATTCACGGTGTTTTCCTCAGGGTAGACACTGTCGAAAAGTTTTCGACGAGAACCCCTTTAGCACTGGCTGTGCCAAATGGAAAAATCCTTCAACTTGCTGATTTATATAAAAAAACATATTGAAATAGAGCGTTTTTGCGCAACTTCTTGCAAAAGGCATCGATGATTTGTGTCGGTCTTTTCAAAACCATCGACGGATAAACTTTGATGGAACCGTATCGGCGGGCATTGCCACATAGGGACACACTCTTCCCGTCTTGGCATGCTCATGAAAGTCGAAGTTCTTAACGATTTGCCATCATCCCAACGCCTGGATCAATCCGCTGTTGCGCGCGTCTCTACGCCAGAGCCGGCCAAGGTCGAGGAGCTTGCCCAGCTCTTCGACCAGGAAGTGGTGGCCAATAACCGAGTGCTGCGGGCGACGTCGATACGCGTTCCGCCTGTCGATCAGCTTGCGCAACTTTATGATCAGCTTGGCCATCCGGCCCAGGAGTCGTTCGCGGCTATTTCTCGGCGTTTCAGGCAGCAGTTGCAGCACAATCCCAGCGCCGACAAGTTGCTGGAGCTTGCCGAGGGGGACCCGGCGCGTGCGTTCGTGGTGCTCCGGTATCTGGAGGTCCAGGCGGACAGTGAGGCGCGCTCGTCTGAAGCGGCCAAGGCGCGGGATGCCATTGCCACGATGAGCATCGGCTTCAAAGGGGAAATCCAGGCGGGCCTTAAATTCGCCACGGCGTTGCTGGAGGCCGGCGGTGATGCGCAAGAGCGCCAGGCGCTGCGTGCGCTCTACTACGCCAGCGTGGCCACGCGCCAATCCCTGGCGACGATGATGCAGGCGCTGCTGGGTGTATACGGTGGCGATACGTTTTCCGCGCGGCTCGGCAGCATGCGTAAAGCCTTGGCTGACGACATCGCGGTGTTGGTTTCTTCAATGGCTACCCCTCGACTGCGCACCTTGCTGCTGGCCCTGCAAAGTTGTGGTCAGTTGAGCAGTGTGTTGGCCGATTGCGAGGCGCTGAATGGGCGTCTAGGTTTGGATGGTGACGCCGTGAGCCTGTTGCAGCGCCTGCTGGGCTACGCCGGCAGCGGGATTGATGCGGGTGAAGTCCTGCGGCTTGGGCATGATCTGGGCAGCGCGCCGGATACCCAGCAGGTGGTACTGCTTAACGCGCTTTTCCCTCTGATTCGGCAGTTGCCCCTGGCGTTATGGCCGGACAGTCGAGTGCGTCAGAGCGCCCTGGATAGCTTTTTGGCGGTCATGGGAGAGCTGGACCGGGTTGAGCGCGGCCCCATACGCTTTGCCGGTAGTCTGGGGACGTCGGTGTGACCGTGCTGTCTACCCTCAACAATGTGCTGCTCAAAGCGGCGCAGCGTGCCGAAGTACTCGGGGCCGTGGTTGTCCTGGGCATTGTGTTTATCTTTATCGTGCCGCTGCCCACCTGGCTGGTGGATATTCTTATCGCGGTCAACATCTGCATCTCCTGCCTATTGATCGTGCTGGCGCTGTATTTGCCGGGGCCCCTGGCGTTCTCTTCGTTTCCTTCGATCTTGCTGCTGACCACCATGTTTCGTCTGGCGCTGTCGATCGCGACTACGCGCCTGATCCTGCTGGAACAGGACGCCGGCGACATCGTCGAGGCGTTCGGCAATTTCGTGGTGGGGGGCAACCTGGCGGTGGGGATGGTGATCTTCCTGATTCTGACCCTGGTCAATTTTCTGGTGATCACCAAGGGCTCGGAGCGGGTCGCCGAGGTAGCCGCAAGGTTCAGCCTGGATGCGATGCCGGGCAAACAGATGTCCATCGACAGCGACTTGCGCGCCGGCCTTATCGACGGCATCCAAGCGCGGGAAAAGCGCGACCAGTTATCGCGTGAGAGCCAGCTGTTCGGCGCCATGGACGGGGCCATGAAGTTCGTCAAGGGCGACGCCATTGCCGGTTTGATTATCGTGGTGGTCAACCTGCTGGGCGGTTTTACCACGGGAATGTTTCAACACGATCTGAGCGCCGCCGAATCGATCCAACTGTATTCGGTGCTGACCATCGGCGACGGCCTGATTGCGCAGATTCCGGCGCTGCTGATCTCCCTTACGGCCGGCATGATCATCACGCGTGTGGCGCCGGCCGGGGGCAAGGGCATCACTAACATGGGCGCCGAAATTGCCCGCCAAATGACCAGCGAGCCTAAGAGCTGGATGATTGCGTCGGTAGGGATGCTCGCATTTGCAGTGGTGCCCGGCATGCCGACCCTGGTGTTTATCCTGATCTCCGCGGCAACCGGTGCCTTGGGGTATTACTTGATGCGTCAGCGTCAGGGCAAGGCCCCGGCCGAGGATGAAGACGCTCACGCCGTCCGCCCCGAAGAGAACGGCGAAGAGGATCTGCGTGGGTTCGATCCATCGCGGCCTTATCTATTGCAGTTTCCCTCGGCTTTGCGTGGCACACCTGAGGTGACGGATCTTATTCACGGGATTCGCCAGGCACGAAATTCGCTGGTCGCCAATATCGGCCTGACGTTGCCGCCTTTCGAGGTCGAACTCGATGAGGCACTGGCCGCCGACGAAATGCGCTTTTGCGTGCATGAAGTACCGATGATCAAGGCCTCGGTCGTCACCCATCTGGCCGTTGACCGCAAGGCCTTCACCGTAGAGCCTGCGCACGCAATACCGGGGCTGGCCGAGCGTGACGAAGAGGGTTGGCTCTGGTTGCCGGCCGATGATCCTCTGCTGGATGACCCACAGTTGGAACGCTTTACCGCGACGAGCCTGATCATCGAACGCATGAGGCAGGCCATGATGCTTAGCGGGCCGCAGTTCCTGGGGATTCAGGAGAGCAAGGCGATCCTCAGTTGGCTTGAGCACAACCAGTCGGAACTGGTGCAGGAGTTGCAGCGCATCATGCCGCTCTCGCGGTTTTCAGCGGTGTTGCAACGTTTGGCCAGTGAAGGCGTACCGCTTCGAGCCGTGCGGCTGATTGTTGAAGCGATGGTCGAGTACGGCCAGCATGAGCGCGAGCCTGACGCACTCGCCGATTATGCGCGCATTGCCCTCAAGGCGCAGATCTTCCACCAGTACAGCGAAGAAGATGGTCTGCATGCCTGGTTGTTGTCTCCCCATAGCGAGAACGTCTTGCGCGATGCCTTGCGCCAGACCCAGACCGGGGTGTTCTTCGCACTGGATAGCGAAACCAGTGCCGCGTTGATCAACCTTCTCAACCAGGCCTTTACCTTACGTGCCAAACGTAAAAGTGTGATGTTGGTTGCGCAGGACCTGCGCAGTCCATTGCGCACCTTGTTGCTGGAGGAGTTCAACCATGTACCGGTGTTGTCCTTTGCGGAATTGGGGAGTTCATCCAAGGTAAAAGTGCTGGGGCGTTTTGATCTGAGTCAGGATCAACTGATGCGCGGTGCGGCGGCATGATCCCCTTGGGCGATGCCGCGCGCGGGAGGGCTCGCTGATGTTTGAGCTGCGAGTGCTCAATGGTCTGCGTCAGGGGGCCGCGTTGCCGCTGTTTGGTGAGACCTGGAGCATTGGTGCTCAGCCTGACGCGGACCTGGTGCTGAATGATCCCGGCATTGCCGAGCAGCACGCGCGGTTGCGGTTGATCGGTTCGAATTGGTCAGTGCAGGCCGAAGCCGGGCTGCTGCATGACGCCGGGGGGCAGGTGCTGGCGCAGATCGCGAGCCTGAGCCTGAACATGCCGTTTTCAGTCGGGGCCATTCGTCTGTCTGTCGCCCTGGCCGATCAGCCATGGCCTGAAGGGCCTGCCTCCACTCCAACGCAACGGACCCATGAGGCGCCGCGGGCGTTACCGTTGTCGTCCCTTTCCCACGTGCAGCAAAAACGCCTGATCAGTGCAGTGCTGGTGGTTGCGGTGATCGTCGCGGTCGTCGGCATGATTTCCCCGGGCGAGCGGGATGCCCAGGCCTCCTTGATGGCGCCCGGGGCAGCCAAACCGCTATTGGCCTCTGCGTATGAAGTGCGGGAGCAATTGCTGAAGATGCTCGCCGAGCGTGAATTGAGCCAAAGGGTCAGCCTGGAAGTGATCAACGGCCAGGTCGTGCTCAACGGCGCGGTTTCTGTGGACGATGTGGAGCTGGTGTCGCGGATGCTCAACCGTTTTGGTGAGTTGTTCGACAACGCCGTGCCGGTGATCAGTCGCGTGCGTACGCGCGATGGGACGCTGCCGTTCAAGATTGTGCAGATCGTCGGCGGGCCGAACGGCCATGTGGTTCTCGAAGATGGCAGTCGGCTGTTTGTCGGTGACGAGGTGGAAAGTTTGCGGTTAGTGCTGATCGACAATACCAAGGTGGTCTTCGATGGCGCGCAGCGTTATGAGGTGCATTGGTGAGTGAAGAACTGCGGGCGCGCCTCGAGGCCTGGGAGCGGCGCCAGACCCAGTCACTGAGCAACCTTTTACCGGTGACGATGCGCGGTCGAGTCCAGCGCGTCAACGGCATGTTGCTGCAATGCCGGTTGCCCGGCGCGCGTATCGGTGATCTGTGCCAGGTTGAAAAGTCTGTCGACGAATACATGCTGGCCGAGATCATCGGGTTCGATCAGCAGGACGCCGTCCTCAGCGCCTTGGGCAATCTTGAAGGGGTACGCGTGGGCGCTGGTGTGCAGCGTCTGGGCGTGTCGCATCAGGTGCGGGTCAGTGATGAGTTGTTGGGGCAGGTGCTGGATGGCTTCGGGCGACCGATTACGGGCGTTGGCCCCAGCGCGTTTGTCGAGACCGAGAGCCCCGATGCCAGCATGGTGTTATGCGAGGCCCCGTTGCCGACCGACCGGCCGAGGATCCATCGGGCCCTGGCGACCGGGGTGCGCTCAATCGATGGGTTGTTGACGCTTGGCGAGGGCCAGCGTGTGGGGCTGTTTGCCGGTGCGGGCTGTGGCAAGACCACCTTGCTGGCGGAAATTGCCCGGAACGTCGAGTGCGACGTGATTGTGTTCGGCCTGATCGGCGAGCGCGGCCGGGAGCTGCGTGAGTTTCTCGACCATGAGCTGGATGAGCAATTGCGGGCCAAGGCCGTACTGGTGTGCGCGACGTCCGACCGTTCCAGCATGGAGCGAGCCCGCGCAGCGTTCACTGCGACGGCGCTGGCCGAGGGCTATCGCCGTGAAGGTAAGCGGGTGCTGCTATTGATCGACTCCTTGACCCGATTTGCGCGCGCCCAGCGGGAAATCGGTCTGGCGGCCGGTGAGCCTTTGGGGCGTGGCGGCTTGCCGCCTTCGGTATACAGCTTGCTGCCGCGGTTGGTGGAGCGCGCCGGGTTGACTCGCGACGGCGTGATCACCGCGATCTACACCGTGCTTATCGAGCAGGATTCCATGAGTGACCCGGTGGCGGATGAAGTCCGCTCGCTGCTGGATGGTCATATTGTTCTGTCGCGCAAACTGGCTGAGCGGGGTCACTACCCGGCGGTTGACGTTCTGGCCAGCCTTTCGCGAATTCTGAGCAATGTCGCGACCCGGAGGCGATGTTCAGTCTGATGGGTGAATGCCCGGTGACCCTGGCAGAGGCCGGCAACGACCCCACATCCTGGTTTTGGGAGCTGTTCCAGCATCACCTTAGCCCGCAGGTGTTGGCGCTGTTTGGGTATCTGCGTTTGCTGTCCGCACCCAGGAAACTGAATTTTGGTTGTCGTTTTACGGTGACGCTGGGGCCTTCCAGGGTCGCAGGTTACCTGTGGATGGCTCCGGAGAGCTTGCTGGCTGCGTATGCGGCCGGCGCCTGGGAGCCTGCGGGCGATCCGCTGCCTGTGGCTTTTCCGTTGGTCATAGCGGCGTCCCTGGGCCGCTTGAGCCTGCCTGTTGCGCAAGTGCGCGGCTTGCGTGCGGGTGATGTGTTGGTACTCGAGCAGGCCTTTTTCGATGTACAGGGCCATGGCCACTTGCATATCGGCAGTCATCGGTTGCAAGGGCGTATTGATGATGAATCCGGGCGGTGGTGCCTGAACCTTATTGCGATAAAGGAAACGTGCGTGAACGAAGAGTTTGTAATACAGGAATATGCAGAAGAAGAGGTTGATCAGCCGATGGAGGATGTCTTTGGCCGGGAACCCTTTGATGACTTGAGTATGGCGCTGACCGTGCGCTGTGGCGTCTTGAACCTGACCCTGGGCGAACTGCGCAATCTGGCGCCCGGAGCTGTGCTGGGCATCACCGGCTATGCCCCTGGTATCGCCGGCCTGTATTACGGAGACCGGCCGATTGGGCAGGGGCAGCTGGTGGAAGTCAACGGTCGGCTCGGCTTGCAGTTGTCGCGCGTGGTGTTCTCCCGATGATATTCCAGGGCGTCGACCCCGTTGTCCTGGCGCTGTTTTTCGGTGCGCTGTCGTTGCTGCCGATGCTGTTGGTGGTTTGCACGGCTTTCTTGAAGATTGTCATTGTGCTGATGATTACCCGCAACGCTATCGGTGTTCAGCAGGTGCCTCCCAGCATGGCGATCAATGGCATAGCGCTGGCGGCAACGCTCTTTGTCATGGCGCCCGTGGGCTATCAGATCGCCGAAAACCTCCAGGGCACGCCCCTGAACATGAGCAGCGTGCAGACGATGCAAGAGACCGGCCTGGTGGCCATGCAACCGTTACGCGAATTCATGAAGCGCAACACTGATCCGGATGTGTTGACCCATCTGCAGGAAAACAGCGTGCGTATGTGGCCGCCTGAGATGGCGCAAGGTACCCAGCGCGAAGACTTGATCCTGTTGATTCCGGCATTTGTGGTGTCGCAGTTACAGGCCGGGTTCGAGATCGGTTTCCTGATCTACATTCCGTTCATCGTCATCGATCTGATTGTGTCCAACCTGCTATTGGCGCTGGGTATGCAGATGGTGTCGCCGATGACCATTTCCTTGCCACTCAAGCTGTTGTTGTTCGTCATGGTTTCCGGATGGTCGCGATTGCTCGACAGCCTTTTCCTTTCTTACCTTTGAGTGCCCCATGGAACCGATCGTGCTGTTCAAGCAAGGCATGCTGTTGGTGGTGGTGCTGTCGGCACCGCCGTTGATCGTGGCGGTGATTGTTGGCGTGCTGACGTCGCTGGTTCAAGCCCTGATGCAGATACAGGACCAGACGCTGCCCTTCGGCATCAAGCTGGTTGCCGTGGGGGTCACACTGATATTGACGGGACGCTGGATCGGTGTGGAGTTGATTCAACTGATCAACCTGATGTTCGACATGATCGCCCGCTCGGCCCTCAACTGAGGGCCTGCACGTGATGCTTTATCTCGAGCTTTTGCCCAGCCTGCTGATCGCCATGGCGCGTATCTATCCCTGCGCCATTCTGGTGCCGGCGTTCTGTTTTCAGCATGTTCGCGGCCTGTCCCGGCACGCCATCGTGATGGTCCTGGCGTTCATTCCGACGCCAGGTATCCAGGCGGCCGTGGGGGTCCGCCGGTTTGGGATGCAGCTCCAGCTCGAGCACCCTTGGACGCGCAAAGCACAAGCGCAGTCGCTGCCAGATAGCAGGAGCGACCCAAGCGCGCAGATATTGCAAGGGATCGTCGATGTTCGTCGACGCCGGGCCAGGTGGCAGCGCCTTGGCCAGGCGCTGGCACCAAAGCAGCTGTTCCTGATTCAGCCGCTCGTCATGGGGCGCCTTGTACACCTCATTGATAAGGATGAGCACAAGGTCCCGTTGCTGCGTGCTGCTCAGCACCAGTTGTAACAATGCCGAAGAAGCGGCCGGGGGCAGCCCGGGCTCAATGCCGAACAGGTCGCTCACGCGGCGATGATGGCTGCGTGAAAGTGCTGCTGCTTCGACAAAGCCCGTTTGGGTGAGCCAATCGATGTGGGCATTTTTCCACGGGAAGGCCCACCATTTTACCCAACTCAGATCGTCACTCATGAGCCTGTGCCATTGCAGGCTCTGCAAGGTTGGACAACTTCCAGCGGCGCCAGAGCCGCCAGCCAGCGCCGCCCAGGATGAGGGCGATCAGAGGTAATAAAACGCTGGCACGCCAAAACCCAAGGTCATGCTCCGGCACCAGGAAGGGGCCGAAATAGACAAGCTGTTGCTCTTCCTTATAGGCAGTGGCCGGTACGAAAATCACGGTCAGCTTGACGGTATTGTCGATGGCTGAAGCCATGCCGGGGATGCTGCTGGCCACCATCCTGCGCACGCGCGGGTTGATTTTGTCCGGGTCCAGGCGCGGGTCATGTTTGATGAATACCGAGGCGGACGCCGGCTGTACCGGCTCGCCTGGCGCGACTCGCTCAGGGAGCACCACGTGCACACGGGCGACGATCACACCGTCTATATTCGATAGGGTCGACTCCAACTCCTGGGACAGTGCGTAGATGTAACGCGCACGCTCTTCCAGTGGTGTGGAGATGACGCCTTCCTTGCGAAATACATCACCCAATGTTGAACGGGCCAGCCTGGGCAGCCCCGCAGCGTCCAGAGTACGAACCGCTCGACTTATGTCACTGGCCTTCACGCGAACGGCAACGCCGTCTTTACCCGGGATTTTCTGAGCGCGAATCTGTTTGTTGGCCAGCTCTGCAATGACTTCGTTAGCTTCTTGCTCAGAGATGTTGCGATGAAGCTCTACGCTTTCACCACAGCCAGTCAGCATCAACGCCGACGACAGAAACACTAGGGCTATCAGGTGGCGATACATGCAGCTACCCCAGGTTTGAAATTTTGTCGATGCCTTTTGCAATTGCACCAATGACCTTGACGCGTGACATCACTTCTATATGCGCCTCGGCGAGCGCCTGGGGAAACTCGTTCGCGTCTTTGGTCTTCTTGTTCTGGCTGGCCTCCCGAAACCCTTTGGATACGCGTCTGGATAGGGTTTGCGACTCAGTGGCGTCCCAGGGCGATGCAGCAGAGGCCGTGACGGGCGCAACGCCGTTACCGGACGGTTCGGCGGGGTTGAGCTGGGCGTTGAAAAAACTAATGTCAGAAACCGCGTTGTTCGCGTCTGGCATGTCGGCGTGGGCAGCGATGGACATGTTTTTGCGCAACCCGGTATGGGTGATATCCATGTGAACCTCCATCGAATGAATCAGGTGCTGTACTTGCAGTGAGCGTAAAAACCTCCCCAGTCCTTACGGGGCGGGGAGGTTGTTTTACTTATGCGAATCGCAAGGATTTAGTGCGGCCCGCTTTAGCAGTGGTCAGTTCCTGCTCAGCTGTTTTTTTAGCTTCTTCAACCACTTTGCGTTCTTTTTCCGCGTTGATTGCATCCAGCTGAGCTTGGTTACCAGCGCTACCACCAAGATTAGAGATCATAGAACACCTTTCAAAATTTAAATAAAGACCGATAGCAATTCATCCGCTATCTGTGCATGTTGAGCGAATTCGTAGTTGCTCGGGCTTTACGTGGTTTGTTGCAAATGAAGCGTTCCATTTTATTGCGCGATAAATATTTAAATTTATTTCGATGTGTGCTGCGGCGTTATATTTCGAGTT
The DNA here is from genome assembly GCF_023148575.1 of Pseudomonas sp. EYE_354. Lineage (NCBI taxonomy): Bacteria > Pseudomonadati > Pseudomonadota > Gammaproteobacteria > Pseudomonadales > Pseudomonadaceae > Pseudomonas > Pseudomonas sp. EYE_354. Next base: position 35,973 of record NZ_JAHXNQ010000001.1, read on the forward strand.
GTTTCATTCGGTAATAGAGCGTGCGCTTTACCACCCCCAACTCAATCGCCACGCTATCGACACAGTGGTCATTGCGCTGCAGTGATTCTTCAATCAGGGCTTTTTCAATTTGTTGCAGGCGCGTCTTGAGGCCTAATTCGCTACCGTGTGTGTCGCTTACCGGCACTGTGAGCGGCGCCAGGCCCAATACGAAGCGTTTGGCGGTCGAACGTAGCTCACGAAGGTTTCCCTGCCAGGAATGGCAGAGCAGTTGTTGCAACAACTGGGCAGGTGGGGTTGGGGCAGGGCATTGGAAGTGTTCGGCTTCCTGCCGGACCATGTTGATGAACAACGGGATAATCCGCTCGCGTTGGTCGCGCAGGGCGGGAAGCTGGAGACTGACGATGTTCAGTCTAAAGTACAGGTCACGCCTGAAGGTGCCCGATTCGACCATCTGGTGCAGCGACTGCTGGGCTGAGGCAATGACGCGCATATCCACCGGGATGAAACGGGTTGAGCCCAGGCGCTCCACGCCACGAGATTCCAGTACCCGCAGCAGTTTGGCCTGCAGGTTCAAAGGCATGCTGTCGATCTCATCGAGGTAAAGTGTGCCCAGATGAGCGGCTTCTACCACGCCTGCCCGCGACTGCACCGCCCCCGTAAAGGCGCCGCTGTTGACTCCAAACAACTGGCTTTCCGCAAGGCTTTCGGGGATCGCCGCGCAGTTCACGGCAACGAAGTTACCGCGGCGTCCCGATAAGCGATGAACCCGTTGGGCCAACGTGTCCTTGCCGGTACCGGTTTCTCCCAGTAATAAAATATCTATGTTGAGTTTCGCGGTGCTGTGAAGCGTATTTTCAATGTCTGGGTCTTTCAGGAACGACGTATCCGTTTCAACTTCCCCATGACAGGCATTCGACATCGACGGGGTGCTCCATTATTTTTGCTATTGAGAAAGCCGTGATCAGCCACGCCTTCACCGGCGTGAAAATTATAGGTTTCTCGCGCGGACCTTGAAGTAGGAACTTACGCGAATGATGTAGGAGAAGTTAGACAGCTTTATATTTTGTTGTGCCTAATTGCTAAGGCGAGGTGTTAAACAATTACCCATAAAAAAGCCGATGCAAGGCATCGGCTTTTTAAATGCGGGGTAAACCGCGGGTGTTACTTACACGTTGAAACGGAAATGCATGACGTCGCCATCCTTGACGATGTATTCCTTGCCTTCCAGGCGCCATTTACCGGCTTCCTTGGCACCGGCCTCACCCTTGAACTGGATGAAGTCGTTATAGGCGATCACTTCGGCGCGGATAAAGCCTTTTTCGAAGTCGGTGTGGATCACGCCGGCCGCTTGCGGCGCGGTGGCACCCACCTTGACGGTCCAGGCGCGGACTTCTTCGACACCGGCAGTGAAGTAGGTCTGCAGGTTGAGCATTTCGTAGCCGGCGCGGATCACGCGGTTCAGGCCAGGTTCTTCCAGGCCCAGGGCCTCCAGGAACATGTCCTTCTCTTCGCCGTCATCAAGCTCGGCGATTTCCGCTTCGATCTTGTTGCACACCGGAACCACGATGGCGCCTTCTTCGTCGGCGATGGCCTTGACCACATCCAGCAGCGGGTTGTTCTCAAAACCGTCTTCAGCGACGTTGGCGATGTACATTACAGGCTTGGTGGTCAGCAGGTGGAAGCCCTTGATCACGGCCTTCTCGTCAGCGCCCATGCTTTTCATCAGGCTGCGCGCAGGCTTGCCTTCGGTGAAGTGAGCGATCAACTGCTCCAGCAGGCCTTTTTGGACCACGGCGTCCTTGTCGCCACCCTTGGCGTTACGCGCGACTTTCTGCAGTTGCTTTTCGCAGCTGTCGAGGTCTGCGAAGATCAGTTCCAGGTCGATGATCTCGATGTCGCGTTTCGGGTCGACGCTGTTGGAGACGTGAATCACGTTCTCGTCTTCAAAGCAGCGAACCACGTGGGCAATGGCATCTGTTTCGCGGATGTTGGCCAGGAACTTGTTGCCCAGTCCTTCACCTTTCGATGCGCCGGCAACCAGGCCTGCGATGTCGACGAATTCCATGGTGGTCGGCAGGATACGCTTGGGATTGACGATGGCCGCCAGCGCTTCAAGGCGTGGGTCCGGCATCGGCACGATACCGCTGTTGGGTTCGATGGTGCAGAAGGGGAAGTTCTCCGCCGCAATACCGGACTTGGTCAAAGCGTTGAACAAGGTGGATTTGCCGACGTTGGGCAGGCCGACGATGCCGCAATTGAATCCCATGGTGTTTCCCCTCGGAAAAAAGTCAGGCCTTCTGGCTGTGCAGGTTTTTCATCGCGCGGTTCCATTCCCCGGCGAAGATATCCGGCAGCACGCCGAGGGCAAAGTCGATGCTGGCATCGAGTTTTTCCTGTTCGGCGCGTGGCGCACGACCCAGGACGAAATTTGAAACCATACTGGCGACGCCTGGGTGGCCAATGCCGAGCCGCAGACGGTAAAAATTATTCTGATTCCCCAACTGCGCGATGATGTCGCGCAGCCCGTTGTGCCCGCCATGCCCGCCGCCCAGCTTGAGCTTGGCAACGCCAGGTGGCAGGTCCAGTTCGTCATGGGCCACCAGGATTTCCTCGGGTTTGATCCGGAAGAAGCCCGCAAGTGCCGCGACAGCCTGGCCGCTGCGGTTCATGTAGGTGGTGGGAATCAGCAGACGAACATCCTGACCCTGGTGCGAGAAGCGCCCGGTCAGGCCAAAATATTTGCGATCGGCCGCAAGGTTTATACCTTGGGCGTGGGCGATGCGCTCAACAAAAAGGGCCCCCGCGTTATGCCGGGTCTGTTCGTATTCGGCGCCTGGATTTCCCAGGCCAACGATCAGTTTAATGGCAGTCACGACAGGGGCCCTTCCTTTGGAGTTGTGGATAACATCGCTACACCAGCGTGCGGCGAAAGGGGACGACAGGAGCTCACTTATCCAGAGATAAACTTCGCGTTGTTGCCCGCTTTCTCGCTATGTTTCGGTCCGCGATGTTTCCTCAAGCTCCTTCGTTGCAGAGTGTATTACTCTGCAGCGGTTTCGCCGGCTTCATCTTCTGCTACAACACGTGGCGCGTGGACGTTGGCAACAGCCTTGTCGTCGTTGTGAGCCAGTGCAACGAACTCAACGCCTTTAGGGGCCTTGAGGTCGGACAGGTGGATGATGGTGCCGATTTCAGCAGCCGACAGGTCGACTTCGATGAACTCAGGCAGGTCTTTCGGCAGGCAGCTTACTTCCAGCTCGGTAGTGGTGTGAGAAACAACGCCACCTTTCTTGACTGGAGCTTCTTCGCCAACGAAGTGCACAGGCACGATAGCGGTCAGTTTCTGACCGGCTACAACGCGTACGAAGTCAGCGTGCAGTACGTGGCCCTTGGACGGGTGGCGCTGCAGAGCCTTGATGATAACGTTCTGCTTTTTGCCGCCAACGTTCAGTTCGATAACGTGGCTGTAGGCAGCATCGTTTTCGAGCAGTTTGGCAACTTCTTTAGCCAGCATGCTGATGGATTCAGGGGCTTTTTCGCCACCGTAAACTACAGCTGGAACCAGGCTTGCGAGACGACGCAGGCGGCGGCTCGCACCTTTCCCCAGGTCGGAACGCACTTCAGCATTCAGAGTAAAATCGTTCATGTTGTATCTCCAAAATAACCACATTCGCCCCAGCGTTTGCGACCAGCGCTAAAGGCGATATGGGCAAAAAAGCCCCGCCCCAACAGAGTGTTGGGGCGGGGCGCTTTTCGTCAGTGAGGTGTTCCGAAAGGTTTGACCCTTAGCGGAACATCGCGCTGATCGATTCTTCGTTGCTGATGCGGCGAACCGCTTCTGCAACTACCGGTGCGATATCCAGTTGACGGATACGCGCGCAGGCTTGAGCGGCGGCGGACAACGGGATGGTGTTAGTCACCACCAGTTCGTCCAGCACGGAATTCTCGATGTTCTCGATCGCTCGGCCCGACAGCACAGGGTGTGTGCAGTAGGCGAAGACTTTTGCTGCACCGTGCTCTTTCAAGGCTTTTGCCGCGTGGCACAGGGTGCCGGCGGTGTCGACCATGTCATCAACCAGAATACAGGTACGCCCTTCGACATCACCGATGATATGCATCACTTCAGAGTGATTGGCTTTTTCACGGCGTTTATCGATGATCCCGAGGTCCACGCCCAGGGACTTGGCAACCGCACGTGCACGCACGACGCCACCAATGTCCGGGGACACGATCATCAGGTTTTCAAAGCGCTGGTCTTCGATGTCGTCCACCAATACTGGGGAGCCGTAGATGTTATCTACCGGAATATCAAAGAACCCCTGGATTTGGTCAGCGTGCAGGTCAACCGTGAGAACACGGTCGATACCTACCACGGTCAGCATGTCAGCAACGACTTTCGCGCTGATAGCTACACGTGCGGAACGCGGACGGCGATCCTGACGGGCATAACCAAAGTAAGGGATTACAGCTGTGATTCGAGTGGCTGAGGAGCGGCGGAAGGCATCAGCCATCACGACGAGTTCCATCAGGTTATCGTTGGTCGGAGCGCAGGTCGGCTGAATAATGAAGACGTCTTTACCGCGAACGTTTTCATTGATCTCGGCTGTAATTTCGCCGTCGGAGAATTTACCGACAGAGATGTCACCGAGAGGGATATGCAGCTGACGTACGACACGTCGAGCCAGATCGGGGTTGGCGTTCCCCGTAAAGACCATCATCTTGGACACGCGCAGTACCTAGAGGCTGAGGGTAACCTGGATGAGTATTAGAAAATGGCAGGGGCGGCTGGATTCGAACCAACGCATGGCAGGATCAAAACCTGCTGCCTTACCGCTTGGCGACGCCCCTGTATCTGTTGCAACGAGTACCCAGTACTCGATTCCTTTTAGAGCAGACTTTGCAGCTTGCGATGCAACATCGAAACGTTGCTTCCCTTTGCTACAAACCCTGTAAGGGTCTCTGTAAGAAGGGCCGAGACTTTATCAGCTTCAGCTTTGTTTGGGAAGCCCCCAAACACACAACTTCCAGTTCCGGTTAATTTTGCTTCGGTAAATTTACCTAACAAATTCAAAGCGTTACGTACTTCTGGATAACGCCTTGCTACAACCGGTAAGCAGTCATTTCGACTGTTTCCCTTGGGAACGGGGCGCACTTTAATGGGAGAAGAGTTACGTGTCAACAACGGATCTGAAAAAATTTCTGCTGTACTTACAGATACTTGCGGGACAAGTACGACATACCACGGCTCTTCGGGGTATTCCGGGGTGAGTTTCTCCCCCACACCCTCAGCAAAAGCGGCGTGCCCGTGCACGAAAACCGGGACGTCGGCGCCCAGCGTCAGGCCCAGCGCTGCCAGGCGATCATGGTCCCAACCCAGTTGCCATAAGTGATTGAGACCCAGCAAGGTCGTCGCGGCATTCGAGCTGCCACCACCGATTCCGCCGCCCATGGGCAGGATTTTATCGATCCAGATATCGATGCCCTGGGAACAGCCCGATTGTTCCTGAAGTTTTTTTGCCGCCCTGACAATCAGATTGCTGTCGTGGGGCACGCCTTCGAATTCGGTGTGCAGCTTGATCACACCGTCATCGCGCACGGCGAAGGTCAGTTCATCGCCGTAGTCGAGAAATTGAAACAGCGTCTGCAACTCGTGGTAGCCGTCTTCGCGGCGCCCGAGAATGTGCAGCATCAAGTTGAGTTTTGCGGGGGAGGGCAGGGTCAGGCGTTCTGTGGTCACGTTATTGCCCCAGTTTGCGCGGTTGCCAGTCCTTGATCACCAGCGTGACGTCAAGGTCGGTGCCATGCAGTTTGATGCGCTCGGGCAGCCAGTAACCGCTTTGTTGTACGTAGCTGAGGTATTCGACCTGCCAGCCGTCCTGCTCCAGCGTGGCCAGGCGGCTGTCGCCGTTGAGGCTCAGGCGACTCTTGCTGTCTGGCGCGGGCAAGCCACGCACCCACCACACCAGATGCGACACCGGCAGCTTCCAGCCGATTTGTTCTTCGAGCAGCGCTTCCGGCGAGGTGGCTTCGTAGCGCCCCTGATTGGCCACTTCGAGGCTGACTTGCCCCGGGCGCCCGGTCAGGCGTGCTGCGCCGCGACCCAGTGGGCCCGACAAGCGAATATCGTAGTAGTCCTGGCGTTGCAGCCAGAACAGGGTGCCGCTGCCGGAGTCTTTCGGCGCGCGCACCCCGACTTTGCCTTCGATCTGCCAGCCGTCGATGCTGCCGAGCTGGTCCTTGTGCTGTTTCCATTGCGCCGGATTGCCCTGGCCTTCAACGGATTCTCGGCTGCCGATGCCCGCGCAACCAGCGAGCAGGGCGATAAGACTGAACACTACAACGTGGCGCAAGAACATAAGCTTAAAGGGTCTCGGATCCGGTCAGGCGCTTGATGGTGCCGCGCAGAATAGGGCTTTCGGGTTGTTCCTTGAGGAATTTTTCCCAGATTTGGCGTGCTTCGCGCTGCTTGCCGTTGGCCCACAGCACTTCGCCCAGGTGGGCCGCCACTTCCTGATCGGGGAAGCGCTCCAGCGCCTGGCGCAGCAACCGTTCGGCTTCGTCCAGGTTGCCCAGGCGGTAATTCACCCAGCCCAGGCTGTCGAGGACGGCCGGGTCTTCGGGGTTGAGCTTGTGGGCCTGCTCGATCAGCACCTTGGCTTCGTCGTACCGCGTGGTGCGGTCGGACAAGGTGTAACCCAGGGCGTTAAGGGCCATGGCGTTGTCCGGATCGCGCTTGATGATCAGGCGCAGGTCTTTTTCCATCTGCGCCAGGTCGTTGCGTTTTTCCGCCTGCATGGCGCGGGTGTACAGCAGGTTCAAGTCATCGGGGAATTGCAGCAAGGCTTGCTGCAGCAGTTTCCACGCGCGCTCACCCTGATTGTTGGCCGACAAGGTCTCGGCCTGGATCAGGTACAACTGGATCGCGTAATCCGGCTCGGCATCGCGGGCGGCGGCCAGGCGTTTTTCGGCCTCGTCGGTGCGACCGTTGCTCATCAGAATATCGGCTTGGCGCAACTGCGCCGGGAGGTAGTCGTTACCCGGGCCGACCTGGGCGTATTCGAGCAGGGCGGCCTGTGGGTCGTTACGTTCTTCGGCGATACGGCCCAGGTTCAGGTGCGCCGAGTCCACGTGGCTCTCGCGCTGGATCAGCTCTTCCAGATAGCCCTTGGCCTCATCCCAGGCCTTGGCTTCCAGGCATACCAGTGCCAGGGAATAGCGCAGCTCGTCGTCATCCGGGTACTGCTGGACCAGATTGGCGAACTGCACTTTGGCGTCCTCCATGCGGTCCTGCTCCACCAGCATGCGCGCATAGGTCAGGCGCAGGCGCTTGTCGTCCGGGTATTTCTTGATGCTTTTTTCCAGCAGAGGAATCGCTTCCTTGCCGCGATTGAGGTTTTGCAGCAGGCGCGCGCGCAGCAGGATCGGCGCGATCTCGCCCTCATCCGGCGGGTTCTGCTCAAGCAGCTTGAGCGCGGCCTGGGCTTCGTCGTCCTGTTGCAGCAACAACGCCTTACCGAAAATCAGCTGGCTGTTCTTTGGATGTTTTTGCAGCAGGCGGTCGAAACTCTTCATGAGCCCGTTGCGTGTGTCCTGGTCGGTGTCGGCGGCCGACAGCGCAAGAAAGTCGAAATGGGTGTCGCCCTTGCCCTGCAACACCTTCTCCATATAGACCATAGAGTCGTCATACCGCCCGGCGCGCGCCAGTTGAATGGCGGCTGCCCGCTGCGCTTCCAGGTCGTCCGGCGCGTTTTTCGCCCAGATCAGCGAGGTATCCAGTGCGGCCTGATCGGCCCCCAGGTACTCGGCGATGCGAAACGCCCGCTCGGAAATCCCCGGATCCTGGGTGTTGATGGCCTGGGTCACGTAGTTATCCAGCGCAATATCGAAGCGATTGCGCTGGCCGGCCAGTTCGGCACTCAGCAGGCTGAAGATCGTTTCTTCACTGAAGGAGGAATAAACCTTGGGCTTTTCAGGGGCGGGGGTGCTGTCTTCCACCGGCGGGGTACCGTCCGGCGACACCGGGGCCAAGGCCTGGCAGCCGCTGAGAAAGACAAAAGCAAGGAGCAACGCGGAAGATCTATTCATATAGGAAGAGGACGACTAACCTGCGGTCGGATCATCATGACACAAGCCTTCGGCCAAACATAACCGAGTCTCAATGGATGCCTTTATAGACACAAGGCATTAGGACAATAGACGACGGTGGTTGTTCTGAATCTATCGAAGTAGGACAATTGTCGGCTTCCCGACATCATCAGCGATATTGAATGGCCTTCCTCGCACTCGGTATTAACCACAAGACTGCCTCCGTAGACGTGCGCGAGCGCGTGGCGTTTACGCCAGAGCAGTTGGTTGAGGCCTTGCAGCAGCTCTGCCGGCTCACCGACAGCCGCGAAGCTGCAATCCTTTCGACCTGCAATCGCAGCGAGCTTTATATAGAGCAGGAGCATCTTTCAGCGGATGTTGTCTTGCGCTGGCTGGCGGATTACCACCATTTAAGCCTCGATGACCTGCGTGCGAGTGCTTATGTGCACGAAGATCATGCGGCAGTTCGTCACATGATGCGCGTGGCATCCGGTCTCGATTCGCTGGTGCTGGGCGAGCCGCAGATTCTTGGGCAGATGAAGTCGGCTTACGCGGTGGCGCGTGAGGCCGGTACCGTCGGTCCATTGTTGGGCCGCCTGTTCCAGGCGACCTTCAATTCCGCCAAACAAGTGCGCACCGATACCGCGATCGGCGAAAACCCGGTGTCGGTGGCGTTCGCTGCCGTCAGCCTGGCCAAGCAGATTTTCAGCGACTTGCAGCGCAGCCAGGCGCTGCTGATCGGCGCTGGTGAAACCATCACCCTCGTGGCCCGCCACCTGCACGACCTGGGGGTCAAGCGTATCGTGGTGGCCAACCGTACCCTGGAGCGCGCCAGCATCCTGGCCGAGCAGTTCGGCGCGCACGCGGTGCTGTTGGCTGATATCCCGGCCGAGTTGGTGCGCAGCGACATCGTCATCAGTTCCACCGCCAGCCAGTTGCCGATCCTGGGCAAGGGCGCGGTGGAGAGTGCGCTGAAGCTGCGCAAGCACAAACCGATCTTTATGGTGGATATCGCCGTTCCACGGGATATCGAGCCTGAAGTCGGCGAGTTGGACGACGTTTACCTCTACAGCGTCGACGATCTGCACGAAGTGGTCGCTGAGAACCTCAAGAGCCGCCAGGGTGCCGCCCAGGCGGCCGAAGAGATGGTCAGCATTGGCGCCGAAGATTTTATGGTGCGCCTGCGTGAACTGGCAGCGGTGGACGTGCTCAAGGCGTATCGTCAGCAGGGCGAACGCCTGCGCGACGAGGAGTTGCTCAAGGCCCAGCGCTTGTTGGCCAACGGCAGCAGCGCCGAGGAGGTGCTGATGCAACTGGCCCGCGGCCTCACCAACAAGCTGCTCCACGCGCCCAGCGTACAATTGAAAAAGCTCACTGCCGAAGGCCGCCTCGATGCGCTGGCCATGGCCCAGGAACTCTTTGCCCTCGGTGAGGGCGCGTCAGAAAGCTCTTCGGATAAAAAACCGCAATGAAAGCGTCACTGCTCAATAAACTGGACGTGCTCCAGGACCGTTTCGAAGAACTGACCGCCTTGCTCGGCGATGGCGAAGTCATCTCCGATCAGACCAAGTTCCGCACCTATTCCAAGGAATACGCGGAAGTTGAGCCAATTGTCACCACCTACGGCCAATGGCTGAAAACCCAGGGCGACCTTGAAGGTGCCCAGGCGTTGCTCAAAGACAGCGACCCGGACATGCGCGAAATGGCCGTGGAAGAAGTCCGCGAAGCCAAAGACAAACTGATCGCGCTGGAAGGCGACCTGCAACGCATGCTGCTGCCCAAGGACCCCAACGACGGACGCAACGTGTTCCTCGAGATCCGCGCCGGTACCGGCGGTGACGAGGCGGCGATTTTCTCCGGCGACCTGTTCCGCATGTATTCGCGCTATGCCGAACGGCGTGGCTGGCGCGTGGAGATCCTGTCCGAGAACGAAGGCGAGCACGGCGGCTATAAAGAAGTCATCGCGAGGGTCGAAGGCGAGAATGTCTACGGCAAGCTGAAATTCGAATCCGGCGCCCACCGCGTGCAGCGGGTCCCGGCGACCGAGTCCCAGGGCCGCATCCACACGTCTGCATGTACCGTGGCCGTGTTGCCCGAGCCGGACGAGCAGGAAGCCATCGAGATCAACCCGGCCGACCTGCGGGTGGATACCTACCGCTCGTCGGGCGCCGGTGGTCAGCACGTCAACAAGACCGACTCGGCGATCCGCATCACGCACTTGCCGTCCGGCATCGTGGTGGAGTGCCAGGAAGAGCGTTCGCAGCACAAGAACCGTGCGCGGGCGATGTCCTGGCTGTCGGCCAAACTCAATGACCAGCAGACCAGCGCGGCGGCCAATGCGATTGCCAGCGAGCGTAAATTGCTGGTGGGCTCGGGCGACCGTTCCGAGCGCATTCGCACCTACAACTTTGCCCAGGGCCGGGTCACCGACCACCGGGTCAACCTCACCCTTTACTCCCTCGACGAGATCCTCGCCGGGGGCGTTGATGCGGTGATCGAGCCGTTGCTCGCCGAATACCAGGCCGATCAATTGGCGGCGATAGGTGAATAAATGACCATCATCGCCAGTCTGTTGCGCGCCGCCGACCTGCCGGACTCGCCCACTGCGCGTCTGGACGCTGAATTGTTGCTGGCGGCGGCCCTGGGGAAATCCCGCAGCTATTTGCACACCTGGCCCGAAAAAATCGTCAGCAGCGAAGATGCGCTGACCTTTGCCGGCTACCTGCAACGTCGCCGTGCCGGCGAGCCGGTGGCGTACATTCTCGGTCAGCAAGGCTTCTGGAAACTCGACCTGGAAGTCGCGCCGCACACGCTGATCCCACGCCCGGACACCGAGTTGCTGGTGGAAGCGGCCCTGGAATTGTTACCCGCCACGGCCACCAGCGTGCTTGACCTGGGCACCGGCAGCGGCGCCATCGCGTTGGCCCTGGCCAGCGAGCGCCCGACCTGGCAGGTCACGGCAGTCGACCGTGTGCTGGAAGCCGTGGCCCTGGCCGAGCGCAATCGTCAGCGCCTGCACTTGCACAACGTCACGGTGCTCAACAGTCATTGGTTCACTGCCCTGGGCGGCCACACCTACGACTTGATCATCAGTAACCCGCCCTACATTGCAGACAACGACCCGCACCTCGTGGCGGGCGATGTACGTTTCGAACCGGCCAGCGCGCTGGTGGCCGGCCACGATGGCCTGGATGACCTGCGTTTGATCAGCCGAGAGGCCCCGGCCCACTTGAATGCCGGCGGCTGGCTGTTGCTCGAGCATGGCTACGACCAGGCCCACGCTGTGCGTGACCTGTTACTGGGCGAGGGCTTTGAGCAGGTGCACAGCCGAATTGATCTGGGTGGCCATGAGCGCATCACCCTGGGACGTCGCCCGTGCTGACCGATCAGGAGCTGTTGCGCTATAGCCGACAGATTCTGTTGCAGCATGTCGACATCGACGGCCAATTACGCCTGAAAAACGCTCGCGCATTGATCGTTGGCCTGGGTGGTCTGGGCGCGCCGGTTGCGTTGTATCTGGCTGCTGCCGGTGTGGGCGAGTTGCATTTGGCCGATTTCGACACCGTCGACCTGACCAACCTGCAACGCCAGATCATCCATGACACCGACAGCATCGGGCAGACCAAGGTCGATTCGGCCCTGCGCCGCCTGACGGCGATCAACCCCGACATCACCTTTATCCCCCATCGCACCGCGCTGGACGCCGACTCGCTGGCGGCGGCCGTGCAGGCCGTGGACGTGGTGCTCGATTGCAGCGACAACTTTTCCACCCGTGAGGCCGTCAACGCCGCGTGTGTAGCGACCGCCACGCCGTTGATCAGCGGTGCGGCGATTCGCCTTGAGGGGCAATTGTCGGTCTTCGACCCCCGTCGCGCCGACAGCCCGTGTTACCACTGCTTATATGGGCACGGCAGTGACGCGGAACTGACCTGCAGCGAAGCCGGCGTGGTAGGCCCGTTGGTGGGGCTGGTCGGCAGCCTGCAGGCCCTGGAGGCGTTGAAACTGCTGGCAGGTTTCGGTGAGCCGCTGGTGGGGCGCTTGTTGCTGATTGATGCCTTGACCACACGCTTTCGCGAATTGCGCGTCAAGCGCGACCCCGGTTGCAGCGTCTGCGGGACGCAGCATGGTTAAGGATGCACCGATTGGTGTGTTCGATTCCGGTGTCGGCGGTTTGTCGGTGCTCGATGAAATCCAGCGGCTATTGCCCCACGAATCACTGCTGTATGTCGCCGATTGCGGGCATATCCCCTATGGCGAGAAAACCCCGGCCTTTATTCGTGAGCGTTCGCGTTGCGTCGCGCAGTTTTTGCGTGCCCAAGGCGCCAAGGCATTCGTGATTGCCTGCAACACCGCCACCGTCGCGGCCGTGGCCGATTTGCGCCAGGACTACCCCGACTGGCCCTTGGTGGGCATGGAGCCTGCCGTCAAACCTGCGGCGGCGGCGACCCGCAGTGGCGTGGTCGGGGTGCTGGCCACCACCGGTACCCTGCAAAGCGCCAAATTCGCCGCCTTGCTCGACCGTTTCGCCACCGATGTAAGCGTGATCACCCAGCCGTGCCCTGGACTGGTGGAGCTGATTGAAACCGGCGACCTGAGCAGCCCGGCCCTGCGTCAGTTATTGCAGGGCTACATCGACCCTCTGCTCAGCGCCGGTTGCGACACCATCATTCTCGGTTGCACGCATTATCCTTTCCTCAAGCCGCTCCTGGCGCAGATGCTGCCCCCCAGCATTATTCTTATCGACACTGGCGCCGCCGTGGCCCGTCAGCTCAAGCGTTTGCTCGGCGAACGCGACCTGTTGGCTGATGGCAATCCTGAGCCTGCACGGTTCTGGACCAGCGGTGATGTGTGTCACTTAAGAAATATCCTACCGACACTATGGAAACATCCCGGAGTTGTGCGAAGCTTTGGCGCGTGAAAATTTCGTGAAAATTCGCTGAACTTCTGGCTGTGAGTCAGCTTCTATAGCGAGATTGTCTGTAAAAAAATCATACATACTCGTTTTCAAAGGACTGTTTCTTATGAAGCGCTTGTTCTGTTTGGCCGCATTTGCGGCCGTAGTGGTGGGACACTCGGTTTCGGCCCAGGCTGCTGGCCTGGAATTTGGCGTGGGCAGCACCAGCGACTCCACCATGACGTACCGGTTGGGGCTGACGTCCGATTGGGACAAAAGCTGGTGGCAGAGCGATGTGGGCCGGTTGACCGGCTACTGGAGCGGTGCCTACACCTACTGGGATGGGGATGAGCGCGCCAGCGCCAGCAGCCTGTCGTTCTCGCCGGTATTTGTGTATGAGTTTGCCGGGCAGTCGGTCAAACCCTACATTGAGGCCGGGATCGGCGTCGCGGTGTTCTCGCGTACCAAACTGGAAGACAACAACATCGGCCAGGCCTTTCAGTTCGAAGACCGCCTGGGTTTCGGCTTGCGGTTTACCGGCGGACATGAAGTGGGCATTCGCGCCACGCACTATTCCAATGCCGGGATCAGCAGCAACAACGACGGGGTAGAGAGCTACTCGCTGCACTACACCATGCCGTTGTAACCGTATCTCTGATGCACAACGCTGTGGTGAGCGAGCTTGCCTCGCGCGGGGCAAGCCGCTCACCACAGCAGCCGGTTGCTGACCTGTCTGGTATCAGCGATACGCGGTCGCAATCCCTTCGCGCTCGATCAGGCACTCCGGCGCGCCCATCTCGAACTCCCGGCAGATCAGCGGTCGACGCTCATAGATCGTACACATCATCGTGTCCCGATCCAGCGCCGCGCACCAGCCGTCGTCCAGGCGCAGCATCACTTCGCCGCCCCAATCGTCAGTATCGATATAGCGCTCCGGCACGCCAGTGTCGGTGATCAGCATCACTTCCAGCTGGCAGCAGCACGCGGCGCACGTTGAACAGGTGACGGCGGGCTCGGTGATTTGAGTGTGAGGGATATTGGTCATAGGCGCGCAGTGTAAGGCAAGCCGGTGATAGGCGTATGAATGCTCTGACGGACGTCAGCGTGCCAAGCGGTGCAGCCCGACAAAAAGCCCCGCCCACAGCACCGCCAACCCGGCCATCGTCGGGCCCAGGGCATAGCCGAACTGCACCCCCGCCAATTGGCTCCCCGCGTAATACGACAACGGCCCGCCCACCGCCCCAAGCAGGGCGGCGCGCCACCAGGGCCGGGCGCTCCAGGCCAGGCAATGACGCAACGTGGTCGCCAGTACGGCCCACAGCAGCATCAGCCAAAAGGGAATCAACGGCCCTGGCTCGCTGAACTGGAACACTCCGACGGTACGCAACACCGTGTCCACCAGCGTGCCTGCCAGCGCGACGCTGATGATCAGCAGGCCTTCGTCGGCCCACGAACTTATCCACAGTAGGTGAACGGCCAGTACGGCCAGCCCGACCAGCAGCCATGGGCTGTCGCCGCCCAGCACACAGGCAAACCACGCGCACTGGAACAGCGCGGCATTGGCCAGGGTTTTAAGCATTGAAGCGCCCGAGCAACGGCGGGTTAATGGCTGACGGCTTGGCCAGCAACAACTGGGCGGTGCCGATGGTGCGCTCCATGAAGCCGCCTTCGCAGTAGCACAGGTAAAACTCCCACAGCCGCAGGAAGTATTCGTCGTAGCCCAATTCCGTCAGACGGCTGTGTGCGCGGCGAAAGTTCTCATGCCACAGACGCAACGTTCGCGCGTAATGCAGGCCGAAGTCTTCCATGTGCAACAGGTTCATGTCGGTGTCGCGGCTGACGATGTGCAGCATGTTCTGCACGCTGGGCAGTGCGCCGCCGGGGAAAATGTAGCGCTGGATAAAGTCGACGCTGTTTTTGGCCTGTTCGTAGCGCTGTTCACGAATGGTGATGGCTTGCAGCAGCATCAGGCCGTCACGCTTGAGCAGGTGCGCGCATTGTTTGAAATAGGTCGGCAGAAACCGATGGCCCACCGCTTCGATCATCTCGATCGACACCAGCTTGTCGTACTGGCCGGTAAGGTCGCGATAGTCGCTCAGCAGCAAGGTGACCTGGTCTTGCAAACCCAGGGCCTGGACGCGCTGTTCGGTGTAGGCGAATTGCTCCTTGGACAAGGTCGTGGTGGTGACCTTGCAGCCATAGTGCTGCGCGGCATACAGCGCCATGCTGCCCCAGCCGGTGCCGATTTCCAGCAGGTGGTCGGTGGGCTTTAGCGCAAGCTTCTGGCAGATGCGCTCCAGTTTGTTCAGTTGCGCCTGTTCCAGCGTGTCGTCCGGCGACAGAAATTGCGCCGCCGAGTACATCATGGTCGGGTCGAGGAATTCTTCGAACAGGTCGTTGCCCAGGTCGTAGTGGGCCGCAATGTTTTTCTGCGAGCCCTTGCGCGTGTTGCGGTTGAGCCAGTGCAGCCCTTGGGTGAACGGCCGCGCCAGGCGCGCCAGGCCACCTTCCATCGCATCGAGGACATCCAGGTTGCTGACCATCACACGCACCACCGCGGTCAGGTCCGGGCTGGTCCAGTAGCCGTGGATAAATGCCTCGCCGGCGCCGATGGAACCGTTTGCCGCCACCAGGCCCCACACGGCCGGATCGAGGATTTGGATTTCTCCCAGCAGGTGCGCTTCCCGTGCGCCGAAGACCTGCCGTTCGCCATCCTCGATCACCACGAGTTGGCCGTGGCGCAATTGGCTGAGTTGACGCAGCACGCCCTTGCGCAGCAGCGCGGTGGTCATGCCATTGACGTTCAGGCGGTTAGCCTTGACCGATAAGCTAGGGGATTTCATGGCGGCGATCCTTGGTGTACCCAACTGCTGTGCGAGAGGCGCCATCGGCGGCGCGGTGGGAAAAAATCGGTGTGCGTTTGAGCAATAGGCGCAGGGCCTGCCAGTAAATCGCCAGGCAGGTCTTGGCGGTCATCCACGGGAAATGCCACAGGTAACCGTGCAGACTGGCGCGGTTCAGCGCGTGCTTTTGCAGGCTCAGGGTGGCGTCGAAGACTTTTACTTCGCCCTGCCAGTCGGCCATGTGCACGCCGAGCCTGGCGGCGGGTGGGCTGAAGCTCATGCGGTATTCCAGGTCGCGGGGTAAAAACGGCGACACATGAAAGGCCTTGGCCACCGCGAAATGTTGATGCTCATCGGCGCTCAAGGCTTGGGCCGGCAGCACGTAGTGATAACGCTCGCGCCACGGGGTGTTGGTCACTTCACACAGGATCGCGGCCAGTTTTCCGTCGGCCTCGAAGCAGTAGAAGAAACTCACGGGATTAAAAGCCAGGCCCCAACTGCGGGCCTGGGTCAGCAGGCAGATAACGCCCTGGGGTGTACGCCCCAGAGCCTTGCCGACTTCCTGGCGCACGGCATCGCTTAAGCTCATGCCGTGGCGCGTCAATTCACGCAGGTAGTCCTGCTGGCGAAAGCCGAAGGGGGCCAGGCGGCTGCGTCCGGCCAGGGGCGACAGCCCGAGTACTTGCTCTTCTTCGCTCAAATCCAGGTACAGCAGGCCGATGCGGTAGCGAAAGGCGTGGGCCCTGGGCGCAAACCGGCGATGGGCGATCCAGCCGCTGTACAGGGCGCTGTTCACAGGGTTTCACCAAAGGCCTGGGCTACGCGCAAGGCGCTGACCACGCCGTCCTCATGAAAACCATTGGCCCAGTAGGCTCCGCAATAAAAGGTGTGACGAGTGCCGGCCAGTTCCTGCCAGCGGTTCTGCGCGGCCACCGCGGCCAGGCTGTATTGCGGATGGGCGTAGGTGTAGCGCGCCAGGATCTTCAGCGGGTTGATCATGGCTGTCTGGTTGAGGCTCACACAAAACGTGGTCTCGCTGTCGATGCCTTGCAGGATATTCATGTCATAGGTGACGGCCGCCTGGGTCTGCGTGGCGCCGCTCAGGCGATAGTTCCAACTGGCCCAGGCCAGTTTGCGGTCGGGCAGCAGTCGGGTGTCGGTGTGCAGTACCACATCGTTGTCGGCGTAGGGCAGGGCGCCGAGGATCTCCTGTTCGGCCTGGCTGGGATCGCCCAACAGCGCCAGGGCCTGGTCGCTGTGGCAGGCGAACACCACCTTATCGAACGCCTCGGTGCCGGCTGCGCTGTGGATAACCACGCCGTCTGCATCACGCTCGACGCCATGTACCGCGCAATTGAGGCGGATGTGTTCGCGAAAGTTGCGGGTCAGCGGTTCGATATAGCGACTGGAGCCGCCTTTGATCACGCACCATTGCGGGCGGTTGTTCACCGAGAGCAACCCGTGGTTCTTGAAGAAGCGCACAAAGAACTGCAACGGAAAGCCCAGCATGTCTGCCAGGGACATCGACCAGATCGCCGCGCCCATCGGCACGATGTAGTGCCGGACGAACCGCTCGCCGTAGCCGCCGGCCTTGAGGTAATCGCCCAGGGTCATCTCGGGGCTTATGCGCTGTTCTTGCAGGTCCAGCGGCGCCTGACGGTTGAAGCGCAGGATGTCGCGCAACATGCCCCAGAACCCAGGGGACAGAATATTGCGCCGCTGTGCAAACAAGCTGTTGAGGTTGTTACCGTTGTACTCGAACCGGGTGTTTTCGTCGTGCACCGAAAAGCTCATTTCGGTGGGCTTGAACGTCACGCCGATCTGCCCCAGCAGGCGAATGAAGTTGGGGTAGGTCCAGTCGTTGAACACGATAAAACCGGTGTCCACGGCGTAGTGCTTGCCGTCAACCGAGACGTCGACCGTGTGGGTATGCCCGCCGATGCGGTCACCCGCTTCGAACAGCGTGATTTCGTGCTGGCGGCTGAGCAGGTAAGCACTGGTCAGCCCGGCGATGCCGCTGCCGATGATGGCGATCTTCACAGGTCGTCCTTTTTCGGTGGCTGGCTGCGCAGCATGCGTTTGCCGATGATCAGTTGGGCGCGGTTCGGCAACTTCGACAGCGGCCACAAGGTGGCGATGAACAGCGCCGGGAAGGCGATTTCCAGCGGGCGTTTATCCAGCTTGGCGAAGATATGCCGTGCGGCTTTATCGGCCGGCCAGCTCAGGGGCATCGGGAAGTCATTGCGCTCGGTGAGCGGGGTGTCGACGAAGCCTGGGCTGATCACCGTGACGTCGATGTTCTCCGGCGACAGGCCGATGCGCAGGGATTCGAACAGATACCGCAGACCTGCCTTGGACGCCCCATAGGCTTCGGCGCGGGGCATCGGCAGGTAGGTGACGGCGCTGGCCACGCCCACTAAATGCGGGGTAACCCCGGCGCGCAACAACGGCAGGGCCGCCTCGATGCAGTAGCTGCTGGCGAGCAGGTTGGTGCGCACCACGTGCTCGATGATCGAGGCATCGAACTGCCGCGCGTCAACGTATTCACAGGTGCCGGCATTGAGGATCACCGTGTCCAGCGAGCCCCAGACCTGAGTGATACGTTCGCCGATTTCGCGCACGGTCTGGCTGTTGGTCAGGTCGCCGGCCACCACCAGCACCTGGCCGGGATAACGTTGGGCGAGGGCGTCCAGCGGCGCCTGGGTGCGCGAACTCAGGGCCACATGGGCACCGCTGTCGAGCAGTTCCACGGCCAGGGCGGCACCGATGCCACTGCTGGCGCCGGTCAGCCAATAACGTCGAGGCTGCACTGCGTTCATCCCACTCTCCTTTTCAACCAGCTGACGACGCGGCCCAGGACAGGCAGGTGTTCGTACAGCATGGCGCCGGCATCAAAATAATCACGGTGGCGATACACCTTGTCGCGCCACATCAAGTGCGAGCAGCCTTCCACCCTGATGACTTTGCCCTTGGCCAGTCGCGGGTGGCAGAAGCTCATTTTCCAGCGCAGGTAGCCTTCCCCTTCCGCCACTTGGTCGAAGCCGTGAAAGTCGAAGCGTAATTGGCTGACGTTGCTGTACAGCGATTCAAAGTAGGCGTGCAGCGCCGTCAGACCGTGCACTTCGTGCAGTGGGTCGGTGAAGGCGATGTCTTTGCTGTACAGGCTGTCGAGCAGGTGCAGGTTGTGCTTGTCCAGCGTGGCAAAGGTGTGGGCGAAGCGGCGCAGGAAGTCACTCATGCTCGGCCACCTCCTGACGCGACGGCAGGCTGCGGAACGCGGCCAGTGCGCGTTCGCGGGATTTTTTCAGGTCGACGATGGCGCGCGGGTAGTCCGCCACGCCAAACAAACCGCCGACGGCGTCGGGGTTGTGCACTTCTTTTTTGTTCAGCGCGGCCAGTTCCGGCAACCAGTGCTTGATGAACACACCTTCGCTGTCGAATTTTTCCGACTGGCTCAAGGGGCTGAAAATACGGAAGTACGGTGCCGAGTCGGTGCCGGTGGACGAACTCCACTGCCAGCCGCCGTTGTTGGCCGCCAGGTCACCGTCGATCAAGTGGCGCATAAAGAAGCGCTCGCCTTCACGCCAGTCGATCAACAGGTTCTTGGTGAGGAACATCGCCACCACCATGCGCAGGCGGTTGTGCATCCAACCGGTTTCCAACAATTGGCGCATCGCGGCGTCGATGATCGGCAGGCCGGTGCGGGCTTCTTGCCAGGCTGCCAGGTCCTCGGGCGCATCGCGCCAGGCCACGGCTTCAGTCTCGGGGCGGAACGCACGGTGGCGCGACACCCGTGGGTAGCCCACCAGAATGTGCTTATAGAACTCGCGCCAGAGCAGTTCGTTGATCCAGGTGATGGCGCCGACGTCGCCACTGTCGAACTCGCCCCCGTTGGCTTGCAAGGCCGCGTGCAGGCATTGGCGCGGCGACACAACGCCTGCGGCAAGGTACGCCGACAGCTGGCTGGTGCCGGGCTTGGCAGGGAAGTCGCGCTCGTCCTTGTAGTAGCTGATTTGCTGGTCGGCGAACGCGTCGAGGCGGCGTCGGGCTTCGTCTTCGCCGGCGGGCCAGAGGGCACGCAGGGTAGCGCTGGGCGGGGCGAAACCATCGACCGCGTTCGGTACCGGGTCGCTTTTCAACTGCAGGACTGCCTGGGCCTTTGGGGGGGCGACAATGGGCGGCAGGGCGCTGTGCAGGCGCGCGTAACAGACCTTGCGGAACTGGCTGAACACCTGGAAGTAGGTGCCGGTTTTGGTCAGCACGCTGCCCGGTTGAAAGAACAGTTGGTCCAGGTAGCGGTGGAAGGTCACGCCGCAGTCCTGCACGGCCTCGGCCACCGCGGCGTCGCGTCGGCTTTCGTGGATGCCGTATTCCTCGTTGACGTGTACCGACTCCACCGACAGCTCGCGGCACAGCTGGCTGAGCACGCCGGGCGCCTGATCCCAAGTCGGCGCCGTGCGGATCAGCAGCGGTATGTTCAAGGTGGTCAGCGCCTGGCTCAACGTCTGCAGGTTGCGCAGCCAGAAGTCCACTTTGCACGGTGCATCGTCGTGGGCCAGCCACTGCTCGGGCGTGATCAGGTACACGGCGGCCACCGGTCCACGCTGGCTCGCGGCGGCCAGGGCAGTGTTGTCGTGAAGGCGCAGGTCGGTGCGCAGCCAGATCAGGTGCATTTACAGAAGTCCACGCTGGAGCAGTAACTGGTGGGCCGACAATGGGTCCTCGGCGACGAACAATGCGGGGATGTCACGGGTTAATACCGCCAACTCGGCCTGGTGGATGCATACCGTCGGTCCGACGATCAATTTTGCGCAATCGATGCCCCCCAGCAGTTTGTTCAGCGCGGGGAGGTTCAGGGCCTTGCTCGAATACAGCAGCACCGCGCGTGGTTGCAGGTGCTCCACCGCCAGGGCCAGTTCGCCGGTGGGCAGCGGCCAATCGAACACCTCCACCGGGCAGTCGGCGCTGCTGGCCAGCCAGGCGCTGAGCCACAGGTGCGGCTCCAGCGGCAGGTCCGACTGGTTGACCAGCAACAGTGGTGCACCGTGCAACTGACGATTGTTGTGGTAGATGCGTGCGCCGAACTTGCTGCGCAGCCAGGACAGGAAAAACACCCGTTCCATCTGTGCGCCAAACTGGCCCTGCCAACGCAGTTCCAGTTCTTTGATCAGCGGCAGCATCAGTTGCTCGCACAGAGTGCGCGGCGGGTACAGCGCCATGGCCTGGTTAAAGGCATCGTCGACCCGGCGCTCAGCCAGTTCACTGATGGCTTGCACAAGGTTCTGACGCATAACATGCCATTCACTTTCGACGGCGTCGTCGGGGCTCGCCTGGGCGGAGTCGATCAGGTTTTTCACCTGGCTGACCGGTACGCCGCGATTGAGCCAAGTGAGGATGGTGTGGATACGTTGCACGTGGTCGGCGCTGAACAATCGATGTCCCTTGGGCGTGCGCTGGGGCACGATCAAGCCATAACGGCGCTCCCAGGCACGCAGGGTCACGGCATTGACGCCGGTCTGTCGCGCCACCTCGCGGATCGGCAACCAGCCGTCTTCGAGAGCCTGGGTGATGTCTTCGCCGGGTTCGTCCAGCAGGGCAGGTTTCATGGTTTAAATCGCATTGCGCAGGCTGAGGTTTTCCGGGTGCGGTTGCAGGTAGGCCTGCTGCGCGATGTAGCGATCCGGATGTTGACGAAAGTGGTGCTTGAGCAGCGTCAGCGGCACCACCAGCGGCACAATGCCGTGGCGGTACTGGCCGATGACGGTCTGCATTTCCTGTTTGTCGTCGGCGCTGATGACCTGCTTGAGGTAGCCGCTGATGTGCTGTAACACGTTGCTGTGGGTGCCACGGGTGGCGCACTTGGTCAGGCCGGTCATCAGGTCACTGAAATAACCGTTGGACAGCGCTTCAAGGTCGGTGGTTTTTTCCATGCTGCCCAACAGGTGGCCCAGGCGCTTGTAATGCACCGGGCTGTGGGCCATCAACAGGTATTTGTAACGCGAGTGAAAGGCCAGCAGGCGATGGCGGGTCAGGCCCTCGGCCAATAAACGCTGCCAGCTGGCGTAGACGAACACGCGGGTCAGGAAATTTTCGCGCAGCACCGGATCGTTCAGTCGGCCATCTTCTTCGACCGGCAGATTCGGGTGCCGGGCGCAGAAGGCCCGGGCATAGATGCCGCGCCCACCGCCGTCCACTGGCGCTCCGTTTTCGCGGTACACCTTGACCCGCTCCAGGCCGCAGGACGGCGACTTTTGCATGAAGATGTAGCCGCACAGGTCGGTGTGTTCACGCGCCATCTGCCGCCCGTACTCATCCAGCGGCCGGGTCACGTTGAGGTCGCGATGCACGGTGCCGACGGCTTGCGGGTCGGCCGCGTCGCCCACCAGGCGGATGGTCTCGCGGGGGATGCCCAGGCCGATCGCAACTTCAGGGCATAACGGCACATAGTCGAAATAGTCGGCCAGGGTCTGGGTGCACAGGAGTGACTGCTTGTGGCCGCCGTTGAAACGCACGTTTTCGCCCAGCAGGCAGGCGCTGATGCCTATCTTCGGTTTCGCGGGGTTGGACATAAGCAAACCTCTGCAAGATTCCTGTACAAACTAAATACGCTGTACAACTAAATCTCATCATAGGTTTGAAGCTGTACAAGTCAAATTATTTGTACAGCTTTTTGCGGGCGGGCTATTTCCAGCCGATTTTCCAGGCGTCGGCGTCCTGCAGGGTTTGCCACGGCAAGCGCTCGCCACGGCGGGTCATGACCGCTTGCAGTTCGATTTCCAGCACGGTGCCTTCGTCATCGCGAAACAGCTCGGTGACCAGGAAGTGTTTTTCCTTGTGCCGAGGCTGGGCCGCTGTCCACTTCGACAGCAGCAATTTGGCGGGGTTGATGCGGTTCATTGCAGATGCTCGATCAGGCGTCGCGCCGCTTCCTGGCCGCTGAGCCAGGCACCTTCGACTCGGCCGGACAGGCACCAGTCACCGCAGACATACAGGCCCAGGTCGGCATCGGCGAGTACGCCGAATTCATGGGCGCTTGACGGTCGTGCGTAGAGCCAGCGGTGCGCGAGGCTGAAAGACGGCGCCGGCATGGCGCTGTGCAGTAGTTCGGCGAAGGCGCCGTGCAGGTGTTCGATCACCGCCTCTCGGGGCAGGTCCAGATGCGCTTTGCTCCAGGCGCTGGTGGCGTGCAGCACCCAGGTGTCGAGGTTGCTGTCGCGCCCAGGTTTGCTGCGGTTGCGCGCCAGCCAGTCGAGGGGGCTGTCTTGCACGAAGCAACCTTCCATGGGGGTGTCCAGCGGCGTGTCGAACGCCAGCGCGATGGCCCAGGTGGGATCCATCTTCACCCCGGCGGCGGCGCTCGCCAATTTAGGTGCGGCGGCCAACAGGGGTGTCGCCTGAGGCGCCGGCGTGGCAATCACCACATGACTGAAGGGGCCGTGGTTGCTGCCGTAGGCATCAAGCAGGTTCCAGTGCCGGGTGCCTTGGAATACCTCGGTGATGCGGCAACCGAACTCCACCGGCAGGTCGTCGAGCAGCGCACGGGTGATCGCACTCATGCGCGGCGTGCCGACCCAGCGGATCTGTTCATCGGGGGAGGGGGTGAGTTGGCCGGACTTGAAGTTGTACAGCTGTGGCTTCCACTGCTCGGCCCAGCCATGGCTTTGCCAGCGTTGCACTTCGTTGACGAAGCGCCGGTCGCGGGCGGTGAAGTATTGAGCGCCCATGTCCAGCGCGCCGGCATCGCTGCGTTTGCTGGACATGCGGCCACCGCTGCCGCGGCTTTTATCGAACAGTTGCACGGCGTGCCCGGCGTCTCGTAACGCTCGAGCGGCGGACAGACCGGCGATGCCGGTACCGATGATCGCGATGGGGACAGTCATGGGAGGCCTCGTTTTACCGTTGGGTACAGACTACGCCGACACCAATAGCTGTACAATCTTGTTTTTTGGTATAAGTTTTGGCGTGCCTGAACGTGTGGCGTGACCTAAGGTTAAAGCTGAGGGTTAAACCAGCGTCGCGCCCGATTAAAAATTGATCCCTGTTTATAAAATAGACCAGTGATCGGCGGCGAACGTTACATGAGGAAGATCCCATGCACATTTTGCTGACCGGCGGTACCGGCTTGATCGGTCGCCAACTCTGCCAACACTGGCTTGCTCAAGGCCATCGTCTGACTGTCTGGAGTCGCCGCCCCGAACGCGTTGCAGCCCTGTGCGGCGCGCAGGTGCTGGGGGTTGCGCGTCTGGAAGAGGTGATCGGCGCCGTGGATGCGGTGGTCAATCTGGCGGGTGCGCCGATTGCAGACCGGCCCTGGACCCACAAGCGCAAGGCGCTGTTGTGGAGCAGTCGTATCAGCCTGACGGAAACCTTGCTGGCCTGGCTTGAGGGTCTGGAGCAAAAACCGGCGGTGCTGGTTTCCGGCTCTGCGGTGGGCTGGTATGGCGACGGTGGCGAGCGTGAATTGACCGAGGCCAGTGGCCCGGTGCAGGACGATTTCCCCAGCCAGTTGTGTATCGCCTGGGAAGAAACCGCCCAGCGCGCCGAGGCCCTGGGCATCCGCGTGGTACTGGTGCGCACCGGCCTGGTGCTGGCGGCCGAGGGCGGCTTTTTGTCGCGGCTGTTGCTGCCGTTCAAACTGGCGCTGGGCGGGCCGATCGGCAATGGTCGGCAGTGGATGCCATGGGTGCACATCAAGGATCAAATCGCCCTGATTGATTTTCTTCTGCACAAGCCTGACGCCAGTGGTCCTTATAATGCGTGCGCGCCACACCCGGTGCGCAATCGCGAGTTTGCCAAAGCCCTGGGGCAGGCGTTGCACCGCCCCGCATTTATGCCTATGCCGGCCTTTGCGCTGAAGGTGGGCCTGGGTGAGTTGTCGGGGCTGTTGCTGGGCGGGCAGAAGGCGGTGCCCGAACGTTTGTTGGCCGCCGGTTTCACCTTCCAGTTCACTGAGTTGCCTGCGGCTTTGGACGACTTGTCCAGCCGCCTCTAGAGATAGGATGTTGCATGACGGATCACGCGTTGTTACTGGTCAACCTGGGTTCACCGGCGTCCACTTCGGTGGCCGATGTGCGCAGCTACCTCAATCAGTTTCTGATGGACCCTTATGTCATCGACCTGCCATGGCCGGTACGGCGCTTGCTGGTGTCGCTGATCCTGATCAAGCGCCCCGAACAGTCGGCCCATGCCTATGCGTCGATCTGGTGGGATGAAGGCTCGCCGCTGGTGGTGCTCAGCCGTCGCCTGCAACAGCAGATGACCGCGCAGTGGACCCAGGGACCGGTGGAGTTGGCCATGCGTTACGGCGAACCTTCTCTGGAAACGACCCTTACGCGCCTGGCCGCTCAGGGTATTCAGAACGTCACGCTGGCGCCGCTGTACCCGCAATTTGCCGACAGCACCGTGACCACCGTGATCGATGAAGCCCGCCGTGTGGTGCGCGACAAGAAACTCAATGTGAAATTTTCGATCCTGCAACCGTTCTACGATCAGCCGGAATACCTCGATGCCCTGGCGCAGAGTGCACGGGCTTATATCGAGCAGGACTACGACCACCTGTTGCTGAGTTTCCATGGGCTGCCCGAGCGCCATCTCACCAAGCTCGACCCCACCGGCCAGCATTGCTTCAAAGATGCCGACTGCTGCAAGAACGCCTCGCCGCAGGTGCTCACCCAATGCTATCGAGCGCAATGCTTCAGCGTCGCACGCGATGTTGCCGAGCGCTTGGGCTTGCCGGACGGTAAGTGGTCGGTGGCGTTCCAGTCGCGCCTGGGCCGTGCGAAGTGGATCGAACCCTACACCGAAGCGCGCCTTGACGCGCTTGCCCAGCAAGGCGTGAAAAAGCTGCTGGTAATGTGCCCCGCGTTCGTCGCCGATTGCATCGAGACTCTGGAAGAAATCGGCGATCGCGGCCGGGAGCAATTCCGCGAGGCGGGGGGCGAGGAGCTGGTGTTGGTGCCGTGCTTGAATGACGACCCGCAGTGGGCGGCGGCGCTCAATACCTTGTGCGAAAGAGCGCCGTTGTCCCTATAGGCTCAGGCTCAAACTCACGGTGAAGTTGCGCGGTTCACCGGGGTTGACCCAGTAGTTGCTGTAGGACCGCTCGTAGTACTTTTCATCAAACAGGTTGTTGAGGTTCAGGCCCACGGTCACGTTTTCGGTGGCCTTGTAGTGGGCCAGCACATCGATGGTGTGGTAGGCGGGCAGTTCAAAACTGCCGCCGGCTTCACCGGAGCGGTCGCCGACATAGGTGAACGCCGCGCCTACGTCTGACCCGCGCAACGCGCCGTCCTGAAACTCATACACCCCCAACAGACTGCCGCTGCGCTTGGCCACGCCGAGAATGCGGCTGCCCGTGGGGATCGTCTTGTCACCCTTGGTCACTTCGGCGTCGATGTAGGCCAACGCTCCGATCACCCGTACCGCGTCGGTGAGCTGCCCGGTCAGTTGCAGGTCCACACCCCTGCTGCGGGCCTTGCCCATGGCGCGGTTGGTGTTGGTGGCCGGGTCCAGCGCCAGCACGTTTTGCTTGTCGATATGGAACGCCGCGAGGGTGGCGCTCAGGCGGTCGTCGAACAGCTCGCTCTTGATCCCCACTTCATAACCCACGCCTTCTTCAGGTTTGAAAGTATTGCCGGTGGCGTCCAGACCGCTGTTGGGTTTGAACGAGGTGGAGGCGTTGGCGAATACGCCGACTTCGGGCGTGAGCTGGTACAGCAGGCCCGCGCGCTGGGTGAGGGCGTCGTGGGTCTGCCGGCTCGGTGAGGTGTTGCGGGTGAAGTCGTCGACGCTTTGCTCGAAATGCTCGAAACGCGCGCCGACCATGCCGCGCAGGCGGTCGGTGAAGATGATCTGGTCTTGCAGATTCAGTGCGTGGCTCTTGGTCTGTTCGAAAAAGTCAGTGCCGGAACGTGTGCCGGTGGGTTTGGGCTGGCCGTAGACCGGGTTGTAAATGTCGATGGCATAGGCGCTGCCGGCAATGGCGGTGACGCGCTCCTTCTTGCGGTAATCCTCGTATTCGGTGCCCACCAGCAGTTCATGTTGCCAACTGCCGACGTCAAAAAGACCGCGCAGCTCCAATTGGGTGATGCTGTCGTGCCAGCCCATGGAGCGTTCGCGGTAGCGGCGGCTGAGGGTATGGCCGTCGGCGCTGAGCGGCCGGTTCTCCGAGGCGGCGCCCCACAGGCTGCCTTGTTTGTAGTGGCTGGCCAGGCGCAGTTTCCAGGCGTCGTTGAGGTGGTGTTCGAGGGTCGCCTGGATGCGGTTGTTGTGGTTGTCGATGTCGCCGTCGTTGGGCTCGCCCAGGAAGGTTGAACGCGACAAACCTGGCGCGTCGACGATGCCGCGATCAAAGGTGGAGCTGTGGCGCACGAATTCAGTTTCCACCAACAGGCTGGTGTCCGGGTCCAACTGCCAACTGAAGGAAGGCGCTACGAATACGCGCTTGCTCTGGACGTGATCGCGAAAGCTGTTGTTGCCTTCCACCGCCAGGTTGACCCGCGACAGTACGCGGCCGTCGTTGTCCAGCGGGGTGTTGACGTCGAGGGCGGTGCGATAGCGGTCCCAACTGCCGGCGCTCGTCTGCAGGGTGGTGAAGGCGTCGGGTTGGGGCTTTTTAGTGACGATGTTCACCGTGCCGCCAGGGTCGCCACGCCCATACAGACTGGCCGCCGGGCCCTTGAGCACTTCGATGCGTTCGATGTTGGCGGCGTCCGGCGTGCTGGGGTAGCCACGGTTGGCGCTGAAACCGTCCTGGTAGAACTCCGAGGTGGTGAAACCGCGCACGCTGTATTCGTAGAGCGTCAGGCCGCCGAAGTTGTTTTGCTTGGATACGCCACCGGCAAATTCCAGGGCGCGCTCCACGTTGGTGCTGCCCAGGTCCTTGAGAACGGTCGCGGGAATGACGCTGATGGATTGTGGGATGTCGCGCAGGGCCGTGTCGGTTTTTGTCGCGCTGGCGGAGCGCGTGGCACGGTAGCCTTTGACGGGGCCGGTAGCGGATTCATAGGCGTCGGTGGTGACGCTGATGGCATCCAGCTCCAGGGTATTTTCTTCGGCAAAGGCGGGGTCGAGCAGCAACCCCAGGGCCAGGCCAGCCAGGGGGGCGATTCTTCGAGACGGCATGATAGAGCGTTCCAATAGCGATATTGAAACAATATAACATGTCTAATGAGAATGGCTTGCTTTTAAATATTCATCTTCAGGTGCCCGCGAACAGGCACCTGGGTGAGGCGCTTATTCTTCCTCTTTCACCGGCGCAGGCGGCGGACGCAGGCCGATCTCGGCCGACAACTTGATCTCTTTACCGTTGCGCATGACCATGATCGTCACTTTATCCGTCGGCTTGATCCGCGCCACCTGGTTCATCGATTTGCGACCATCGCCAGCCGGTTCGCCGTTGATGCTGAGGATCACGTCACCCAACTGCAGGCCGGCTTTCTGCGCCGGACCATCGCGGAAGATCCCCGCGACCACAATGCCGGGGCGCCCGGTCAGGCCGAATGACTCGGCCAGCTCCTTGGTCAACGGCTGCACTTCGATCCCCAGCCAGCCGCGAATCACCTGGCCGTGCTCGATGATCGACTTCATCACTTCCATCGCCAGCTTCACCGGGATCGCAAAACCGATGCCCTGGGAGCCGCCGGACTTGGAGAAAATCGCCGTGTTGATGCCCGTCAGGTTGCCATTGGCATCCACCAGCGCACCGCCGGAGTTGCCTGGGTTGATGGCGGCGTCGGTCTGGATGAAATCTTCGTAGCTGTTCAGCCCCAATTGGTTACGCCCGGTTGCGCTGATGATGCCCATGGTCACGGTCTGGCCCACCCCGAACGGGTTGCCGATGGCCAACGCGACGTCACCTACGCGCAGCCCGTCGGAACGGCCGAGGGTAATCGAGGGCAGGTTCTTGAGATCGATCTTCAGCACGGCGAGGTCGGTTTCCGGGTCGCTGCCGACCACGCGGGCGAGGGTCTCGCGACCGTCACGCAGGGCCACGACGATCTGGTCGGCGCCGGTGGTCACGTGGTTGTTGGTCAGGATGTAGCCTTCGGGGCTCATGATCACCCCGGAACCCAGGCTGGACTCCATGCGCCGTTGCTTGGGCCCGTTGTCGCCGAAATAACGACGGAACTGCGGGTCTTCAAACAGCGGATGCGCCGGTTTGTTGATGACTTTGGTGGTGTACAGGTTGACCACTGCAGGCGCGGCGATGACCACCGCGTCTGCGTACGTCACCGGGCCTTGCACCACCGCGCTGGTTTGCGGTGCCTGTTGCAGGTTCACATCAAGGCTTGGTAAGCCCACCCACTGGGGGAAACGCTGAATAATCAGCATCGCGATCAGCACGCCAGCCAACAATGGCCATCCAAAAAAACGCAGTGCCTTGAGCATCAAGTAAGTCCTGACAGGTTGCAGGGGGCGGGAGAGCGCCCATAATGTCGCGCATTATACGAGGCTGCGAGCGCCTCGGAACGGGATATTTAGGAGTCTTTTATGGCCGTCTCCCTTACCACCCTTGTCGAGGAAGCGGACCGCTACCTCGCCAGTGCAAAAATTGCCGATTACTGCCCCAATGGCCTGCAAGTCGAGGGGCGTCCCC
Source organism: Pseudomonas sp. EYE_354 (assembly GCF_023148575.1). Classification (NCBI taxonomy): domain Bacteria; kingdom Pseudomonadati; phylum Pseudomonadota; class Gammaproteobacteria; order Pseudomonadales; family Pseudomonadaceae; genus Pseudomonas; species Pseudomonas sp. EYE_354. The sequence goes on from NZ_JAHXNQ010000001.1 coordinate 65,374, forward strand.
AGGTGATGCGCATCGTCAGCGGCGTGACCGCCAGCCAGGCCCTGCTTGATGCTGCCGTCGAAGCCCAGGCCGATTTGATCCTGGTGCACCACGGCTACTTCTGGAAAGGCGAAAACCCCTGCATCACCGGCATGAAGCAGCGTCGCTTGAAGACATTGCTCAAGCACGACATCAGCTTGCTGGCCTACCACTTGCCCCTGGACCTGCATCCCGACGTCGGCAATAACGTGCAGTTGGCCCGCCAGTTGGACATCACCGTCGAAGGCCCGCTGGACCCGAGCAACCCTAAAATCGTCGGCCTGGTCGGCTCCCTCGCCGAACCGCTGTCGCCGCGTGACTTCGCGCGCCGCGTGCAGGATGTGATGGGGCGTGAGCCGCTGCTGATCGAAGGCAGCGAGATGATTCGCCGCGTCGGTTGGTGCACCGGTGGTGGCCAGGGCTACATCGATAACGCGATCGCCGCGGGCGTCGATCTGTTCATCAGTGGTGAAGCCTCCGAGCAAACCTTCCATAGCGCTCGTGAAAATGACATCAGCTTTATCGCTGCCGGCCATCACGCCACCGAGCGCTACGGCGTGCAGGCGCTGGGCGATTACCTGGCGCGACGCTTCGCGTTGGAGCATCTGTTCATTGATTGCCCCAACCCGATATAACCGCCACAGCGAAAGCAAAAGCGGGAGCGGGAAAGGCCAAACCTGGAGGCATATTCATATACCGTTTCGATCTAGCCAGCTCCCTGAATAGAAGCAGGTGCTGTGCTAGCATGCCTCGCTCGAACACGGCCCGCTGGCCGTCCATAAGATCGTTTTTCCGTGAGTAACCATGGTCGACAAACTGACGCATCTGAAACAGCTGGAGGCGGAAAGCATCCACATCATCCGCGAGGTCGCCGCCGAGTTCGACAACCCGGTGATGCTCTACTCGATCGGTAAAGACTCCGCCGTGATGCTGCATCTGGCACGCAAGGCCTTCTTCCCGGGCAAGCTGCCATTCCCGGTGATGCACGTCGACACCCGCTGGAAATTCCAGGAAATGTACAAGTTCCGCGACAAGATGGTCGAGGAACTGGGCCTGGACCTGATCACCCACGTCAACCCGGATGGGGTTGCGCAGGGCATCAACCCGTTCACCCACGGCAGCGCCAAGCACACCGACATCATGAAAACCGAAGGCCTCAAACAGGCCTTGGACAAACATGGTTTCGACGCCGCGTTCGGCGGTGCCCGTCGTGATGAAGAGAAGTCCCGCGCCAAAGAGCGCGTGTACTCGTTCCGCGACAGCAAGCACCGCTGGGACCCGAAAAACCAGCGTCCCGAGCTGTGGAACGTCTACAACGGCAACGTCAACAAGGGCGAGTCGATCCGTGTGTTCCCGCTGTCCAACTGGACCGAGCTGGATATCTGGCAGTACATCTATCTGGAAGGCATCCCCATCGTTCCGCTGTACTTCGCCGCCGAGCGCGACGTGATCGAGAAGAACGGCACGTTGATCATGATCGACGACGACCGCATCCTCGAGCACCTGTCCGATGAAGACAAAGCCCGGATCGTCAAAAAGAAAGTACGTTTCCGCACCCTTGGCTGCTACCCGTTGACGGGCGCCGTGGAGTCCGACGCCGAGACGCTGACGGACATCATTCAGGAAATGCTCCTGACGCGAACTTCCGAGCGCCAGGGCCGGGTCATCGACCACGATGGCGCAGGCTCGATGGAAGATAAAAAACGTCAAGGTTATTTCTAAGGGGCTGTCATGTCGCATCAATCTGATTTGATCAGCGAGGACATCCTCGCCTACCTGGGCCAGCACGAGCGCAAAGAGATGCTGCGCTTCCTGACCTGCGGCAACGTCGACGATGGCAAGAGCACCCTGATCGGGCGCCTGCTGCACGACTCCAAGATGATCTACGAAGATCACCTGGAAGCCATCACCCGCGATTCGAAGAAGTCCGGCACCACCGGTGACGACATCGACCTGGCCTTGCTGGTCGACGGCCTGCAGGCCGAGCGTGAGCAGGGCATCACCATCGATGTTGCCTACCGCTACTTCTCTACCGCCAAGCGCAAGTTCATCATCGCCGACACCCCCGGCCATGAGCAGTACACCCGCAACATGGCCACCGGTGCCTCCACCTGTGACCTGGCAATCATCCTGATCGACGCGCGCTACGGCGTGCAGACCCAGACCCGTCGCCACAGCTATATCGCCTCGTTGCTTGGCATCAAACACATCGTGATTGCCATCAACAAGATGGACATCAATGGCTTCGACCAAAGCGTTTTCGAGGCGATCAAGGCCGACTACCTGAAGTTCGCCGACGGTATCGCATTCAAGCCGAGCACCATGGCGTTCGTGCCGATGTCGGCGCTCAAGGGCGACAACGTGGTGAACAAGAGCGAACGTTCGCCTTGGTACACCGGGCTGTCGCTGATGGAGATCCTCGAGACCGTCGAAATCGCCAACGACCGCAACTACACCGACCTGCGTTTCCCGGTGCAGTACGTCAACCGCCCGAACCTGAACTTCCGTGGTTTCGCCGGCACCCTGGCCAGCGGCATCGTGCATAAGGGCGACGAAGTTGTGGTGCTGCCGTCGGGCAAGAGCAGCCGGGTCAAATCCATCGTCACCTTCGACGGTGAACTGGAGCACGCCGGTCCAGGTCAGGCCGTGACCTTGACCATGGAAGACGAGATCGACATCTCCCGCGGTGACCTGTTGGTGCATGCCGACAATGTGCCGCAAGTGACCGATGCGTTCGACGCCATGCTGGTGTGGATGGCCGAAGAACCGATGCTGCCGGGCAAGAAATACGACATCAAGCGCGCCACCAGCTACGTGCCGGGTTCCATCACCAGCATCGTGCACCGGGTCGACGTGAACACCCTGGCCGAAGGCCCGGCGAGTGCGTTGCAACTGAACGAGATCGGCCGCGTCAAGGTCAGCCTCGACGCCGCCATCGCGCTGGACGGTTACGACAGCAACCGCACCACCGGTGCGTTTATCGTCATCGACCGTTTGACCAATGGCACCGTGGCCGCCGGTATGATCATCGCACCGCCGGTGACCCACGGCGGCGCGGCGCAGCATGGCAAATTGGCCCATGTGGCGACCGAGGAGCGCGCGCTGCGCTTCGGCCAGCAACCCGCCACCGTGTTGTTCAGCGGCCTGTCGGGCGCCGGCAAGAGCACCCTGGCCTATGCGGTCGAGCGCAAGCTGTTTGACATGGGCCGTGCCGTGTTCGTACTCGATGGCCAGAACCTGCGTCACGACCTGAACAAGGGACTGCCCCAGGACCGTGCCGGACGTACCGAGAACTGGCGTCGTGCTGCTCACGTGGCGCGCCAGTTCAACGAAGCCGGCCTGCTGACGCTGGCGGCGTTCGTCGCCCCGGATGCCGAAGGCCGTGAACAGGCCAAGGCGCTGATTGGCAGCGACCGTCTGCTGACCGTGTACGTGCAAGCGTCGCCGCTGGTGTGTGCCGAACGTGACCCGCAAGGCTTGTATGCGGCCGGCGGGGATAACATTCCTGGCGAGTCCTTCCCGTACGACGTGCCGTTGACTGCCGATCTGGTGCTCGACACCCAGGCCCTGTCGCTGGACGAATGCGTCAAGCAAGTGCTGGAACTGTTGCGGGTCAGCGGCAAGATTTAAGCTACAAGCTACAAGATGAGAGCCCGCCACTGATTATTCGGTGGCGGGCTTTTTTGCGGGAGTTTGAAAGTAACTCGCTCAAATGTGGGCGGGGTGATCAGCGACTGCCGGGGTATTGCGTGTGCAGGCTGTCCAGCAACGCATCCTTGTCTTCCCACAGCCGGTTAATCCACCCCTGGAACGCCAGCCGATATTCCCCATCCTGCTCATAATTTTTGCCAATGAACTCGGCCGGGATCTGCACTTCTTCAAACTGCACCACCACGTCTTTCACCTTGCCGCACAGCAAATCCCAATAACCTGGGCGCCCGGCAGGGTAGTGGATGGTCACGTTGACCAGTGACTTCAGTTGCTCGCCCATGGCATCCAGCACAAACGCGATTCCACCGGCCTTGGGCTTAAGCAGGTAGCGAAAGGGCGATTTCTGCTGCGCATGCTTGCCAGGGGTGAACCGCGTGCCTTCGGCAAAGTTGAAAATGCCCACCGGGTTGTCGCGAAACTTCGCACAGGTCTTGCGCGTGGTTTCCAGGTCTTTGCCTTTCTTCTCGGGGTGTTTCTCCAGGTAGGCCTTGGTGTAGCGCTTCATGAACGGAAAGCCCAGCGCCCACCACGCCAGGCCAATCACCGGGACCCAGATCAGTTCCTGCTTGAGAAAAAACTTCAGCGGGCGGATGCGCCGATTGAGCACGTATTGCAGCACCATGATGTCGACCCAGCTCTGGTGGTTGCTGGTCACCAGGTACGAGTGCTGATAGTCCAGGCCCTCAAGACCCTTGAGGTGCCAGTGCGTGCGTTGCACCAGGTTCATCCAGCCCTTGTTGTTGGTGACCCAGGCTTCGTGGGTGTGGTTCATCAGCCATTCGCTGAAGCGCTTGGCAAACGGCAACGCTTTAAACAACGCGACAATAAACAGGAACGAGCACAGCAGGATCGTGTTCAGCGCCAACAGCAACGACGCGATCACGCCGCGCACGGCGGCAGGTAGAAAAGCCAGCATTTAGATATCCATAGGTCGGTTGGCGGCTTGGATCGCAGTCAGCGCGATGGTGTACACGATGTCGTCCACCTGGGCGCCACGCGGCAGGTCGTTGACCGGTTTACGCAGGCCCTGGAGCATCGGCCCGAGGCTGACGCAGTCGGCGCTGCGTTGCACGGCTTTGTGAGTGGTGTTGCCGGTGTTCAGGTCGGGGAACACGAACACGGTGGCCTTGCCCGCCACCTGGCTGTTGGGCGCCAACTGCCGCGCGACGTTTTCGTTGGCGGCGGCGTCGTATTGCAGCGGGCCGTCGATCAGCAGCGAGCTTTGCTGTTCATGGGCCAGCAGCGTGGCTTCGCGGACTTTTTCCACTTCCTCGCCGCTGGCCGAGTCGCCGCTGGAATAGCTGATCATCGCCACGCGCGGGATGATGCCGAACGCCGCTGCCGAGTCGGCGCTTTGCAGGGCGATTTCTGCCAGCTCCGCCGCGCTCGGGTGCGGGTTCATCACGCAGTCTCCGTATACCAGCACCTGCTCGGGGAACAGCATGAAGAACACCGACGACACCAGGGTGCAGCCCGGCGCGGTCTTGATCAGTTGCAGGGCAGGGCGGATGGTATTGGCGGTGGAGTGGATAACCCCGGACACCAGTCCATCGACCTCATCCAGCGCGAGCATCATGGTGGCGATCACCACGGTGTCTTCCAGTTGCTGCTCGGCCATCGGCGCGTTGAGGCTCTTGCTCTTGCGCAGCGCGACCATTGGCTCGACATAGCGCTGGCGGATCAGGTCCGGGTCGAGAATCTCCAGTCCTTCGGGCAATTCAATGCCCTGGGCGCGAGCGACCGCTTCCACATCTGCAGGCTTGGCCAGCAACACGCAGCGTGCGATGCCACGAGCCTGGCAAATGGCGGCGGCTTGTACGGTCAACGGCTCGCTGCCTTCGGGCAGCACGATGCGCTTGTTGGCGGCCTGGGCACGCTGGATCAATTGGTAGCGGAACACCGCCGGCGACAGACGCATTTCCCGTGGCGTGCCGCAACGCTGGTGCAGCCAGCGCGCATCGAGGTGGCTGGCGACGAAATCGGTGATGATCTCGGCACGCTCGCGGTCATCGATGGGGATTTCCTTGTTCAGGTTGTTGAGCAGATTGGCGGTCTCGTACGAGCCGGTGCTCACCGACAGCACCGGCAAGCCCGCTTGGAACGCGCCGCGGCACAGGTCCATGATGCGCGGGTCGGGCAGGGTGTCGCTGGTCAGCAGCAGGCCGGCCAGGGGCACGCCGTTGATCGCGGCGAGGCTGACGGCGAGGATGATGTCGTCGCGGTCGCCGGGGGTTACCACCAGCACGCCGGGCTTGAGCAGCTCCACGGTATTGCGCATGGTGCGGGCACAGATGATGATTTTGGTCATGCGCCGGGTTTCGTAGTCACCGGCATTGAGGATCTGCGCGCCCATCAGGTCGGCCACGTCGCGGGTGCGCGGTGCGTTGAGTTCCGGTTGATAAGGAATGCAGCCAAGCAGGCGGAAATCACCACTGCGCAGCAGGGGCGAATGCTCTTTAAGGCGTGCGGAGAACGCTTCCATGCTTTCTTCGGTGCGCACCTTGTTGAGGATCACGCCGAGTACTTTCGGGTCTTTTGGACCGCCGAACAGTTGGGCCTGCAATTCCACACGGCCGGAGAGTTCGGTGAGCACTTCGTTTTCCGGCGCCGAGACCAAAATCACTTCCGCATCCAGGCTCTTTGCCAGGTGCAGGTTGACCCGTGCCGCGTAGCTGGCGTTGCGGGTGGGCACCATGCCTTCGACGATCAGCACGTCCTTGCCGACGGCCGCCTGCTGGTACAGCGTGATGATTTCTTCGAGCAGTTCATCGAGCTGGCCGTCGCCGAGCATCCGCTCAACGTGGGCCAGGCCCAGGGGCTGTGGAGGTTTCAGGCCGTGGGTGCGTGCCACCAGTTCGGTGGAGCGTTCGGGGCCGGTATCGCCCGGGTGTGGCTGGGCAATCGGCTTGAAAAAACCGACTTTCAGTCCGGCCCGCTCAAGGGTACGCACCAGCCCAAGGCTGATGGAGGTCAGACCCACACCAAAATCGGTGGGCGCGATAAAAAAAGTCTGCATGCGAATTCTCTGGAGGTGCATGGCTTCGGTGGCACTCTATGGCTGAGTGCCTACCGGGAATCAGTCGCCAAGGTTATCGCTATTCACGCGCTTGCGTACACCAGCCGCAGTTAAAGGGCTGGCCTATTTTTTCCTGGCGTTGTGCGGGGTCGAGCACCCAGGCGCGAGACTGCCACGGCGGCTGGTGGCGCAAGTGCTGGGTATGGCCACAGGACAGCTCGGCCACCCAGTGCTTATCTGCATCCTGATGAAAACCGACGATCGTGACCGTTGATCGGCCCCGTCTGTCCGGGTTCCGTTCGCTTTCGGGCAAATCCTTGTTTAGACTTGTCCGTTCTTCATTCTTATGCAAAAGGTCTCGCCCCATGACGATCGCCGCTAACAAGGCTGTCTCCATCGACTATACCCTGACCAACGACGCTGGTGAGGTCATCGACAGCTCCGCCGGCGGCGCGCCGCTGGTCTACCTGCAAGGCGCAGGCAATATCATCCCAGGCCTGGAAAAGGCCCTGGAAGGCAAAGTGGTTGGTGATGAACTGACTGTTGCCGTAGAACCTGAAGATGCCTACGGCGAATACTCTGCTGAACTGGTCAGCACTTTGAGCCGCAGCATGTTCGAAGGCGTCGACGAGCTGGAAGTGGGTATGCAGTTCCACGCTTCCGCGCCGGACGGCCAAATGCAGATCGTCACCATCCGTGATCTGGACGGCGACGACGTGACTGTCGACGGCAACCACCCTCTGGCAGGTCAGCGCCTGAACTTCCAGGTTAAGATCGTTGCCATTCGCGACGCTTCCCAGGAAGAAGTGGCTCACGGCCACGTCCACGGTGAAGGTGGTCATCACCATTGATCGATGTTTTGATCAAGCGGTAGCAAAAACGCCCCGACCTGTTCGGGGCGTTTTTTTGCCTGTTTTCTGTGGCGGGCGGCCATCTTAGAAGAGGCTGGTACTTTCAGAGCCCAAACAAAAATGCCCCGGACCTTTCGGTACGGGGCATTTCTTAACTGTTTCGCAACCTGGGTCGCGTTGCAGTTGTTACCACTTAGGCTGCAGCAGCAACGCTCAGAGCCTTGATGTGGCCATTCAGGCGGCTCTTATGACGAGCGGCCTTGTTCTTGTGGATGATGCCTTTATCGGCCATACGGTCGATAACTGGCACAGCCAGAACGTAAGCTGCTTGAGCTTTTTCAGCGTCTTTGGTGTCGATGGCTTTTACTACATTCTTGATGTAGGTACGAACCATGGAACGCAGGCTGGCGTTGTGGCTGCGACGCTTCTCAGCCTGTTTTGCACGTTTTTTGGCGGAAGGTGTGTTGGCCACCGTCGAGCTCCTCGAAAGACTTTTTAGGAAATAGCAAACAAAATAGGCCGCGAATCATGCCGATGACTTGATGTGTTGTCAAGGGCGGCTGATGCGAACTGCTGAGTGGTCGATCTGAAGAGGCGGGTGATTTATTTCCGGCGCTTGACCTGTAAACTCGCGAGCTTTGGCTCTGTGCTGTTGCAGGCGCGCAGTATCGCATAAGTGGGCGCGTTGTTCGCCTGCTCTTTATCTATAGGCGCAAACTCTTTCAATGAATCTGCTCAAATCGTTGGCCGCCGTCAGCTCTATCACAATGATCTCGCGGGTTTTGGGGTTCGTGCGTGACACCCTGCTGGCGCGCATTTTTGGCGCCAGCATGGCCACGGATGCCTTCTTTATCGCGTTTAAATTGCCCAATCTGCTGCGGCGCATCTTTGCCGAGGGGGCATTTTCCCAGGCGTTCGTGCCGATTCTGGCCGAGTACAAGACCCAGCAGGGAGAGGAGGCGACCCGCACCTTCATTGCCTACGTGTCGGGCCTGCTGACCCTGGTATTGATGCTGGTGACCCTCATCGGCATGCTCGCCGCACCGTGGGTGATCTGGGCCACGGCCCCGGGCTTTGCCAATACACCGGAAAAGTTTGCGCTGACCACCGATCTGTTGCGGGTGACCTTTCCTTATATATTGCTGATTTCCCTGTCCTCCCTGGCCGGGGCGATTCTCAATACCTGGAACCGTTTTTCGGTGCCGGCGTTCGTGCCGACCCTGCTGAACGTCAGCATGATTATCTTTGCGCTGTTCCTCACGCCGTACTTCGATCCACCGGTGATGGCCCTGGGCTGGGCCGTGTTGGCCGGTGGCCTGGCGCAACTGCTTTACCAACTGCCACACCTGAAAAAGATCGGCATGCTGGTGCTGCCGCGCCTGAACCTCAAGGACACCGGCGTCTGGCGGGTCATGCGCAACATGCTGCCGGCGATCCTGGGTGTGTCGGTGAGCCAAATCTCCCTGATCATCAACACCGCGTTCGCCTCGCTGCTGGTGTCGGGCTCGGTGTCGTGGATGTACTACGCCGATCGACTGATGGAGTTGCCTTCGGGCGTGCTCGGTGTGGCCCTCGGCACCATTTTGCTGCCGACCCTGGCGCGCACCTACGCGAGCAAGGACCGCCAGGAATATTCGCGCATCCTCGATTGGGGCCTGCGCCTGTGCTTCGTTCTGGTGTTGCCGTGTGCCCTGGCCCTGGGGATCCTGGCCGAACCGCTGACGGTGTCGCTGTTCCAGTACGGGCAGTTCGACGCCCATGATGCATTGATGACGCAGCACGCGCTGGTCGCCTATTCCGTCGGACTGCTCGGGATCATCGTGATCAAAGTGCTGGCGCCAGGTTTTTACGCGCAGCAGAACATCCGCACGCCGGTCAAAATCGCGATTTTCACCCTGATCGTCACGCAACTGCTCAACCTGGTGTTCATCGGTCCGCTGGCCCACGCCGGTCTGGCCTTGGCGATCAGTGCCGGCGCCTGTATCAACGCGGGTCTGCTGTTTTATCAGTTGCGCAAGCAGCAGATGTACCAGCCGCAGCCGGGCTGGGGCCTGTTTGCCCTGAAACTGCTGGTGGCGGTGGGCATGATGTCGGCCGTGTTGCTCGGCCTGATGCACCTGATGCCCGCCTGGGACGAGGGCCACATGCTGGAGCGCTTCATGCGTCTGGGCGTACTGGTCGCCGCCGGCGTGGTGGTGTACTTCGGGATGTTGCTGCTTCAGGGGTTCCGCCTGCGGGACTTCAATCGCAAGTCGCTGGGTTAGAGAGTTTGCCGCGATAAAGCGGCAGTTTTATCGATTCGATCCATTTGCCCTGCGCTGTTGCCTGTCGTCCGGGGCCGGGTGTGGTTATAATCGACCACTTTATGAGCAAGAAGCGCGTTATGCAGCTGGTTCGAGGTCTCCACAACCTGCGCCCCGAGCATCGGGGCTGCGTCGCCACTATTGGCAACTTTGACGGTGTTCACCGTGGTCACCAGGCTATTCTGGCCCGGCTGCGCGAGCGTGCGGTCGAGTTGAGCGTACCTAGCTGCGTGGTGATTTTTGAGCCGCAGCCGCGGGAATATTTCACCCCGGAAACGGCGCCGGCCCGTCTGGCCCGCCTGCGGGACAAGCTGCAACTGCTGGCTGAAGAAGGTGTAGACCGCGTGCTCTGCCTGGCTTTCAACCAGCGCCTGCAAAGCCTCAGCGCCGCCGAGTTCGTCGACCGTATCCTGGTCGATGGCCTGGGCGTACAACATTTGGAGGTCGGTGACGACTTCCGTTTTGGCTGCGACCGGGTTGGGGATTTCGAATTCCTGCAACGCGCCGGCGTCACCCAGGGGTTTACCGTCGAAGCCGCGCAAACCGTTGAACTGGACGGTCTGCGCGTGAGCAGTACCCAGGTGCGTAACGCCCTGGCCGCTGCCGACTTTGCCTGTGCCGAGCGCTTGCTCGGCCGCCCGTTCCGCATTGCCGGGCGGGTATTGCACGGCCAGAAGCTGGCGCGCCAATTGGGCACGCCAACCGCCAACGTGCAACTCAAGCGCCGTCGTGTGCCGCTGACCGGGGTTTACCTGGTGAGCGTCGACATCGACGGCCAGTCGTGGCCGGGAGTCGCCAACATAGGCGTCAGGCCAACGGTTGCAGGTGATGGCAAGGCCCACCTGGAAGTTCACCTTTTGGATTTTGCCGGTGATTTATATGACCGGCGTTTGACGGTGGTTTTCCACCAGAAGCTGCGTGAAGAGCAGCGTTTCGCCTCCCTTGAGGCGTTGAAAACGGCGATCAATGCGGATGTCGCCGCCGCCCGTGCACTAGCCGCACCTAGCGCCCACCGCTAACCGAAGAGCCTTAAATGACCGACTATAAAGCCACGCTAAACCTTCCGGACACCGCCTTCCCAATGAAGGCCGGCCTGCCACAGCGCGAACCGCAGATCCTGCAGCGCTGGGACAGTATTGGCCTGTACGGAAAGTTGCGCGAAATTGGCAAGGATCGTCCGAAATTCGTCCTGCACGACGGCCCTCCTTATGCCAACGGCACGATTCACATCGGTCATGCGCTGAACAAGATCCTCAAGGACATGATCCTGCGTTCGAAAACCCTTTCGGGCTTCGACGCGCCCTATGTTCCGGGTTGGGACTGCCACGGCCTGCCGATCGAACACAAGGTCGAAGTCACCTACGGCAAGAACCTGGGCGCCGATAAAACCCGCGAACTGTGCCGTGCCTACGCCACCGAGCAGATCGAAGGGCAGAAGTCCGAGTTCATCCGCCTGGGTGTGCTGGGCGACTGGGACAACCCGTACAAGACCATGAATTTCAAGAACGAGGCCGGTGAAATCCGCGCTTTGGCCGAAATCGTCAAAGGCGGTTTCGTGTTCAAGGGCCTCAAGCCCGTGAACTGGTGCTTCGACTGCGGTTCGGCCCTGGCTGAAGCGGAAGTCGAGTACGAAGACAAGAAGTCGTCGACCATCGACGTGGCCTTCCCGATCGCCGACGACGCCAAGCTGGCCCAGGCGTTCGGCCTGGCAAGCCTGGCCAAGCCGGCCGCCATCGTGATCTGGACCACCACCCCGTGGACCATCCCCGCCAACCAGGCGCTGAACGTGCACCCTGAGTTCACCTACGCCCTGGTCGACGTGGGCGACCGCCTGCTGGTGCTGGCCGAAGAAATGGTCGAGGCGTGCCTGGCGCGTTACGAGCTGCAAGGCTCGGTGATCGCCACCACCACTGGCGCGGCACTGGAACTGATCAACTTCCGTCACCCGTTCTACGACCGTCTGTCGCCGGTTTACCTGGCCGACTACGTCGAGCTGGGTTCGGGGACCGGCGTGGTTCACTGCTCGCCCGCCTATGGCGTGGACGACTTCGTGATCTGCAAGAAGTACGGCCTGGTCAACGATGACATCATCAACCCGGTTCAAAGCAATGGCGTCTACGTGCCATCGCTGGAGTTCTTCGGCGGTCAGTTCATCTTCAAAGCCGACCAGCCGATCATCGACAAACTGCGTGAAGTCGGTGCGCTGATGCAGACCGACACCATCAAGCACAGCTACATGCACTGCTGGCGCCACAAGACCCCGCTGATCTATCGCGCCACCGCGCAGTGGTTTATCGGCATGGACAAAGAACCGGCCAGCGGCGAGACCCTGCGTGTCCGCTCGCTCAAGGCCATCGAAGACACCAAGTTCGTACCGGCCTGGGGCCAGGCGCGCCTGCACTCGATGATCGCCAACCGTCCCGACTGGTGCATCTCCCGCCAGCGTAACTGGGGCGTGCCGATCCCGTTCTTCCTGAACAAGGAAAGCGGCGAGCTGCACCCACGTACCGTCGAGTTGATGGAAGTCGTGGCCCAACGCGTCGAGCAGGAAGGCATCGAAGCCTGGTTCAAGCTGGACGCCGCCGAATTGCTGGGCGACGAAGCACCGCAGTACGACAAGATCAGCGACACCCTCGACGTCTGGTTTGACTCGGGCACCACCCACTGGCACGTACTGCGCGGCTCGCACCCGATGGGCCACGAGACCGGCCCGCGTGCCGACCTGTACCTGGAAGGTTCGGACCAGCACCGCGGCTGGTTCCACTCCTCGTTGCTGACCGGTTGCGCCATCGACGACCACGCACCGTACCGCGAACTCTTGACTCACGGTTTTACCGTCGACGAGACGGGCCGCAAGATGTCCAAATCGCTGAAAAACGTGATCGAGCCGAAGAAGATCAACGACACGCTGGGCGCTGACATCATGCGTCTGTGGGTCGCGTCTACCGACTACTCGGGCGAAATCGCCGTATCGGACCAGATCCTGGCCCGCAGCGCCGATGCCTATCGTCGTATCCGTAATACCGCACGCTTCCTGCTGTCGAATCTGACCGGCTTTAACCCGGCCACCGACATCCTGCCGGCCGAAGACATGCTCGCCCTGGACCGTTGGGCCGTGGACCGCACCCTGTTGCTGCAGCGCGAGTTGCAGGAGCACTACGGCGAATACCGTTTCTGGAACGTCTACTCGAAGATCCACAACTTCTGTGTGCAGGAGTTGGGTGGTTTCTACCTCGATATCATCAAGGATCGCCAGTACACCACCGCAGCCAACAGCAAGGCGCGCCGTTCCGCGCAGACCGCGCTTTATCACATCTCTGAGGCGCTGGTGCGCTGGATCGCACCGATCCTGGCGTTCACCGCCGACGAACTGTGGGAATACCTGCCGGGCGAGCGTAACGAATCGGTGATGCTCAATACCTGGTACGAAGGCCTGACCGAATTGCCGGCCGACTTCGAACTGGGTCGCGAGTACTGGGAAGGCGTGATGGCCGTCAAGGTCGCGGTGAACAAGGAACTGGAAGTCCAGCGTGCGGCCAAGGCCGTCGGTGGCAACCTGCAGGCCGAAGTCACCCTGTTTGCCGAAGAAGGCCTGACCGCTGACCTGGCCAAGCTGAGCAATGAACTGCGCTTCGTGCTGATCACCTCCACCGCGAGCCTGGCGCCATTCGCCCAGGCACCGGCGGATGCGGTGGTCACCGAAGTACCGGGCCTCAAGCTCAAAGTGGTCAAGTCAGCCTTCCCTAAGTGCGCCCGCTGCTGGCACTGCCGTGAAGACGTTGGCGTGAACCCCGAGCATCCGGAAATCTGCGGGCGTTGCGTCGACAACATCAGCGGTGACGGCGAGGTTCGCCACTATGCCTAATGCCGGTCGTTTCGGACGTCTGGGCTGGCTCGTGCTGAGTGTGCTGGTGCTGGTCATTGACCAGGTCAGCAAGGCTCACTTCGAGGGCTCCCTGCAAATGTTCCAGCAAATCGTGGTGATCCCGGATTACTTCAGCTGGACCCTGGCCTACAACACCGGCGCCGCGTTCAGCTTCCTCGCTGATGGCGGTGGCTGGCAGCGCTGGCTGTTCGCCGTTATCGCGCTGGTGGTCAGCGCGGTATTGGTGGTCTGGCTCAAGCGCCTGGGCCGTGATGACACCTGGCTGGCCATCGCCCTGGCGCTGGTGCTGGGCGGTGCGCTGGGTAACCTGTACGACCGCATTGCCCTGGGCCACGTGATCGACTTCATTCTGGTGCATTGGCAGAACCGCCATTACTTCCCGGCGTTCAATTTTGCTGACAGCGCAATCACCGTCGGTGCAATCATGCTGGCGCTGGATATGTTCAAAAGTAAGAAAACCGGAGAGACCGTCAATGACTGATCAGGTATTGGTTGAGCAACGCATCGGCCAGAACACGGAAGTCACCTTGCATTTCGCACTGCGCCTGGAGAATGGCGACACGGTCGACAGCACGTTCGACAAAGCCCCGGCGACCTTCAAGGTCGGCGATGGCAACCTGCTGCCGGGGTTCGAAGCCGCGCTCTTCGGTTTCAAGGCGGGCGACAAGCGCACCCTGCAGATCCTGCCGGAAAACGCGTTTGGCCAGCCCAACCCGCAAAACGTACAGATCATCCCGCGTTCGCAGTTCCAGGACATGGACCTGTCTGAAGGCCTGTTGGTGATCTTCAACGATGCGGCGAATACCGAGCTGCCGGGTGTCGTCAAAAACTTCGATGACACCCAGGTGACCATCGACTTCAATCACCCGTTGTCCGGTAAAACCTTGACGTTTGACGTTGAAATCATCGACGTTAAAGCGATCTGACGAACAGTACCGGCTTGTGTGGGAGCTGGCTTGCAGCTCCCACAAAGACACGAGGCACAGCATGCAAATCAAACTCGCCAACCCCCGTGGCTTCTGCGCCGGCGTGGACCGGGCGATCGAAATCGTCAACCGTGCCCTGGAAGTCTTCGGCCCGCCGATCTATGTGCGTCATGAAGTGGTGCACAACAAGTTTGTGGTCGAGGACCTGCGCGCGCGCGGTGCCATCTTTGTCGAAGAGCTGGACCAGGTGCCGGACGACGTTATCGTTATCTTCAGTGCCCACGGTGTTTCCCAGGCCGTGCGTACCGAAGCGGCGGGCCGTGGCCTGAAAGTCTTTGATGCGACGTGCCCGCTGGTCACCAAGGTGCATATCGAAGTGGCGCGCTACAGTCGCGACGGCCGAGAGTGCATCCTGATCGGCCATGCCGGTCACCCCGAAGTGGAAGGCACCATGGGCCAGTACGACGCCAGTAATGGCGGTGCGATCTACCTGGTGGAAGACGAAAAAGACGTCGCGAACCTCCAGGTGCACAACCCGGATCGTCTGGCCTTCGTGACCCAGACCACCTTGTCCATGGACGACACCAGCCGCGTAATCGATGCGCTACGCACACGCTTCCCGGCGATCGGTGGACCGCGTAAAGACGACATCTGCTACGCCACGCAAAACCGCCAGGATGCGGTCAAGCAACTGGCTGATGAGTGCGATGTGGTGTTGGTGGTCGGCAGCCCTAACAGCTCCAACTCCAACCGCCTGCGTGAGCTGGCGGAGCGCATGGCGACACCGGCGTACCTGATCGACGGCGCCGAAGACATGCAGCGCAGCTGGTTCGATGGCGTTCAGCGCATAGGCATCACGGCAGGTGCTTCGGCCCCGGAAGTGCTGGTGCGTGGCGTCATCCAGCAGTTGCATGCCTGGGGTGCCACCGGCGCCGATGAATTGGCCGGTCGTGAAGAGAACATCACGTTCTCCATGCCCAAGGAGCTGCGGGTTCGTTCGCTGCTCTGAGTGCCAGAGCGTCGGCGTCTGTGCGGCATAAGGCCTGCTCCGCGTTATCGCTGCGCAGGCTGATGCGCCCACTGGGTGCCAGCACTATCTGGTGGACACTCTGCGCCGTGTCCGTCGCGCACACATGCACCGTCCCCGCCCGGAAGCCGCCACCTGCAAATACCGGCTCGCCCAACCCACTGAAACGTACCTGGCTCTTGACCGGCCCATTGCCGACTATCGGTACGCGACTGCTGCGCTGATGCTCCAGCACCACTGGGTTGTCATCGTCCTGGTCACCGCGCCCGCTGATATCCACGATCACCCGCCAGCCCTGGCTCCAATCATCATTGAGCGCATGAATGATCACCGCTCTGTTGCGCGCGATGGCTTCAGTGCGGGCCAGTCGCAGTCCGCTCGCCAGTGATTGTGCTGCGCTCTGTCGTTGTTGCGACTCCAGCATCTGCTTGAAGCCGGGCACTGCCAGATGCGCCAGAATGCCACTCAACACCAGCCCCAGCAGCAGTTCCAGCAACGTGAAGCCTCGTTGGCGCATGGATTGTCCCTCCGTGGACGCAGGTCAAAATTCGTCGCAGTCAAAGGTATAGCGCCTGGATTGAGGCGCTGAATGATGGCCTTCATGTCCAAAGTATTTCCCTTTGTTCCGCGAACAGCGCGGGCGAAAAACCGACGCTAGTCTTGGGTCGCACAGCAGGCTTTGCCTGTTTTTTTGGCCCTCGACACGGATGACGACGGTAATGCTTGCCAGCCTCAACACTTGTTTTGCCTGCCCATTGCCCCGACACCAGATCGGAGCGACGCTGATAGAGGTGCTGGTGGCGTTGCTGGTTCTAAGCGTGGGGCTTTTAGGTTCAGCGGTGCTTCAGCTCAACGCGCTCAAGTACACCGACAGCTCGAGAATGACCAGCCAGGCCAGTTTCATTGCCTACGACATGCTTGACCGCGTCCGCGCCAATTCCGGCGCCGATTACCAGTGGGGGAGAACTCAGCGAGTTCCGGCCAGTACCGCCACGTCAAGCGTGCGTGACCTCGACCTGCACGATTTCGAGGCCAATCTCCTAGGCTTCGCCGGAGAGAGCGCCAAAGGCGCGGTGGCGATGCATGCCGACGAAATCACCGTCAGCATCAGTTGGGACGACGACAGGGGCACTAATACCCCCGGTGCGCGGCAAACGTTCACCCTGACCAGTCGTATTGCCGCCGAGCCTGGAGTGACGCAATGACGTACCGGGTTCGAGGTTTCAGTCTGCTGGAAGTGTTGCTCGCCCTGGCTTTAGGGCTGGTGCTGTTGCTTGGGGCGAGTCAGGTGTTGATCAGTTCCCGAGCGACTCACGCCAGTCAGCAGGCGGCCATGTTGCTGCAGGACGATGCACGCTTTGTGCTGAGCAAAATGATCCAGGATATTCGGCAGGTCGGAATGCTGGGGTGTTTGGCCCCGACCTTTATCGAGAACGCCCCGCCGGCGTTTTATCGGCCCGTGACCTGGAGTGCTGGCGCTGGATCGACTTCGCTGACGCTGGTCACTGCGGATATCGGCGGGCAGGGTGGCAAGCCTGATTGGACGGTACTGTCCGACTGCGTCCGCAGCGCCCACGCCTATGCGGGGAGTTCGCCGACACCGATGCCTGGGCAGATTCGTTTTGCGATACGCCAACTGACCTACATCTTCGAGACCGGTCAGTTGAAGGTGAGCACCCCCGCTGCGCCCGCCAAGTCGGTGCTGGTGGACAACGTTCTTGCATTCGATATCAGTTTCGGTGTGGCCGCTAAGTTGGAATCGGCCGAGGTGGTGCGCTACGACGCCAGCCCTGCAGACGAAGGCTTGATCCGCAGCGTGCGCATTCGCATGACGCTGCAAGACCCTGCGCGGCGTGTCAAAGACCAAACCTACAGCGTCGTCGCAGCGCTGCGAAATCGTCTGGGATAGGGCGTTCATGATGCTCGTTGAAGGCTTTTCTGCTCGGCAGGCGGGCATGGTTTTGCTGATCAGCCTGGTCTTTGTGCTGCTGTTGTCGTTGATTGGCGTGTCGTCGATGCAGGAGGCGGTGACCCAGCAAAAAGTTACGGGCAGCCTCTGGCATCGCAACAGGTCACACCAGAGTGCCGAGAGTGGCTTGAGGTTGGGAGAGCGGGACGTGCAGCGAACGGGGGCGGCAATGCCGAGGTGCCAGTCGATCACGCGCTGTGCGCCGCCTGATGAAGCCTTTTCAGTGATTGGTGCCGGGACGAATCCAACGTCGGCAGTCACTTGGATTGCCTTCGACTTCGGGGTTTACGGTGTTCAATCCCTGGGGGCTGGTACCGGCATGGCGAATTTTCCACCACAGGCGACGGTCGAGTTATATCGCGTGACAGCCGTCGGGCTCAGTGGGCGGTCGCGCGCAGTGTTGGAGACCGTGTATGCGAGGGTAGAAGAGGAGGGCGGCTCGCGATTTCGGCGAGTGGCATGGCGGCAACTTCAATAAGGAGTAGCGAAATGGGCAAGGACAGCCTGGGTTTCACCCTGATCGAGTTACTGATCGCCGTGGCGATTATCGCGTTTCTGGCCGGGATCGCTTACCCCAGGTACGCCGGCTACGTGAATAAGGTCTATCGTGCGCAAATTGTCGCGCTGCTGACTGAGCAGGCCCAGCACTTGGAGCGCTTTTATACGCGCAACGGTACTTATATTGACGCCAGTGGCGTCAGCGCGGGCAATGATCGCTATAGAATCACCGCTGCATTGAACCCTCAGGATTTCCATCTGATTGCCGCGCCGATTGCCGATGCAGGTATGGCCGGCGATGCCTGCGGTGACTTCAGCCTGACCAGTGCCGGGGCGCGTAGCAATCCGGGCGCGGCGTCTGATATGTCGCGCCAGATGTGCTGGGGGCAATGATGAGAGTGCTGGACGATTGGGCGCCGGGTGTGCCCGTTCCTATTTATCGGCTGGATCAAATGATGGTTAAGCAACAGCAAGTTGTGATCGTCGGTGGCGGAGTCATCGGTTTGTTGACGGCGTACAACCTGGCAACCCAAGGTCAGGCGGTGGTGCTGCTGGAGCGCGCGGGTGTGGGGCAGGAGTCATCCTGGGCCGGAGGTGGCATTGTTTCGCCGCTGTATCCATGGCGCTACAGCCCGGCGGTGACTGCGCTGGCCCATTGGTCCCAGGATTTTTATCCGCAATTGGCTGAACGGCTGTTTGCCGCCACGGGCGTCGATCCGGAGGTTCACACCACCGGCCTTTACTGGCTGGACCTGGACGACGAAGCCGAGGCGTTGGCCTGGGCCGCCCGTGAAAGCCGACCTCTGAGCAAGGTCGAGGTGTCTGTCGCCCATGATGCCGTGCCCGCGCTGGGCGGCGGGTACTCCCAGGCCGTCTATATGGCGGACGTGGCCAACGTGCGCAACCCGCGCCTGGTCAAATCCCTCAAGGCGGCGCTGTTGGCGCTACCTGGCGTGACCGTCCACGAACAGTGCCAAGTGAACGGTTTTATTCTGGATGATGGCAATGTCGTTGGTGTGAAGACGACGGAAGGGCCGGTCCGGGGTGATCATGTCGTATTGGCGGCGGGAGCGTGGAGCGGTGAGTTGCTTGGCACTCTGGGGCTTGTGCTGCCGGTGGAGCCGGTCAAGGGGCAGATGATCCTGTACAAGTGTGCTTCGAACTTCCTGTCGAGCATGGTGCTGGCCAAGGGGCGTTATGCAATCCCTCGGCGCGACGGGCATATCCTGATCGGCAGCACCCTGGAACATCAGGGGTTCGACAAGACGCCGACAGCAAGTGCGTTGGAGAGTCTGAAGGCTTCAGCGGTGGAGCTGATTCCGGCCCTGGCAGACGCTGAGGTGGTCGGGCACTGGGCCGGTTTGCGGCCAGGCTCGCCGGAAGGCATTCCCTATATCGGTCAGGTGCCGGGTTATCAAGGGTTGTGGCTCAACTGCGGGCACTACCGCAACGGCTTGGTGTTGGCACCGGCGTCCTGCCAGTTGTTTTCCGACTTGTTGCTGAACCGTGCACCGATCATCGACCCGGTGCCTTACGCGCCCGAAGGTCGGATCAACGCTGGATAGACTTTGGCCCTTGCTCCAAATGCGCCTGGCTGCAGTACCACTCCTGGCGCACGCTGAGCGCGCGGTCCTGCGGCAGGTGCACGCCGCAGTGAGCGCAGCGTACCATCAGCGCTGCGCCGGGCTCGCGGGTACGCTGCTGTTTGGCGACCGGGCTTTTGAATTTACGCCACAACCATACCGCGGCAGCAATAACGGCAATCCAGAACAGAAGACGAAGCATGGCAGGTAGTTTCTCGACAAGGAATGCGGCAGTTTAGCCAAGGACGCGACAGGCGCACAGCGCAATAACACGTACCCACAAAAAAGGGAGCCCCGAAGGGCTCCCTTTTGCGTTGCGTCAACGGATCAGTCGAACACGCCAAAGGTCATGTAGCTGAACCACGAGCGGTCCTGATTGTCGCCCAGCGCCTGTGGGGCTTCTTCTTCGATCACGTCGCCGTTCTCGTCGTGGGGCTTGAGGTCCGAAGGAATGGCATCCTTGGCGTCCTGGTACTGCTTCTGCACGTCCTGGTTGGCGCGGGTTTCGCCCGGCGGCAACGGTGGGCGGGATTCGATCAGGCCCAGGGTGTACTTGCTCAGCCACGAACGGTTGTCCGCTTCGTCAACCTGAGGCACGAACTGGCCGTCTTTCAGGCTGGGGTGATCCGGGTAGTTGAGCTTGAGGGTTTCCAGGCTGGTGCTGGCCAGTTCGTCCAGGTGCAGACGCTGGTAGGCCTCGGTCATGACGGCCAGGCCGTCACCCACCGAAGGGGTTTCCTGGAAGTTCTCCACCACATAGCGGCCACGGTTGGCGGCGGCTACGTAGGCCTGACGGGTCAGGTAGTAGTGCGCTACGTGGATTTCGTAAGAGGCCAGCAGGTTGCGCAGGTAAATCATGCGCTGCTTGGCGTCCGGGGCGTAGCGGCTGTTGGGGTAACGGCTGGTCAACTGCGCGAACTCGTTATAGGAGTCGCGGGCAGCGCCCGGGTCACGCTTGGTCATGTCCAGCGGCAGGAATCGCGCCAGCAGGCCAACATCCTGGTCGAACGAGGTCAGGCCCTTCATGTAGTAGGCGTAGTCGACGTTCGGATGCTGTGGGTGCAGACGGATGAAACGCTCGGCGGCGGACTTGGCAGCTTCCGGCTCGGCGTTCTTGTAGTTGGCGTAGATCAGCTCGAGTTGGGCCTGGTCGGCGTAGCGGCCGAACGGATAGCGCGACTCCAGTGCCTTCAGCTTCGCTGTGGCGCTGGTGTAGCTATTGTTGTCCAAGTCTTTCTGAGCCAGTTGGTACAACTCGACTTCGCTCAGGTTTTCGTCGACGACTTCCTTTGTTGACGAGCAAGCAGCAGTCATGGCGAGGATGGCGATCAGCAGCAGGTGTTTCACTTGCATGGCGGCTTGCGTCCCTATGACGGCCGCTGTCTTGGGCGGGGCCGTCCTGTTATGATGAGCGCCCCGTTGAAAGCCTCGGGGCAAAAGACGCCGTATTTAACCACAAGCGCGCAGCCGAAACCAAAGGCTGTGCCACGCCTAGTCTGAGCATGTCCGATAAAATTGAACTTCGCGCAGAGGTGCCGTCCGAATTGGGCGGCCAACGCCTCGATCAAGTCGCCGCACAATTATTCGCTGAGCACTCGCGCTCGCGCCTTTCCGCCTGGATCAAAGACGGCCGCCTGACTGTGGATGGAGCGGTTATCCGCCCGCGAGACATAGTTCATGGCGGTGCGATTCTTGAGCTGACTGCCGAGCAGGAAGCCCAGGGAGAATGGGTCGCCCAGGACATCGAGCTGGATATCGTCTATGAAGACGACGACATCCTGGTCATCAATAAACCCGCAGGCCTGGTGGTTCACCCGGCGGCCGGGCACGCTGATGGCACTTTGCTCAATGCTCTGCTGCACCATATTCCCGACATCATCAACGTGCCGCGTTGCGGCATCGTGCACCGTCTGGACAAGGACACCACCGGCTTGATGGTGGTGGCCAAGACCATTCAGGCGCAGACGCAACTGGTTACGCAATTGCAAAGCCGCAGCGTCAGCCGGATCTACGAGTGCATCGTGATCGGCGTCGTGGTGGCCGGTGGCAAGATCAACGCGCCGATCGGTCGCCACGGCCAGCAACGCCAGCGTATGGCGGTGATGGAGGGCGGCAAGCAGGCCGTCAGCCATTACCGAGTGTTGGAGCGTTTCCGCTCCCACACCCATGTACGGGTCAAGCTGGAAACCGGCCGTACCCACCAGATTCGTGTGCACATGGCCCACATCAACTTCCCGTTGGTCGGCGATCCTGCCTACGGTGGTCGCTTCCGCATTCCACCCGCGGCCAGCCAGACCATGGTCGAATCGCTCAAGACGTTCCCGCGCCAGGCGCTGCATGCACGCTTCCTGGAGCTGGATCATCCGACGAGCGGTCAGCGCATGAGCTGGGAATCGCCATTGCCGGATGATTTTGTCTGGTTGCTGTCGTTGCTAAAGCAGGATCGCGAGGCATTTGTCGGATGAGTGACTGGCTGATACCTGACTGGCCCGCGCCGGCTCGGGTAAAGGCCTGCGTCACCACCCGTGCAGGCGGCGTCAGTCTGGCGCCGTTCGACAGCCTTAATCTGGGTGATCATGTTGAGGACAGCCTCGAGGCCGTCCTTGAAAACCGCCGTCGCCTTACCGATGCGTTTGGTATTCGGCCAGCCTGGTTGCGCCAGGTTCATGGCGTTAACGTGGTCGAGGCCAATCCTGATTGCATCGCTGAAGCCGATGCCAGTTGGACGAGCACCCCAGGCATCGCCTGCACCGCGATGACTGCCGATTGCCTGCCTGCGTTGTTCTGCAACCGTGCCGGTACCCGCGTCGCGGCAGCCCATGCCGGTTGGCGTGGGCTGGCGGCAGGCGTGTTGGAGGCGGCGTTTGAAAGCCTGGACACCGCGCCTGCCGATGTACTGGTCTGGCTCGGCCCGGCGATTGGTCCGCAGGCCTTTGAAGTGGGGCCGGAAGTGCGCGGTGCCTTCATGCAGCAATTGCCGGCAGCTGCCGAAGCGTTTGTGCCCAGTCGCAACGACGGCAAGTTCATGGCCGACATCTATAAGCTGGCGCGTCTGCGCCTGGCAGCTCGGGGTGTCACGGCGGTCTACGGTGGCGGTTTGTGTACCGTGACCGATCCTCGCTTCTTTTCTTACCGGCGCAATCCGCGCACCGGTCGATTTGCCTCCCTTATCTGGCTCGAGCGCTAGACTCCCCTGATCCATATCAAGCATTGCCCGCTTGAATCCTCCAGAATCCACCCCATCTATAGGGGTATCTGGCAGGTTTCTTCATTCAGGATGTGTTTATAGCTCCGGCCTGCTCAAAAGGAAGGTGACTAATGCGTATTGATCGTTTAACCAGCAAATTACAGTTGGCCTTATCAGACTCCCAATCCTTGGCGGTGGGCCTCGACCACCCGGCCATTGAGCCTGCGCACTTGATGCAGGCACTTCTGGAACAGCAAGGTGGGTCTATCAAACCCTTGCTGATGCAGGTGGGCTTTGACGTCAACAGCCTGCGCAAGGAGTTGAGCAAAGAGCTCGACCAACTGCCGAAAATCCAAAACCCGACCGGCGACGTGAATATGTCCCAGGACCTGGCGCGCCTGCTGAATCAAGCAGACCGCCTGGCCCAGCAGAAGGGCGACCAGTTCATTTCAAGCGAACTGGTGCTGCTCGCCGCCATGGACGAAAACAGCAAGCTCGGCAAGTTGTTGCTGGGCCAGGGTGTAAGCAAAAAAGCCCTGGAGAACGCCATCAACAACCTGCGTGGCGGCGATGCGGTCAATGATCCCAATCATGAGGAGTCACGCCAGGCGCTGGACAAGTACACCGTCGACCTGACCAAACGCGCCGAAGACGGCAAGCTTGACCCGGTGATCGGTCGTGACGACGAGATTCGTCGCACTATCCAGGTCCTGCAGCGCCGCACCAAGAACAACCCGGTGCTGATCGGCGAGCCTGGCGTGGGTAAAACCGCGATTGCCGAAGGCCTGGCCCAGCGCATCATTAATGGTGAAGTGCCGGATGGCCTCAAAGGCAAGCGCCTGCTGTCCCTGGACATGGGGGCGTTGATCGCCGGCGCCAAGTTCCGTGGCGAGTTCGAAGAGCGTCTGAAATCCCTGCTTAATGAACTGTCGAAGCAGGAAGGGCAGATCATCCTGTTTATCGACGAATTGCACACCATGGTCGGTGCCGGTAAAGGCGAGGGCTCCATGGACGCCGGCAACATGCTCAAGCCGGCCCTGGCGCGGGGCGAGTTGCATTGCGTCGGTGCGACCACGCTTAACGAATACCGCCAGTACATTGAAAAGGACGCAGCCCTTGAGCGGCGTTTCCAGAAGGTGTTGGTGGAAGAGCCGAGCGAAGAGGACACCATTGCGATCCTGCGTGGCCTGAAAGAGCGCTATGAGGTCCACCATAAAGTGGCCATCACGGACGGCGCGATCATTGCGGCGGCCAAATTGAGCCATCGCTATATCACTGACCGTCAATTGCCGGACAAGGCTATCGATTTGATCGATGAAGCGGCCAGCCGCATTCGTATGGAAATCGATTCCAAGCCGGAAGTGCTCGATCGCCTGGACCGTCGCCTGATTCAACTGAAAGTCGAATCCCAGGCCCTCAAGAAAGAAGAGGACGAAGCGGCGAAGAAACGCCTGGAAAAACTCCAGGAAGAAATCCTGCGTCTGGAACGTGAGTATTCCGACCTCGAAGAAATCTGGACCTCGGAAAAAGCTGAAGTGCAAGGCTCCGCTCAGATCCAGCAAAAGATCGAGCAGTCGCGCCAGGAGTTGGAAGCTGCGCGCCGTAAAGGTGATCTGAACCGCATGGCCGAGTTGCAGTACGGGGTTATCCCGGACCTGGAACGCAGCCTGCAGATGGTCGACCAGCACGGCAAGCCTGAAAATCAGCTGTTGCGCAGCAAGGTGACCGAGGAAGAAATCGCCGAAGTCGTCTCCAAGTGGACCGGCATTCCAGTGTCGAAAATGCTCGAAGGTGAGCGCGACAAGCTGCTGAAAATGGAGCACCTGTTGCACCAGCGCGTGATCGGCCAGGAAGAGGCCGTTGTGGCGGTGTCCAACGCGGTACGCCGCTCGCGGGCGGGCTTGTCCGACCCGAACCGTCCCAGTGGCTCGTTTATGTTCCTCGGCCCGACTGGTGTGGGTAAGACCGAACTGTGCAAGGCCTTGGCCGAGTTCCTGTTTGACACCGAAGAGGCCATGGTGCGGATTGATATGTCCGAGTTCATGGAGAAACATTCGGTGGCTCGATTGATCGGCGCGCCACCCGGCTATGTCGGCTACGAGGAAGGCGGTTACCTGACCGAAGCCGTGCGGCGTAAGCCTTACTCGGTGATCCTGTTGGATGAGGTCGAGAAAGCTCATCCGGATGTGTTCAACATCCTGCTGCAGGTGCTGGAAGATGGTCGCCTGACCGACAGCCACGGGCGTACGGTGGACTTCCGCAATACAGTGATCGTGATGACCTCCAACCTGGGCTCGGCGCAGATCCAGGAACTGGTGGGGGATCGTGAGGCCCAGCGCGCTGCGGTCATGGATGCGCTGACCTCGCACTTCCGTCCGGAATTTATCAACCGGGTCGACGAAGTGGTGATCTTCGAGCCATTGGCGCGGGATCAGATCGCGGGTATTACCGAGATCCAGTTGGGCCGTCTGCGTGGTCGTCTGGCCGAGCGCGAGCTGTCGCTGGAGCTGAGCCGCGAGGCGTTGGACAAGCTGATCGCGGTCGGTTACGACCCGGTGTATGGCGCACGGCCTTTGAAGCGTGCGATCCAGCGCTGGATCGAGAACCCGCTGGCGCAACTGATCCTGTCGGGCAGCTTTATGCCGGGCACGAGCGTCGAAGCCACGGTGGAAAACGACGAAATCGTCTTCCACTGAGCTCACACAGCAAGCTAATAAGAGAAGGCCCCGCATCGCGGGGCCTTTTTTTTCGATAGGGCGTTGAACTGTAAGGCAAAGGCTTGTAAAGTGCGCCCCGCAGCAACGTCAGCCCGCGGGTTTCTTCTCCCTAAGAAGAAATCAGAAAGAAGCGCAAATCATTGTCTTAAAAGCAATTTAAAGGGTTGACAGGGGTTTTTAAGATTGTAGAATAGCGCGCCTCAGAGACGCTAACGTAGCGATACGGACAGGGTCGAAGAGAAAGGTTACACCGCAGTAAAAGTTGTACTTTGAAATATGTAGTTCCGTGATAGCTCAGTCGGTAGAGCAAATGACTGTTAATCATTGGGTCCCAGGTTCGAGTCCTGGTCACGGAGCCAATTTCAAACCGGGGTATAGCGCAGTCCGGTAGCGCGCCTGCTTTGGGAGCAGGATGTCGGGAGTTCGAATCCCCCTACCCCGACCATATTTGGGTCGTTAGCTCAGTTGGTAGAGCAGTTGGCTTTTAACCAATTGGTCGTAGGTTCGAATCCCACACGACCCACCATTTTTGAGACCAGTTAACGCTGGAATCGAATCTTAAGATCAGAGGCCAAAAGCGCTGATCGAAGAAGGCGACTGAAAGGTCGCCTTTTTTTTCCGGGGTATAGCGCAGTCCGGTAGCGCGCCTGCTTTGGGAGCAGGATGTCAGGAGTTCGAATCCCCTTACCCCGACCATATTAAAAATCCTCGTATCGAAAGATACGGGGATTTTTTTTATCCGCGATTTTTGTGGTACCGCAGCAAATGCGGGAGCGAGCAAGCCCACTTCCCGCATCAGGTTGTGGTGTTAATGCAATTTGAGGCGTGGCTCAGTGCCTCGTCCAATCCTGCTGCCCAGCATCAGCATGGCCGTGCGGAAGAAGCCGTACAGCGCCATTTGGTGCATGCGGTACAGCGACACATAGAACATCCGCGCCAACCAGCCCTCCAGCATTACGCTGCCCGTCAGGTTGCCCATCAAGTTACCCACCGCCGAGAAGCGCGACAGCGAGATCAGCGAGCCGTAGTCGGTGTACTTGTAGGTCGGCAGCTCCTTGCCTTCGATCCGCAACTTGAGCGACTTGGCCAGCAACGACGCCTGCTGGTGAGCGGCCTGGGCCCGTGGCGGCACGTTGCGGTCGGTTCCGGGTTGTGGGCAGGCGGCGCAATCGCCGAAGGCAAAGATATTCTCGTCGCGGGTGGTTTGCAGGGTCTGCAGCACCTGCAACTGATTGATGCGGTTGGTTTCCAGTCCATCGATATCCTTGAGGAAGCCCGGTGCGCGAATCCCGGCGGCCCATACCTTCAAGCTGGCGGGAATCACTTGGCCGCTGCTGGTGATCAAAGCATCGGCGGTGACTTCACTCACCGCAGCGTTGGTCAGCACGGTGACGCCAAGTTTCTCCAGGGTTTTATGCACAGGCCCGCCGATACGCTCCGGCAAGGCCGGCAGCACCCGTGGGCCGGCTTCGATCAGGGTGATGTGCATGTTTTCCGGCTTGATGCGGTCCAGACCATAAGCGGCCAGTTCATGGGCGGCGTTATGCAGTTCTGCGGCCAGTTCGACACCGGTTGCGCCGGCGCCGACGATGGCGACACTGATCTTTTCCACCACGTCTGTCTGCCCGGCATGGGCGCGCAGGTAGTGATTAAGTAACTGCTGGTGAAAGCGCTCGGCCTGTTTGCGGGTATCTAGAAACAGGCAGTGCTGCGCCGCGCCCTCGGTGCCGAAATCGTTGGTGGTGCTGCCGACCGCGATCACCAGGCTGTCATAGCCCAGCACGCGGGCAGGCACCAGTTCGCGGCCTTCTTCGTCGAGGGTGGCGGCCAGCTGAATTTTTTTCTGTTCACGGTCGAGCCCGCTCATGCGTCCCAGTTGGAACTCGAAGTGGTTCCATTTGGCTTGGGCGACGTAATTGAGTTCGTCTTCCGAAGAGTTCAGCGAGCCGGCGGCCACTTCGTGCAGCAGGGGCTTCCAGATATGGGTCAGGTTGGTGTCCACCAGCGTGATGCTGGCGGTGCCGCGCTTGCCCAGGGTCTTACCCAGGCGGGTAGCCAACTCCAGGCCGCCGGCACCGCCGCCGACGATAATAATACGATGGGTCATGGGGATATCTCGCAAGGCTAAAAGAAATCGGAGCAGTTACCCCCGCGAGCGCCAGGCGGCTCATAGCGTCAGGTAACTCAAAAGGCGACTCAGCAGGCCAAGCCCGATCACCACCGTCAGCACCACACCGAGGAGCAGCCACGGCCTGAAAGGCTTGCGCTCGACTCGGTTTTGGGAGAGTTGCAGGTACTCTTCGACATGCTGTTGGTCGTCGGGGTTCAGGCGGCTGGTCATATAAGGCCTCGTCAGGTAGACGTTGCAAAAGGGCGCCACGTTACAGTCCGCGGTATCAGAGGCTGATACCCACGTCGAACACTATGCTGCGGCCCAGGTTGTTGCGCAAGAAATCGGGTGCGTCCGGGTGGGCAAACAGCACCCGCGCAAACGTCGGCCCCACCAGTGACAGCGAGCGCCAGCCCTGACGCAGGTATTCGGTGGGCGGTGGAAAGTGACTGTTGAGGTCGAGCACTTCGCGCTTGAGGCTGGCGAAGGCGACGATATCCAGTTCGCCCAGGTCCATCCCGCGCTCTTTATAGTTGTGCGCTTTTTTACGCAAGGTGGGCGCCAGGCGCAGCAGGAACTCATGGGCGGGGATGCGCCGCGGCTTGGCTTCGCGCCGCACCAGTTGGCTAAGGGAGAAGGCATTGCGCCGGCGTAGCAACTCGTCGCGCCATTCGTCGTTCAGCCGCCGGCCTTCATCCAGCACGAAAAACACCTCGAAACTGGCATCGCGGAACAGCACATCCGGTGGCTCTTGCCCCGCCGGGTGAAACTCTTCGGCGCGATAAGACACATTCAAGCCCTGTAACAGGCGCTGGCAGACCCAACGCTCACGCTCCCATTTGCGGGCATTGGACAGGAACGCGTTGGCTTGTTCGGCCGCTACGGTGAGCAGGCGCAGGTAGTCTGAGTCATCCATAGCCAGCAGCTTAGCGCTCAAATGTGATGATAAAAACAGAGGCGGGGGCATTTCCTTCAGTTGCGTGGGATTTTCCACCTGGTTCGCGCTGCTTCATCGGCATTCACGCCGTCACTGAACGACGCTGGCTACCGGCCTTAGTCGTACAGGGCTTGAAAGGTCGATCACTGCAGTCATACTCACGCCAAGTGAGCGAGCCTTGATCTGAGGAGTGTGTGGTGAGGTATTTTGCATTAATAGCGCTCAGCGTGTTGCCCCTGTTGGCGCAGGCTGTCGAAGTAGGCGAGCGCGTGGCCCCCTGGACCTTGCTGGATCAGTACGATCAGGCCTACACCTTGAATGACCAGGCGCAGATCCTGTTGGTCGCCCGTAGCATGGATGCCGCCAAGCAAGTCGACGCAGCATTGCAGGGGCAGCCCAAGGGCTATCTTGAAGCACGACATGCGGTGTTCGTTGCGGACATTCAGCGCATGCCCCGATTGGTCGCCACGTTGTTCGCCGTGCCTGCCATGCGGGCTTACAACTACCGGGTGATGCTGGACCGTGACGCACGTATTGCGCCTCGCTACCCAGGGCCTGTGGATAAAGTGCTGTGGTTGCAACTGGCGAACGGCAAGTTGGTTGGCCAGCGCGAATACGGCTCTGCCGCTGACCTGCGCCAGGCGTTGGAGCGGGCGGCGCCGTGATCAGCGCCGCGGTGCTGGCGCCAATGACGCTTGGCATCGGCTGGCTGTTGTATGCGCCAGTGGTGATTTGGGCGATCCTGCGCTCGCCCTGGGTTGAGGTATTTGCCGACCGGCGGCGTCAGCATCTGCTGTTCGGTACGGTGTTCGCGTTGTTTATGTTGTGGTTGGTGCGGCGCGATTTCGATACCGGCGTTTCCTACCATTTTATTGGCATGACCGCCGTGACCCTGCTGCTGGATTGGCCGCTGGCGATCGTCGGCGGTTTTGCTGCCCAGTTGGGGCTGATGTTGCTCGGACGTCAGGACCTGGCCGCCCTTGGCATCAACGGTCTGCTGCTGGTCGTGCTGCCGGTGCTGGTCACCGAGGCCTGCGCACTGCTGGTAGAGCGGGCGCAACCACGCAATCCCTTTGTGTATATCTTCTGTTCCGGTTTTTTTGCCGCCGCGTTGTCGGCTTTGCTCTGCCTGTTGCTGGGGCTGGGCTTGCTGTGGTTCGACGGGCGTTTTGCCATGCCGCAATGGCTGGAAGACTTCGTCGGCTACCTCTGGCTGATCATCTTCCCCGAGGCGTTTATCAACGGCACGGTGATCAGCGCTCTGGTGGTGTTCTGCCCGGAATGGCTGGAGACATTTAACCGTACACGCTACCTCTCGGCGCCCTGGAAGGACGACGATTCGCAGCCTTGATCCAGATCAAATCCAGTGTGTCGTGGCGAGCCCATGCTGCGCAAAACTAATATGAGTAATGCGAGGAGCGCGGATCATGAGTGTGTATGAATGGGCACGGCAGGAGCTACGCAGAAGCCAGGATGCGGCACAGGAAATTGGTTTTGACCCTGGCTTGACCCTGCGCGCGATGCTCAGCGCCGTCGTGCAGCAGAGCAAGGGCGTGCGCAGCTTTGAAGACCTGGCCGACGAGCTGCAATACCTTGCAGAGAACCTCGACGACCAGCAGGAATATGCCTTTATGCGGCCTTAGTGGCGCGGCGGCAGGTCTTCGGAAAACAGCTCGTCTTCAGCATCCGGAGCCACGGGAATTTTATGTTCTTCAGCGGCCCAGGCACCCAGGTCGATGAGTTTGCAACGGTCCGAGCAGAACGGCCGGTTGAGGTTGTCGGGTTTCCATTCCACGGGTGCACCGCAGGTTGGGCAGTCGACGGTCAAGGGTTGGCTCATGATCGGCCTCCACGCAAAGTAAGGTAAAAGTGGTGCAGTCGCTCGACCTCGCTGTGCAGCCAGGCGAGGTCTTTGTCGTTGACCAGCACGTCATCGGCATGGTTCAGGCGGTCTTCACGGCTGCATTGGGCCTTGAGAATCGCTTGCACCTGCTGTTCGCTGATGCCGTCGCGCTGCAGGGTACGCTGTATCTGCAGCGATTGCGGCACATCGATCACCAGAATGCGCTGGGTCATGCTGTACTGGCCGGACTCGATCAGTAACGGCGACACCAGGATCGCGTATGGCGAGCGTGCACGCGCCAGATGGCTGCGAATCTCTTCGCCGATCAGTGGGTGCAACAGACCTTCCAGCCATAGGCGCTCTTCGGGGACTTCAAAGATCAGCTTGCGCAACGCGGCGCGGTCCAACTGGCCGTCAGGCTGCAGCACGCCTGCACCGAAGTGCTCGGCGATGCGCGCAAGTGCCGGTCGGCCCGGTTCGACCACCCAGCGCGCGGCGTGGTCGGCGTCGACGAGGTCGATGCCCAGGTCGATGAAGTGTTGAGCCGCGGCGCTTTTACCGCTGCCGATGCCGCCGGTGAGGCCAAGAACCCAAGGTGTTGCAACAGAAGTGGTCATCTGAAACCGACAGACTGCAAATAGAAGTCGGTTATTTGACCACCCCAGAGCAATGCAATCCAGCCGGCAATTGCCAGATACGGCCCAAAGGGCATGGGCGTCGACGCTTGGGCGTTGCGCAGGCGCATCAGGATCAGGCCGATGATCACCCCGACCAGCGAGGCCATCAACAGTGTCATGGGGACTATCTGCCAGCCACCCCAGGCCCCGAGCAGGGCCAGTAGCTTAAAGTCGCCGTGGCCCATGCCGTCCTTGCCGGTGATCAGCTTGAAGAGCCAGAAAACGCTCCACAGGCTCATGTATCCAAGCACCGCTCCCCACAGCGCATCGGGCAGTGTCGTCAGTAACCCAAAAGCATTGACGATCAGCCCCAGCCATAGCAGCGGTAGCACCAGCACATCCGGCAGCAACTGATGGTCGATATCGATCAAGCTCATTGCCAGCAATCCCCAGCTCACCACCAGCACCGCTGCGGCCTGCCAGCCGAAGCCGAAGTGCCAGGCCACCAGTGCCGAGATCAGGCCGCACCCCAGTTCGGTCAATGGGTAGCGCGCACCAATTGACCCCTGGCAGTGGGCGCAGCGGCCCCTGAGCAGCAGGTAACTGAACACGGGGATATTTTCCCAGGGGCGTATTGCATGCCCACAGTGGGGGCAGCAGGAGTTCGGGTGCATCAGGTTGTAGGTCGGTCCCAGGGGCTCGGCGGGCAAACCGAGCACTTCATGGGCCTGGGCGCGCCATTCGCGTTCGAGTATTTTTGGCAAACGCCAGACCAGCACATTGAGAAAGCTGCCGACGATCAGCCCCAGCACTGACGCGATCGCGACAAAGGCCCACGGGTACTCGCTTAACAGCAGGCTCAAAATGCGCTCCCCAGCTGGAACACCGGCAGGTACATGGCGATCACCAGTGCTCCGACAATGCCCCCCAGTATCACCATGATCAACGGCTCCATCAGGCTGGTGAGGTTGTCGACCAGGTTGTCCACATCGGTTTCATAGTGGTGGGCGACTTTTTCCAGCATGCGTTCCAGCGTGCCCGACTCTTCGCCGATCGCGGTCATCTGGATCGCCATGCCAGGGAACAGGCCGTTGGCGAGCATGGATTGATTCAACTGCATGCCGGTAGATACATCGCGACGCATACGCTCGATTGCCTGTTTGAACGGACCGTTTCCCGCCGCACCCGCCACGCAATCCAACGCCTGCACCAATGGGACACCGGCGGCAAAGGTCGTGGAAAGGGTGCGGGCGAAGCGGGCTACGGCGGATTTTGTCAGCAGTTTGCCTGCCAGCGGCGCTTTCAACAAACCGGCATCCAGCCAATAGCGAAAACCCGGCGAGGTTTGATACGCATGGCGCAGCCCCACCGTGCCTGTCCCCAGGCCCAGCGCCAATATCCACCAAGCCTGCTGCATAAACGCTGACAGAGCGATGACATGCAAGGTAAACCCTGGCAGTTCGCCGTTGACCCCGGCGAACAAAGTCTGGAATTGCGGCACCACATGGATCAGCAGCACGGCAGTCACAACGCTGGCGATCACCAGTACAGCAATGGGGTAGGTCATGGCCTTCTTGATCCGAGCCTTGAGCAGCTCGCTCTTCTCCCGGTGGATCGCCACGCGCTCGAGGAGGGAGTCGAGTGCCCCGGCCTGCTCGCCGGCAGCGACCAGGTTGCAGTACAAGTCATCGAAATAGCGTGGGTGTTTGCGCAGCGCGACGGCCAGGCTGGTACCGGCGGCGATCTGTTGCTTCAGGCTTTGCACCAGTTCGCGCGCAGGGCGATTGTCAAAGCCTTCACTGATGATGTCGAAGGCCTGCAAAAGGGCGATCCCCGCTTTGAGCAGCGTGGCCAGTTGGCGCGTAAACAGGGTGATATCGGCTGATTTGATCGCTGGGCCCAGGCTCGGCAGCACCGGAGATTTTTGGCGCACTCGTCCAGGGCTAATGCCTTGCTGACGCAACTGCGCCTTGACCACGGTCGGGTTGTGCCCGGCGGTTTGCCCGGACACCCGGCGTCCTTTGCGGTTGATGCCTTCCCAGGCGTATGTCGTCGAAGCATTGCTCATGTCACAGTTCCGCACACAGGTCGTCGAAGATTTATAGCGTAGTCAGGTGACGGACTCCGGCCCGATGATGTGAGCCGATAAAATGTCAGAATGTGCGTCTTGCGCGCGATCGACCCCCTGCGGGTGAGTACACTGGCGCCGCTGTACACCACGGGGCGCAGGATGCGCCTTGTCATGAGTTCTATTCTGGAGAGTGAATGTGATGCGTCAGAAAGGCTTTACCTTGATCGAATTGTTGATCGTCGTGGCAATCATCGGCATTTTGGCCACCATCGGCCTGCCCATGTACACCACGCACCAGGCCAAGGCCAAGTTCACCGCCGGCCTGGCTGAAATCAGCGCCTTGAAGGCGGGCTATGAAGACACGATCAACCAGGGCAGCGTGCCGACGCTGGCGTTGATCGGTGGTACCAGCCCCACCGCCAATTGCAAGATCGATGTGACCGGGGATGTGGCCACGGGCGCGGGCGCCATCCGGTGTGAAATCCTCGACGCACCGGCGCCGGTGCTGGGCAAGACCATCAGCCTGACACGCAGCGCCACCACTGGCTGGACGTGCACCACCAGCGCTGAAGCCAAGTACGTCGGCAAAGGTTGCGGCGCCGACGGTGCGTAACGGCTGAGCCATCCACAGGGACGCAGAGGGGCCGATGGGGTTATCCGTAGCGCAGCGAGGCGGTGTTTTCCTGGTAGTCGTGGCGTGCCTGCTCACGGTCGGGATTTGCGCGCCGTTCAGTGGGCACGACCTGCAACGCGTCATGCAGATCGCCATCGCGCTGTGCGCGGTGCTTTACGCGCTGTCGGTGGCCCCTGCCGAACCCCAGGTGGATCGTGTGACGGCCTGGGGGCTGGCACTGATTGTGGGGCTGGGCCTTGTGTCTTCGGTGCTGGCCCATCAACCGTTGTGGGCACTTACCGAAGTGGCGCTGTTTGTCAGTTGTGCGGCCATCTCCCTGGCATTTGCCTTGCTCCGTCGGCGGGGAGGCGAGCCCTTGGATCGAGGCTTGATGCTGATTGTGGCGCTGCTGTGCCTGATCAAATTGATTCAATACCTGTATGCCGGTGCGCTGGCGTTCACCAGTGGCGCACGCACGCTGGACCCTGATCTGCTGCTGTCGGGGTTTTCCAACAAGCGTTTCTACGGTCAGTTCCAGACCTTCACCCTGCCGTTGCTGGCGTTGCCCCTGCTGATGCCGACCGTCTCCCGCACTGTGCGAGCGGCTACCTTCGCGCTGTTGTGCGGGTGGTGGCTGATCGCAATCGGGGGCGGCACGCGCGGTACCTGGCTCGGCATGGGCGTGGCTGGCGTCGTATTGGCGGTGCTTGGTCCTTGGGGGCGGCGCTGGCTCGGTTGGCAGTTGGCGGCCATGCTGGGCGGGTTGTTGCTGTATGGGCTGATATTTACGCTGCTGGCGGATTACCTGGGGATTGAGCTCGCCAACGCTGCCAGTGAACGCCTCACCACCTCGCTGTCGGGGCGCGGCCCGATCTGGTGGCAGGCGTGGCATATGCTCGTGGAACGCCCATGGTTGGGTTTCGGGCCGATGCATTTTGCCGATCTTGCCAACAGGATTGCCGCCCATCCCCATCAGGCGATGCTGCAGTGGGCCAGCGAATGGGGTGTGCCATCGGCCCTGTGCGTGACGTTTTTGGCGTGGCGTGCCGGCTGGGCCACGGTTGCGGTGTTGCGCGAGCGGGCGCAGTCCGGCGCGCGCGCAGACCTGTTGCGCTTATGCCTGTTTGCAGGGTTGGTCGGTGCGCTGGTCCAGGCGATGGTCGATGGTGTGATCGTGATGCCCAACTCCCAAGTGTGGCTGGCGCTGGTGGTGGGATGGCTGATGGCGCTGCATGTGTGGCGCACGCCGGTGACCGCGACGCAACCGTTGGCGTGGCGCGCATGGACAGGGTTGAGTGTGTTGGCCGTTGGTCTGCTGGTGTACATCGCCCTGCGCGACGTGCCCCATATCAGTCAGGCCCAGCAGCAGTACCTGAGTGGCGAGAGCCGGCACCTGCAGCCACGCTTCTGGGCCCAGGGCGTGATTGCTCGCTGAGGCGTGCAAGTTGCCGGACGCCCAATGCGGTGCTAGCTTTAGCCCACCGCCCGTGTAGCTCAGTTGGTAGAGCAGCGCACTCGTAACGCGAAGGTCGCAGGTTCGATTCCTGTCTCGGGCACAAGGGCAACACTGCTACAAATGCAACGTTTTCAGATGATCCCAGAATGGTTCTGAAGGCCAGACGAACCGGCATAGGTGCCTGTTCTTTTGTATCTGCGCAACCTTGATGACCCAGATGCATCCCCATTCCTTGATCTAAGAGAACAGACATGACCACGACTGAAATGACCCAGCAGGCCCGGCACGAAGAAGCGCTCAAGAAGTACCTTGAGGACACGCCGCAGCTTAAAGAAGAGATCAAGGACCTGAGCGCCGATGACCAGCGCGACCAGATCCAGTGGGCATTCGAGGACGAGGCCGAGAGCCAGGGCCTTCAGCCCTGGGAGCTGACCCTCAAGTACACCTCGACACCTGAGGCGTTCGAAGCGGCACGGCTGGCCCTGCACAAAGAGGCTGCCGAAGTGCTGGGTGTCGAATGGGAAGAATACTGCGAGATGAATAACCTGGTCGTTTGATGCGAACGTACCTTTGTGGTGAGCGGGACAAGCCCGTTCACCACATAAGCCCGGAATATTCGGCTCAGATGCTCAGTCGCATCGACAAATCCACCGCCTTCACATCTTTGGTCATCGCGCCGATGGAGATGTAGTCCACCCCGGTTTCAGCGATGGGCAGCAGGGTGGTTTCATTGATCCCGCCGCTGGCTTCCAGCTTCGCCTTGCCGCCGTTCAGGCGCACCGCTTCACGCATGTCTTCCAGGCTCAACTCGTCGAGCATGATGATATCGGCGCCCGCCGCCAGTGCTTCACGCAGTTCACTCAGACTTTCCACTTCGATTTCCACCGGCTTGCCGGGTGCGATCTCGTGGGCGGCGGTGATGGCCTGGGCGATACCGCCACACGCGGCGATATGGTTTTCCTTGATCAGAAACGCGTCATACAGACCGATGCGATGGTTATGGCAGCCACCGCAAGTGACGGCGTACTTCTGCGCCAGGCGCAGGCCGGGCAGGGTTTTGCGGGTGTCCAGCAGCTTGACCTGAGTGCTGGCGACAAAGTCCGCCAGGAATTGGGCGCGCGTGGCCACCCCGGACAGCAGTTGCAGGAAATTCAGCGCAGAGCGTTCGCCACTGAGCAGCGAGCGTGCCGGGCCTTCGAGGAGGAACAGCGTTTGATTGGGGCTGACGCGCTCGCCGTCGGCCACCTGCCAGTGCACGGCGACGCGTGGGTCAAGTTGGCGGAACACCGCGTCCACCCAGGCCGTACCGGCGATAACTGCGTTGTCACGGGTAATGATGGTAGCCGTGGCCAGCCGTTCGGCGGGGATCAACTGTGCGGTGATGTCGCCGCTGCCGATGTCTTCGAGCAGTGCGCGGCGCACGTTGGCTTCGATTTCGGCGGTGAGGTCGGCAAGACGGAGGTTCGGCATAACAGGCTCCACAAACAAAGTGTCCCGATTATAGGGGCAGTGTGCGTGCGAACCCAGACTCACCACTCATTTACCGCGTGATGTCAGAGTTTGCTGGCGCAACCCCCCTCATTTGCAAGATAATCTCGCGCCTTGCAATTGGCGTCATAGCTTTGACGTGCTGGTGGTAACCGGTTGTTCGCAGCGCCCCAGCGGGCCTGTACCCGATTTTTCCCCAAATCAATACCGCCGTTTCAGGAGGCCAGGATGCACAATGACGGAAAGGTGGTGCCAATCAAAAAGGCGCACGTCACGCCATCGCCGCTCGCCCGTCTGCCGATGGTATTGCTGCAGGTTCGCGACAAGGCCGCACAACAGTTGCAGCAGGGCCTGCAAGAGCTGTTCGATAACGCCGATGACACGTTGTTCGAAATGGCCGACAAAGCTCGCAATAACGTAGATCAGCATATTTTCTTCGAGGCCATGCGAGACCTGCGCCTCAAGCGCAAGAATTTCGAGCGCGTGTTCATGGAAGGCCTGTTCGACGCCTTTGCCAGGCTGGACCAGGCCGGGCGCGCCGAGCTGCAACTGGCGCCGGTTTTGTCCTATGACGCGGTGCCAGGCACCTGCAGGGATGAACGGGAAAAAGCCGTGGCGCTCCAGGCCATGCTTGACCGGGTACGCCACCGCGACGGTTTGGCGTTGTCGCAACTCACCGCACGCTTGAGTGCCTTACTGGGCAATCGCCTGGATGACCGTGAGAACCCTCTGGGGCCGGCGCTGCTGTGCGAATGTTTCCTGCGGGCGGGTCGCAGTCTGGGCGTGGAGATCCGCGTCAAACTGATCATGCTCAAGCTGTTTGAAAAATACGTGCTCACTGACGCCGACCACCTGTACGGCGAAGCCAATCAGTTGCTGATAGCGACAGGCGTGCTGCCCGAACTCAAAGCACCACCCTCCCGTCGACCCGGCGGGCGTGCTGCCCGTGATCAGCCACGCGAAGAGGCCGCGTCTCCAGCCGAACAACCCGTCGATGAAAACGGTCAGCAAGCGTTTGGCGCCTTGCAGGCCTTGCTCAAACCGGTACGCGGCAGTGTGGCCCCCACCCTGGAAGCCAGTGCTGACCCCCAGCCCATCGCCACCCGTGACCTCTTGCGGCTGCTGTCCCATTTGCAGCAGTACGTGCCCGAGCCTGACGCCGAGGACGATTTCGACCTGTGCAGCCAGCTTGAACAGTTGCTCACCCGTGTCAGCGTCAAGAGCGGCAAGTCGCGGGTGTTGGAGGAGGCGGACGAAGACGTGATCAACCTGATCGCGCTGCTGTTTGAATTCATTCTTGATGACCGTGCTGTACCCGATGCCTTCAAGCCGTTGATTGCACGCTTGCAGATCCCGCTATTGAAAGTTGCATTGCAGGACAAGAGCTTTTTCAGTCGCGCCAGTCACCCGGCGCGGCGCCTGTTCAATGAAATTGCGGCGACGGCCCTGGGCTGGAGCCCCGTCAATGATTATCAGCACGACGGCCTGTACCAGCACATCGAGCGGGTGGTGCAGCGTTTGCTCGATGAGTTTGTCGAAGATCCACGGATTTTTTCCCAGTTGCTCGCCGAATTCTGTGGGTTTACCGCCGATGAGCGACGGCGCAGTGAGCTGCTGGAACAGCACACCCGCGATGCCGAAGCCGGGCGCGTACTGACCGAAGCAGCCCGCCAGCAAGTGGCCGAGGTGCTCAATCGTCGCCTGCTGGGCAAGGTATTACCGCGTGCGGTGGTGCAGTTCCTGCAGCAGGCCTGGAGCCAGGTGTTGCTCCTCACTTGCCTCAAGCACGGCGAGCAGTCGGTCCAATGGCAAGCGGGGCTGCGCACCATGGACGAGCTGATCTGGAGCGTCGGCCTGCCGCAAGACACCGAAGCCGGCCTGCATTTGCTGGAGCAGTTACCGGGCTTGCTCAAGTCCTTGCGCGACGGCTTGACAGGTGCCGCGTTCGACCCGTTCAGCACCCATGATTTTTTTGTGCGCTTGCAGGCCTTGCATGTCCAAACACCCGAAGGCGTCGATGGGTTGGTCGAAGTGCGCGAGCCCTTTGTGTTCAGCGCGCTACCGCCCGACTCCCTTGACGGCCTGTCGGACGATGATCCTGACCTGCTCAAGGCACGCCAACTGCGCATCGATGGGTGGGTCGTGTTCCAGCAAGACCACGCAGACACCCTGCGCTGCAAGCTGTTGGCTATCATCCCTGCGGCCAATACCTATATTTTCGTTGGCCGCACAGGCCTCAAGGTCGCGGAGAAAAGTGCTGGCCAACTGGCGCAGGCGTTCAAGCGTGGCGCGTTACATGCCCTGGACGATGGGCCGCTGTTCGAGCGTGCGTTGACGGCCGTTATTGGCAGGTTGCGTCAACTCAATCGCGGCAAGTGATCGCAACCACGGGGTCGAACGCGGCATACTGGACACACTTAGTCACGCTCAAGGATTCGGTATGCAGTTGGACCCCGCCAGTGGTTGGTGCCAGGGCATTCGCCATTGCCCATCACCCAACTTCAACGAGCGCCCCGCCGGCGAAATCTCGCTGTTGGTGGTGCACAACATCAGCCTGCCACCGGCGCAGTTCGCCACGGGCAAGGTGCAGGCGTTTTTCCAGAATCGCCTGGATGTCACGGAACACCCTTACTTTGAGGGGATCGCCGACTTACGGGTGTCTGCGCATTTTCTGATTGAGCGCGATGGCGCGGTAACGCAGTTTGTCTCCTGCCGCGACCGCGCCTGGCATGCCGGAGTCTCATGGTTCGAAGGGCGGGAAACGTGCAATGACTTTTCCCTGGGTATTGAGCTGGAAGGCACTGACGACCTGCCGTTCACCGACGCCCAATATGCGTCGCTGATCGAGCTGGCCCGCCAATTGCTCGAAGCCTACCCTGACATCACCGCGCAGCGTATTTGTGGTCACAGCGATATTGCCCCGGGACGCAAGACCGATCCCGGTCCCGCTTTTGATTGGACGCGCTTTCGCAGCGCCCTGCAGGATGGAGGACACGTACGATGAGTTTTCTGGTGTTGGTGCTGGCGGTGTGGATCGAGAAATTCTCTGCCCTGCGCCAGCGATTGCAGCGTGATGGCGGTTGGCTGCGCGAATTGGCCAAACTGGAATCGAGCCCGCGCATGGGCAAGCAGCCGTGGTTGGTTCTGACCGTCCTGGTGCTGTTGCCGGTGACACTGTTGGCGCTGTTGCTGCTGGTGTTGGAGCCGGTGGCTTATGGCCTGTTGGCGCTGCCGGTGCACCTGTTGGTGGTGATCTACAGCCTGGGGCGTGGCGACCTGCTGGCTGGGCTCGGTCCGTTTCGCGACGCTTGGCGTCGCGGTGATTTACAGGCCGCCGAACATGTGGCCGAGCGCGACCTGAAGCTCAGCGCCGACAACGGCGAGCAGCTTTTGGAACGTGTTCAGGGCCATTTGCTGTGGCAGGCCTACCAAAGTTTTTTCGCGGTGATTTTCTGGTACTTCCTGCTGGGGCCGGTCGCCGCCCTGGCTTATCGCCTGTTGGCGCTGGCCAGTGAACACAGCCAGAACTCCCTGGTGGCCGAGCGCGCCGGGCAACTGCGGCATGCGTTTGATTGGTTGCCGGTGCGCTTGCTGGCCGCCAGCTTTGCCTTGGTGGGCAACTTCGTCGCGGTCAGCCGCGTAATGCTCCACGAATTGCTGAGCTGGGACATCAGTGCCGCCCAATTGGTCGAAAAGGTTGGGCTGGTGGCGGCCGAGATCCCGCCGCCCGTTGTGGGCGCAGACGGTATCAACAGCCTGGATCGCCTATGGGAACTGCTGCTGCGTGCTGCAGTGTTGTGGTACGCCGGGTTCGCCATCTGGACGGTGTTGCCTTAACCCCTTCTGTGAGGGCTGCTTTGCAGCCCTTGGCACAGGCTCTCGTTAACCTTAAGTTACAAAACTCCCTTTCAAATTGAGCTATACAGACAGAGCGCCAAATAGTGGCTTTGTGCCGTCGCCCTGCGCCTCAATAAAAATAAAGAAAGGGAGTTGACCTGTGAAGAGCTTGCTCTATCCCGCCGTCGCGCTGATGAACCGCCTGAGTTTCGGCATGAAGTTCAGCTTGATCAGCGTACTGTTCCTGCTGCCGATGCTGGCGACCAACTATTACCTGGTGCGCGATTCCTGGCGCGAATTCCAGGGCACTCGGATTGAGCTGCAAAGCCTCGACCTGCTCGGTAGCAGCCTGGCCCTGCGCCGAGACCTGGAAACCCTCAACAATCAGGTGCAGATCAACGCGACCCTCGGTCAATCCGGCAAGGCCGGTGACCTGGAGGGCCAGATCGGCGCCCTGGAAAAAAGCGTGCTCGGTCGCCTGCAGGGGCTGAGCGCCATGGCCACTGACCCAGAGCAGATCGCCGTTTTCGACGGCAAGCGCGACGAATTGATCGCCGCCTTCAAAGCCCAGCAACAGGAAACCTCACTGCTCAGCAAAAGTGCGCTGATCGGCAAGCTGCTCAACAAGGCACAGATGCTCAGCCAGATCATTGCCAGCCAGTCCGGCTTGAGCCGCGACCCCCAAAGCGACCTGCGTCAGCTCAGCGAACTGATCACAGGCGTCACCCCGCAAGTGACCCAAACCCTGGGCGAAGGGCGGGCCATGGGTGCCTATTCTCTGGGCCAGGGCTTTCTCAACTCATCGTCCAGTACACGCTTTGACGAGTTGCTTCAGCAACTGGAAAAGCTCCAGGCCGAATACGGGCTGAAGTTGCAGGACGCGTTGGGCTCCAGCAAAACCGCCCACGACGCGCTCGACAGTCTGGCAAAGGCCAGCAACGCCAGCCTCAAACAAGGCAGCGAGTTGTTCGAAGAACAGGTGGTCATGGCCGAAACCCTCGATGCACCGTGGCAGGATTTCTACAACGCTGTCAGCCAATTGATGGGCCAGACCTATCAGCTGGATGAGGCCACCCTGACGTTTTTAGGACACCAACTGGAACAGCGCCTGGCGCAGAACCGCTTGCACATGGTGCTGTTGGTCTCGGCGTTGACGGCGGTGTTTTTACTGATTTTTTATCTGTATGCCGGCTTCTATGCCTCCACACGCACCACGCTGCGGCATCTGGCGGTGATGATGGACAAGGTGGCGGCGGGCGACATGACCGTCACGTTCGTCGCGCAAAGCCGTGATGAGTTGGGTGACTTGGGGCAGGTGTTCAACGGTACCGTGGGCAAAATCCATGATCTGATCGAGCGCGTCGGACACACGGTCAGCCAGGTCGAATGGCAGGCCGGCCAAGTGCAAACGGTGTCGGCCATGAGTAACCAGGCCGTTTCCGGTCAGCGTATGCAGATCGAACAGGTGGCGACGGCCATGAATCAGATGTCCTCTACCGCCCAGGAAGTCGCGCGCAATGCCGCTGCGGCGGTGAGCAGTGCCCATAGCGTCAACGATGAAACCGTCAACGGCCGTGGGCTGGTGCAGTCCCAGCAGAGCAGCATCGCGCGGCTGGCCTCGGAGATTGACCTGTCGGTGCAAGTGATCAACCAGTTGGCCACCGACAGCCAGTCCATCAGCAGCGTGTTGGAAGTGATCAAAAGTATTGCCGAACAAACCAACCTGCTGGCGCTCAATGCAGCGATCGAGGCGGCTCGGGCCGGCGAGCAGGGGCGTGGGTTCGCGGTGGTGGCCGACGAGGTGCGCACCCTGGCACGGCGCACACAGCAGTCCACCGAAGAAATCGAACAGATGATCAGCCGCTTGCACACTGGCGTGGGCGCGGCCGTACACGCCATGGGCACCAGCCATGAAATGGCGAGTGGCACCGTGGGGCAGTCGGAAAAAGTCCAACAGGCCCTGGAAAATATCCTCGGCGCCGTGGGCATGATCGTCGATCAGAACCAACAGATCGCCGCCGCCGTGGAGCAACAGACGGCCGTCGCCCACGACATCGACCAAAATATCGTCCAGATCAATCGCGCCGGCGAGCACGCCGCCCAAGGCGCTGATCAGACCGAGGCGGCGAGTCGGCAGCTGTCGATACAAGTGATCGAGTTGAAGCAATTGATCGGGGCGTTCCGTGTGTAAGGCGCAGCAGTAGGATGGATCTTCCGTTGGCGTAGTGCCGATCTGGTTTTTCCCGTGGGTCTTTTTTGCCCGCGCGAATGTGAGAATTTGTTTCTCTCAATCCAAGGGAGGCACGACGATGACCAAGGCCATTGGCATCAAAGGGCATTGCGCCCATTGCGATATCACGTTCGAACTCAAGCCTTGGCAGGTGAATGCCATCGCCATTGAAGAGCCCTTTGATTGTCCTTATTGCCAGCGGGTCCTGGCGCTCACGTGTCCGCGGCAGTTGCGCCATTTCAAGGCCCTGGACCACTGGGCGATGGTGCGCCCGAGCATGGTGGTGCTGACCTGCGTGGTGCTGATCGTGGCGCTGGTGGCGGAGTGGGTGGGGCTGATCAGTATGCTGGGGCAGCTCAATATTTCACTGGTCGTGGTGCTGGTGCATTTTCTGGTGTTGCGCTACGCCCGTCACCAGCAACGGCTGACCTTGAAGCTGCGCGCGGTCACGCCAGCCTTACCAATTGAACAGCTCGCACGCGTTGCGTGTGCTCGCCTCGGCCAGCAATGACGGGCGGGTGCCCATGTGTTCGGCCAGCGCCGTGCAGATCGCCGGCAGATGCAACGGGCTATTGCGTTGGCCTGGATACATGGCGGGTGCCATATCCGGTGAGTCGGTTTCCAGTACCACCGCGTCCAGCGGCAGTTGCGCCAGCACCTTGTGCATACGCAGCGCCTGGGGCCAGGTGGCGGCGCCGCCCAGGCCGAGTTTGAAGCCCAGCTTGATGTATTCGCGGGCTTCTTCGCGGCTGCCGGCGAAGGCGTGGATGATACCGCCCCGGGGCAGGCGGATGCGCTTGAGGGTGGCGATAACCGCCGCATGACTGCGGCGCACGTGCAGCAGTGCCGGCAGTTGGAAATCCAGCGCCAACTGCAACTGGGCCTCGAACAGGGTTTGCTGGCGCTCACGGTCCAGGTGTTCAAGGAAGTAATCCAGGCCGATCTCACCCACTGCGCACAGTTGCCGGTGGCCACGCAGGCGATTGAGCCAGTCGCCCAGTGCCGTCAGGCCGGCAGGACGGTGCTCTTCGAGGTACACCGGGTGCAGGCCAAAGGCGGCGAACAAACCCTCATCGGCCTGCACCAAGTCCCACACACGCTGCCAATTTTGCTGATACACCCCCAATACCACCATACGTCGCACACCCACTT
The DNA here is from genome assembly GCF_023148575.1 of Pseudomonas sp. EYE_354. Classification (NCBI taxonomy): domain Bacteria; kingdom Pseudomonadati; phylum Pseudomonadota; class Gammaproteobacteria; order Pseudomonadales; family Pseudomonadaceae; genus Pseudomonas; species Pseudomonas sp. EYE_354. The sequence goes on from NZ_JAHXNQ010000001.1 coordinate 109,420, forward strand.
CGCGACTGCGGGCGAGGACTTCGCGGCGGTCGGTATCGAAGTCCGGAAAGTCCAGGTGGGTGTGGGTGTCGATCAGCTCCACGCCTTACGCCTCGACAATGCGCTGCTTGAAGGTCCGGCCGATGGCGTGCACGCCCGGCTGGTAGTGCTCTTCTTCAATGGCCGCCAGGGCCAGGCGCAGGGCGGTATCGGCGATCAACTGATGTTGCTGCGCCATGGCGTTGACCGGCAGCGGCAGGAAGTCCAGCAGCTGGGTGTCACCAAAGGTGCCCAGGCGCAGTGGGCGCGACTTGAGTGGGAAGTCATGCAGCGCGTCGAACACGCCCTGCAACAGCACGTAGGACGTAGTCACCAGCGCGTCGGGCAAATGCCCCAATTGCTGAAGGAGGTGCTCCATCAGTTGCCGACCGCAGTCGCGACTGAAGGCCTCGCCGTGTTCGACGATCACTTCACCAGTGAACCCCTGCAAGGCTTCACGGAAACCAGCGGCACGTTCCCCGCTGATGCTCAGTTCGGGGCGTGCGCCAATCAGCACGATTTGCTTGGGCAGCGGTTGCAGCAGGCTGCTGGTCAATTGCTGGCAAGCCTGGCGGTCATCGCTGACCACCGAACAGAACTGCCCCGGCTCCATCACCCGGTCGATGGCGATCACCGGCAGACCCTTGGCTTGCAACTCGCAATAACTGTCGTCGCCGGCGGGCAGGCAGCTGGCCACGAACAATGCATCGCAGCGCCGCGCGCGAAACAGTTGCAGCAGTTGGCGCTCGCTGTCCGCCTTGTCGTCGGAGCTGGCGATCAGCAATTGATAGCCGCGCGCGCGCGCGCCCTGTTCCAATAGCTTGGCAATACGTGCGTAACTGGGGTTTTCCAGGTCCGGCAGGATAAAACCCAAGGTGCGCGTGTGCCGACTGCGCAGCCCTGCGGCCTGGGGGTTGGGAGTAAAACCATGGGCCTCGACCACGGCACGCACCCGTTCAACGGTGGCGTTGCTGATGCGCTGCTGTTCGGCCTTGCCATTGATCACATAGCTGGCAGTGGTGACGGATACACCGGCCAGGCGTGCTATATCACTGAGTTTCAAACCGGGATTTCCTTGTTTTTTGGAGCTTGCCCCGACATTTTTTGCAATCGTAACCGATTCCAGCTTACGACCCATGTCCCAGCTCAAGCGCCGAGTGGTTCTTCAACGATGCTCAATTAACGCGTAATCTGCCACAAAGTCTAGATTAAACGTTTCAGCCAGCGTATTTTTACGACGTTCGCCACTGAGTAGTGACTGCCATTGACTGCTCAGTCAGTTATTACTGAACGCCATTGCACGGTTTTATTCAAAACAATACCTAGTGCACACCTTGCACTAACTAGGAGAACGGCATGCTTGAGCTCACTGTAGAGCAGATATCCATTGGCCAGGTGGCTGTGGATAAATCTGCTGCCTTGCACCTGCTCGCTGACAAACTGGTGGCCGATGGCCTGGTCGCCGAAGGGTATCTCAGCGGTTTGCAAGCCCGTGAAGCCCAAGGCTCGACCTTTCTCGGCCAAGGTATTGCAATCCCCCACGGCACCCCTGAAACCCGCGACCAAGTGTTCTCGACGGGCGTGCGCCTGTTGCAGTTCCCCGAAGGGGTGGACTGGGGCGACGGTCAGATCGTCTACCTGGCAATCGGCATTGCGGCCCAATCCGACGAACATTTGCGCCTGCTGCAACTGCTCACCCGTGCCCTCGGTGAGACCGACCTGGGTCAGGCCCTGCGCCGTGCCGCGACCGCCGAGGCGCTGTTGAAACTGCTGCAAGGCGCGCCACAGGAGCTGGCACTCGACGCGCAGATGATCAGCCTGGGCGTGTCCGCCGACGACTTCGAGGAATTGGTGTGGCGCGGTGCACGCCTTCTGCGTCAGGCCGACTGTGTGAGCAACGGGTTTGCCGCGGTGTTGCAGCAGGTGGACGCATTGCCCTTGGGCGATGGCCTGTGGTGGTTGCACAGTGAACAGACGGTCAAGCGCCCCGGCCTTGCGTTCGTCACACCGGACAAACCCATGCGTTACCTCGGCCAGCCACTCAATGGCCTGTTCTGCCTGGCCAGCCTGGGCGAAGCGCATCAGGCGTTGTTGGAGCGCCTGTGCGCCCTGTTGATTGAAGGCCGTGGCCAGGAACTGGGCCGCGCCACCAGCAGCCGCGCGGTGCTCGAAGTGCTCGGCGGCGAACTGCCGCCAGACTGGCCGAGCGCGCGTATCACCCTGGCCAACGCCCACGGCCTGCATGCACGGCCGGCGAAGATTCTCGCGCAATTGGCGAAAAGTTTTGACGGCGATATTCGCGTGCGCATCATTGATGGCCCGGCCGGCGCCGTGTCGGTCAAAAGCCTGAGCAAGTTGCTCAGCCTGGGCGCGCGTCGCGGCCAGGTGCTGGAGTTTATCGCCGAGCCAACGATTGCCGGTGATGCACTGCCCGCGCTGCTGGCGTCGGTAGAAGAGGGGTTGGGCGAAGAAGTCGAGCCGCTGCCGACCGCAGCGGCCCAGCCCGAGGTGCTCGATACCGAGCCGGTACTCAGCGCGCCGCCGGCCGGCAGCCAGGTGCAGGCCATCGCCGCCGCGCCGGGCATTGCCATCGGCCCTGCGCATATCCAGGTCCAGCACGTCTTCGACTACCCCCTGCGCGGTGAGTCCTCGGCCACCGAGCGCCAGCGCCTGCAAGCTGCCCTGGCAGACGTGCGCCGGGATATCCAGGGCCTGATCGAGCGCAATCCGGCCAAGGCGATCCGCGAGATTTTCATCACCCACCAGGAAATGCTCGACGACCCGGAACTGACCGACGACGTCGACACCCGCCTCAAGCAAGGCGAAAGCGCCGAAGCGGCGTGGATGAGCGTGATCGAAGCCGCCGCCAAACAGCAGGAGTCGTTGCAGGATGCGTTGCTCGCGGAGCGCGCCGCCGACCTGCGTGATGTCGGTCGCCGTGTGCTGGCGCAACTGTGCGGCGTCGAAAGCGCGCAGGAGCCCAGCGAGCCTTACATCCTGGTGATGGACGAAGTCGGTCCGTCCGACGTTGCCCGCCTCGACCCGGCGCGTGTCGCCGGCATCCTCACCGCCCGTGGCGGCGCCACCGCACACAGCGCCATTGTTGCGCGTGCCCTGGGTATCCCTGCGCTGGTGGGTGCCGGTTCGGCAGTATTGCTGCTGGCCTCGGGCACACCCTTGCTGCTCGATGGCCAGCGCGGCCGCCTGCATGTGGACCCCGATGCCGCGACCCTGCAACGCGCCACCGTCGAGCGCGACACCCGCGAACAACGCCTGCAGGCCGCGTCCGCGCAACGCCACGAACCGGCCCTGACCCGTGACGGTCACGCCGTGGAAGTGTTCGCCAACATCGGCGAAAGCGCCGGTGTGGCCGGTGCGGTGGAGCAGGGCGCCGAAGGCATCGGCTTGCTGCGTACCGAACTGATTTTCATGGCCCACCCCCAGGCCCCGGACGAAGCCACCCAGGAAGCCGAATACCGCCGCGTCCTCGACGGCCTCGGCGGGCGTCCGCTGGTGGTGCGCACCCTCGACGTGGGCGGCGATAAACCCTTGCCGTACTGGCCGATTGCCGAGGAAGAAAACCCCTTCCTCGGCGTACGCGGCATTCGTCTGACCTTGCAGCGTCCGCAGATCATGGAAGCCCAACTGCGCGCGCTGCTGCGTTCGGCGGACAATCGCCCGCTGCGCATCATGTTCCCGATGGTCGGCAGCGTGGAGGAGTGGCGCGCGGCCCGGGACATGACCGAGCGCCTGCGCCTGGAAATTCCGGTGGCTGACCTGCAACTGGGGATCATGATCGAAGTGCCTTCGGCCGCGCTGCTGGCGCCGGTGCTGGCCAGGGAAGTCGACTTCTTCAGCGTCGGTACCAACGACCTGACCCAGTACACCCTGGCCATCGACCGTGGTCACCCGACCCTGTCGGCCCAGGCCGACGGCCTGCACCCGGCGGTATTGCAACTGATCGACATCACCGTGCGCGCGGCCCATGCCCATGGCAAATGGGTCGGTGTGTGCGGCGAGCTGGCGGCGGACCCGTTGGCGGTGCCGGTGCTGGTCGGCCTGGGTGTGGATGAGTTGAGCGTGTCGGCTCGCAGCATTCCTGAAGTGAAGGCGCGGGTGCGTGAATTCAGTCTGAGCCAGGCCCAGGGCCTGGCGCAAAAAGCACTGGCGGTGGGTTCCCCCGCCGAAGTGCGTGCCCTTGTGGAGGCCGTGTAAATGGCAAGGATTCTGACCCTGACGCTGAACCCGGCGTTTGACCTCACGGTACGTCTGGCGCACCTGCAACTGGGTGAAGTCAACCGTAGCGAAACCTTGCTGACCCATGCCGCCGGCAAAGGCGTGAACGTGGCGCAGGTCTTGGCGGACCTGGGCCATCAGGTGAGCGTGGGTGGTTTTCTGGGTGAGGCGAACCCCGAAGCGTTCGACGCGCTCATCGCCAGTCGCGGGTTTGGCGACGCGTTTATTCGTGTTCCCGGTGAAACCCGCAGCAATATCAAGATCGCCGAGCAGGACGGGCGCATCACCGACATCAATGCGCCGGGGCCGCTGGTGAGTGAGGCGGCGCAGGCACAGTTGCTCGAATCGCTCGCTGGCATCGCTGCCGAGTTCGATGCAGTGGTGGTGGCCGGCAGCCTGCCGCGCGGCGTCAGCCCGCAATGGTTCCAGGCGCTGCTGCAGACCCTGAAAAGCCTTGGCCTGAAGGTCGCTCTGGACACCAGCGGCGAAGCGCTGCGCGCCGGGTTGAAGGCGGGCCCATGGATGGTCAAACCCAACACTGAAGAACTGGCCGAAGCGCTGCATAACGCCACCGACGCCATCAGCCAACTGCATCAACAGGGCGTGGAACATGTGGTGGTCTCCGACGGGGCGGCCGGCGTGAGCTGGTACAGCCCAGGTGCAACCCTGCATGCCACGCCGCCAAAGGTGACGGTGGCCAGCACTGTCGGCGCCGGTGACTCGTTGCTGGCCGGCATGCTCCACGGTCTGCTCAGTGGCGAAGCACCCGAGCAGACCCTGCGTCGCGCGACCGCGATTGCGGCGATGGCGGTCACGCAGATCGGTTTTGGTATCAGCGATGACGCGCAGTTGGCGCGTCTCGAAAGCGGCGTCGCTGTGCGCACGCTGACCGAACAATAAGAGGGATTGTGATGAAGTTAGCCATTGTTACTGCCTGCCCCAACGGCATGGTCACCAGTGTGCTGTGCGCCCGCTTGTTGGACGCCGCCGCGCAACGCCAGGGCTGGAGCACCAGCGTCGAAGTGGTGGACGTGCAGCATCCCGAGCGTGCGTTGTCCCAAGCGACCCTCGAGGCCGCCGAGTGGGTATTGCTGGTGAGCAGCACCCCGGTGGACATGCAGCGCTTTGTCGGCAAACGCGTGTTCCAGAGCACCCCGGCCGTGGCGCTGGCGGATGTCGAAGCGATCTTGCGCCGGGGCGCCGAAGAGGCCCAGGTGTATGTGGCCAGCCAAGCCCCGCTGGCGACAAAAAATGCCCCGCGTATCGTCGCGATCACGGCCTGCCCGACCGGCGTCGCCCACACGTTCATGGCGGCCGAAGCCTTGCAACAAACCGCCAAGCGCCTGGGTTACGACTTGCAGGTCGAGACCCAAGGCTCGGTAGGCGCCCGCACACCATTGAGTCCCGAGGCCATTGCCAACGCGGATGTGGTGTTGCTGGCCGCCGATATCGAAGTGGCCACTGAGCGCTTCGCCGGCAAGAAGATTTACCGCTGCGGTACTGGCGTTGCGCTCAAGCAGTCCGAGGCGACCCTCAACAAAGCCCTGGCCGAAGGGGCGGTGGAAAGCGCCGCCAGCGGTGCCGTGGCCAAGCCAGAAAAAACCGGTGTGTACAAACACCTGCTCACCGGGGTGTCGTTCATGTTGCCGATGGTGGTGGCGGGCGGGCTGTTGATCGCCTTGTCGTTTGCGTTCGGTATTCATGCATTTGAACAGCAAGGCACGTTGGCGGCCGCGTTGAAATCTGTCGGCAACAGCGCCTTTACGTTGATGGTGCCGCTGCTGGCGGGTTATATCGCGTACTCGATTGCCGACCGCCCCGGCATCGCGCCGGGCATGATCGGCGGCCTGTTGGCCGGCACCTTGGGCGCGGGGTTTATCGGCGGTATCTTTGCCGGTTTCCTGGCTGGCTACGCCGTCAAGTTGATCACCCGCGCGGTGCGTTTGCCGCAAAGCATGGAGGCGCTTAAGCCGATCCTGATCATCCCGTTGCTGGCGAGCCTGTTCACCGGCCTGGCGATGATCTACCTGGTCGGCCCGCCTGTGGCGCGCATGCTCACCGGGCTGACCGACTTTCTCAGCACCATGGGCACCACCAACGCGGTGCTGCTGGGCATCCTGCTGGGCGGCATGATGTGTGTGGACCTGGGCGGGCCGATCAACAAGGCGGCCTATGCGTTTTCGGTGGGGTTGCTGGCAGCCTCCAGCGGCGCGCCGATGGCTGCGACCATGGCCGCCGGCATGGTGCCGCCGATCGGCATGGGCATCGCCACGTTCCTGGCGCGGCGTAAGTTTGCCCAGACCGAACGCGAAGCCGGCAAGGCCGCGATGATTCTCGGGCTGTGCTTTATTTCCGAAGGCGCGATCCCGTTCGCCGCCAAAGACCCGTTGCGCGTGATCCCGGCCTGCATCGCCGGTGGCGCGTTGACCGGCGCCTTGTCGATGTACTTCGGCTGCGTCCTGGCGGCGCCCCATGGCGGCCTGTTTGTGTTGGTGATTCCGAATGCGATCAACCATGCGCTGTTGTATTTGCTGGCGATTGTGGCCGGTAGTCTGGTGACCGGTTTGGTCTATGCGCTGATCAAGCGGCCGGAGGCTGTGGACCTGGCTGTCGCACCGGTGTCATAAGCGCATGCTTTAGTGCCCTTTTGATGCTTGAGAGGGCACCTGCATGAGCCACTTCGATCCTGGCCGTCGCCGTGTGATGCAAGTCGTCGGCGCCGGTCTGTTACTGCCGGGCCTGGCCCCGGCGGTGATCGCGTCGGTCAAGGACCGGCCGCAACTCACCGATGGCGTGCAATCGGGCGACCTGCTGGGTGACCGCGCCATGGTCTGGAGCCGCAGCGACCGCCCCGCGCGGATGGTGGTGGAGTGGGACACGCGTAGCGTGTTCAGCAACCCACGTCGATTCGTCTCGCCGTTGGCCGACGCCCGCAGCGACTTCACCGCCCGCGTCGAGCTCAGCGGCCTGCCCGCCGACCAGGCGATCTTTTACCGCGTGCATTTCGAAGACGCCCAGACCGGCATCGCCAGCGAACCCTGGTTCGGGCACTTGCGCAGTGTGCCGCAGCAACGCCGCGACATTCGTTTTGTGTGGAGCGGCGACACCGTCGGCCAAGGTTTTGGCATCAACCCGGACATCGGTGGCATGCGCATCTATGAAGCCATGCGCCTGCGCCTGCCGGACTTCTTTATCCATAGCGGCGACACCATCTACGCCGACGGCCCGGTACCGGCGCAGCTTGCCACCGAAGGCGGGCGCATCTGGCGCAATATCACCACCGAGGCCAAGAGCAAGGTCGCGGAAACCCTCGATGAGTATCGCGGCAATTACCGCTACAACCTGCTGGATGAAAACGTGCGTCGCTTCAATGCCCAAGTGCCGCAGATCTGGCAGTGGGACGACCATGAAGTGGTGAATAACTGGTCGCCGAGCAAGCAGCTCGATGAGCGTTACCAGACCCAAGACATCAATGCCTTGGTCGGCCGCGCACGCCAGGCCTGGCTCGAATATGCACCGATGCGCTTGCAGCGAGCCGACGGCGGCGGGCGGATTTATCGCAAGCTCAGTTACGGCCCGTTGCTGGACGTGTTCGTGCTCGACATGCGCAGCTATCGCGGCGGCAATGACGACAATCTGGGCGGCGCCAAACCCTTCCTGGGGCGTGAGCAACTGGACTGGCTCAAGCGCGAACTCGCGGGCTCGAAAGCGCAATGGAAGGTCATCGCTGCCGACATGCCCATCGGCCTGGGCGTGCCCGACGGCGAGGTGAGCCCCGGTGTGGCGCGTTGGGAGGCCATTGCCAACAACGACCCCGGCGCGCCGCAAGGTCGCGAGTTGGAAATGGCCGAGCTGCTGAGCTTTTTAAGGGCGCAACAGGTGCGCAACCACGTGTGGCTGACGGCGGATGTGCACTACTGCGCCGCGCATCACTACCACCCTGACCGTGCAGCCTTCCAGGATTTCGAACCGTTCTGGGAATTCGTCGCCGGGCCGCTGAATGCGGGAAGCTTCGGGCCCAATGCGCTGGACAAAACCTTTGGCCCTGAAGTGGTGTTCGAGAAGGCACCGCCGGCGCAGAACACCTCGCCGTTTGCCGGGTTTCAGTTTTTTGGTGAGGTGAACATTGATGGGCAGACGGCGGAGTTGAGCGTGATCTTGCGCGACCTGGATGGGGTCTCCGTGTTCGAGCAAAAACTACAGCCGGTCTGATTTGGCAGGGGGCTGTGGGAGCAGGTCCGCTCCCACAGCTGGATCGATGCTTGCTTTGACGGTTGCTCGGCGAGTCAGTACACATCCCGGCGATACCGACCTTGCTCAATCAAACGCTCCACCGCCTCAGTGCCCAGCACTTCATGCAGCACCTGATCCACACCGGCCGCCATCCCTTGCAGGCTCCCGCACACATAAATCGCCGCGCCATCGGCCAGCCATTTACGCAGGACGTCGGCCGATTCGCGCAGACGATCCTGTACGTAGATCTTCTCTTCCTGGTCCCGCGAGAACGCCAGGTCCAGCACGGCCAGATCACCGCTGGCCAGCCAGCCTTGCAGTTCGTCCTGGCACAGGTAGTCGTGGGCGATGTTGCGTTCGCCAAACAGCAGCCAGTTACGCTGCTGACCGTCGGCAATGCGTGCCTTGAGCAAGCTGCGCAGCCCGGCGAGGCCGGTGCCGTTACCCAGCAGAATCAACGGCACCGGTGCGTCCGGCAGATGAAAACCACTGTTGCGGCGCAGGCGCAGGCTGATGCCCGAGCCGATGGCCGCGTATTCGGTGAGCCAGCCCGAACCCAGGCCCAGGCTGCCGTCGGGGTGGCGCTCCTGGCGCACGATCAGTTCCAGCACGCCGTCGCTGGCGATTGAGGCGATGGAGTATTCGCGCATGCCCAGGGGTACCAGTGCATCCACCAGTGCCTGGGCATGCAGGCCGACCATGTGGCTGCGGTTGTCGGGTAGCTGGCGGCCGGCCAGGGCCCTGTTGAGCGGCTGGGCCAGGCCGTCGACCACCACGCCTTCACTGCCCATCAGGCCCATGCCGTCGAGGAAGTGCTCGATGGCCTGGGGAGCATTGCGTGGCAGCACTTCGACCAGATCGCCGGCCTGCCAGGTGTGCGGCGCGGGCGCGGTCAGGCCGAGCAGGTAGACGCCAGAGCCGCTGCTGCCGGGGTTGAGCAGGCTGCGCCGGCTGAGCGTCCAGTGCTCGTACTGCGCCGTGGGCCAGGCCGCGGTGGGCGCGTGGCCGGTCAGTTGGCCCAGCTGTTGCTGCCAGTGCTGCAGGGCGACGCTGTCGCCGCTGTCCACTTCCACCGGGGCGAACAACGGTGTGCCGCCTTGGTTGGTCAGCCAGAAATGCAAGCGCCGGGCAAAGCCGCAGAAGTGTGGGTACTGACGGTCACCCAGGGCCAGCACCGCGTAGTTCATGCCTTTGAGGGACAGCTCCTGCGCCAGCACGCTGCGCTCGAAACCTCGGGCGCTGTCGGGGGCCTCGCCGTCGCCGAACGTGCTCACCACAAACAGCGCGTGCTGCGACTGGCGCAGTTCGTCCTGCGTGACGTTGGCCAGCGACTGCACCTTCACCGCCAGCCCGGCCGCCTGCAATTGCCCGGCGGTTTGCCAGGCCAGTTGTTCGGCAAAACCGCTCTGGCTGGCAAAGCCGATCAGCCAGGCCGAGGCATCGTTATGGTTGGCCGCGAGGCCGTTGCGGGCGTCGCGCACCTGGCGTTTTTTGCGGCGACGGTCCAGGTACAACAGCCAGCCGGTGATAAAGAACAGCGGCATCAGCACGGCGCTGATGGTGAGGATAATCCGCCCGATCAGGCCGAAATAGCTGCCGGTGTGCAGTGCGTAGAGGCTGGTCAGCACCTGCGCCTTGAAGCTTTTGCTGGCGTACTGCTCGTGGGATTTGACCTCACCGGTGGCCGGGTCCAGGTTGATCTGGTTCAGCGCGCGGTCATGGGGCGAGTTTTTCAGCAGGTAATAGACGGTGGCGGGCTGCCCGGCAACCGCCGGCATGCGGATGTTGTAGGCGCTCAAGCCAGGGCCAGCGTTGCTGTAGATGCTGCTCCAGATCGCGTCATAGTTGGCCACCGGGGCCGGGCCTGCGGGCGGCGGGCCGCGCTTGCGCATGCGCTCGTTTTGCGGCGCATCGGACAGCAGTTTGGTCAGGCCCCGGCTGTACCAATCGTAGGACCAGGACAGGCCGGTCAGCGCTGCCAGCAGGTACGCCAGCAGGCACCAAGTGCCGAACACCGAGTGTAAATCCCAGTTGAAACTGCGGCCCTTTTTGCGCCAGTCCAGGGTCAGCCACACGCGCCAATTCGCCACTTGGCGCGGCCAGCGCAGATACAAGCCGGACAGGCAGAAGAACACCAGAATCAGCGTGCAGGCGCCGGTGATCTGCCGGCCGGTTTCGCCCATGGCGAGGAAGCGGTGCAGTTGCAGGACAAAGCCGAAGAAATCCTGACCCACGGCGTCGCCCATATAGCGGCCGGTGTACGGGTCGAAGTAGCGCATCTGGCCACGGCGCTCACCCGGCGGCGGGGTGAAGAACACGCGCGCGGCGTTACCGCTTTCGCTCTCCACCCACAGCATGGACACGGTCTTGCCTTCGGTGGCTTCGAGGGTGCGCACCAGTTCGGCGGGGGGCAGCACGCCGGCGTCGCGTTTTTCGACGCTCAGGACGCTGGGGTTGAGCGCGCGCAGTATTTCATCCTGAAACGAGACCGCAGCCCCGGTGATCCCCATCAAGGCCAGCACCAGCCCGGCAGTGATGCCGAAGAACCAGTGCAACTGGAACAGGGTTTTCTTGAACACGTCTGACCGCCTCGTCTATCCGGGTATGTAGGGCACGGCGCGCATTATGCCGTGGCTTGTCGAGAAACCTTCTTTTTTACACGCAAAAGCCCCACGCATCCGATGCGTGGGGCTTTTGGCTGCGGCTGTTGGTCAGTAGTGGAAGCTGGTAGTCAACAGCGCTGTGCGGCCTGCCGCCTGGTTGGCGAAGTGCGAAGCGTAGGCCTTGTCGTAGTAGACCTTGTCGGTCAGGTTCTGCACGTTCAATTGCAGGTCGATGTTTTTGCTCAGCTTGTAGCTGGCCATGGCGTCGTAGCGTGTGTAAGACGGTACATACACGGTGTTACCGGCATCGCCGTAAACGTCGTCGACATAGAACGCGCCGCCACCCACGGTCAGCTTGGGGGTGATCGCGTAGGTGGTCCACAGGCTGAAAGTGTTCTTCGGCGTGTTGGGCATTTGATTGCCCTCGTTGGAGCCGGCGCTGATTACCCCGTTGCGGCCGTTACGGCCAGCCTTGACCAGTTCACTGTCCAGGTAGCTGTAACCGGCGAAGACTTGCCACTGATCGGTGATTTTGCCGCTGGCCGACAACTCCAGGCCGTCGACCTGGGATTCACCGGCGTTCTGGTAGGTGAGGGCGTCGACCAGGATGCGCGTGTTTTTCTTCTCGGTGCGGAACACCGCGGCGGTCAGCGAGAGGCGATCGTGGAACAGGTCCCACTTGGTGCCCAGTTCGTAGTTAACCGTTTCTTCCGGTTGCAGGTCGCTGGACGCCGCGCCGGCTGACAGTGGGTTGCCGTCGGCGCCTTCGCCTACCAGACCACCGGCCGGGGTGGCCGAGGTGGCGTAGGAGGCGTAGAGGCTGCCGTTTTCCAGTGGTTTCCAGACGAGGCCGGCCTGCCAGTTGAAGAATTGGCTGTCTTCCTTGAGCTTGGTGCGCCCGGCGGTGGCGTTGGTGTTGGCGACGGTGTCGAAGGTGTCGTAGCGCAGGCCGACGTTCAGCAGCCATTTCGGGTCGAGTTCGATGGTGTCGAACACGTAGGCCGCGCGGCTGGTGGCCTTGGTGTTGGTGCCGTTGTAGTTGCGCGCGACGCTGCCGGTCCAGGCGTCATCCGGGTTCGGGTTGCTCAGCGAGGTGCACTGGCCGCCCAGGCTGCCCTTGGCCACGGTGCAGATCGGGTTGGTGTTCGGGCTGACGGTGTAGCTGCTCACGCGGGTTTCTTCACCGGTGAATTCCAGGCCCGTGGAGTAACTGTGCTTGAAACCCAGCGCCTGGAAACTGCCGAACAGATCCGTCTGGTTGGTGGTGGTCGTGGTGGTGGAGACGCGAGTGTTGGCGCGACGCCAGACGGTGCCAAAACGGTTGACGTTACGCTGACTGTCATCAGGCTGGGTCAGGACGTAGTCCTGCCCGGTGCTGCCATGACGCAGGGTGTTCTTCAGGGTCATGCTGTCGTTCAGGTCATGCTCGATCGAGAAGGTGCTGATGTCGGCGCGGGTCTTGCGGAAGTCACGGTCCTTGAGGCCGTAGAAGTTATTGCTGTCGCCGCCGTCGGTGGGTTTGTCATGCACATGGGCGGTGGCGGTCGATGAGCCGTAGCCATACGGGATCCCCGAGTCCGGCAGGTCGTTGCTTTCCAGGTGGTAGTAGCTGAGGTTGACGCGGGTCGGGGTGCCCAGGCCAAAGGTCAGCGACGGAGCCACACCCCAACGGTCGTAATTCACCGCATCGCGGCCGGCGACGTTTTGCTCGTGGCTCATCAGGTTGAGGCGGAACGCGGCGCTGTCGTCGAGGAACTGGCGGTTCACATCGAGCACGTAGCGGCGGGTCTGGTCGGAACCGTAGGTGAAGCCGCCGTTGGTGAAATCCCGCGCCTGTGGGGTCTTGCTCACCAGGTTGAGGCTGCCGCCGGCCGAACCGCGACCGCCAAACGAGGAGTTCGGGCCTTTGCTGACTTCGATCGACTCAATGTCGAAAATCTCACGGCTCTGGCCGCCGGTGTCGCGCACGCCGTCCAGGTAAGTGTCGCCTTGGGCGTCAAAGCCACGGATGAACGGGCGATCGCCCTGGGGGTTGCCGCCTTCGCCGGCGCCGAAGGTGATGCCCGGTACTGTGCGCAAGGCATCCTGCAGCGAGGTGGCGGCGGTGTCCTTGAGCACTTGCTGCGGCACGACGGTGACCGAGCGCGGTGTGTCCACCAGTGGCGCGGTGTATTTCTGTGATGAGGCTTTTTCGACCTGGTAGGCCGTGGTGTCCTGCTCTTCCCCAGTGATGCTGGTCGCACCCAGGGAGATGCTGTCACGCTGGCCTTTTTGTTCAGTGTCTTCGGCCGCTTGCGCCATATGGGCCGCAGAGCTGGCACCGAGGGCGACGCCGATGGCCGAGGCCAGTAAACGTGGTGAACCGGCAGTTGTTTTGAGCGTGGTGCGCGACATGACGTGTCCTTTCCCCAAGGATGTGAGGCCGCGGAATATAGGGTGAACAAGTATTCATATCAATTGCGATACATTGCTAATTGCACTGAATTTACATTCTTTACACTTTTTGCTTACGGATTTTACGATCTCGTTCGTCTCCGGCGTTTTACAGGGGGGATAAGAATCAATACCATTGGCGCCCCTTTGCTGACAGGTATTACCCCATGTTGCTGCACATTCCCGGCCTGTTCTCTCGCGAGGAAGTGCAGCGCATCCGCCAGGCGCTGGAAGGTGCCGATTGGGCCGACGGCAAAATCACCGCCGGGCACCAGTCCGCCAAAGCCAAGCACAACCTGCAATTGCCCGAAGGCCACCCGTTGGCCAAGGAAATCGGCGCGGCGATGCTTGAGCGTTTGTGGCAAAACCCGCTGTTCATGTCGGCGGCATTACCGCACAAAGTCTTTCCGCCGCTGCTCAACTGCTACACCGCGGGCGGCAGTTTTGATTTTCATATCGACAATGCCGTGCGCCAGCCCAAAGGCAGTCACGAGCGAGTGCGCACTGATCTGTCTTCCACGCTGTTCTTCAGCGATCCCGACGAATATGACGGCGGCGAACTGGAGATCCAGGACACCTTCGGCCTGCAGCGGGTCAAACTGCCCGCCGGCGACATGGTGTTGTACCCCGGTTCCAGCCTGCACAAAGTCAACGCCGTGACCCGTGGCGCGCGCTACGCCTCGTTCTTCTGGACCCAAAGCCTGGTGCGCGAAGACAGCCAGCGCACCTTGTTGTTCGAGATGGATGGTGCCATCCGCCAACTGACGGCGGACGTACCCGACCACCCGGCCCTGATCCAACTCACCGGCACCTACCACAACCTGCTGCGTCGCTGGGTCGAGGTCTGAATGAGCTTCTTGTTGCGTCGCCAGGAAGTGCTGAACGTCGAGCAACTGCAAGCCATGCTCGACGACTCGCCGGTACGCGCCGCCCAGGCGATCCTGCTGGCGGCCAAGGAAGGTGTGGTGGATGCCCAGGCGCTGCTTGGGCAAATCCTGCTCGATGGACGTGGCATCGCCCGCGACGAAGCCTTGGCGTTGCGCTGGTTTCACATCGCTGCCAACGGCGGTCAACTCATGGCGCGAAATATGGCCGGGCGTTGTCTGGAACATGGCTGGGGTTGCCCGCCGGATGCGGCGGCGGCTGCGCGGCACTATCGGCTGGCCGCGGAGGCGGGGCTGGATTGGGCGCAGTACAACTATGCGAACTTACTGGCGACCGGTCGCGGTGTCGCCGAAGATCAGCCGCAAGCCCTGAGCTTGTATCGCCGGGCGGCGGAGCAGGGCCATGCCAAGTCGATGAATCTGCTGGGGCGTTATCTGGAAGAGGGCCAATGGTGCCCGAGGGATCCGGAGGCGGCCGAGCACTGGTATCGCCGCTCCGCCGAGGGCGGGGATTTTCGTGGGCAGTTCAGTTATGCGGCGGTGTTGGCGGACAGCGGCCAGACCGAGGCGGCGCTGGCGTGGCTGCGTCAGGCGCTCGTTGGCGGCAATGTGAAGTTCTTGCGGGTGGCGCACCAGACGCTCGCCTCGGCCAACGATCCGCAGATTCGGGCGATGGCCGAGGCGTATCAAGCGCGCGCTGCCAGCCTTTGCTGAGGCATAAAAAAACCCATGACACGTCATGGGTTTTTTATGAGCCGCTTACTTACACGTAGAACGACTTCAACGGTGGGAAACCGTTGAATTCAACTGCGCTGTAGCTGGTGGTGTAGGCACCGGTGGACAACCAATACAAACGGTCACCGATCGCCAGGTTCAGCGGCAGGCCGTACTTGTAGTTTTCGTACATGATGTCGGCGCTGTCACAGGTAGGACCGGCGATAACCACTTCTTCCATCTCGCCTTTTTTCTCGGTCCAGATCGGGAACTTGATGGCTTCGTCCATGGTTTCGATCAGACCGGAGAACTTGCCCACGTCCGTGTACACCCAACGCTCGACGGCGGTGCGGGATTTACGCGCGACCAGCACCACTTCGCTGACCAGGATACCGGCGTTGGCGATCAACGAACGGCCCGGCTCCAGGATGATTTCCGGCAGGTCGTCGCCGAAGTCTTCCTTGAGGAAGCGAATGATTTCTTCGGCGTAGGTTTCCAGGCTGTTGGTGCGGGTGATGTAGTTGGCCGGGAAGCCGCCGCCCATGTTGATCAGCTTGAGGTGGATGCCGTCTTCTTCCTTCAGGCGTTCGAAGATCACTTTGACCTTGGCGATCGCCGCGTCCCACACGCTGATATCGCGCTGTTGCGAGCCGACGTGGAAGGAAATGCCGTAAGGCACCAGGCCCAGGTCACGGGCCAGGATCAGCAGGTCCATGGCCATGTCGGTCTGGCAGCCGAATTTGCGCGACAAAGGCCAGTCAGCCGTGGTCGAGCCTTCGGTGAGGATACGCACATACACTTTCGAACCCGGTGCGGCCTTGGCGATGTTGCGCAGGTCGGCTTCGGAGTCGGTGGAGAACAGGCGCACGCCTTTCTCGTAGAAGTAGCGGATGTCCTTGGATTTCTTGATGGTGTTGCCGTAGCTGATACGGTCGGCGCTGACGCCACGGTCCATGACCTTGTCCAGCTCATAGATCGAAGCGATGTCGAAGCTCGAACCTTTGTCTTTGAGCAGGTCGATGATCTCGACGGCCGGGTTGGCCTTGACGGCGTAATACACCTTGGCGAATTCGAAACCGGCGCGCAGGTCATCGTAGGCCTGGCTGATCATCGCGGTGTCGATTACCACGAACGGGGTTTCTTGCTTGTCGGCAAACGCCTTCATTTTGTCAAAAGTGGCGCGTGCGAAATAGTCTTCGACGTTGATCGACATGCTGGGAACTCCTAAGGGCAAACTGAAATTAGCAATGGGTGCAAATGAACGTCCTCCGTATCCCCACTTTGGTTCGCCTACTTCCCAAGGCATGTCGCCGAAAGCAAAAAGGCCATGGGACTTACCGCTTCCCTTGGCCTTGCTGTCTCGTCGTCAGTACTTGAGCCGGATGGATCGTTTCCAGCATGGACGTTCGGCGCGAACTTTAGGGCTTGATGGGCGTGGGATCAACTAAAAATGTCGCGTTTTTGCACGCGTTCGTCGCGCGGCCGCGTGCAGCTACTTATGTAACCGACCGGTGTGACGGATTGATGTTCCCCCGATGGGGCAAATCGACGGTATTTCCCTGACACACGGGAGGCCAAATGGGAGGGGCATGCCCCCTCCCACATTTTGAACGGCGTCGTGTCAGTTCAGATCAGGCGAGGGCGGTTTCGGCGGGCGAGACGATGCTGGTCTTGCCCCCACGGGACTTACCGGAGCTCAGGTACTCGGCGATCGACTCCTGGGTCACTTCGCCCAAGAACACCCGCTCGGCATCCATCACCGGCAGCCACGACCGGTTGAACTCGTACATGCGCGACAGCAGGATGCGCAAGTGCTCGTCATACGCCGCGGTGGCGTTGAACTCGCGCAGGTACTGGCTGCAAGTACCGGTCTGACGGTGCAGGTCACGGCGTCGTACATAGCCCAGCGCCTTGTTCTCGGCGCAGGTGACCACCACGTAGCGGCGGTCGGTTTCGTCCATCAGTTCCAGGGCATCGGCCACCGGGGTTTCCGGGCTTACCGACGGGGCGTTGTCCGCCGCGTCTTCGGCCTTCACCAGCAGCAGGCGCTTGAGGGTGCTGTCCTGGCCCACGAAGTTGCTGACGAACTCGTCCGCCGGGTGCGCCAGCAGCGTGTCGGGGTGATCGATCTGCAGCAGCTTGCCGGCGCGGAAAATCGCAATCTTGTCACCCAGCTTGATCGCTTCGTCGATGTCGTGGCTGACCATGATCACGGTCTTGTTCAGCGCGCGTTGCATCTCGAAGAACTCGTTCTGGATCATCTCGCGGTTGATCGGGTCGACCGCGCCGAACGGCTCGTCCATCAGCAACAACGGCGCATCGGCCGCCAGGGCGCGGATCACGCCGATACGCTGTTGCTGGCCACCGGACAATTCACGCGGGTAGCGGTGCAGGTACTGCTTGGGTTCGAGCTTGATCATGCTCATCAGCTCGCGGGCGCGGTCGTGGCATTTCTGTTTGTCCCAGCCCAGCAGTTTGGGCACCACCACGATGTTTTCCTCGATGGTCATGTTGGGGAACAGACCGATCTGCTGGATCACGTAGCCGATGTTGCGACGCAGGGTCACTTCGTCGAGGTCGGTGGTGTCTTCGCCGTTGATCAGGATCTTGCCCGAGGTGGGCTTGATCAGGCGGTTGATCATTTTCAGCGTGGTGCTTTTGCCGCAGCCCGAGGGACCGAGGAACACGCAAATTTCGCCTTCATTGACGGTCAGGCTTACGTCGTTAACGGCAGTCACGGTTTTGCCGTTGCTTTGAAAAGTCTTGGACAGGTTTTGAAGTTCGATCATTTGAGTAATCCTTTTGGAGTCAGCGAGCGTTGCAACCACTGCAGAAGCAAGTCGGCGAAGATGGCCAGGAGACTGACCAGCACGGCGCCGACGATCAGCATCGACATGTCGCTGCGGCTGATGGAAGCCAGAATAAGTACACCCAGGCCACCGGCGCCGATGGTGGCGGCGATGGTCATCACGCCGATGTTCATCACCACGGCGGTGCGCACACCGGCGAGGATCACCGGCACGGCGATGGGCAGCTCGACCATGCGCAGGCGCTGGCCGAAGGTCATGCCAATGCCCTTGGCCGCCTCGCGAATGCCCGGCTCTACGCCGGTAAGCGCCAGGTAGGTGTTACGCATGATCGGCAACAGGGAGTAGAGGAACACGGCGGTGATCGCCGGCATCGGTCCCAGGCCTTGGCCGAACTTGGAGTAGAACGGCAGCAGCAGGCCGAACAGCGCGATGGACGGCACGGTCAGCAGCACCGTGGCGCTGGCCTGCAACGGGCCGGCCAGGGTCGGGTAGCGCGTCATCAGGATGCCCAGGGGCACGCCGATGAAAATCGCCAGGATTACGGCGATGCCGACCAGGGTGATGTGCTGCCAGGTCAGGTGCAGGACTTGGGCCCAATCAAGATGGGAAAAGGCGTTCAGAAATTCCATGTCTTCTCCTCGTTAGTTGATCGGATGTTGGCGCAGGAAGTCTGCGGCGACAGCGGACGGGCTTTCATGGCCGACGTCGACCCGCGCGTTCAACTGGCGCATGGTTTCGTCGTCGAACAGATTGGCCAGCGGCTTGAGCTCGGCGGCCAGCTGCGGATGCTTGTCGAGGTATTCCTGGCGGATCACGGGGGCGGCGGTGTAGTCCGGGAAGTAGTGTTTGTCGTCTGCCAGCAGCTTCAATTTGAAGGCATTCAAGCGACCGTCGGTGGTGTAGACCAGGCCGGCGAACACTTGCCCGTTACGCAGCGCGGTGTACACCAGTCCGGCGTCCATCTGCCGAGTGTTTTCGCGGGTGAGGTTCATGTCGTATCGCTTGACCATGCCGGCCAGGCCGTCGGAGCGATTGGCGAACTCGGTGTCCAGGGCCACCAGACGGTGTTCCTTGGTGTCTTGCGCCATGGCTGTGGTGAGGTCGCTGATGCTGTTGATCTCAGGATGTTCCTTGGCCACTTTCTCGGGCAGCGCCAGGGCGTAAGTGTTGCTGAAACGCGACGGAGCGAGCCAGACCAGGCCTTTTTTCGCATCGAGTTCTTTCACTCGAGCGTAGGACTGTTCGCTGTCGAGCTTCTCGTCGATATGGTTGTAGGCCACCAGCGACACACCGGTGTATTCCCAGAGCATGTCCAGTTGCCCGCTTTCCTGGGCACTGCGCGCCAGGTTGCTGCCCAGGCCGCCGGTCACCTGGGTGTCGTAGCCCTTGGTGCGCAGGTACTGGGAGGTGATTTCGGCCAGCAGGGTCTGTTCGGTGAACACCCGGGCGCCGATGCGGATTACCGGTTTTTCGGCGGCTTGCGCGATACCTGCAAACAGCAGGACGCAGCTCAATATCAAGGTCAGTTTTTTCATGTGTATTCCTGTTTCAGGCCTTAAACGCGGCCAAGCCTTAGGACGGACGCAACCCGCGTTCCAGCCAGAGGCGGCTGGCCATGGTCACCAGACCGTCGAGCAGCAACGCCAGCAACGCGGTGCACGCGGCGCCGAGCAGCAGTTGCGGCTGATTGTTCAGGGCGATGCCGGGGAAAATCAGGCTGCCCAGGCTGTTGGCACCAATCAGGAACGCCAGCGGTGCGGTACCGACGTTGATCGCCAGGGCCACGCGCACGCCGCCGATGATGATCGGCACGGCGTTGGGCAATTCCACGCGAAACAGCACCTGACGCGGGGTCATGCCGATGCCGGTGGCGGCTTCCTTGAGGGAACCCTGCACGTTTTTCAGGCCTTCGTAGGTGTTACGCACGATGGGCAGGAGGGAGGCGAGGAACAGCGCGAAGATGGCCGGGCCACTGCCGATGCCAAGAACGCCGAGAGCGATGGCCAGTACGGCCAGGGGCGGGACGGTGTTGCCGATGTTGAAGATCTGCATGAAGCGTTCTGCGCGCCCGACCATATTCGGTCGGCTGAGCAGGATACCGGCGGGAATCCCTACAACAAGGGCGGCCAGCATGGAGACTAGAACGAGGATCAGGTGTGCTTGCAGGTAAAACAACAAATCGTCGCGGTACAGTTCGATCGTGTTGATGCCGATCCAGTGGACCAGCAGGGCCAGGAGCGCGACGACAACCACGCCTCCTATCAGCCCTTTGCCATAGCGAATAGCCACAGGCGGACTCCTTTTTTCTTTTGTCGGCGAACACATTCTCCGGCGGCAGTGCCATTCCTGGCTGTCGGCGATTGGGTTCGCGAAAAGCAGCTCGTCGATACCGGCAATGCGGTATGTATCGAGCCATGAGCGCAGCCTCGTCAGGCTAACTTGCTGATTTATCAGCCCCTGTTCCGAGTGCGGTAGCAGGGGAGTGGACGTCTCTACCTTTTAAAAGGTTCCACACTTGGGAGCATTTAGCCACCCCCAATCGGGTGAACGGTGGTCCGGCGCCTGGGGTTTGCGCTATACTCGCCGCCCTTTTTTGACTCACCTGCCAGGCGATTTCCCATGACCCACCAGGCCGCCGAAGTCGCGAAACGCCGCACTTTCGCCATTATTTCCCACCCCGATGCCGGTAAGACCACCATCACCGAGAAGCTGTTGCTGATGGGCAAGGCAATCGCAGTGGCCGGCACGGTGAAGTCGCGCAAATCCGACCGCCATGCGACATCCGACTGGATGGAGATGGAAAAACAACGGGGTATCTCCATTACCACGTCGGTCATGCAATTCCCGTATCGCGACCACATGGTCAACCTGCTCGACACCCCAGGCCACGAAGACTTCTCCGAAGACACCTACCGCACCCTGACTGCGGTGGACTCGGCCTTGATGGTCCTCGACGGCGGTAAGGGCGTTGAGCCACGGACCATCGCGCTGATGGACGTGTGCCGCCTGCGTGACACGCCGATCGTCAGCTTCATCAACAAACTCGACCGCGACATTCGCGACCCTATCGAGCTGTTGGATGAGATCGAAGCCGTCCTGAAGATCAAGGCCGCGCCGATCACCTGGCCGATTGGTTGCTACCGCGACTTCAAGGGCGTGTACCACCTGGCCGACGACTACATCATTGTCTACACCGCCGGCCACGGGCATGAACGCACCGATGTGAAAATCATCGAGAAGCTCGACTCGGATGAAGCCCGCGCCCATCTGGGTGACGAGTACGACCGTTTTGTCGACCAGTTGGAACTGGTGCAGGGTGCCTGCCATGAGTTCAACCAGCAGGAATTCCTCGACGGCCAACTGACCCCGGTGTTCTTCGGTACCGCGTTGGGCAACTTCGGTGTCGACCACGTCCTCGATGCCGTGGTCGACTGGGCTCCGCGCCCGCTGGCGCGTGTGGCCAACGAACGTACGGTGGAGCCGGTCGAAGAGAAGTTCACCGGTTTCGTGTTCAAGATCCAGGCGAACATGGACCCCAAGCACCGCGACCGTATCGCGTTTATGCGTATCTGCTCCGGCCGCTACGAAAAGGGCATGAAGATGCGCCATGTGCGCACCGGCAAGGACGTGCGCATCGGCGATGCCCTGACGTTCTTCTCCTCCGAGCGTGAACAGCTCGAAGAAGCCTACGCCGGCGACATCATCGGCCTGCACAACCACGGCACCATCCAGATCGGCGACACCTTCACCGAAGGCGAGGCCCTGGGCTTTACCGGTATCCCGCACTTCGCCCCGGAGCTGTTCCGCCGCGTACGCCTGCGTGACCCGCTCAAATCCAAACAATTGCGCCAGGGCTTGCAACAGTTGGCGGAAGAGGGCGCCACCCAGGTGTTCTTCCCCGAGCGCAGCAACGACATCATCCTCGGCGCCGTCGGTGTGCTGCAGTTCGATGTGGTCGCCAGCCGCCTGAAAGAGGAATACAAGGTTGAATGCTCCTACGAGCCGATCACCGTGTACTCCGCGCGCTGGATCGATTGCAGCGATAAGAAGAAGTTGGAAGAGTTCTCCAACAAGGCCGTGGAAAACCTGGCGGTCGATGGTGGCGGTCACCTGACCTACCTGGCCCCGACACGGGTCAACCTGGCGCTGATGGAAGAGCGCTGGCCGGATGTGAAATTCCGTGCGACGCGCGAACACCACTGATTTCTGAGCGCGACTGAACAAAAAAGTGGGAGGGGTGATCCCCTCCCACTTTTTTTGATCTGCAGCAGCCATGGGATGGGTGCGAATCCGGTATCCAAGTCGCCAAAAAGAAAACCCCTCCCGCCAGGCTGATGCGCAACCTGACGGGAAGGGCTGTAGAACGCATTGATCGTTCCCACGCTTTGCGTGGGAATGCCTCTTGTGACGCTCTGCGTCACGCTTTGGACGCAGAGCGTCCCGTGCTGCATTCCCACGCAGAGCGTGGGAACGAGATCAGGCGACGAATTGCTCCGCGTAGTGGCAAGCCACCTGGCGGTTGTCCAAGGTGCGCAGTTGCGGCTCCTCGGTGCTGCAGCGTGCCGTCGCATACGGGCAGCGCTTGTGGAAAGCGCAACCGGGCGGCGGGTTCAGGGGGTTAGGCAACTCGCCGACGATTTTGATCTTCGGTTTGTTCGGATCCGGATGAATGGTCGGTGTCGCCGACAGCAGCGCCTGGGTATAGGGATGCAGCGGGCGGGCGTAGATGTCTTCCTTGGGGCCGACCTCAACCGGGCGGCCGAGGTACATCACCATCACGTCATCGGCGACGTGTTGCACCACCGCGAGGTTGTGGGAGATGAACACGTAGGCGGTGTTGAATTCCTGCTGCAAATCCATGAACAGGTTGAGCACCTGGGCCTGGATCGACACGTCGAGTGCCGAGGTGGGTTCGTCCGCCACCAGCACTTTAGGTTGCAGCATCATGGCGCGAGCCAGGGCGATGCGCTGGCGCTGGCCGCCGGAGAACATATGCGGGTAGCGCTGATAATGCTCGGGGCGCAGGCCCACTTGCTTCATCATTGCCTGCACTTTTTCGCGACGTTCGGCGGCGGACAGGTTGGTGTTGATCAGCAGCGGCTCGCCGAGTTGGTCACCGACCTTTTGCCGTGGGTTCAACGAGGCGTACGGGCTCTGGAACACCATCTGCACGTCTTTACGCAGTTGCTTGCGCTGGGCCTTGTCGGCGCCGGCCACTTCCTGGCCGGCGATTTTCAGCGAGCCGGAGGACGGCTCTTCGATCAGCGTCAGCGCACGGGCCAGGGTGGATTTGCCGCACCCGGATTCGCCGACGACCGCCAGGGTCTTGCCGGCTTCCAGTTCGAAGGACACGCCATTAAGCGCGCGCACCAAGGCGTGGCCCTTGAACAGGCCACGGGACACTTCGTAGTGACGGGTGAGGTCGCGGGCGGTAAGAACGACGGCCATTACGCCACCTCCTGGTTCAAGGGGTAGAAGCAGCGCGCGAGGCTGTTGGTTTTGGGATCAAGGCCGGGGCGCTGGGCACGGCAGGATTCCTGCACGTACGGGCAACGCGGCGACAGCAGGCAACCCTGCGGGCGGTCATAACGACCCGGCACGATGCCGGGCAGTGTGGCCAGACGCGTGGCGCCGAGGCTGTGTTCCGGGATCGCCTTGAGCAGCGCTTCGCTGTAAGGGTGTGCCGGAATATCGAACAGTTGCGGCACCTGGCCGACTTCCACGGCCTGGCCGGCGTACATCACGCACACGCGCTGGGCGGTTTCGGCCACCACCGCGAGGTCGTGGGTGATCAGCACCAGGCCCATGTTCTGCTCTTTTTGCAGAGCCAACAGCAGGTCCATGATCTGCGCCTGAATCGTGACGTCCAACGCGGTGGTCGGTTCATCGGCGATCAGCAGTTTCGGCTCGCCGGCAATGGCCATGGCGATTGCAACGCGTTGGCTCATGCCGCCGGACAGTTGGTGCGGGTAGGCGTCCATACGGCTGGCAGCGCCTGGGATTTCCACCTTTTCCAACAGTTCGATGGCACGCTTGCGCGCTTGCTTGCCGGACATTTTCAGGTGCAGGCGCAGCACTTCTTCAATCTGGAACCCCACGGTGTAGCTGGGGTTCAGCGCGGTCATCGGGTCCTGGAACACCATCGCCAGGTCTTTGCCGACGATCTGGCGGCGTTGGCGGTTGCTCAGCTTGAGCATGTCCTTGCCGTCGAAGTTCAGCGCGTCGGCGGTAACGATGCCGGGGTGCTCGATCAGGCCCATCAGCGCCATCATGGTCACGGATTTACCCGAGCCCGACTCGCCAACGATCGCCAGCACTTCGCCTTTGTCGACAGAAATGTCGAGGCCATCGACCACCGGCACGGCGGTCTTGTCGCCGAAGCGAACATTGAGATTCTTGATTTCTAACAGTGACATGGGAATCTCCTCAGGCGGCGTTCTTGAGTTTCGGGTCCAGCGCATCGCGCAAACCGTCGCCCATCAAGTTGATTGCCAGCACGCTGAGCAAAATGGTCAAACCAGGCAGGCTCACCACCCACCAGGCGCGTTCGATGTAGTCCCGGGCCGATGCCAGCATGGTGCCCCACTCCGGGGTTGGCGGTTGTACGCCAAGGCCAAGGAAGCCCAGGGCCGCAGCATCAAGGATCGCCGAAGAGAAGCTCAGGGTGGCCTGGACAATCAGCGGCGCCATGCAGTTGGGCAGCACGGTGATGAACATCAGGCGTGGCAGGCCGGCACCGGCCAGGCGCGCGGCGGTCACGTAGTCGCGGTTCAGTTCGCCCATCACCGCAGCACGGGTCAGACGCACGTAGGACGGCAGCGAGACGATCGCAATGGCGATCACGGTGTTGATCAGGCCAGGGCCGAGGATCGCGACGATGGCAACGGCCAGCAGCAGCGATGGCAGGGCCAGCATGATGTCCATCAGGCGCATGATGGTCGGGCCGAGCAGGCGCGGGAAGAACCCGGCGAACAGACCCAGCAGGATGCCCGGGATCAGCGACATCACCACCGACGACAAACCGATCAGCAACGACAGGCGTGAGCCCTGGATCAGGCGCGACAGCAGGTCACGGCCCAGCTCGTCGGTGCCGAGCAGGAACTGGATCTGCCCGCCTTCGAGCCACGACGGCGGGGTCAGCAGGAAGTCGCGGTACTGCTCGCTGGGGTTATGGGGGGCAACCCACGGCGCGAAGATCGCGCAGAACACGATCAGCAACATGAACGCCAGGCCGGCAACCGCGCCTTTGTTCTTGGAGAAGGCTTGCCAGAATTCTTTGTACGGGGACGGGTACAGCAGGCTTTGATCGACTGCTGACGCTTGTGTAGGTGTGGTCATAGTCATGATCTCAACGCTGGTGACGGATGCGGGGGTTGGCGAAGCCGTAGAGGATATCCACCACGAAGTTCACCAGGATCACCAGGCAGGCGATCAGCAGAATGCCGTTCTGCACCACCGGGTAGTCACGCGCGCCAATGGCTTCGATCAGCCATTTGCCGATGCCGGGCCACGAGAAGATGGTTTCGGTGAGGACCGCACCGGCCAACAGGGTGCCGACTTGCAGGCCGACCACGGTGAGCACCGGGATCAGTGCGTTACGCAGGCCGTGTACGAACACCACGCGTGCCGGCGACAGGCCTTTGGCCTTGGCGGTGCGGATGTAGTCTTCGCGCAGCACTTCGAGCATGGATGAACGGGTCATCCGCGCAATCACCGCCAGCGGGATAGTGCCGAGCACGATGGCCGGCAGGATCAGGTGGTGCAGTGCGTCCCAGAATGCGTCCGGCTCGTCA
The DNA here is from genome assembly GCF_023148575.1 of Pseudomonas sp. EYE_354. Taxonomy (NCBI): domain Bacteria; kingdom Pseudomonadati; phylum Pseudomonadota; class Gammaproteobacteria; order Pseudomonadales; family Pseudomonadaceae; genus Pseudomonas; species Pseudomonas sp. EYE_354. Next base: position 135,144 of record NZ_JAHXNQ010000001.1, read on the forward strand.
GCCAGCAGGGTGTCGATCAGCATGAAGCCGGTGCGCGGCTCGATGTCGTAGAGCAGGTCGATGCGCCCGGAAACCGGGGTCCAGCCCAGGCTGACCGAGAAGAACATGATCAGGATCAGGCCCCACCAGAAGATCGGCATCGAGTACCCCGCCAGGGAGATACCCATCACCCCATGGTCGAACAGAGATCCTCGCTTCAGGGCCGCGATCACCCCGGCCAACAGGCCCAGGATGCCGGCGAACAGCAGCGCGGCCATGGACAGTTCCAGGGTCGCGGGGAAGAGGGCGGTGAATTCGGTCCACACGCTGGTGCGCGTGCGCAGCGATTCGCCAAGGTCGCCTTGGGCGAGCTTGCCGACGTAATCCAGGTATTGCGCATACAGCGGCTTGTTAAGGCCGAGGCGTTCCATTGCTTGTGCGTGCATCTCGGGGTCGACGCGCCGCTCGCCCATCATCACTTCGACGGGGTCGCCAGGGATCATGCGTATCAACGCAAACGTGAGCAACGTGATGCCGAAAAACGTGGGGATCAATAACCCCAGTCGGCGGGCAATAAAACTAAACATCTTGGTGTGTACCTCAATCAGCCGGTTAGGCAGGTTCGGCGCCGCCTCTGTGGGCGGCGCCGAGCGTTTCTCTTATTTACTTCACCTGGGTGGTGGCGAAGTTATTAGTGGTCAGAGGGCTTTGGGTATAACCCTCGACGTTTTTACGCATGGCGGTGAACATTTTCGGGTAAGCCATGGGAATCCATGGTTGGTCCTTGGCGAAAACATCCAGTGCTTGTTGATAGAGTGCGGCGCGTTCCTGGGGTTCAGCGTCGGCACGCGCCTTGTCGATCAAGTCCTGAAACTCTTTGTTACACCAGCGTGCGTAGTTTTCGCCGTTTTTGGCAGCATCGCAACTCAGGTTTGGCGTGAGGAAATTATCCGGGTCGCCGTTGTCACCGGCCCAGCCGGCAGACACCATGTCGTGCTCGCCAGCTTTGGCGCGCTTGAGCATTTCGCCCCATTCCATGACCTTGATGTTGACCTTCAGGCCGATCTGCGCCAGGTCCGCTTGCATGCGCTGGGCGCCGAGCATCGGGTTAGGGTTGGTCGGGCCGCCGCCGTTACGGGTGAACAGGGTGAACTCGGTGCCTTCCGGTACGCCGGCTTCCTTGAGCAGGGCACGGGCCTTGTCCAGGTCGCGCTCAGGGTTTTTCAGCTTATCGTTGAAGCCCAGCAGGGTCGGCGGATACGGGCCGGTGGCGTCGACCGCGTTGCCTTTGCCGTACAGGGACTCGTTATAGCCTTTTTTGTCGAACGCGATGTTGATCGCGTGGCGCACCCGCGCGTCGCTCATGTACTTGTGGGTGGTGTTCAGGGCGGTATAGGCGGTGGTCATCGCCGCCAGTTCCGCGACTTTCAGGTTCGGGTCGGCCTTCATGCTCGGCACGTCATCGGGCTTGGGGTACAGCGCGATCTGGCACTCATTGGCCTTGAGCTTCTGCAGGCGCACGTTGTTATCGGTGGTAATCGCCAGGATCAGCGGATCGGCTGGCGGCTTGCCACGGAAGTAGTCCGGGTTGGCCTTGAAGCGCACCTGGGCGTCTTTGGCGTAGCGGGTGAAGATAAACGGCCCGGTGCCGATCGGCTTGGCGTTCAAGTCATCGGTCTTGCCGGACTTGAGCAACTGATCGGCGTATTCGGCGGAGTGGATCGAGGAAAACGCCATGGCCAGGTCGGCCAGGAACGGTGCTTCAGGACGGGTCAGGGTAAAGACGACGGTGTGATCGTCGGTCTTGGTTACGCTCTTGAGCAGTTCCTTGAAGCCCATGCTTTCGAAGTACGGGTAGCCCACGTTGGACTTGTTGTGCCACGGGTGTTTCGGGTCCAACTGGCGCTGGAAGCTCCAAAGCACGTCGTCGGCATTCAGGTTGCGCGTGGGTTTGAAATAGTCGGTGGTGTGGAACTTGATGTCGTCACGCAGGTGAAAGGTGTAAGTCAGGCCATCGGCGCTGATCTCGGGCAGGTCTTTGGCCAGCGCGGGAACGACTTCGGTGGTGCCGGGCTTGAAGTCCACCAGACGGTTGAACATGGTTTCGGCGGCGGCGTCAGCGGTCACGGCCGTGGTGTACAGGACCGGGTCAAAACCTTCCGGGCTGGCTTCGGTGCAGACCACCAGTGGTTTGGCCGAAACGCCGATCGCCACGCTCAACAGCGCGGCAGCCATGGCGGCTTGTAGCGGGAGCATTTTCATTCGGAACCCTCTGCAATCGATGGGACCAGTAAAAACGTAGACGGCGGGCTCGTCCTGAGCCCGCCGTTTACCTGGCGCTAATTAAAGAATGTTGAACGGGATGGTGGTGACCAGACGGAACTCTTTGATGTTGCCGTCAGCTTGTTGCGCGCTGGCGCGGTGAGTCACGTAGGTGCCACGGATGGTAGTGGCCTTGAGTGGGCCGCTCTGAATCGCGTAGGACGTACCAACGCCGTATTCCTGGTGTTTCTCGCCGTCCATCAGGCGCAGGTCGCTGCGGCTTTCACCCGCGGTACCGTAGGCGGTACCGTTGTAGTGAGTACCGTCGATGCCCCAGCCGCGAGCCGAGTAAACGTTGAACTTCAGGCCTGGCACACCGTATTCGGCCATGTTGATGCCGTAGGCGATCTGGAAGGACTTCTCGTTCGGGCTGTTGAAGTCAGAGGTCAGGGAGTTGGCCAGGTAGATGCCGTTGGTTTCGTGCAGGTAGTCGAAGTACTCGTCACCGTTCACTTCCTGGTACGAGAAGGTCAGGCTATGAGCCTGGTGGGTCAGACCCAGGGACAACGAGTACGTATCGTTGTCGATGTTGCCCATCTTCTTGCTGCCGGTGTCGGTGGTCTTGTAGTAGTTCAGGCCAGTGGTCAGTGCCAGGGTCTGTGCATCACCCAATTCGTGGGTGGCACCGAAGTAGTACTGGTTCCAGAAGTCTTCGACGTTAGCCGCGAACACGCTGGTCTTCAGGCTCTTGAACGGCTGGTAGTTGAAGCCCAGGGTTTTGACCTTGTCGGTTTCCTGGCCATTGCCGTACTCGGAACGGAATTTCGACAGGCTTTGTTCGGTACGCGGCGAAACGCGATCGAAGATACCGCCCTGGAACGACAGGTTGCTCAGCTCTTCGCTGTTGAAGCTCACACCCTCGAAGCTCGAAGGCAGGGCACGGTTGCCGATGGTGTCGACGATGCCGCTGCTGAAGTTCTGGCGACCGGCGGTCAAGGTGGTGTTCGAGACACGGAACTTCACGTTGGCCAGGCCCAGCTTGCTCCACTGGTTAACGGCATCGCCGTCGGAGTCGGCCAGGGTACGGTTGGAGCCGTTCTTGATGTCACGCCGGCTGGCATCCAGCACGATGGCGTTGTAGGCGGCAACTTCGGTCGCAACGCCAACGGTGCCTTGGGTAAAGCCTGAGGAATAGTTCAGGATGGTGCCTTGCACCCAGTTCTCGCGGCGCGAGTCCTGAAGGGTTTGATTATGTTTTGTATAGCTGAATTTTTGACCACGGAACCGTTGTTCGCTGGAGTACCAGTTACGCGTGGTACCGCCCAGGCTTTGACCGTCGATAAAGCCCTTGGCCTCGCTTTGCGCGCTGGTGCCGGCCAGTGTGGTCGGAACGAAGTCCTGGCTGGCGGGTTCAGCATAGGCGGTTGCCGTGATGCTGCTGATGGCCAGGGCCAGAAGCGCTTTGCTGCTCAGTTTCATGTGTGAAGCTCCTTTGGTTCTCTTTTTAATGCCGGTCTTTTTTGGTGATCCGGCTATTGGGTGTGTAACTCTTTTCAAGCTATGCAAACGTTTGCCGTAGGAAAAATCCTAATAAATGGCTGCACGTTTGCCGGAGAGCCAGCATCGCTCTCCTGCAATCCGGTTATTTTCTTATGGGTTGATACTGACGCCCGAGAACACGTTGCGGCCGAAGGGGCTGACTTTGAACCCTTCGACTTTGGTGCTTAACGGCTGGTTGACCGTCGAGTGGGCGACAGGCGTGATCGGCACTTGCTGCTTGAGCAATTGCTGCGCCTGTTTATACAGAACAGTCCGTTGTTCGCGGTCGGTGACGACCTTGGCTTGCTTGATCAGCTTGTCGTACGCCGGGTCACACCACATGGAGTAGTTGTTCCCGCCGATGGCGTCGCAGCTGTAGAGGGTGCCCAGCCAGTTGTCCGGGTCACCGTTGTCGCCGGTCCAGCCGATGAGGCTGACGTCATGCTCACCGTTCTTGGTGCGCTTGATGTATTCGCCCCACTCGTAGCTGACGATCTTCACTTTCAGGCCGATCTTGGCCCAATCGTTCTGCAGCATTTCGGCCATCAGCTTGGCGTTGGGGTTGTACGGACGTTGCACCGGCATCGCCCACAGGGTGATCTCGGTGCCTTCCTTGACGCCGGCAGCCTTGAGCAACTCCTTGGCTTTTTCCGGGTTATAGGCTGCGTCCTTGATGGTGTCGTCGTAGGACCACTGGGTCGGCGGCATGGCGTTGACCGCCAGTTGCCCCGCACCCTGATACACGGCGTTGAGGATGCTTTGCTTGTTCACCGCCATGTCCAGCGCCTGACGCACTTCGAGCTGGTCGAACGGTTTGTGGCGCACGTTATAGGCGATGTAGCCGAGGTTGAAGCCTGGCTTGGTCAGCAATTGCAGGTTGGGGTCGGCCTTGAGCGCGTCGACATCCGCCGGACGCGGGTGCAGGGTCACCTGGCATTCGCCGGCCTTGAGCTTTTGCACCCGCACCGACGCGTCGGTGTTGATGGCGAAAATCAGCTGATCGAGCTGCACCCGGCTCGGGTCCCAGTACTGCTTGTTGCCCACGTAACGGATCTGCGAGTCTTTTTGGTAACGCTGGAACACAAACGGACCAGTACCGATCGGCTTCTGGTTGATGTCGCTGGGCTTGCCGCTTTTAAGCAACTGCTCGGCGTATTCGGCCGACAGGATCGCCGCGAAGCTCATGGCGATGTTCTGCACGAACGCGGCGTCCACCGTGTTCAGGGTCATCACCACGGTGTAGGGGCCGGTTTTTTCGACCTTGGCGATGTTCTTGTTCAGGCTCATCCCGTTGAAGTATGGAAACTCGGTGGGATAGGCCTTACGGAACGGATGGTCGGGGTCCAGCATGCGGTTGAAGGTGAACAGCACGTCGTCGGCGTTGAAGTCACGGGTCGGTTTGAATTCCTTGTTGCTGTGGAATTTCACCCCTTCACGCAGGTGGAAGGTGTAGGTCAGGCCGTCTTCGGAAACATCCCACTTGGTTGCCAGGCCCGGCACCACATTGGTCGCGCCTTTTTCAAACTCGACCAGGCGGTTGTACAGCGGCTCAGCCGCGTCGTTGTCGGTGGCGGTGGTGTATTGCGCGGTATCAAAACCTGCCGGGCTGCCTTCGGAGCAGAACACCAGGCTCTTCTTCTCGGCGGCTTGGCCCATCGTGGCCACGGCCAGCAGGCTGGTGCCAAAAATAGCGGATAGAACGGTGGTATGGCGCATGACGATCCCGATCCTTGTTTGTAGTTGTCATCAGTGAGCAATCCCCCCCGGCTTTCGACCATGGAGACATCACTGATCCCACGTACAGCAAGTGCCTTTCCTAAATTGGTACCTCTGCTGTCCTACGACGTTATGGGCCATGGACGTCAGAGTAAATGCGCCAAATTAGATTGATCCTGTAGGCAAAGGAGCCATGCGTCGCAGTTCGTTGCTGTAGGAAGCAGCGACTTCGAGCGTGGTCCGTTTCCCAAGGTCAGGCGGATGTAATAACGGCGACGTTGGGAAACGTCGCCGCCATTGATCCTTACTTGCCGCTTACGCTCACGCCGTAGAAGGAGTTCAGGCCAAACGGGCTGATCTTGAAGTCCTGCACGGTGTTGCGCATGGGTTGATACACCGTCGAGTGCGCGATAGGTGTCATCGGGACTGCATCTTTGAGGATATGTTGCGCCTGCTTGTACAGCTCGGTGCGTTTGGCGACATCCGAAGTGGCCTTGGCTTCTTTCACGATGCCGTCGAATTTCTTGTCACACCACTTGGAGAAGTTGTTGCCGTTCAGCGAATCGCAACCGAACAGCACGTTCAGCCAGTTGTCCGGGTCACCATTGTCGCCGCTCCAGCCAATGATCATGGCCTGGTTCTCGCCGCCTTTGGAGCGCTTGATGTACTCGCCCCACTCGTAGCTGGTGATCTTGACCTTCAGACCGATCTTGGACCAGTCGTTCTGCAGCATCTCAGCCATCAGCTTGGCGTTCGGGTTATACGGACGTTGGACCGGCATGGCCCACAGAACGATCTCGGTGCCTTCCTTCACGCCGGCTTCCTTGAGCAGCGCCTTGGCTTTTTCAGGATCGTACTTGGCGTCCTTGATGGTGGTGTCGTAGGACCATTGGGTCGGCGGCATGGCATTGACGGCCAGTTGGCCCGCGCCCTGGTACACGGAATCGATGATCTGCTGCTTGTTCACCGCCATGTCCAACGCTTGGCGAACGCGCAGGTCAGCCAGTGGGTTGGGCTTGTCGTCGCCTTTGACTTTGTCCATCACGTTGTAAGCCACATAACCCAGGTTGAAACCGGCTTGGTGCGGCAGCTTCAGGTCCTTGTCTTCGCCCAGCGCTTTCAGGTCGGCCGGACGTGGGAACAGGGTGATCTGGCATTCGTTTTTCTTCAGCTTCTGGATACGCACCGACGGGTCGGTGGTGATAGCGAAGATCAGGTTATCGATCTTGACGTCTTCAGGTTTCCAGTAGTCCTTGTTGCCGGTGTAACGAATGTTGGAATCTTTCTGGTAGCTCTTGAACACGAACGGACCAGTGCCGATCGGCTTCTGGTTGATGTCTTGCGGCGTACCGTTTTTCAGAAGCTGGGCGGCATATTCGGCCGATTGGATCGACGCGAAGCTCATGGCCAGGTTCTGGATGAAAGCGGCGTCCACGGTGCCAAGGGTGAACTTGACGGTGTGGGCATCGACCTTCTCGATGTTCTTGATGTTGGTGTCCATCCCCATGTCCGTGAAGTACGGGAACTCGGTGGGGTAGGCCTTACGGAAAGGATCGTCTTTATTGATCATCCGATTGAAGGTGAACAGTACGTCGTCAGCCGAGAATTCACGAGTTGGCTTGAAGTACGGTGTGGTGTGGAACTTGACGCCTTCGCGCAGGTGGAAGGTGTAGGTCAGGCCATCCGGGGACACGTCCCAGCTGGTGGCCAGGCCAGGAACAACGGCGGTGCCGCCACGTTCGAACTGGCTCAGACGGTTGAACATGGTTTCGGCCGAGGCATCGAAGTCTGTTCCGGTGGTGTACTGGCCTGGATCAAAACCGGCCGGGCTCCCTTCGGAGCAGAACACCAGGTTAGTTGCCGCCAGGGCTACGGGGGCTGCGGCCATAAGGCCAGCGCTCACTAATAACGGAAGGACTGCGTGTTTAAGCATGTTGGCCTCATGATTTGTTGTCATTTTTGGTGGTGAGGGCGACCTCGTGAGTCGGCCTGCGGATACTTATGCAGGCGCCATACCCATTGCAAGACGCTGAACCGTTGCAAGGCTCAAAGAGTGGTACGAACGTACACGAATGTCGCAATTATGAAAGTTTCGACATAATTGCGCATATTTTGAGGGTTTTTTCGGTGCAATGAGTGCACCAAAAAAGCCCAACCGAAGCGTCTGGCGCACTCGGTTGGGGCGTTCCTGTTACTTATCCAGACTCACGCCATAGAACGGCGTCAGACCAAACGGGCTGATCTTGAAATCCCGCACTTCCTTGCGCATGGGCTGGAAAACCGTCGAGTTCGCAATAGGCGTTATAGGCACTTGTTCCTTAAGGATTTTTTGCGCCTGTTGATACCACTTGATGCGCTGTTCGCGGTCGCTGCTGACCTTGGCCTGCAGCACCAACTTGTCGTAGGCCGGGTTACACCATTTGGCGTAGTTACTGCCCTTGACCGCAGCACAACTGTAGAGCACGCCGAGCCAGTTATCCGGGTCACCGTTATCGCCGGTCCAGCCGTAAATCATGGCGTCGTGCTCGCCATTTTTGGCGCGCTTGATGTATTCGCCCCACTCATAGCTGACGATATTGGCCTTGATGCCGACCTTTTCCCAGTCCTGCTGGATCATCTGGGCCGACATGCGCGCATTGGGGTTCGACGCGCGTTGCACGGTCATCGCCCACAGGTTGATGGTCGTGCCCGGTGCAACCCCTGCTTCTTTTAGTAGCGCCCGCGCCTTTGTCGGATCGTAAGGGGCATCTTTGATATTCGGGTCATAAGACCACTGCGCCGGCGGCAGGGCGTTCTGCGCCAATTGCCCGGCGCTCTGGTACACGGCCTTGATGATCGCGGGCTTGTCGATGGCCATGTCCAGGGCCTGGCGCACCTTGAGCTGGTCCAGCGGCGGGTGGGTCACGTTGTAGGCCAGGAAGCCCAGGTTGAACCCCGCTTGCTGCAATACGCGCAGGTTGGGATCTTGTTTCATCACTTCGATATCGGCGGGGCGCGGGTAGCCGCTGACCTGGCATTCGCCGGCCTTGAGTTTTTGCAGGCGCGACGCGGCATCCGGGGTGATGGCGAAGATCAGGTTGTCGAGCTTCACGTCCTCGGGGTTCCAATATTGTTTATTGGCCGCGTAACGAATCTGCGAGTCCTTCTGGTAGCGCTTGAACACAAACGGCCCGGTGCCCACCGGCTTTTGGTTGATATCTTCTGCCTTGCCCTCCTTGAGCAACAGCGCGGCGTATTCGGCGGACTGGATCGAGGCGAAGCTCATGGCCAGGTTCTGCACGAACGAGGCATCGACGTTGTTCAGGTTGAAGCGCACGGTGTGATCGTCGAGTTTTTCGACGCTTTTGATCGTGGTGTTCAAGCCCATGTCGGTGAAGTAGGGCGACTCGGACGGGTACGCCTTGCGGAACGGGCTTTCAGCGTCCAACAGGCGGTTGAAGGTGAACAGCACGTCATCGGCATTAAAATCGCGGGTCGGCGTGAAGAAGTCGGTGGTGTGAAAGACAACGCCATCGCGCAAATGGAAGGTATACGTCAGGCCATCCTGCGACACTTCCCAACGGGTCGCCAGGCCGGGCTCGACTTCGGTACTGCCGCGCTTGAACTGTGTGAGGCGGTTGAAGACGGTTTCGGCGGAGGCATCAAAGTCGGTGCCGCTGGTGTACTGGCTGGGGTCGAAGCCGGCGGGGCTGGCCTCGGAGCAATAGACCAGGGTGCTGGCCGCCTGGGCCATCGGCATAACGGCCAGCAGACCGGCGGCGAGGAGGAGTGGTTTTAAGACGATTCTTTCCATGGAGACCCCTGAAGTGGCAGGTATATCGACGCTGCCCAAACGAAAACGGCGGTCACCGAGGTTACCGCCGTTACGTCTTATCAGAAAGGCGCCGGTGTTATTTCACATCCACGACATTCGACGCGGTCATGGTGAAGGGGGCCTTGTTACTGATGATGTAAGGGTTGGCCTCGTCGTTCAGGGCGTTGCCTTCACCAATCTGGAAGGTGCGTTGCGCGTTGACTTCCATGTTGGGTATTTCAGTGGCGTCCTTGTCCAGATTGAGCAGTGTCATTTTGGCGTCAAATTCAACCTGCGCAGTGTGAGTGTCGGGATCATAGGTAATGACGTAATGGGTGTCCTTGCCCTTGAAGCCCACATGTTCCTGCAATTGGTTCATTTTCAACTCGACCGACGTCGGCGCGACACTGCCCTGATGAGCCACTTCGGAGATGCGCGAGCGCAAGAGCGGGTCGGGAATGGCGTCTTCGAACTGCTTGAGGCGCTTGCTCAGCGTCTCTCCCTCTGCGTCTCCTGAGGCATTCAGCTCCAGCGTTGTGTACCCGTCAGGTTGTTTTACGCGGACGGTATAGCGATCACGGTTTAAGTCCTTTAGGAAATTCTGCGAGTAGGGCGTTGTACTGTGCTCATTCGTCTGTGCCTTTTCACTGGGATAAACCTCGAAGTTGTCTTCCTGAACGGTCCAGGACACATTGAGTTTGCGCTTAAGGACGTTCCCCTCTTCGAAGTTGTTGACCGATTGCTGGTAAGCCGTATTGCTGTTGTAGTTAAACACTTCATCAAAACTGGCGGCGCCGCTTGCTGTGGGATCACCCAGCGCATCGAAGCCATCTGAAAACTTTGGCGGTATCTTGGTGGCCTCCGTGGGAGGGGCCGACGGAGCACGATTCCAAGGCCAGCCACCCTGAACCTTGCCGCTGGACCATTGCCCTTCGCCGTTGGCATACACGGTCAGCACGGGCTTTCTGGTGTGGGGATCAATGATCTGGACATGGTTATCGCTAAGTTTGAAATCACTTCTGATTTCATACACTTTTTTCACACCCGTATCGTCGACATATCGGATAAACCAGCGTTTTTCGCCCTTGGCCTGATAAATGCCTTTGCTGTTGGGCGTCGCGTGCTCAATGAGCTTCTCACCGTTGCGCACCGCATGTTTGCTGATATCCCCTGCCTGGCTGGGGCGCAACCGGTTGCCACCAGGTTGTTGCGGCTGGACTTCATTCTGAAGGTCGTCGCTCGACGTTAACTTAGAGTTACCCGCATTCCCTTTGTTTTTCCATCCGCCCGCCTCATCGGGCTTGGCGATGATGCCGCTATTGGCCGGGGTTTCTTCTGGCGTAAGGGAACCGTTCTCCGGGATATATGGAAATTCGGGTGATCGCACCAACTCAAAGTCGTTGGTCTCGACGTTGAGTCGCCAGCTGTAATTCTTGGTAATAGGAGAAGGGTCGGAAAATTCACCGAGACCGCCTTCTGCCCCGAGCGTCGCCAATTCATGCGCCAATTGCAGGCCCGATATAACTGCTGCGGCATTGCCTCCAATACGATCCTGAGCGGTTTTGCCATAGAGTCCGTCATGCACGCCGAAGACAATATTACCGACGTTGCCCACGACAGGAAGGTAACCGAAGGTATCGCCCCAGAGCGCTTTCGCCTTCTTCCAGCTTTGTTGTGAAGAGCCAAATACTTGGGTTTGGTCGTTCCATGCCGAATTGTTGACGTTCAGCCCTTGGTATTGCGCGGCAATACCGTCATTAAGATTGCCGTACTTGAGACGATAACCGCTCGCCCGCGACCGCGTGTAGTTGAATGTCTGGCGAACCGGTATGGCCTGGTCCTTGAGGAAGTTTTGATAGCCCGGATAACTGGCCCGATTGCCGTCAATCAAACTATCGAGCACTTCGCCGGTCTTGGGCCAATGTGCATCCGAGCCGCCTTGTCTGTTACTCGCGTTGAAGCGTTTTTGCAGGGTGTCGCGATTGGCTTTCGCCCACTCGGCGAACTCATCGTCCCCTCTTATTTCATGGACGGTGCCGTTCTTTAAATCGATCATCAGACCCTTATTAGGTCTGTTGTGATAATCACCTTCATAGGGGGTGTAAGGAATAAATGCGTACCCTTCCAGGGGGTAGCCATAAACGTTCGGGATGATGACTTGCCCATTGTGCTCAAGCGTACGCTTGATCGCTGTTTGGGCGTCGGGACTTAATAGTTTGAAGCTGTCGCTGTCCTTGGACAGGTTCTGCAAGATGCCCTTCAGTACATAGGCATCCGCTTTCCCCGAGCGCTTCGCCAGTGCTCCGGAAGCGTGCCGCATCGGTCCGGCTATTTCTTTTTCCCAATGATCTTGGAGCTTTTTGCCGACGGACTCCAGATTATTGATTTTGCCCCGGTCCTTTGACTCAATTTCCATTTCCTGGAAGTTGATCGGCCCCCCACGTTCGACTTTATCGTGTTCGAGAGCGCCCGCCGCAATCTCCCACGCGCAGTAGGTGCGCTTCTGGCTGTCGGTCAATACCTCGGGTTTGCCCTTGCCTGTATATGAACTGAACGTGACCGTGAACTTCTCGTGCGGATCGTATCCCGCGGACAATAAGCCGCCACTGAAGTACCCAGCGGGTTCCATGAACTGGCGCACGCGCTGGAATTTAATGTTTCGTTCGCCTTCGCTTCCATTTTCTATTTGCCCGATCTGCGTCTTTACGCGATTGGCATAGGCGTCGATGCGCTGTGCTCGCTCCGTAAGCGTGTAGTTCGGGTCTGGCAGAGAAGCGGTCGCTGACCCATAAATGGTAGTCGTCAGGGCGTCACGTTCAGGATCTGCGAAAGTGCCTGCAGCCGGCTTTTGTCCAAGCGCTATATTTTTTGACTCTGCGTCGCTCTCCTCTCCTGGCCATTTGTTTTGTGGGGAAGATGAAGCACTGATCGAACGAGCGTGACGAGTGTGAACGGAAGGTGGGGGGGTTAACGAGGGCGAATGAAGGGGAGCATTGATATTCATGATCGACTCGATGTTGACGTGGAGTTCAAAAAAATATTCGTCTTTCCAAACGCATAGGCCGCTTTACAGCAAATCAATTACGCGGGGGCGTAATGAAGCGAGGCGTGCGATTGACGCCTTTATGGGGTGCGAAAGTAGGTGGTTCTATAAGGTTTGGCAGTTCCCGTTCAATGTGCGCGTCTCGGTGCGAGATGCCGGTATTAAACGAGGGCTTACCGCGTTTTGGAAAAAGCCTACGTGAGGATGCTCGCCCCCTTATTGCGGCTCCGGATTTACCTGCTTAGTTATGGCTATGAGCAGGTTGACGGCGTGACGTGTCAGCATGTTGCCTTCCGATTGCTCCTGCCTCGACTCGGCCGGTCTGTGTCGCAAAAAAACGGCGCATGCCTTTGCAGGCCGCGCCGTTTCGTGTGCGTCGAGAGGCTTATTGCAGCACTTCAATCACCCCGTCGGCACTCATGCTGACTTGGCTGGTACCGGCCTCGACTTCCGGCGCCGGCGCTGAATCCATCATGGCGGCTTTCATCATCATCCCGCCACGGGCGTACGGTTGCGGATAACCATTGGTGTTGAAGTTCAAGTTGACGATCTTGTAGCCCTTGCCGCCCAGCGCATCGGTGGCCAGTTGCGCACGGGCTTTGAATGCAGCGACGGCGTCCTTGAGCAGGGCATCTTCGCTGGCCTTGCGCGTGGTGTCGGCGATGGCAAAGTCCATGTTTTCCATTTTCAGGGTGTTGAGCAGTTCGCCGGTGAGTTTGGAAAGCGCCGGGAAGTCCGCGCTTTCGAGGCGCAGTTCGGCACGTTCGCGCCAGCCGGTGATCTTCTGGTTCTTGTCATCGTAGATCGGGTAGCTGTTACGGCTGCCCTGGCGCAGGGTGACATCCTTGACTTCACGGGCCTGGCCCAGGGCCTTGTTCATGGTGGTGGTGATTTCGGCGGCAAGCTTGGCCGGGTCGCTGTTTTGGGACTCGGTGTAAAGGGTGACGATCATCTTGTCGCGGGCCACTTCCTGGCTGACTTCGGCGCGCAGGGAGATCTGGTTGTAATGCAGTTCGTCGGCGGCAAGTGCCGGAAGGCTGGCCATGGCGCTGACGCCGAGGGTGATGATGGCTGCGCTGCGAGTGAAACGAGACATGGAAGCTCCTTGGGGTTGTGCGTATCGGTATGACTGTAGACGGTGGTGTCAGGTTCTTCGGGTTTACACATCACCTACAAAGTGTGCTGGCGCCGACGAACGGTCATTTACCCGGCCTGCGGCAAAGAGCCACACGCGCCGTGCCGGCCGGCCTGCTTCGTTTATACTCCTGCCGATCTGCTAGCAGCGCCCACCGGGAGAGCTCATGCTCGCCGCCGTAAAACTGACTTCCGCCACCCGCCAGAACCTCTGGCGCCTGACGTTCATTCGCACCCTGGTACTGGCCGCACAGGCGGGTTCAGTCGGGCTTGCCTATTGGTTCGACCTGCTGCCGCTGCCCTGGCTGCAACTGGGTGTGACCCTGGGTTTTTCCATCGTGTTGTGCGCATTTACTGCGATCCGCTTGCGCACCACGTGGCCGGTGACCGAACTGGAGTACGCCCTGCAATTGGCGTGCGACCTGTTTATCCACAGTGTGTTGTTGTATTTCTCGGGTGGTTCCACCAACCCGTTCGTTTCTTATTATCTGGTGCCCCTGACCATTGCTGCGGTGACATTGCCGTGGCGCTACTCGGTGGTGCTGTCGGGCATCGCCCTGACCCTCTACACCCTGTTGCTGGCGCAGTTCTATCCATTGCAAACCTTCCCCATCGCCCGGGAAAACCTGCAGATCTATGGAATGTGGCTGAGCTTCGCGCTGTCTGCTGCGGTGATCACCTTCTTCGCCGCGCGCATGGCTGAAGAACTGCGTCGCCAGGAAGAATTGCGCGCCATTCGCCGCGAAGAGGGCCTGCGTGACCAGCAATTGCTGGCCGTCGCGACCCAGGCCGCTGGTGCCGCCCATGAGTTGGGCACACCGCTGGCCACCATGAGTGTTTTGCTCAACGAAATGACGCAGGACCACCACGACCCTGCACTGCAAGAGGATCTCGGCGTACTGCGCGAGCAGGTCAAGCAGTGCAAGCAGACCTTGCAGCAACTGGTGCGCGCCGCCGAAGCCAATCGCCGCCTGGCGGTCGAGATGCAGGACGTCACCCAGTGGCTCGACGAGGCCTTGAACCGTTGGCACCTGATGCGCCCCGAAGCCAGCTACCGTTTTCATCTGCTGGGGCAGGGCAGCGTACCGCGCATGGCGCCGCCACCGGACCTGACCCAGGCGTTGCTCAACCTGCTGAACAATGCCGCCGACGCCTGCCCCGAGGGCTTGGGCGTACAGCTGGATTGGGATCTGGAACACGTGACCATCAGCATTCGTGACCACGGCGCGGGCGTGCCGCTGGCCATTGCCGAGCAGATCGGTAAACCCTTCTTTACCACCAAGGGCAAAGGCTTCGGCCTCGGCCTGTTTTTGAGCAAGGCCAGCGTGACCCGCGCGGGCGGCTCAGTGAAGCTCTATAGTCACGAGGAAGGCGGCACGCTCACCGAGCTGCGCCTGCCCCGTGTCGCACGAGGAGATATCGATGAGTGACGAGATCCAAGTCGAAGGCGAAGAACTGCCGCACCTGTTGCTGGTAGATGACGACGCCACCTTTACCCGCGTGATGGCCCGCGCCATGAGCCGTCGCGGTTTTCGCGTGAGCACCGCAGGTTCGGCCGAGGAAGGCCTGACCATCGCCCAGGCCGACCTGCCGGACTACGCCGCGCTCGACCTGAAAATGGATGGCGACTCCGGCCTGGTGCTGCTGCCCAAGCTGTTGGAGCTGGACCCGGAAATGCGCGTGGTCATCCTCACTGGATACTCCAGCATCGCCACCGCCGTCGAGGCCATCAAGCGTGGCGCCTGCAACTACCTGTGCAAGCCGGCGGACGCCGACGACGTGCTGGCTGCGTTGCTCTCCGAGCATGCCGACCTCGACACCCTGGTGCCGGAAAATCCAATGTCGGTCGATCGCCTGCAGTGGGAGCACATCCAGCGCGTACTGACCGAACACGAAGGCAATATCTCCGCCACCGCCCGCGCCCTGGGCATGCACCGCCGCACCCTGCAACGCAAGCTGCAGAAGCGTCCGGTACGTCGCTGAACCTAAGCTGAACAACCCGCTTCAGGCCGTACGGAGCCGTGAACCGATCCTCTATGATCGGTTCATACGCCTGTCACCTCTTCCTTACCGAGCCTGAACGATGAATCAGAACGCTGAGTACTCCGCGGTCAACGACGCGGTGCGTGGGCAATTCTTCCGTCGAACCTGGGCGATGATCACGCCCTATTGGCGCAGTGAAGAGAAGGGCAAGGCCTGGTTGCTGCTGATCGCCGTGATCGGTCTGTCGCTGTTCAGCGTGGCGATTTCGGTATGGATGAACCATTGGTACAAGGATTTCTACAACGCGCTGGAGAACAAGGACACTGCGGCTTTCTGGCAGTTGATCGGCTATTTCTGCGGCATTGCGGCAGTCGCCATTCTCGGCGCGGTGTACCGCCTGTACCTGACCCAGATGCTGACCATTCGCTGGCGCGCCTGGCTCACCGAAAAGCACTTTGCGCGCTGGCTTGGCCACAAGAACTATTACCATCTGGAACAGGGTGGCTACACCGATAACCCGGACCAGCGGATCTCCGAAGACCTCAACAGTTTTACCTCGAGCACGTTGAGCTTGGGCCTTGGGCTGCTGCGCAATGTCGTCAGCCTGGTGTCCTTCTCCATCATTCTGTGGGGCGTGTCGGGCGGCATTGAGGTGTTCGGCATTACCATCCCCGGTTACATGTTTTGGTGTGCATTGCTCTACGCCGCAGTCGGCAGTTGGCTGACGCACCTGATCGGTCGTCGTTTGATTGGCCTGAGCAACCAGCAACAGCGTTTTGAAGCCGACCTGCGTTTCTCCATGATACGGGTGCGCGAGAATGCCGAAAGCATCGCCCTGTACAACGGCGAGCCGAATGAGCAGCAGCGTTTGACTACGCGCTTCGGCAAGGTCTGGAATAACTACTGGGACATCATGAAGGTGTCCAAGCGCCTGACGTTTTTTACCGCCGGCTACGAACAGATTGCGACCGTCTTCGCGTTCATCATCGCTGCACCTCGTTACTTTTCCGGCAAGATCGAGTTAGGCGAACTGATGCAAATCAACTCGGCATTCGGCAATGTTCAGGGCAACTTCAGTTGGTTTATCAGCGCCTACTCGGACCTTGCCGGCTGGCGCGCGACCAGTGATCGTCTATTGAGCTTTCAGCAGGCCATGACCGAAAACGAGCAACGCCCGGCGTCCATCGATGTGAATGCACAGGGTGAGCGCCTGGTGGTGCAGGGCCTGGGCTTGAACCTGGCCGATGGTCGCCACTTGCTGACGGACGCCAACATGAGCGTGGAGCCGGGTGAACGCCTGATGCTCAGTGGGCGGTCCGGCAGCGGTAAAAGCACGCTGCTTCGGGCAATGGGGCATTTGTGGCCGGCGGGGCACGGACGTATCCGCTTGCCGGCGTCACGCTACTTGTTCCTGCCACAGAAGCCGTATTTGCCGATTGGCACGCTCAAGGCCGTGTTGAGTTATCCACAGGACGACAGCGTCTACTCGGCAGAACGTTATGCTCAGGTCCTGGAAACCTGCCGCTTGCCGCATCTGGTCACACGCCTGGACGAAGCCAATCACTGGCAACGTATGCTCTCACCGGGCGAGCAACAGCGCCTGGCGTTTGCCCGTGCGTTGTTGTTCGCACCGCAATGGCTGTACATGGACGAAGCCACATCGGCCATGGACGAAGAGGATGAGGCGACGCTGTATCAAGCGTTGATCGATGAACTGCCGGGGCTGAGCATTGTCAGTGTCGGGCACCGCAGCAGCCTCAAGCGCTTCCATGGGCGGCATGTGCGCATCGACGGTGGTTGGCTGCAGGAGCAACAATTGGCTTAAGGCTGCGTGCAGATCATTGGATCTTTGTTGCCAGCAGCCCAAAAAAAGCCCGGCTGATCATCGATCACCCGGGCTTTTTGTGTCGCTTGAAAAAACTTACTTCTTCAAGCCGTAATGCTCATCCAGCATGCCAGGGGCGTTCGGCGTTTTTGGCGCGTAGTCCCGTGGTGGTTCCTGGTTTTCCCGGGGTGGGGTCAGGCGTTCGCGGGGTGTTTGCGGCGCATCGGAATGCAGCGCTGCCAGCAGGCGCTGGCGGGTGATGTCGTCGAGGGCCAGGCGGTTAGCGCCATCGGCGAGGTGATCCTGTACTTCCTGGTAGCTCTGGGTGAGCTTCTTGACCAGGTTCGCGGTGCTGTTGAAGTGGGTAACAACCTCGTTCTGATAACTGTCAAAACGTTCCTGAATGTCATCCAACTGACGCTGCGTGCGGTTAGGCGCGGCATTCGGCAGCAGGCGAGCAACCAGGAATCCAATGGCGACACCGGCAACCAGGGCAAGAGTCGGCAACAACCAAACTAAGAGCGAGTGTTCCACGAGTCCTTCCTCTATAAACGGCTTTGCTTTACGTTAACGGCTCAAACCTGCGCTGTATACCGCGATTAAGCTCGCAATGATGCCATGCACAGACTTTTAGCTAGACGAGTCGACCCTTTGAGAGGTCACGGAGTTCATCCTTGCTCATGCGTGAAACCCCCGTTTTGATCGATGGCCCGGTGGGTCAATTGGAAGCCTTGTACCTGGATCAGCCCGAGCCACGTGGCCTGGCGCTGATCTGCCACCCTAATCCGGTGCAGGGCGGGACCATGCTCAATAAAGTCGTTTCGACCCTGCAGCGCACCGCCCGCGATGCGGGTTTGATTACTTTGCGTTTCAACTACCGTGGTGTCGGTGCGAGCGCCGGTAGCCATGACATGGGCACCGGTGAAGTCGACGACGCCGAAGCGGCGGCCACCTGGCTGCGGGAAAAACACCCCGGCCTGCCCATCACCTTGCTGGGTTTTTCCTTCGGTGGCTATGTCGCCGCCAGCCTCGGTGGCCGACTGGAAGCCAAGGGCGAAAAGCTTGCGCACCTGTTCATGGTCGCCGCGGCCGTGATGCGCCTGCGCGAGACGGATGTGCTGCCCCAGGGCTGCCCATTGACGCTGATCCAGCCGGAAACCGACGAAGTGGTCGAGCCGCAACTCGTCTATGACTGGTCCGCCGCCTTGAATCGCCCCCATGAGCTGCTGAAAGTGGCAGAATGCGGGCACTTTTTTCATGGCAAGCTCACCGATCTCAAGGATCTGGTGCTGCCACGCCTCTCGAATTGATAGCAGTCTGATAAGCGATTACCCATGACGACTCGTACCCGTATCCTCACCGGCATCACCACCACCGGCACGCCGCACCTGGGCAACTACGCCGGTGCGATTCGCCCGGCGATCCTCGCCAGCCAGGACGCCAATGCCGATTCCTTCTACTTCCTGGCCGACTACCACGCCCTGATCAAGTGCGACGACCCGCAGCGCATCCAGCGCTCGCGCATGGAAATCGCCGCGACCTGGCTGGCCGGTGGCCTGGATGTGAACCGGGTGACCTTCTATCGCCAGTCCGACATCCCGGAGATCCCCGAGCTGACCTGGCTGCTGACGTGCGTGGCGGCCAAGGGCCTGCTCAACCGCGCCCACGCCTACAAGGCGTCGGTGGACAAGAACGTGGAAAACGGCGAAGACCCGGATGCGGGCATCACCATGGGCTTGTACAGCTACCCGGTGTTGATGGCAGCGGACATCCTGATGTTCAACGCGCATAAGGTGCCGGTGGGCCGCGACCAGATCCAACACGTGGAAATGGCCCGCGACATCGGCCAGCGTTTCAACCACCTGTTCGGCAACGGTAAAGAGTTCTTCACCATGCCTGAGGCGTTGATCGAAGAAAGCGTCGCCACCTTGCCGGGCCTGGACGGCCGCAAGATGTCCAAGAGCTACGACAACACCATCCCGTTGTTCACCAGCGCCAAGGACATGAAAGACGCTATCTCGCGGATCGTCACCGACTCGCGTGCGCCTGGCGAAGCCAAAGACCCGGATAACTCGCACCTGTTCACCTTGTACCAGGCGTTTGCCAGCAAGGCCCAGGAGGCGGAATTCCGTGCCGAACTGTTGCAAGGCCTGGGTTGGGGGGAGGCGAAGAACCGTCTGTTCCAACTGCTCGATGGTCAGTTGGGTGAAGCCCGTGAGCGGTACCACCAACTGATGGCACGCCCCTCGGACATGGAAGACCTGCTGTTGGTCGGTGCCAAAAAAGCCCGCGCCGTGGCCGCGCCATTCCTGGCCGAGTTGCGCGAAGCGGTGGGTCTGCGTTCGTTCGTCAACCAGGCTGCGGCGCCGGTCGCCACTAAGAAGAAAGCCGCGAAAGCCGCGCGCTTTGTGAGCTTTCGCGAAGACGACGGCAGCTTCCGCTTCCGCCTGTTGGCCGCCGATGGAGAACAACTGCTGCTGTCGCGCAACTTTGCCGATGGCAAAGCGGCAGGCGCGGTCACCAAGCAACTGCAAAACGGTGACGCGCTGGACGTTCGCGCTGACGCCCTGAGCTTCAGCGTGTGGCTGGACGGTGCGGCAGTGGCCGACAGCGCCGCGTTCGCCGACGAGGCGTCGCGCGATGCAGCCATTGCCGCTTTGCGCGTTGCGCTGACCCCACTCGAGGATTAACCCGACCAAGGGTTGATTGCCATTAACCAGGGCCGTCGTTACAGTGACGGCCCGTTTTTGTTGCCTTGCTAACGAAATTATGACGCCCCTAGAACGATATCAAGCTGATCTGAAACGCCCTGAGTTCTTCCACGACGCGGCCCAGGAAACGGCGGTGCGTCATTTGCAGCGTCTGTACGACGACCTGGTCGCGGCCTCGCAAAGCAAGCCAGGGATGCTCGGCAAGCTGTTTGGCAAGAAAGACCGCACGCCGGTTAAAGGCCTGTATTTCTGGGGCGGTGTGGGCCGTGGCAAGACCTACCTGGTCGACACTTTCTTCGAAGCGCTGCCGTTCAAGGAAAAGGTCCGCACCCACTTCCACCGCTTTATGAAGCGCGTGCACGAAGAGATGAAAACCCTGCCGGGCGAGAAAAACCCGCTGACCATCATCGCCAAGCGTTTCTCCGACGAAGCACGGGTGATCTGCTTCGATGAGTTTTTCGTCTCCGACATCACCGACGCCATGATCCTTGGCACCCTGATGGAAGAACTGTTCAAGAACGGCGTGACCCTGGTTGCCACCTCGAACATCGTGCCCGACGGCTTGTACAAGGATGGCCTGCAACGTGCGCGCTTCCTGCCGGCCATCGCGCTGATCAAGCAGAACACCGAGATCGTCAACGTCGACAGCGGCGTCGACTACCGCTTGCGTCACCTTGAACAGGCGGAGTTGTTCCACTTCCCGCTGAACGAAGCGGCCCACGAAAGCCTGAAAAAGAGCTTTCGCGCGCTGACGCCGGAATGCACCCAGGCGGTGGAAAACGACAAGCTGATGATCGAGAACCGCGAGATCATCGCGTTGCGCACCTGCGATGACGTGGCCTGGTTCGAGTTCCGCCAACTGTGTGACGGCCCGCGCAGCCAGAACGATTACATCGAACTGGGCAAGATCTTCCACGCGGTGATTTTGAGCGGCGTGGAACAGATGAACGTCACCACCGACGACATCGCGCGGCGCTTTATCAACATGGTCGACGAGTTCTACGATCGTAACGTCAAGCTGATCATCTCGGCTGAGGTCGAGCTCAAGGACCTCTACACTGGCGGTCGCTTGAACTTTGAATTCCAGCGCACTCTCAGCCGTTTGCTGGAGATGCAGTCCCACGAATTCCTGTCGCGTGGGCATAAGCCTTAAGGCCGACACAATAAAAATGTGGGAGGGGGCAATCCTCTCCCACATTTATCGTGAGTAAAGTCTTATTTTAAGCCGCCTGCTGGAACTGCTGCCGATACTGGTTCGGCGACAAGTCCGTGTGCTGCCTGAACAATCGCGCAAAGAAACTCGCATCGTCGTAACCCACCTCATAACTGATGGTTTTGATGCTCTTGCGGCTGCCCGAGAGCAGGCCCTTGGCCGTTTCGATACGCAGGCGTTGCAGGTAATGCAGCGGTTTGTCGCCGGTGGCGGTCTGGAAGCGGCGCATGAAGTTGCGGATGCTCATGCCATGTTCCCGGGCGACGTCCTCGAAGCGGAACTTGTCGGCAAAGTGCTCTTCGAGCCACTGCTGGATCTGCAGGATGATCACGTCCTGATGCAGTTTCTGCCCGCCGAACCCGATACGCCCCGGCGAGTAACTGCGCTGCACTTCATAAAGAATGTCGCGGGCGACGGCCTGGGCGATATTGGCGCCGCAGAAGCGCTCGATCAGGTAAATGTAGAGGTCGCACGCCGAAGTGGTGCCGCCGGCGCAATACAGGTTGTCGGCGTCGGTCAGGTGCTTGTCCTGGTTAAGCTGGACCTTGGGAAAGCGTTCGCTGAAGGCATTGAAGAAACGCCAATAGGTGGTCGCCTCCTTGCCATCGAGCAGTCCGGCTTCGGCCAGCCAGAACACCCCGGTGGCTTCACCGCAGAGCACGGCGCCGCGCGCGTGTTGTTCGCGCAGCCACGGCAGCACTTGAGGATAGCGGGTGCATAGAGCATCGAAGTCATCCCAGAAAGCCGGCAGCACGATGATGTCGGCGTCTTCCAGGCCGCCGTCCACCGGCATGATCACATCGCTGAAGCTGCGCACCGATTGTCCATCGGGGCTCACCAGGCGCGTTGCAAACGCCGGCGTAAGGCCAAGGCCCTGTTGTTTGCCGTAGCGCAGGCTGGCGAGGTGGAAGAAATCCTTGGCTTGCATGAGGGTGGACGCGAATACCCGATCAATGGCCAAAATGCTGACGCGCCGCAGGGGCGTGGAGATTTGGTTAGACATAATTTCATTTATTCTTATAGGGGAAAGTGGTCACCAGACGGCTGGATCGTCTTATTTTTTGTCGCATGTGTCCAGTGTCCCGTAAGGCTTTCGCGGCATAGGCTCTGTGGGTTCGTCTTTGTCCGACAATCCATGCAGGTGACCCATGATTCCCAGAACTTTGTTCAGTCCGGAGCACGAACTCTTTCGCGAGAGCGTGCGCACCTTCCTCGAAAAAGACGCCGCGCCGTTCCATGGGCAATGGGAAAAACAGGGTTACATCGACCGTGATCTGTGGCGCAAAGCGGGGGAGGCGGGGATGCTCTGCTCCCATCTGCCGGAGGAATACGGTGGGCTGGGCGCGGATTTTCTCTACAGCACGGTGGTGATCGAAGAGATCGGCCGGCTGGGTCTCACCGGCATCGGGTTCTCCCTGCATTCGGATATCGTCGCGCCGTATATTCTGCATTACGGCAGTGAGGCGCTGAAGCACAAATACCTGCCCCAATTGATTAGTGGCGAGATGGTCACGGCCATTGCGATGACCGAGCCAGGCGCGGGTTCCGATCTGCAAGGGGTCAAGACCACTGCCGTGCTGGACGGCGATGAATATGTGATCAACGGCTCCAAGACCTTCATTACCAACGGTTATCTTGCCGAGTTGGTAATCGTGGTGGCCAAGACCGATCCCAAGGCCGGCGCCAAGGGCACCAGCCTGTTTCTGGTGGAGGCCGATACGCCGGGCTTCGCCAAGGGCAAGCGTCTGGAGAAGGTCGGTATGAAGGCCCAGGACACCTCGGAGTTGTTCTTCCAGGATGTGCGTGTGCCCAAGGAAAACCTGTTGGGCCAGGCGGGCATGGGCTTTGCCTACCTGATGCAGGAACTGCCCCAGGAGCGTTTGACCGTGGCGATCGGCGCACTGGCCTCAGCCGAAGCGGCGTTGCAGTGGACGCTCGAGTACACCCGTGAACGCAAGGCCTTCGGCAAGGCGATCGCCGATTTCCAGAACACCCGTTTCAAACTGGCGGAAATGGCCACCGAGATTCAGATCGGTCGGGTATTCGTCGACAAGTGCCTGGCATTGCACCTGGAGGGCAAGCTGGACGTGCCTACGGCTGCGATGGCCAAGTACTGGGCCACCGACCTGCAGTGCAAGGTGCTCGACGAGTGCGTGCAGTTGCACGGCGGTTACGGCTTTATGTGGGAATACCCGATTGCGCGGGCCTGGGCGGATGCGCGGGTGCAGCGCATTTATGCGGGCACCAACGAGATCATGAAGGAGATTATTGCGCGGGCGCTCTAGGGGGGGCTGTGCTGCTGAGGCCTCTTCGCGAGCCCGCTCCCGCGTTTTGATTGTGAATACAGTCAAATGTGGGAGCGAGCGTGTTCGCGAAGACTGTCTATGGATTGATCAAGGTGCTGGGTTTGGATGATCCTTCTGAATCGCCTCAATCCCTTCCAGCACCTCTTTCGACAGTTTCAGATCAGCACTGGCGATGTTGCTGTCCAACTGTTCAAGCGATGTGGCCCCGATAATGTTGCTGGTCACGAACGGCTGCTGCGTCACGAACGCCAGGGCCATCTGCGCCGGGTCCAGGCCATGTTCGCGCGCCAGGGCCACGTAACGGCTGCACGCCGCTTCCGATTGTGGGTTGAAATAGCGGCTGAAGCGGCTGTACTCCGTCAGGCGCGCCTTGGCCGGGCGTGCGCCACCTTCGTATTTGCCACTGAGCATGCCGAACGCCAGGGGCGAGTAGGCCAGCAGGCCGCATTGTTCCCGAATCGCGACTTCCGCCAGGCCCACTTCGAAACTGCGGTTGAGCAGGTTGTAAGGGTTCTGGATCGACACCGCGCGGCTCCAGCCACGGGCTTCGGCCAGGGCCAGGAATTTCATGGTGCCCCACGGGGTTTCATTGGACAGGCCGATGTGGCGGATCTTGCCAGCCTTGACCTGTTCATCCAGCGCTTCAAGGGTTTCTTCAAGCGGTGTGAGGTCGTCTTCGTCCTTGTGCTTGTAGCTCAACTGGCCAAAAAAGTTGGTGCTGCGTTCCGGCCAGTGCAGTTGATACAGGTCGATCCAGTCGGTCTGCAGGCGCTTGAGGCTGGCGTCGAGGGCTTCAATGATGTGCTTGCGGTTGTGGCGCAGGTGGCCGTCGCGGATGTAATCGATGGTATTGCCGGGGCCTGCAATCTTGCTGGCGAGGATCCAGTCGGCACGGTCGCCACGGCTTTTGAAGTAATTGCCGATATAACGCTCGGTGGTCGCGTAGGTGTCGGCCTTGGGCGGCACCGGGTACATTTCCGCCGTATCGAGGAAGTTGATCCCCGCGGCCTTGGCCCGTTCGATCTGCGCGAAGGCCTCTGCCTCGCTGTTCTGCTCGCCCCAGGTCATGGTGCCCAAGGCTATCGCGCTCACGTTCAGATCTGTACGGCCCAGCTGTCGATAATCCATCGGGTACTCCTTCAGGGAAAACAATCATAAAAGCAGGTTGAATTTTTTTTCGCAATCTGCATAATTGCCCACCTCTTTCTGCAGTGGAAGTGATGCGCCGCCTGCCGAAGAATCTTGCCGTTGAACGGACGCGCCGACCCGAGCCCCCGATAGCGTCTGTATCCGGCTGCCTTTGACTTGTCAAAGTACGCACTATTCAGTAAGATCCGCCGTCTAATTTACAGGGCGGCCCCTGAGGCTATTAAAGAATGACAACTTTTACTGCAAAACCGGAAACAGTTCAGCGCGACTGGTTTGTCGTCGACGCCGCTGGTCAGACCCTGGGTCGTCTGGCCACTGAAGTCGCCAGCCGTCTGCGTGGCAAGCACAAGCCTGAATACACCCCTCACGTTGACACCGGTGACTACATCGTGATCATCAACGCTGAGCAGGTACGTGTTACCGGCAACAAAGCGCAAGACAAAATGTACTACCGTCACTCCGGTTTCCCAGGCGGTATCAAGTCTTCCAACTTTGAAGGCCTGATCTCCAAGAAGCCTGAAGCCCCGATCGAAATCGCGGTCAAAGGCATGCTGCCTAAGGGCCCACTGGGTCGCGATATGTTTCGCAAGCTGAAAGTCTATGCGGGCGCTGTACACCCTCATGCTGCTCAGCAGCCCCAAGAACTGAAGTTTTAACGGAATAGTTCATTATGTCGGCGACTCAAAATTACGGCACTGGCCGTCGCAAAACCGCAACCGCACGCGTTTTCCTGCGTCCGGGCACTGGTAACATCTCGATCAACAACCGCACCCTGGATAACTTCTTCGGCCGCGAAACTGCCCGCATGGTAGTTCGTCAGCCGCTGGAATTGACCGAGACTGTTGAAAAGTTCGACATCTACGTCACCGTTATCGGTGGCGGTGTAAGTGGTCAAGCTGGCGCAATCCGCCACGGTATCACTCGCGCTCTGATGCAGTACGACGAAACCCTGCGTGGCGCTCTGCGCAAAGCTGGCTTCGTGACTCGCGATGCCCGTGAAGTTGAACGTAAGAAAGTCGGTCTGCGTAAAGCGCGTAAGCGTCCGCAGTACTCGAAGCGTTAATTCGCTTTACGTTCCACAAAAACGCCCAGCCTCCTCACGGAGCTGGGCGTTTTTTATTGCCTGCGATTTATGCACATTTTTCGCCGTGACAACTTGCCACATCCGTAGACCCCCTATACTACAAGGCCTGGAGGCTGAGCCCTGGGCAATTCCCTTGTCATACGTGGGGCTTTTCATTACCATTCGGCAAAATTTTTATAAGTAAAGATTCAACACTTAGTAGACGCCTGATTTAACAGGCCAAAAAAGCTGATGGGAGAGGACTGAATGAGCAATGACGGCGTGAATGCAGGCCGGCGTCGCTTCTTGGTAGCAGCCACATCCGTGGTGGGTGCTGCAGGAGCGGTGGGGGCTGCGGTCCCGTTCGTGGGGTCATGGTTTCCCAGTGCCAAGGCGAAAGCCGCAGGTGCACCGGTGAAGGTGAATGTCAGCAAAATCGAGCCAGGCCAGCAGATGATTGCTGAGTGGCGCGGCCAGCCGGTGTTCATTGTTCGTCGTACAGAGGAAATCCTGGGAAATCTGAAAAAGATCGAAGGCCAGTTGTCTGACCCCAAATCTGAGAAATCCGACCAACCCGCCTACGCCAAAAACGAAGCACGTTCGATCAAGCCAGAGATTCTGTTGCTGGTCGGTCTGTGTACCCACTTGGGTTGCTCGCCTACCTTCCGCCCGGAAGTAGCTCCCGTCGATCTGGGCAAGGACTGGGTCGGTGGTTATTTCTGCCCGTGCCACGGTTCCCACTACGACCTGGCCGGACGCGTCTACAAGTCCCAACCCGCGCCGTTGAACCTGCCCGTACCGCCGCATACCTACGAAACTGACGACCTTATTGTCATTGGCCTCGATAAGGAGAACGCGTGATGAGCAAGTTCATGGATTGGGTCGATGCGCGCTTCCCCGCAACTAAAATGTGGGAAGACCATCTCAGCAAGTACTACGCCCCGAAGAACTTCAACTTCTTCTATTTCTTTGGCTCCCTGGCACTGCTGGTGCTTGTCAACCAGATCGTCACCGGCGTCTGGCTGACGATGAGCTATACACCCTCGGCGGAAGAGGCGTTCGCCTCGGTCGAATACATCATGCGTGACGTCGAGTACGGCTCGATCCTGCGTCTGCTGCACTCCACCGGTGCTTCGGCGTTCTTCATCGTGGTCTATATGCACATGTTCCGCGGCCTGCTGTACGGTTCGTACCAGAAACCGCGAGAGCTGGTATGGGTCTTCGGCATGCTGATCTATCTGGCGCTGATGGCCGAAGCGTTCATGGGTTACCTGCTGCCATGGGGCCAGATGTCGTACTGGGGCGCCCAGGTGATCATCTCGCTGTTTGGTGCGATTCCGGTCATCGGTAATGACCTGACCCAGTGGATCCGTGGTGACTACCTGATCTCCGGCATCACCTTGAACCGCTTCTTCGCCTTGCACGTGGTGGCTCTGCCGATCGTGATTCTGGGCCTGGTGGTGTTGCACATCCTCGCGCTGCACGAGGTGGGTTCCAACAACCCGGATGGCGTTGACATCAAGAAGCACAAGGACGAAAACGGCATCCCGCTGGATGGCATTCCGTTCCACCCGTACTACACCGTCAAAGACATCGTCGGCGTGGTCGTGTTCCTGTTCGTGTTCTGCTCGATCGTGTTCTTTTTCCCGGAGATGGGCGGTTATTTCCTCGAGAAGCCTAACTTCGAGCAAGCCAACGCGTTCAAGACACCTGAGCACATTGCCCCGGTCTGGTACTTCACACCGTTCTACGCCATCTTGCGGGCGATCCCCGACAAGCTTATGGGCGTCATCGCCATGGGCGCGGCCATTGCCGTGCTGTTCGTACTGCCTTGGCTCGACCGCAGCCCGGTCAAGTCGATGCGCTACAAAGGCTGGCTGAGCAAGATCTGGCTGTGGGTGTTCTGCATTTCGTTCGTGATCCTGGGCGTACTCGGCGTACTGGCGCCAACGCCTGAGCGTACGTTGCTGTCGCAGGTCTGCACCTTCCTGTATTTCGCCTACTTCATTCTGATGCCGTTCTACACCCGGCTAGAGAAGACCAAACCGGTTCCGGAAAGGGTGACTGGCTGATGAAAAAATTATTCGTTGCATTGATGCTTGCGGCGCTGCCGCTACTGTCATTCGCTGCCGAGCACGGCGGCCCGGAATTGGAAAAAGTCGATATCGACGTGTCTGATAAAGCAGCCCTGCAGGACGGCGCACGCACGTTCGCCAACTACTGCATGGGTTGCCACAGCGCCAAGTTCCAACGCTATGAGCGTGTGGCCGACGACCTGGGTATCCCCCACGAGTTGATGCTGGAGAAGCTTGTGTTCACGGGCGCCAAGATTGGCGACCACATGAACATCGGCATGAAGCCAGCAGACGCCAAGGCTTGGTTCGGTGCTGCGCCGCCTGACCTGACGCTGGTAGCGCGCGTGCGTGGCACTGACTGGCTCTACGGCTACCTCAAGTCCTTCTACGAAGACCCGGCTCGCCCGTGGGGTGTGAACAACAAAGTGTTCCCGAACGTCGGTATGCCTAACGTTCTGGTCGGCCTGCAGGGTCGCCAAGTGGTAGGATGCAAGCAGGTTCAGGTCGTTGAGAACGGCAAGAAACAATATGATCCGTTGACCGGTACGCCTCTGACTCACGAAGCGTGCGACCAACTGACCATCGTGCCTAAGAGCGGTGCGCTGAACGAAGAGCAGTTCGACGAGAAGGTCAAGAACCTCGTGACCTTCCTGGCCTACTCGGCCAACCCGGTCAAATTGCAGCACCAGCGCATCGGTACGTATGTCTTGCTGTACCTGGCTTTCTTCTTTGTATTCGCCTATCTGCTTAAACGCGAATACTGGAAGGATGTGCATTGATCCAACCGTAAGCAATTGCTGTTAATCTTGCGCGCCCAGCGGCATCTCTGACCCGTAGCGACCCGGTCATCAGGTCCTACAGAGATGCTCTCTGGGCGCGCTCGTTTTTGAGCTTTCGATAATTTCAACAAGCGAGGAGGACCGCCATGGGCGTGACCAATCGGTTGGCCTGTTACTCCGACCCCGCCGACCACTATTCCCACCGAGTACGCATCGTGCTCGCAGAGAAGGGTGTCAGCGCCGAGATCATCACTGTGGAGGCGGGCCGTCATCCGCCAAAACTGATCGAAGTGAACCCTTACGGCAGCTTGCCCACCCTGGTCGATCGTGACCTGGCGTTGTGGGAGTCGACCGTGGTGATGGAATACCTGGATGAGCGTTACCCTCATCCGCCTTTGCTGCCGGTGTATCCGGTGGCGCGTGCCAACAGCCGCCTGCTGATCCATCGGATTCAGCGTGACTGGTGTGGGCTGGTGGATGTGATTCTGGATTCGCGCAGCAAAGAAGCCGCCCGTGTGGTGGCGCGCAAGGAATTGCGCGAGAGCCTCACCGGCGTTTCGCCGCTGTTCGCCGACAAGCCTTTTTTCCTCAGCGAGGAACAAAGTTTGGTGGATTGCTGCCTATTACCCATACTCTGGCGCTTGCCGATTATGGGCATTGAACTGCCGCGGCCAGCCAAGCCGCTGCTTGATTACATGGAGCGCCAGTTTGCGCGTGAGGCTTTCCAGGCGAGTCTGTCTGGTGTCGAACGCGATATGCGCTAAGGCTTAAGGAGCCGCTGATGAACTCCAGTCGACCCTACTTGGTCCGCGCGCTCTATGAGTGGATTGTGGACAACGATTGCACCCCGCACATGCTGGTCAACTCTGAATTTCCCAAGGTTGACGTGCCGCAGGGGTTTGCCAGTGACGGGCAGATCGTGTTGAACGTATCTCCGAGTGCTGTGCGCCACCTGCACATGGACAATGAAGCTGTGAGCTTCGAAGGGCGTTTCGGCGGTGTGCCGCATACGCTGTTCGTGCCCATTGGTGCCATCCTCGGGATTTACGCCCGGGAAAATGGTCAGGGCATGGTGTTCGATCTGGAGTCGCCTTTCGAGGAGGACGAAGCGGTCGAAAGCGAGGACGGTAACGATGTGCCGCCACCGGATGCCGAACCGCCGCGTCCAAGCGGACGGCCAAGCCTGAAAGTGGTGAAGTAAGCGGTTCAGCCCTTGGGCGAACCGGAAAAAATGCCCCGACCTGCGTCGGGGCATTTTTTTGCGCGCAGGATATGGATGAAAGTCGCGACTGAACGGTGATCGTACAACCGCCATGGGCTATGATGCTGCCTTAGTCCGCCGAGATAGATGACCCCTCATGGAAAACGCCAACACCGCCCCTCGTCTTCCCCGCAAGCGCCGCAGCCTTGCCCAGGAATTGGTCACGGTGTTGTCCGAACAGATCCGCGACGGCGAGCTCAAGCGGGGCGACAAGTTGCCCACTGAGTCGGCGATCATGGAGGCCCATGGCGTCAGCCGCACGGTGGTGCGCGAAGCCATCTCGCGTTTGCAGGCGGCCGGGCAGGTGGAAACCCGTCACGGTATCGGCACGTTCGTGCTCGACACGCCAAGCCCCAGCGGCTTTCGCATCGACCCGGCGACGGTCGTTACCTTGCGCGATGTGCTGGCCATTCTGGAGCTGCGTATCAGCCTGGAAGTGGAGTCCGCCGGCCTCGCTGCACTGCGTCGCAGCGATGCACAACTGGCGGCGATGCGCGCCGCGCTCGATGCGTTGAACGAAAGCGCGGCCCACGCCGGCGATGCGGTGGCCTCGGATTTTGCCTTCCACCTGGAAATTGCCCTGTCCACCGGCAACCGCTACTTCACCGACATCATGACGCACCTGGGCACCAGTATCATTCCGCGGACGCGTCTGAATTCGGCGCGTCTGGCCCACGATGATCAACAGCACTACATGAGCCGTCTGAGCCGCGAACACGAAGAAATTTATGAGGCGATTGCTCGCCAGGATTCGGACGCGGCACGGGCGGCGATGCGTTTGCACCTGACCAACAGCCGTGAGCGGCTGCGCCACGCCCATGAAGAGGCGCAAGCGCAGCGCGGTTGAATTGCCCGGGTTCGCCGTTCCCACGCGTCGTCTGGGAACGATCAGTCAGACAGGTTGATTGGGTGTGTAGTCCTTAAGCAGCAAATACGCACTCCACCCCCACCAGTCAGCGGTCCAGTGCTTGTCGTTAAGGTCATTTACGTCTTTGCGTCGGAGTACCTTGTCCCCCTCCAGCCTGAACAGTGGCGAAAAGTTGTTCGCCGGGTTCTGGGCCGCGTTCAAATCCGGCACGTATAAAGGTGCCTTGAAGTGGGCCGGGGAGGGCGCCGCACCGCTGATAAACGTGTCGAAGATTTCGTCCGCCGAAGCCTGAACGGCGCGTTTGACCTGCGTCCGATTCGCCGCGTCACTGGCATCGAAGTAGCGTTTATCTCCATAGGCATGCCACTCATCCCCCATGGCATTGCGCACCTTGAGCCCGAATGCGCTGTCTTCGTCGTGCATGAAGCGACTGATCAGCGAACCCAATTCGTCGGGTGTCACCACGGCAGCCAGTTGCTTGCGCGGTACCCGCAGGTGCCCGGCGGAAAACAGATCGGTCAAAAAGTGATCAGCGAAGCTGTTCATGGCATACGCCAGTTCCAGCGCCTGGTCTGTGCCGGTTTGATGGGCCACGACGGCCTGCTGCAGCGCCGCCGTATGCCCTGCCAGGTAGGCCGACAACGCCCATTCGCCGAAGTGGTCGGCGTTGTCTGCTGCGAGTTTCAGGTAGCGCCCCAGCGGAAACAGTGCCGACACCGCACTGCCACCGCCGGTGATGCGGTTCCACTCTTCGGACAACGTATCGCCAAGCGCGTCATAGGCCTCATGGGGTTGTTTGCCAGCCTTGATGGTCCCGTTGACCGCGTTGATCTCCTTCTGCATTACCGCGAGGATCTTGCCGGCCTCTTCCCGCGACGCCGGCAGTACGGCGAGCGTATTGAAGGCCGCGGTGAAACGTTGCACGCGCTCGGCCGCAGAGGCGCCATCGCTGATGGGCCGGCCGGGAATGCCATAAAAGTCACCGCCCAGAGCAATCACCTGACCGTAGGTCAGCGCAAGCCCGTTGGGCAGGTGCAGTTGGACGTCACGTGCGGGAATCGGCGCGGCATCTTTAACGAAGCGCAGCAGCGTGTCGTCGCCGATCGCGGTGTGTTCGCTGCCTTCGAAGCGCAGGATCGTTGGGGTTTTTTCGGGTGCTGCGAGCTCAAGACCTGACATGTTAGCTCCTTGCTATGTCGTAGGAATCTTCCTTTTTTGCTGTACATATATACAGCTATGGCGAGCATAGAGGATAAATTTCCTACGTCAAGAATCCTTGTTTCAACACCCACGGCAGGTCACGGACGATGAATTGCAGTTGACGAATTCTTTTATAGTTGTACGATGACGTACGACATCATTAAAACCAACAACAACCTTTCGCCAGAAAGTCTTTACCCAGGGTGTTCGAATAATGAATCCACAAGAACTGAAGTCCATCCTCTCCCACGGTCTGTTGTCTTTCCCCGTGACCGATTTCAACGCCCAGGGTGACTTTCACCAGGCGGGCTACATCAAGCGTCTTGAGTGGCTCGCCCCCTACGGCGCCACTGCCTTGTTCGCCGCGGGCGGCACCGGTGAGTTTTTCTCCCTGGCCGCCAGCGAATATTCCCAAGTGATCAAGACCGCTGTTGATACCTGCGCCACCAGCGTGCCGATTCTCGCCGGTGTCGGCGGTTCGACCCGTCAGGCGATCGAATACGCTCAGGAAGCCGAACGCCTGGGTGCCAAAGGCTTGCTGTTGTTGCCGCACTACCTCACCGAAGCCAGCCAGGACGGGGTCGCCGCCCACGTTGAGGCCGTGTGCAAATCGGTAAAGATCGGTGTGGTGGTCTACAACCGCAACGTGTGTCGCCTGACCGCACCGCTGCTGGAACGCCTGGCCGAGCGTTGCCCAAACCTGATCGGCTACAAGGATGGCCTGGGTGACATCGAGTTGATGGTGTCGATCCGCCGCCGTTTGGGCGACCGTTTCAGCTACCTCGGCGGCCTGCCGACTGCAGAGGTTTACGCCGCTGCCTACAAGGCCCTGGGCGTACCGGTGTACTCCTCGGCGGTGTTCAACTTCATCCCGAAAACCGCGATGGACTTCTACCACGCCATTGCCAAGGACGATCACGCCACCGTCGCCAAGATCATCGACGATTTCTTCCTGCCCTATCTGGACATCCGTAACCGCAAGGCCGGCTATGCCGTGAGCATCGTCAAGGCAGGCGCAAAAATCGTCGGCTATGACGCAGGTCCGGTGCGCACGCCGCTGACCGATCTGCTGCCGGAAGAATACGAAGCCCTGGCTGCGCTGATCGACAAGCAAGGCCCGCAATAACCCATCAATAAGGCCGCTGAGTAATCAGCGGCCTTTTGCGTCAGGAGAAGATTCGTGTCCCAAGCCCAGCGTTTTGAAAACTACATCAACGGCCAATGGGTGGCCGGTGCCGACTATTGCGTCAACCTCAACCCGTCGGAGTTGTCTGATGTCATTGGCGAATACGCCAAGGCTGACGTCGCTCAAGTCAACGCCGCCATCGACGCGGCCCGCGCCGCATTCCCGGCCTGGTCTACCTCCGGGATCCAGGCGCGCCATGACGCGTTGGATAAAGTCGGCAGCGAAATCCTCGCGCGCCGCGAAGAACTCGGCACGCTGTTGGCCCGTGAAGAGGGTAAGACCCTGCCTGAAGCCATCGGCGAAGTGACCCGCGCCGGTAACATCTTCAAGTTCTTTGCCGGTGAGTGCCTGCGCCTGTCCGGTGATTACGTGCCGTCGGTGCGTCCGGGCGTGAATGTCGAGGTGACCCGCGAAGCCCTCGGTGTGGTTGGCTTGATCACCCCGTGGAACTTCCCGATCGCGATCCCCGCGTGGAAGATCGCCCCGGCCCTGGCCTATGGCAACTGCGTGGTGATCAAGCCCGCTGAGTTGGTACCGGGCTGCGCCTGGGCCCTGGCTGAGATCATCTCCCGCGCCGGTTTCCCTGCGGGCGTGTTCAACCTGGTGATGGGCAGCGGCCGTGTGGTCGGCGACGTGCTGGTCAACAGCCCGAAAGTCGACGGCATCAGCTTCACCGGTTCGGTCGGTGTGGGTCGGCAGATCGCCGTCAGTTGCGTGTCGCGTCAAGCCAAAGTGCAGCTGGAAATGGGCGGCAAGAACCCGCAGATCATTCTCGACGACGCTGACCTCAAGCAGGCGGTCGAGTTATCGGTGCAGAGCGCGTTCTATTCCACCGGTCAGCGCTGCACGGCGTCCAGCCGTCTGATTGTCACCGCCGGCATCCACGACCAGTTCGTCGCAGCCATGGCTGAGCGCATGAAGTCGATCAAGGTGGGCCACGCGCTGAAAAGTGGTACCGACATTGGCCCGGTGGTTTCCCAAGCCCAACTGGACCAGGACATGAAGTACATCGACATCGGCCAAAGCGAAGGCGCGCGGCTGGTCAGCGGTGGCGGTTTGGTCACGTGTGACACCGAAGGCTACTTCCTGGCGCCGACGCTGTTTGCCGACAGCGAAGCCGCCATGCGCATCAGCCGTGAAGAGATCTTCGGCCCGGTGGC
This sequence comes from Pseudomonas sp. EYE_354, assembly GCF_023148575.1. Classification (NCBI taxonomy): domain Bacteria; kingdom Pseudomonadati; phylum Pseudomonadota; class Gammaproteobacteria; order Pseudomonadales; family Pseudomonadaceae; genus Pseudomonas; species Pseudomonas sp. EYE_354. The sequence goes on from NZ_JAHXNQ010000001.1 coordinate 169,389, forward strand.
CAACGTGGTGCGCGTGGCGGACTACGAAGCGGCGCTGGCCATGGCCAATGACACCGAATTCGGTCTGTCGGCGGGCATCGCCACCACGTCCCTGAAGTACGCCAACCACTTCAAGCGCCACTCACAGGCCGGGATGGTAATGGTCAACCTGCCGACCGCCGGTGTGGACTATCACGTTCCATTCGGTGGCCGTAAGGGCTCATCCTACGGTTCGCGTGAGCAAGGTCGCTATGCGCAAGAGTTCTACACCGTGGTGAAAACCAGCTACATCGGTTCGTAACACGCAGCACCCCGTGCAACCGCCCCCAACAGGCGGCGGTTGCGCACTCAACACCGCACATCATTACCCGCAAAAAAAATAATTAGTGGGAGTACAGCTACATGCAAGCGACCAAGCCGACCCACGTCCGCTATTTGATCCTGCTCATGCTTTTTTTGGTGACCACGATCAACTACGCCGACCGGGCCACTATCGCCATCGCGGGCTCCAGCCTGCAAAAAGACCTCGGCATTGACGCGGTCACCCTCGGTTACATCTTCTCCGCATTCGGTTGGGCCTACGTGGCCGGGCAAATTCCCGGTGGCTGGCTACTCGATCGCTTCGGCTCGAAAAAAGTCTACGCCCTGAGCATCTTCACCTGGTCACTGTTCACCGTGCTGCAAGGTTATGTCGGTGAGTTCGGTGTTTCCACCGCAGTCGTTGCGCTGTTTATGCTGCGCTTCATGGTAGGCCTGGCCGAAGCGCCATCCTTCCCCGGTAACGCGCGTATTGTCGCCGCCTGGTTCCCCACCGCTGAACGCGGTACGGCCTCGGCGATCTTCAATTCGGCGCAGTACTTCGCCACGGTGCTGTTCGCGCCGCTGATGGGTTGGATCGTCTATCGCTTCGGCTGGCAGCACGTGTTTATCGTGATGGGTGTGATCGGCATCGTGTTCTCGCTGGTTTGGCTGAAAGTTATCCACAGTCCGCGCCAGCATCCGATGATCAACGAGGCCGAGTTCAACCATATCGCGGCCAATGGCGCGATGGTCGATATGGACCAGGACAAGGGCAAGGGTAAGAAAACTGACGGTCCGAAGTGGGATTACATTCGCCAGTTGCTGACCAATCGCATGATGCTCGGCGTGTACCTGGGCCAGTACTGCATCAACGGCATCACCTACTTTTTCCTGACCTGGTTCCCGGTGTACCTGGTGCAGGACCGTGGCATGACCATCCTCAAGGCTGGGTTCATTGCCTCGTTGCCGGCGATCTGCGGCTTTATCGGCGGTGTGCTCGGCGGGGTAATTTCCGACTACCTGCTGCGCAAAGGCCATTCCCTGACGTTCGCCCGCAAGGCGCCGATCATCGCCGGCCTGTTGGTGTCGAGCAGCATCATCGCGTGCAACTACGTCGATGTTGAATGGATGGTGGTGGGCTTCATGGCCTTGGCCTTCTTCGGCAAGGGCGTTGGCGCGCTGGGTTGGGCGGTGGTGTCCGACACTTCGCCGAAACAAATCGCCGGCCTCAGTGGCGGCCTGTTCAACACCTTCGGTAACCTCGCTTCCATCACCACACCGATTGTGATCGGCTACATCATCAGCACCACCGGCTCGTTCAAATGGGCGCTGGTGTTCGTCGGCGCCAACGCGCTGGTGGCGGTGTTCAGCTACCTGGTCATCGTCGGCCCGATCAAACGCGTAGTACTCAAAGAGCCGCCAAGCAAGGGGCCAGAGTTGACCAACCTAACCCAAGCGCATTCCTGAGAGGCACCGTGATGCAGTTGATTGAACATGCCGACTCGCCGCGCTCCATTCGTTTGCACGAGCGCGACAACGTGGTGATCGTGGTCAATGACCAGGGCGTGCCAGCCGGGACTGAGTTCCCCGACGGCCTGGTGACCGTGGATTTCATCCCCCAGAGCCATAAAGTGACCCTGGAAGATATCCCCGAAGGCGGTCAGATTATTCGCTACGGCCAGACCATCGGTTACGCATTGAAGCCGATTCCGCGCGGCAGTTGGGTCCAGGAAGATCAACTGCGCATGCCCACTGCGCCGCCGCTGGACAGCTTGCCGCTGTCTACCGAGGTGCCTCAGGCTCAGGCACCGTTGGAAGGTTTTACGTTCGAGGGCTATCGCAACGCTGATGGCACCGTGGGCACGCGCAATATCCTCGGGATCACCACCACAGTGCAGTGCGTCACCGGGGTGCTGGACCACGCCGTCAAGCGCATCAAGGACGAGTTGCTGCCCAAGTACCCCCACGTCGATGACGTGGTGGCGCTGACCCACAGCTACGGCTGCGGGGTGGCGATCACGGCCACTGACGCTTACATTCCGATCCGCACCGTGCGCAACCTGGCACGTAATCCGAACCTGGGCGGTGAAGCCCTGGTGATCAGCCTGGGCTGCGAAAAATTGCAGGCCGGGCAGGTGATGCATGACAACGACAGCTCCGTTGACTTGAGCGAGCCGTGGTTGTATCGGCTGCAGGATTCCAGCCACGGCTTCACCGAAATGATCGAGCAGATCATGGCGCTGGCCGAAACCCGCCTGAAGAAACTCGACCAGCGCCGCCGGGAAACCGTACCGGCGTCCGAGCTGATCCTGGGCATGCAATGCGGCGGCAGTGATGCGTTTTCCGGCATCACCGCCAACCCTGCGCTGGGCTACGCCTCCGACCTGTTGCTGCGAGCCGGCGCCACGGTGATGTTTTCCGAAGTGACTGAAGTACGCGATGCCATCTACCTGCTGACATCGCGCGCCGAAAGTAAGGAAGTTGCCCAAGAGCTTGTCAGGGAAATGGACTGGTATGACCGTTACCTGGCCAAAGGCGAGGCGGATCGCAGCGCCAACACCACGCCGGGCAACAAAAAGGGCGGGTTGTCGAATATTGTCGAAAAGTCCTTGGGCTCCATCGTCAAATCCGGCAGCAGCGCGATCAACGGCGTACTGGGCCCCGGCGAGCGCTTCAAGGGCAAGGGCCTGATTTTCTGTGCGACGCCGGCCAGCGACTTTGTGTGCGGTACGTTGCAACTGGCGGCAGGGATGAACCTGCATGTGTTCACCACCGGCCGCGGCACGCCTTACGGGCTGGCGATGGCGCCGGTGGTGAAGGTGTCGACCCGTACGGAATTGGCACAACGCTGGCCGGACCTCATCGACATCGACGCCGGGCGTATCGCCACCGGCCGCGCGAGCATCGAAGAGCTGGGCTGGGAGTTGTTTCACTTCTACCTGGACGTGGCCAGCGGCAAAAAACAAACGTGGGCGGAGCATCACAAACTGCATAACGACATCACGTTGTTCAACCCGGCGCCGATTACCTGATTGTGAGCAGGCTTGCCTTGCGCAGCCCAGCGCGAGGCAATGCAGGGATGGGGACCAGACTAAACGGGGCGTAGTGGCTTATCATTAGCCTCCTAACGACGCTCACCAAGGTTCTCCCCGGCATGCTGGCTATCTTCCTCACCACCCTCACCATCACCGCGCCGGTGTTTGCCATGCTGTTTCTGGGTGTGCTGCTCAAGCGCATCAACTGGATCAACGACAACTTTATCCATACGGCTTCGTCCCTGGTGTTCAACGTCACCATGCCGGCGCTGCTTTTCCTGGGCATCCTGCATGCCGACCTGCACTCGGCGCTCAAGCCGGGGTTGCTGATCTACTTTTCCATCGCCACGCTGGTCAGTTTTGCCCTGGCCTGGGGCTGGGCGATCTTTCGTTGCAAGCGTGAAGACCGCGGCATTTATACCCAAGGCGCATTTCGCGGCAATAACGGAGTGATCGGCCTGGCGCTCGCGGCCAGCATGTACGGCGACTACGGCATTTCATTGGGTGCAATCCTCGCCGCACTGGTGATCCTCTTTTACAACACGCTGTCGACCATCGTGCTGGCGGTGTACAGCCCGGTGATCAAGTCCGATCCGTGGAGCATTTTCAAAAGCGTGGCGGCCAACCCATTGATCATCAGCGTTATCGTGGCGGCGCCGTTCGCGTATTTTCAGATTGGCCTGCCCGGCTGGCTGGAAAAATCCATGCAGTACCTGGCCGACACCACCTTGCCGTTGGCGTTGATCTGCATCGGCGGCACCCTGTCCCTGGCGGCGCTGCGCAAAAGCGGCAACATGGCGTTGAGCGCGAGCTTGATGAAGATGGTCTGGTTGCCGGTGGTCGCCACTTTGGGTGCCTGGCTGCTGGGCTTTCGCGGGCCTGAACTGGGGATTCTGTTCCTGTATTTCGGCGCGCCGACGGCCGCCGCTAGCTTCGTGATGGCCAGGGCGGCCGAGGGCAATCACGAGCTGGCGGCGGCGATTATTGTGATCACCACCCTGATGGCGGCGGTGACCACGAATATCGGTATTTTTGTGCTGCAGGCGGGTGGCTGGATCTAGCCTTCTTTCTGGTAGGTATCGATCACTTCCTGAGCGGCACGAAACGCATCGATCGCCGCCGGCACGCCCGCATACACTGCGCAATGCAGCAGCGCTTCGCGAATCTCCTCCACGGTGCAGCCATTGTTCAGCGCGCCGCGCACGTGGCCCTTAAGCTCTTGTGGGCACTTGAGCGCGGTGAGGGCGGCGAGGGTGATCAGGCTGCGGGTCTTGAGCGGCAAACCTTCGCGGTTCCACACGCTGCCCCAGGCATGTTCGTTGACGAAATCCTGCAACGGCTGGGTGAACTCGGTGGCATTGCCCAGGGCGCGGTCGACGAACGCATCGCCCATGACCTGGCGACGCATTTCAACCCCGGGCTTTTTCTGATCGGTCATTGCGATTCCCTCTTATGTTGGCGGCGCCAGGCGCGCAGCGACGTGAACACCAGGAACACCACCAGCGCCGGCAGGACGTAATACAGCATCAATTGTTCAAGCTTGTTGGCCAAGGGCATGCCGGTGGTGAATGACATCACGTGCAGCCCATACGCCAGGTACAGCCCCAGCAGCACCAGACCTTCAGCGCGGGTGACGCGGTAGCCGGTATAAAACACCGGCAGGCACAACACCACCACCCCGAGCATCACCGGCAGGTCGAAGTCCAGGGCGTTGGGCGATACCGATAACGGCGACGGCGCCAACAGGGCGGTCAGCCCCAGTACGCCGAGCAGGTTGAACAGGTTGCTGCCGATCACGTTGCCCACGGCAATGTCCCGCTGGCCACGCAGGGCGGCGATCAGCGAGGTGGCCAGGCAGGGCAGGGACGTGCCGACGCCGATCAGCGTCAGGCCGATGATGCGTTCCGACAAGCCCAGGTCGCTCGCCACCTCCACTGCCGCGCCCAGCAGCAAGTGCCCGGCCAGCACCAGAATCAAAAAACCGCCGAGCATCAGCAGCACACTGCTCAGCCACGGCGCCTGGGCGACGGTGTGCAGGGTGCGCGGGCGGCGCGAGTGACGGGTCTGGTAGTGCAGCACGCCGAGATAGGCCAGCAAGGCGATCAGTAGGAAAAGTCCATCGGCAGGTGTCAGCTCTTCATTGGCCGCCAGGGTGAACACCAACAGACTCGCGAGGATCATCACCGGGATATCCAGGCGCACCAGTTGCCGCGAAACGCGCAGGGGAATGATCAACGCCGACAGGCCCAGGGTCACCAGGATATTGAAGATGCTGCTGCCGATCACGCTGCCCACGGCGATGTCGGTATTGCCGGCCAGGGTCGCCTGCAAACTGACGGTCATCTGCGGCGCGCTGCTGCCGAAGGCCACGATGGTCAGACCGATGATCAATGGCCGCACCTTGAGACTGGCCGCCAGGCGAACGGCGGCGCGTACCAGGATCTCGGCACCGGCGATCAATAACAACAGGCCGCTGGCCAGTTCGAGCAGGCTCCAGGGCGAGAGGGCGGTTAATCCGAAGATAGCCAAGGCTCCTTTGAGAGGGGATGGGGGTCAGTGACTTAAGGCTTGCACGCGAACCCGCGCGGTGCCGCTGCGCAGCATGCCCAGTCGCTCGGCTGCTTCGCGCGAAAGATCAATCAAGCGCCCACGAGTATGCGGGCCGCGATCATTGATGCGGACCACCACGGATTTGTCGTTGTCGAGATTCGTCACCTTGACCTGGGTGCCGAACGGCAGTTGCCGGTGGGCGGCGGTCAGGGCGTTTTGGTTGAAGGGTTCACCGCTGGCGGTTTTTTTGCCGTGGTGACGGGCGCCGTAGTAGGAGGCGGTGCCGGTTTCGTCGTAGCCATTGGGATCGATGAGGCCGCTGGCGCAACCGGTCAGCAGGGAAGACAGGGCCAGGAGGCCGAGTAGACGCTTCATTCAGAGATCCCCGAAATTAATCCAGGACCGGCGTGTGTGGGAGCGCGCTCCCACACAAACCGGTCACTGCAGACAGGCCGTTGTTATCAGCCTTCGAGCTTGCTTTTCAGCAGTTCGTTTACCTGTTGCGGGTTGGCCTTGCCTTTGGAGGCTTTCATGGCCTGGCCGACGAAGAAGCCGAACATCTTGCCGCGCTTGGCCTCGTCCGCCGCACGGTACTGTTCGACCTGCTCGGCGTTGGCCGCCAGCATCTCATCGAGGACGGCCGAGATGGCGCCGCTGTCGGTGACTTGCTTGAGGCCACGCTTTTCGATGATCGCGTCAGCGGAGCCTTCGCCCGCCGCCATCGCCTCGAACACGGTCTTGGCGATTTTGCCGGAGATGGTGTTGTCCTTGATGCGCAGCAGCATGCCGCCCAGTTGCTCGGCGGTCACCGGTGCCTCGTCGATTTCCAGGCCCTGTTTGTTCAACAGGCTGCCCAGCTCAACCATCACCCAGTTGGCCGCCAGCTTGGCGTCGCCGGCAATGCTCACGACTTTTTCGAAGTAGTTGGCTTGTTCACGGCTGGAGGCCAATACGCTGGCATCGTAGATCGACAGGCCGAACTGCGCCTGGAAACGCTCGCGTTTCTGCTGCGGCAATTCCGGCAGGGTGGCGCGGATGTCGTTGAGGAACGAGTCCTCGAGCACCACCGGCAACAGGTCCGGGTCGGGGAAGTAACGGTAGTCGTTGGCTTCCTCCTTGCTGCGCATCGCGCGGGTTTCGTCTTTGTTCGGGTCGTACAGGCGCGTTTGCTGGATCACCTTGCCACCGTCTTCGATCAGTTCGATCTGGCGACGTACCTCGGTGTTGATCGCCTTCTCGATGAAACGGAACGAGTTGACGTTCTTGATCTCGCAGCGGGTGCCGTACTCGGCCTGGCCTTTTGGGCGTACCGACACGTTGCAGTCGCAACGCAGCGAGCCTTCGGCCATGTTGCCGTCGCAGATGCCCAGGTAGCGCACCAGTGCGTGGATGGTCTTGACGTAGGCCACGGCTTCCTTGGCGCTGCGCATGTCCGGCTCGGACACGATCTCCAGCAGCGGCGTGCCGGCGCGGTTCAGGTCGATACCGGTGGCTCCTGGGAACTCTTCGTGCAGGCTCTTGCCGGCGTCTTCTTCCAGGTGAGCACGGGTAACGCCGACGCGCTTGATGGTGCCGTCTTCCAGCGGGATGTCCAGGTGGCCCTTGCCGACGATCGGCAGTTCCATCTGGCTGATCTGGTAGCCCTTGGGCAGGTCCGGATAGAAGTAGTTCTTGCGCGCGAACACGTTGTGCTGGCCGATCTCGGCGTCAATCGCCAGGCCAAACATCACCGCCATGCGCACCGCTTCCTGGTTCAGCACCGGCAGCACACCGGGCATGCCCAGGTCTACCAGGCTGGCCTGGGTGTTGGGCTCTGCGCCGAACGTAGTGGCGCTACCGGAGAAAATCTTCGATTGGGTGGCGAGCTGGGTGTGAATCTCCAGCCCGATCACAACTTCCCATTGCATAGTGTTCTCCTCAGAAGCCGATAGGGGTGCGAGTGTGCCAGTCGGTGTTCAACTGGTACTGGTGCGCCACATTGAGCAGGCGGCCTTCCTGGAAATACGGGGCAAGCAGTTGCACGCCGACCGGCAGGCCATCGACGAAACCGGCGGGCATGGACAAGCCCGGCAGGCCCGCGAGGTTGGCGGTGATGGTGTACAGGTCTTCCAGGTACTCGGCGATCGGGTCGCCGGTCTTGGCGCCGATTTTCCAGGCCGGGTTCGGCGTGGTTGGGCCGAGGATCACGTCGACGTCTTCAAAGGCTGCCATGAAGTCGTTCTTGATCAGGCGACGGATTTTCTGCGCCTTGAGGTAGTACGCATCGTAGTAGCCGGCCGAGAGCGCATAGGCGCCGACCATGATGCGGCGCTGCACTTCGGCGCCGAAGCCTTCGCCACGGGAGCGTTTGTACAGGTCGGTGAGGTCTTCCGGGTTCTCGCAGCGATAACCGAAACGCACGCCGTCAAAACGCGACAGGTTGGAGGAGGCTTCCGCTGGCGCGATCACGTAGTAGGCAGGAATCGCGTGCTGGTTGTTCGGCAGGCTGATTTCCTTGATCACGGCGCCGAGTTTTTCCAGCGTCTTGACGCTGTTGTGCACCAGTTCGGCGATACGCGGGTCGAGGCCTGCGCTGAAGTACTCCTTCGGCACGCCGATGCGCAGGCCCTTGATCGAGGCGTTAAGACTGGCGCTGTAGTCCGGCACCGGTTCATCGATGCTGGTGGAGTCCTGTGTGTCGAAACCTGCCATGCCTTGTAACAAAATCGCGCAGTCTTCAGCGGTGCGGGCCAGAGGGCCGCCCTGATCGAGGCTGGAGGCGTAGGCGATCATGCCCCAGCGGGAAACGCGACCGTAGGTCGGCTTCAGGCCGGTGAGGTTGGTGAAGGCGGCGGGCTGGCGGATGGAGCCACCGGTGTCGGTGGCCGTGGCGGCGGGCAGGAAGCGCGCGGCAACCGCCGCGGCCGAACCGCCGGACGAACCGCCGGGCACGTGTGCCAGGTTCCATGGGTTTTTCACGGCGCCGTAATAGCTCGACTCGTTGGCCGAGCCCATGGCGAATTCGTCCATGTTGGTCTTGCCCAGGGTCACGGCCCCGGCAGCAGCCAGCTTGGACACCACGGTGGCGTCATAGGGCGCCTTGAAGTTGTCGAGCATCTTCGAGCCGCAGCTGGTGCGAACGCCCTGGGTGCAGAACAGGTCTTTGTGGGCGATCGGTGCGCCCAGCAGGGCGCCGTTTTCACCGTTGGCGCGACGTGCGTCGGCGGCCTTGGCCTGGCTCAAGGCCAGCTCTTCGGTGAGGCTGATGAAGCTGTTGACCTTGGGGTCGTGCTCGGCGATACGCGCCAGCAGGGTCTTGGTCAGCTCTTCGGAAGAAAACTTTTTGTCGGCGAGACCGCGGGCGATCTCGGCCAGAGTCATGTGATGCATGAAAGGCTCTTTCCCTTTAGTCGATGACTTTCGGAACCAGGTACAGGCCGTTTTCGACCGCTGGCGCGATGGACTGGTAGGCCTCGCGATTATTACGTTCGGTCACGACGTCTGCGCGCAGGCGCTGGCTGGCTTCCAACGGGTGAGCCAGAGGCTCGATGCCGTCGGTATTGACCGCCTGCATTTGGTCAACCAGCCCGAGAATGCTGTTCAGGGCTGCGGTGGTCTGTGGAAGATCGGCTTCATTCAGGCCAAGCGAGGCCAGATGAGCGATTTTTTCCACGTCGGAGCGTTCAAGCGCCATGGGAATCTCCAGTGGAAAACAGAACGGAGGCTGTCCGTGTGTTAGATTGTCGGAACACTACCGCATTTCTACGGTCTTACGGCCGCGATTGTGGGGTTAGGTGCACAGAAAGTCGGCCAATTTAGCACATTGGCGCCTTGCCCAAAATCCCTGTCGTTGTTAGAGTTTGCCGCACTTTTTTACCCACGCGTTGCCTAGGGTCCCTTTCCCATGTTCAAGAAACTGCGTGGCATGTTTTCCAGCGATCTTTCCATTGACCTGGGCACTGCCAACACCCTTATTTACGTGCGCGAGCGCGGTATCGTTCTGAATGAACCATCGGTTGTGGCCATTCGGACCCATGGTAATCAGAAAAGTGTCGTTGCCGTCGGCACCGAGGCCAAGCGCATGCTCGGCCGTACACCAGGCAATATTGCCGCCATTCGTCCGATGAAAGACGGCGTGATTGCCGACTTCAGCGTCTGCGAGAAGATGCTGCAGTACTTCATCAACAAGGTTCACGAAAACAGTTTCCTGCAGCCCAGCCCTCGTGTGCTGATCTGCGTTCCCTGCAAGTCCACCCAGGTGGAGCGTCGCGCTATCCGTGAATCGGCCCTTGGTGCCGGTGCCCGTGAAGTGTTCCTGATCGAAGAGCCAATGGCTGCTGCGATCGGTGCCGGCCTGCCGGTTGAAGAAGCGCGCGGTTCGATGGTGGTGGATATCGGTGGTGGTACCACTGAAATCGCCCTGATTTCCCTGAACGGTGTGGTGTATGCCGAATCCGTGCGCGTGGGTGGCGACCGCTTCGACGAAGCGATCATCACTTATGTGCGTCGTAACTACGGCAGCCTGATCGGTGAATCCACCGCCGAGCGCATCAAGCAGGAAATTGGTACTGCTTACCCGGGCGGCGAAGTTCGCGAAGTCGATGTTCGCGGTCGCAACCTGGCCGAAGGCGTTCCACGTGCGTTCACCCTGAACTCCAATGAAGTGCTGGAAGCTCTGCAAGAGTCCCTGGCCACCATCGTTCAGGCTGTGAAGAGCGCCCTGGAGCAGTCGCCGCCGGAACTGGCTTCCGATATCGCCGAGCGTGGATTGGTGCTGACCGGTGGTGGCGCCTTGCTGCGCGACCTCGACAAGCTGCTGGCCCAGGAAACCGGCCTGCCGGTGATCGTGGCCGAAGACCCGCTGACCTGCGTTGCCCGTGGCGGTGGTCGTGCACTGGAAATGATGGATAAACACACCATGGACCTGCTCTCCAGCGAATAAGATCGTTGGCGGCGCCATGTTTCGCCAACAGGCAGCACTTTGCAGTGCTGCCTGTTGGCGTTTATCTTCTTCAATCTGCATCCAGGCCGGTTAGATGCCGTATGAATAAAGAGAACATTTGCCTGGGAGGAGCGGCTTATTAAACCGCTTTTCGCCAAAGGCCCCTCATTGGGCGTGCGCTTATTGGTGCTGGTCGTGCTTTCGGTCGCGCTGATGGTGGTCGATGCCCGCTTTGCACTGCTCAAGCCCGTGCGTAGCCAGATGTCGCTGGTATTGATGCAGACTTACTGGATCACCGACCTGCCGCAACGTCTGTTCCAGGGCGTGGCCAGCCAGTTCGGCAGCCGCACTGAGCTTGTCGCCGAAAACGAAAAACTCAAGACCGAAAACCTGCTGCTGCAGGGGCGCATGCAAAAGCTGGCGGCCCTCACCGAGCAGAACGTTCGGCTGCGCGAGTTGCTCAATTCTTCTGCGCTGGTCAATGAAAAGGTCGAAGTGGCCGAATTGATCGGCATGGATCCCAACCCGTTCACCCATCGCATCATCATCAACAAAGGTGAGCGTGACGGTGTGGTCCTTGGCCAGCCCGTGCTGGACGCCAGAGGCCTGATGGGGCAGGTGGTCGAGTTGATGCCCTACACCTCGCGGGTACTGCTGCTGACGGACACGACCCACAGCATTCCAGTACAGGTCAACCGTAACGGCCTGCGCGCGATTGCCAGCGGTACCGGCAACCCCGAGCGCCTGGAACTGCGTCACGTCGCCGACACTGCAGACATCAAGGAGGGCGATCTGCTGGTCAGCTCCGGCCTGGGGCAGCGCTTCCCGGCAGGTTACCCGGTGGCGACGGTCAAGGAAGTGATCCACGATTCCGGCCAGCCCTTCGCCATTGTGCGCGCCGTGCCTACTGCGGCCCTGAACCGCAGCCGCTACCTGCTGCTGGTGTTCAGCGACAGCCGCACCCCGGAAGAACGCGCCAACGACGCCGCTAAGGCTCAGGAAGCAGAAGACAGAAAGAACGGCACAGCGCCTATCATTCCGGCGACCGTGCCCAAGCCAATGCCAACGACCCCGGCGGTCCCGGCGACCACGCCTGCACCGGCGGCGGCTGTCGCCACGCCGGTCAAGCCGGCTGCCCACAACACTCATCCGGTAAAGCCAGCGGCCACTAAGCCGCCGACCACCACGCCTGCTGCCACGGCGCCTGTCGTCAAACCTGCGGCGGCAGCGCCGGCGGCAACACGGCAGAGGGAGGAATAATGGCCGGTACTCATCCGCGCAACGGTTGGATCATCTGGCTGACGTTCGCTATCGGCTTGCTGCTCAGCGTTTCGCCGCTGCCGCAATTCATGGAAATCCTGCGCCCATTGTGGCTGGCCCTGTTGCTGGCGTTCTGGTCGCTGAACCTGCCGCATAAAGTCGGCATGGTCACGGCGATGTTCCTGGGCTTGGCGGAAGATGTGCTGTATGGCACCTTGCTAGGCCAGAACGCGTTGATCCTGACCCTGATCACCTTCCTGGTGCTGTCGTTGCAGCAACGCTTGCGCATGTTCCCGATGTGGCAGCAATGCCTGGTGATTTTGGTCATCTTCGGCCTGGCGCAATTGGTACAGCTGTGGCTCAGTGCCTTGACCGGCAACCGCCAGCCAACCCTGGCGCTGGTGTTGCCGGCGCTGGTCAGTGCGCTGCTGTGGCCGTGGATCAGTTTCGGCCTGCGCGGGCTGCGTCGTCGCTACAAAATCAATTGAATGGATTGCGAGGCTCTGCCTGGTTATCGAACCCAACAGGGAGAGGCTGCAATGACTTCGCTTTATCTGGCCTCGGGCTCTCCGAGGCGGCGTGAACTGCTGACCCAGATCGGTGTGTCTTTCACCGTGGTCAGCGCCACTATCGATGAAACACCCCTTGCGAATGAATCGGCTGTTGCCTACGTCGAGCGTCTTGCATACGGCAAGGCGACGGCGGGTTTCGCCGCGCTTGACCAGGCTTGCGGCGTCTGTGTGCTGGGTGCCGACACTGCCGTGATTATCGACGGCCAGATTCTCGGTAAACCAGTGGACCAGGACGACGCCCTGGCTATGTTGATGGCACTGGCGGGGCGCGAACATGAGGTGCTCACTGCGATTGCCGTCACCGATGGGCTGCGCTGCGAAACGAGATGTGTAAGCAGTCGTGTACTTTTTCGCGGGATTTCTGTCGAGGAGGCTACAGCCTACTGGCACAGTGGCGAACCCCAGGACAAGGCGGGCGGCTATGCTATTCAAGGGCTTGGATCGGTGTTTGTGGCCGGGCTCAATGGCAGCTATTCCGCCGTGGTAGGCCTGCCGGTGTGCGAAACCGCGCAACTGCTCTCCCAATTCGGCATACCCTGTTGGCAAAACCTTACCGCGCGCTGAACGCGTGACGCCAGCGCCCAGCCTTAAGCGATCGGTCACTATTGTGAAAACGCCTGAACGAGACCCAGCCATGAGTGAAGAGATTCTGATCAATATCACGCCGATGGAATCGCGCGTGGCGGTGGTAGAGAACGGTGTTCTGCAAGAAGTGCACGTCGAGCGTACCCAGAAACGCGGGATCGTCGGCAACATCTATAAAGGCAAAGTGGTGCGTGTATTGCCAGGCATGCAGGCGGCGTTCGTCGACATCGGCCTGGATCGCGCCGCGTTTATCCATGCTTCGGAAATTTCCCTGCGTGAAGGCCCGGCGGTAGAGAGCATCAGTGCGTTGGTGCATGAGGGGCAGAGCCTGGTGGTGCAGGTCACCAAGGACCCCATTGGTTCCAAAGGCGCACGCCTGACCACGCAACTGTCGATTCCGTCGCGTTACCTGGTGTACATGCCGCGGACTGCCCACGTCGGCATCTCCCTGAAAATTGAAGACGAGGCCGAGCGCGAGCGCCTGAAGAAGGTGGTCAGCGACTGTGTGGCCGCCGAGGGTATCAAGGAAGCGGGCGGTTTTATCCTGCGCACCGCCGCTGAAGGCGCCGGTGCCGATGAGATTCTGATGGACATCCGCTACCTGCGCCGTCTGTGGGACCAGATCGGCGCGCAGATCCAGACGATCGGCGCGCCGAGTGTCATCTATGAAGACTTGGGTCTGGCCCTGCGTACGCTGCGCGATCTGGTCAGCCCCAAGATTGAGAAAATCCGCATCGATTCGCGGGAAACCTTCCAGCGCACCACGCAATTTGTTGCCGAGCTGATGCCGGAAATTGCCGACCGCCTGGAGCACTACCCCGGCGAGCGCCCGATCTTTGACCTGTATGGCGTCGAAGACGAAATCCAGAAGGCCCTGGACCGCAAGGTACCGCTCAAGTCCGGTGGCTATCTGGTGGTGGACCCGGCCGAGGCGATGACCACCATTGACGTCAACACCGGCGCGTTCGTAGGGCACCGCAACCTTGAAGAAACCATCTTCAAGACCAACCTTGAAGCGGCCACTGCGATTGCCCGCCAGCTGCGCCTGCGCAACCTGGGCGGCATCATCATTATCGACTTCATCGACATGGAAGATGAGGAACACCAGCGCCAGGTCCTGCGCACCCTCGAGAAGCAGCTGGAACGCGATCACGCCAAGACCAATATCATCGGCATCACCGAGTTGGGGCTGGTGCAGATGACCCGAAAACGTACCCGCGAAAGCCTGGAGCAAGTACTGTGCGAGCCCTGCAGCAGTTGCCAGGGCCGCGGTAAGTTGAAGACACCGGAAACGGTTTGCTACGAGATTTTCCGGGAAATCTTACGAGAGGCGCGGGCTTACCAGGCCGAAGGTTATAGAGTGCTTGCCAACCAAAAAGTGGTCGATCGCCTGCTTGATGAAGAGTCCGGTAACGTTGCCGAGTTGGAGGGGTTTATCGGGCGCACCATTCGCTTCCAGGTAGAAACCATGTACTCCCAGGAACAATACGACGTGGTGCTGCTCTGATCCCCAATCGCGTGTCATTTTTGATATCGACAGCCCTTGAGCTGCCGTCCGCTTACTGCCTTGAGGGTCGCCTGACATGGAGCGTCTGATACGCTTTTTTGCCGCTTTGACCCGTTGGGGCCTGGGCCTGTGCGCCTTGCTGCTGGTATTGGCGGCGGTCTACGTAAGCCTGGGACGCGAATTGACGCCGCTGGTGGCCGAATACCGTGCGCAAGTCGAAACCAAGGCCCAGACGGCGCTGGGCATGCCTATGCACATCGGCAGCCTGGAGGGACGCTGGAGCGGCTTCGCACCGGTGCTGCTGGCCCATGACGTGATGGTGGGTGAGGGCAGCAATGCCTTGCGCCTGGACCAGGTGGAAGTGGTGCCGGATATCTGGGCCAGCCTGATGGCGCGTGAAGTGCGCCTGGCTCACCTGCAAGTCAGTGGCCTGCAACTGAGCGCCAAGGAAGACAAAGACGGCCATTGGGCACTGCAAGGGCTGCCGATTCAGGACGATCAGCCATTGGACCCCGAGCAACTGCTCACGCGCATGCAAATGGTCAAGCGCGTGTCGCTGCTCGACAGCCAGGTCACCTTGCAGCCGCTTGATCAGGCTCCGCTGACCCTCACCTATGTGGGCCTGAGCCTGCATACCGGCATGACCCGCCAGCGTCTCGACGTACGCCTGACCCTGCCCGACGGCCAGCCCCTCGCTGTGAGCCTGCGCAGCCGCATTCGTGCCAGCCAGTGGAAAGACGCTGAAGTCCAGGCTTACCTCAGCGTGCCGCAAAGTGACTGGGCCAAGTGGATTCCTGCCAGACTGACCCAGCAATGGAAGCTCACGCAGTTCAAGGCGGGTGGTGAGTTCTGGATGAATTGGGGTCGCGGCGCCGTGCAAAGCGCCGTGGTGCGTTTGAATTCGCCGCAGGTCCAGGGCAGTTACGCCGAGCGTAAGCCGGTGCACATTGAAAACCTGGCCCTCACCGCATATCTGCAACGCAGCGAAAGTGGGCTGAAGGTACTGTTCGATTCGCTGGCGATGACCCTGGGTGACACCCGTTGGGAATCACGCCTGCAATTGCAGCAAAGCCTGGCAACCGACAAAGACCAGGAGGTCTGGAAGCTGCAGGCCGATCGTCTCGACTTGACGCCCATCACGCCACTGCTCAACGCCCTGGCGCCGCTGCCGGAAGGTTTTGCCAAAACCGTCGAACACCTCAAAGCCACTGGTCTGCTGCGAAATGTGCTGGTGGATTTCCGCCCGCAGGACACCACCGATAACAAAGTCAGCTTTGCCGCCAATCTGGAGCGCGTAGGCTTTGATGCCTACTTCGGCGCCCCGGCAGCACGTAATGTCTCCGGCAGTATCAGCGGCGACCTTGGCCATGGCGAACTGCGCATGGACAGCAAGGATTTCTCCTTGCACCTGGACCCGATTTTCGCCAAGCCCTGGCAATACCTTCAGGCCAATGCGCGCCTGACGTGGAAGCTGGACAAGCAGGGCTTCACCTTGATCGCGCCGTATATCAAGGTGCTGGGGGAAGAGGGCAAGATTGCCGCCGACTTCCTCATTCGCCTGAGTTTCGACGACGCCAGGGAAGACTACATGGACCTGCGGGTCGGCATGATCGAAGGTGATGGACGCTTTACCCCCAAATACCTGCCCGCCGTGCTGAGTCCGGCGTTGGATGAGTGGTTGCGCACCGCGATTCTCAAAGGCGCGGTGGATCAAGGTTTCTTCCAGTACCAGGGCTCGCTGAATCACGATGCGGTGCCGGCTTCGCGCAATATCAGTCTGTTCTTCAAGGTGCATGATGCCGAACTGGCCTTTCAGCCGGGCTGGCCCCATGTGAGCAAGGTCAATGGCGAAGTGTTTGTCGAGGAGAGCGGTGTACGCATCCTGGCCAGCAAGGGCCAATTGCTCGACACCAAGGTCCAGGACATCTACGTCAATATTCCCCACGCCCCGGCGGGCAAGGACAGCCATCTGCTGCTCACCGGGGGCTTTGCTGGTGGGCTGGGCGATGGCCTGAAGATCCTTCAGGACGCGCCGATCGGTACGGCCTCGACCTTTGCCGGCTGGAAAGGCGAGGGCGACCTGCAAGGCAAGCTGGACCTGGATGTTCCGTTGGCCAAGGGCATCGAGCCCAAGATCGTGGTGGACTTCCAGACGGACAAGGCACGCCTGCAATTGGCGGAGCCGACGCTGGAACTGACGCAGCTCAAGGGCGACTTCCGCTTCGACAGCACCAAGGGGTTGAGTGGCGAGAAAATCACGGCCCAGGCGTTCGACCGGCCGATCACCGCGCAGATCTTCGCCGACGGCAAGCCAGGCAATATCAGTACCCGGGTCGCCGCCAAAGGGCAGGTCACGGTCAAACGGTTGACCGACTGGTTGAACATCACCCAGCCGTTGCCGGTGTCGGGCGATATTCCGTACCAGTTGCAACTGAACCTGGCCGGTGCGGATAGTCAACTGATGGTCAGCTCCAACCTCAAAGGTGTGGCGCTGGATTTGCCGGCGCCGTTCGGCATGCCGGCCAGCCAGGGCCGTGACAGCGTATTCCGCATGACCTTGCAGGGTGCTGAGCGTCGTTATTGGTTCGGTTACGGTGAGCTGGCGAACTTCACCTTTGCCGCGCCACCGGACAAATTCAGCGAAGGTCGTGGTGAGCTGTTCCTTGGCGAGGGCGACGCCGTGCTGCCGGCTGCCAAGGGCCTGCGTATCCGAGGCGTGTTGTCGGAACTGGATATCGACCCGTGGCGCAAGCTGGTCAACCAGTATGCCGGCAATGATCCGGGCGGCAGCGCCAAGCAGCTGTTGAGCAGCGCCGACTTCAAGATAGGCAGACTCACTGGCTTGGGTACCCAGTTCGATCAGGTGAGTTTGCAGCTGGACCGCAAACCCGCCGCGTGGAGCATGCAGCTCGACAGTCAGCAGGCCAAGGGGCGTGTGAATGTGCCGGATGCCAAGGGCACGCCGATCGGCATCAACCTGCAATACGTAAAATTGCCGGCCGTGGACCCGACCGTACAGGCGGATGAAAACGCGCCGGACCCGCTGGCCAGCATCGATCCCAAGGATATTCCAGCGCTGGATATCGCGATTGATCAGTTGTTCCAGGGACCTGACCTGGTGGGCGCCTGGTCACTGAGAATTCGACCGACCACCAAGGGCTTGGCGTTCAGTGACCTGGACTTGGGCCTCAAAGGCATGCAGCTCAAAGGCGCCGGTGGCTGGGAAGGCTCGCCGGGCGACAGCAGCAGTTGGTACAAGGGGCGGCTGGACGGCAAGAACATCGGCGATGTGCTCAAGGGCTGGGGCTATGCGCCCACCGTGACCAGCGAAGACTTCCACCTGGATGTGGATGGACGTTGGCCGGGTTCACCGGCGTGGGTCGGGCCAAAGCGCTTCTCCGGCAGCCTGGATGCAGCCTTTCGCAAAGGTCAGTTCGTTGAGGTCGAAGGTGGCGCCCAGGCGTTACGGGTATTCGGCCTGCTCAACTTCAACTCCATCGGACGCAGGTTGCGCCTGGATTTTTCGGACCTGCTTGGCAAAGGCTTGAGCTATGACCGGGTCAAAGGTCTGCTTGCTGCCAGCAATGGCGTTTTCGTGACCCGCGAGCCGATCACCCTGACCGGGCCGTCGAGCAATCTGGAACTCAATGGCACCCTGGACCTTGTGGCTGATCGTGTTGATGCCAAGCTGTTGGTGACGTTGCCGGTGACCAATAACCTGCCTATCGCCGCGCTGATCGTGGGGGCTCCGGCCATTGGTGGAGCGCTGTTCCTGATCGACAAGCTGATCGGCGACCGCGTATCGCGTTTTGCCAGCGTGCAATACAAGGTGGAAGGGCCGTGGAAGGACCCGAAGATCACCTTCGACAAGCCATTTGAAAAACCAAACTGACAGCGTGTGGAGTAGCATGGCCGCATGCCCATTTCGGAGTGTCGGCCCATGTCCTTTGCGGTAATCCAGATGGTCAGCCAGAGCGATGTGCTGGCCAACCTTGCCGAGGCTCGGCGCCTGCTGGAGCAAGCGGCGGCGGGCGGCGCGAAGCTCGCGGTGTTGCCGGAAAATTTCGCCGCTATGGGCCGCCGCGACGTGGCGGACATCGGCCGTGCCGAGGCGCTGGGCGAAGGCCCGATCCTGCCATGGTTGAAACAGACCGCCCGCGACCTCACCTTATGGATAGTCGCCGGCACATTGCCGCTGCCGCCGGAGGGTCAACCGCACGCCAAGTCCAATGCCTGCTCGCTGCTGGTCGATGATCGCGGCGAAATCGTTGCCCGTTACGACAAGCTGCATTTGTTCGACGTGGATGTGGCGGATGCGCGGGGTCGCTATCGTGAATCCGATGACTATGCTTTCGGGAGCAATGTGGTCGTGGCGGATACACCGGTCGGCCGCTTGGGTCTGACGGTCTGTTACGACCTGCGCTTCCCCGAGTTATACAGCGAGCTGCGTGCGGCGGGGGCTGAATTGATTACCGCGCCCTCGGCCTTTACCGCAGTCACCGGCGCCGCGCACTGGGATGTGCTGATACGCGCGCGGGCCATCGAAACCCAGTGCTATGTGCTGGCGGCCGCCCAGGGCGGTGTGCATCCGGGTCCACGGGAAACCCATGGTCACGCGGCGATTGTCGATCCATGGGGGCGAGTACTGGCACAACAGGATCAAGGCGCCGCGGTGTTATTGGCCGAACGCGATAGCAGTGAACAGGCGTCGATACGGGCGCGCATGCCGGTGGTCAACCATCGGCGCTTTTTCTCGCAGGGCGCACAGCGACCTGCTTCGGAACGATGAATTTAAGGCCAAACCTATGAGCGAGTTGTTGTCCTCAGTCAGTGAACACCTCCTGGCACCCGGTGGCGTGACCATCGAAAGCTTGCAAACCGTGCTGGGCGATCTCGCCGGGCCGGGTATCGACGCCGCCGACCTGTATTTCCAGGGGCAGATTTCCGAGTCCTGGGCCCTTGAAGATGGCATCGTCAAGGAAGGCAGCTTCAACCTCGACCAGGGTGTCGGCGTGCGTGCGCAATCCGGCGAAAAAACCGGGTTTGCCTACAGCAATGCGATCACTCTGGAGGCGTTGGGTCTGGCCGCTCGGGCGGCGCGCTCGATCTCCCGTGCCGGCCAGAACGGTACGGTGCAGGCGTTCAGCACGCAGGATGTGGCCCAGTTGTACGCGCCGGATAACCCCCTGGAAGTGATCAGCCGTGCGGAAAAGGTCGAGCTGCTCAAGCGTGTCGATGCGGCGACCCGCGCCCTCGACCCGCGTATCCAGCAGGTCACTGTGAGCATGGCCGGCGTGTGGGAGCGCATCCTGGTGGCCTCCACCGACGGTGGTCTGGCGGCGGATGTGCGGCCATTGGTGCGCTTCAACGTCAGCGTGATCGTTGAGCAGAACGGCCGCCGCGAGCGGGGTGGCCATGGCGGCGGCGGGCGTACCGATTACCGTTATTTCCTTACTGAGGACCGCGCCATGGGCTATGCCCGCGAGGCGTTGCGTCAGGCGCTGGTGAACCTGGAGGCCATTCCCGCGCCCGCCGGCACCTTGCCGGTGGTACTGGGGTCGGGCTGGTCCGGGGTGTTGCTGCATGAGGCCGTCGGGCATGGTCTGGAAGGCGACTTCAACCGCAAAGGCAGTTCTGCCTATAGCGGGCGCATGGGCGAAATGGTCGCGTCCAAGCTGTGCACCATCGTCGACGACGGCACCCTGGCCGGTCGCCGTGGCTCGCTGAGCGTCGATGACGAAGGCACACCCACCGAATGCACCACGCTGATTGAAAACGGTGTGCTCAAAGGCTATATGCAGGACAAGCTCAATGCCCGCCTGATGGGTGTGGCGCGCACCGGTAACGGTCGTCGCGAGTCCTATGCGCACCTGCCGATGCCGCGCATGACCAACACCTACATGCTCGGTGGCGAAAGTGACCCGGCAGAAATCATCGCCTCGGTGAAACGCGGCATCTACTGCGCCAACCTCGGTGGCGGGCAGGTGGATATCACCAGCGGTAAGTTCGTGTTCTCCACCAGTGAGGCGTACCTGATCGAAGACGGCAAGATTACCGCGCCGGTCAAAGGGGCAACGTTGATTGGGAACGGGCCGGAAGCCATGAGCAAGGTGTCGATGGTCGGCAACGACCTGTCGCTGGACAGCGGCGTGGGCACATGCGGGAAAGATGGGCAGTCGGTGCCGGTCGGTGTCGGCCAGCCAACGCTGAAAATCGATGCGATCACCGTGGGTGGCACGGGGTCGTAAGGGGTGGAGCTTCGGGTGGCAATGTTTGCCACCCGGGGAAGGGCATCAACGCAGGCCGCGTTGAGTCTCGTCCAGCTCACGGATGTACTTGAAGATTTTACGGCTGGTGGCTGGCGCCTTGTTATGCGCCTGCTCGTGCTGGGCCTGACGGATCAAGGAGCGCAATTGCTGGCGGTCCGCGGCCGGGTAGTCCAGCACGAATTTCTCCAGCACCGCGTCATCGCCAGAGATCAGGCGGTCACGCCAACGCTCCAGGTTATGGAAGCGTTCGTTGTACTGGCGAGTGGAGGCATCGGTTTGATCGAGCAAGGCCAGAATGGCGTCAGTGTCCTGATCGCGCATCAGCTTGCCGATGAACATGATGTGCCGTTTACGCGCGATGTTTGCCGTGTGCTTGGGTGCATCGGCAAGCGCCCGGCGCATTTCGTCGGTCAATGGCAGTTTTGCAATCAAGTCTTTTTTGAGCGTTGTAAGACGCTCGCCCAAGTCGACCAGAGCATGCAGCTCGCGTTTGACCTGGGTTTTGCTTTTCTCCCCATCGAGGGAGTCGTCGTAAGAATCAACCATGGTGGCAGTCCGCAAAGAAACGCCGCCATGATAACCAGTCGGGGGCCGCTTGTCCGGCCCGGTCGCTCGATGGCCTTAACCGAAAGCAGAATTTGAGTGGAGAAAACCATGAGTGCAGCCCAAAGCGTCGGTCCTCAAGCGTTACCGGCACTGCAGGAACAAGTCGAGCAGATCCTTGCCGAGGCCAAGCGCCAGGGGGCCAGTGCCTGTGAAGTCGCGGTGTCGCTGGAACAAGGGCTGTCGACGTCGGTGCGTCAGCGGGAAGTCGAAACCGTTGAGTTCAACCGCGACCAGGGGTTTGGCATCACCTTGTACTCGGGCCAGCGCAAAGGCTCGGCCAGTACCTCCGCCAGTGGCCCGGAAGCGATTCGTGAAACCGTTGCCGCTGCCCTGGCCATTGCCAAGCACACCTCCGAGGATGAAAGCTCAGGTCTGGCTGACAAGGCGCTGATGGCCAAGGACTTGAAGGACTTCGATTTATTCCACGCCTGGGATATTACTCCCGAGCAGGCCATCGAACTGGCGCTGACCTGCGAGGCCGCGGCGTTCGATGCCGATGCCCGCATCAAGAACGCTGATGGCACCACATTGAGCACTCATCAGGGGTGCCGTGTTTACGGTAACAGCCATGGCTTTATTGGCGGATATGCGTCCACCCGCCACAGCTTGAGCTGCGTGATGATCGCCGAGTCCGATGGCCAGATGCAGCGTGATTACTGGTATGACGTAAGCCGCCAGGGCGAATTGCTGGCCGATCCGGTGAGCATCGGCCAGCGTGCTGCGCAGCGTGCCGCGAGCCGTCTGGGCGCGCGCCCGGTTCCGACCTGTGAAGTGCCGGTGCTGTTTTCGGCGGAGCTGGCCGGCGGTTTGTTCGGCAGTTTCCTGGGGGCGATTTCCGGTGGCAACCTGTATCGCAAGTCATCGTTCCTCGAAGGTGCTATCGGCCAGAAGCTGTTTCCTGAGTGGTTGACCATTGATGAGCGCCCACACTTGATGCGTGCGATGGGCAGTTCGGCCTTTGACGGTGATGGCCTGGCCACGTATGCCAAGCCGTTCGTCGAGAACGGCGAGTTGGTGTCTTACGTGCTGGGCACCTACGCCGGCCGCAAACTGGGCCTGCCAAGCACGGCTAACGCAGGCGGCGTGCATAACCTGTTCGTTACCCATGGCGATGAAGACCAGGCGGCACTGTTGCGGCGTATGGGGCGTGGCCTGCTGGTGACCGAATTGATGGGCCATGGCCTGAATATGGTCACTGGTGATTATTCCCGTGGCGCGGCGGGCTTCTGGGTGGAAAACGGCGAAATTCAATTCGCCGTCCAGGAAGTGACCATCGCGGGCAATATGCGCGACATGTTCAAGCAGATCGTGGCGGTGGGTAATGATTTGGAGTTGCGCAGCAACATTCGCACAGGTTCGGTGCTGATCGAGCGAATGACCGTCGCTGGCAGCTGACAGGGCCTGTCGCTTAGAGAAAGGCGCGCTATCCCTTGGATAGTGCGCCTTTTTTATGTCTGCGTGGTAGGCAAGGGAGATACGTTGACGTTGCGTTGATTCTCAATATCATTTAATAATAAGTATCATTACCGAATGAGTGTGGATCATGAGTTCTGTCCTGCATGAGGATCCGTATCTGGAAAGCTGGCGCTGGATGAGTCGTCAGATTCGCTGCGGACTGGATCCCAATGAGCCTCGTCTGATCGAACATTATCTCAACGAGGGACGATACCTGGCGTGTTGCACCGCGACCCATCCGTGGACGATCGCAGAAACGTCATTCCGCTTGTTGATCGACACCGCCAGCGACATCGCGTTGCCCTGGCATTGGCGTTCCATGTGCATGGACCAAGCCTGGCGCCCGCTGCGTGACCTGGAGCGACTCTCCCACTGTGCCTGCCGCCTCAAGCGCTGGCAGACCTTTGCCTGGCAATTGGCGACGTGCGAGTTGCTGCCTTCCCTTTCTGTTTCTGACCTGGTGCAAGGATCCTCCGATGAGTAACACCCGTATCGAACGCGACAGCATGGGCGAACTGCAAGTACCTGCCGAGGCCCTGTATGGCGCCCAAACCCAGCGTGCGGTGAACAACTTTCCGATCAGCCATCAACGCATGCCGGCGCAGTTCATTCGCGCATTGATCCTGGCCAAGACCGCCGCCGCCAAGGTCAACGTCGACCTCAAGCAGATCAGCGAGGCGCAGGGCAAGGCCATCGTCGACGCCGCCCAAGGCCTGCTGGAAGGCGATTTCATGCCGCACTTCCCGGTGGATATCTTCCAGACCGGCTCCGGCACCAGTTCCAACATGAATGCCAACGAAGTGATTGCCACACTGGCCAGCCGTTTGCTGGGCGAGGCGGTCAACCCAAACGACCATGTGAACTGCGGGCAGAGCAGCAACGACATCATCCCGACCACCATCCACGTCAGCGCGGCGTTGGTGTTGCATGAGCAAACACTGCCGGCTCTGTTGCACCTGGTACGGGTGATCGAACAGAAGGCTGAAGACGTTCATCCGTTCATCAAGACCGGCCGCACGCACCTGATGGACGCCATGCCAGTACGCATGAGCCAAGTGCTCAATGGCTGGGCGCAACAGCTCAAGGCCAACATTGGGCATTTGCAAGACTTGCTGCCAAGCCTGCAGGCCTTGGCCCAGGGCGGCACGGCCGTGGGCACCGGGATCAATGCTCACCCCGAATTCGCAGCCCGTTTCAGCCAGCAATTGAGCAGCCTCACCGGCGTGAAATTCACACCGGGCAAAAACCTGTTTGCGCTGATCGGTTCCCAGGACACCGCCGTCGCCGTCTCCGGCCAGTTGAAAGCGACCGCCGTGTCGTTGATGAAAATCGCCAACGACCTGCGTTGGATGAACTCCGGGCCGCTCGCCGGCCTCGGCGAAATCGAGCTGGAAGGGTTGCAGCCCGGCTCGTCGATCATGCCAGGCAAGGTCAATCCAGTGATCCCGGAAGCCACGGCCATGGTCGCCGCCCAAGTCATCGGCAATGACACGGTGATCACGGTCGCCGGGCAGTCGGGTAACTTCGAGCTCAACGTGATGCTGCCGATCATCGCCCAAAACCTGCTCAGTAGCCTTGAATTGCTGGCCAATTCCAGCCGCTTGTTGGCAGACAAGGCCATCGCCAGCTTCAAGGTCAACGAGGACAAGCTTAAGGAAGCGCTGTCGCGCAACCCGATTCTCGTCACCGCACTCAACCCGATCATTGGGTACCAAAAGGCCGCTGAAATCGCCAAGAAGGCCTATCAGCAGGGCCGCCCAGTCATTGATGTGGCCCTTGAATACACCGATCTGCCCCGCAGCCAACTGGAAGCCCTGCTGGATCCGGAAAAGCTCACGGCCGGCGGCGTGTAATCCGACTCTGCTTTGGAGGTGCATCATGGAGCACTGGAAACGCACGATCGAACGGGCCAATCGCTGCTTTATGCAAGGCGAGTTGGTCGATGCCCGCGAGGCCTATTTGCAGGCACTGGCGCTGGCTCAGGTGTTGTTCGAACGCTGGGCGGATGCCGACGAAGCCGTGGCGGCGTGTGTCATTTCCCATCACAACCTGGCGGACCTGCACCTGCGCCTGAACCAGCCCGAGGAAAGCGCCGAATACCTCTGTGCCATTCATCAGCGTCTGCTGCAGACCATGCAGGACGCTCGCCTGAGCCCGCAATTGCGTGAAGCAGCGCTGCGCCAAAGCAGCAAGACCTACGTCGAACTGTTGAATTTCATCAGCGATCACGGCGAGTACCCGCGTACTCATCGCTTGCTGGGCGGTACTGCGGCGCAACCGATCACTCCACACTACGGAGCACATTGATATGACTTACACCTTGCCTGCCTTGCCCTACGCCTACGATGCCCTGGAGCCGCATATCGATGCGCAAACCATGGAGATTCATTACACCAAGCATCACCAGACCTACATCAATAACCTCAACGCCGCTATCGAAGGCACTGAGTTCGCCGGTTGGCCGATAGAGAAACTGGTGTCCAGCGTTCAGCAACTGCCGGAAAAACTCCGTGCGGCGGTGATCAACCAAGGGGGTGGTCATGCCAACCACTCGCTTTTCTGGGCCGTGATGTCGCCTGAAGGAGGAGGCAAGCCCGACGGCGCGATCGGCAAGGCTATTGAAGAGCAGTTGGGTGGTTTTGACAGTTTCAAGGAAGCCTTCACCAAGGCCGCATTGACTCGTTTCGGCAGTGGCTGGGCCTGGCTGAGCGTTACGCCACAGAAGACGCTGGTGGTGGAAAGCAGCGGTAACCAGGACAGCCCGCTGATGAACGGCAACACGCCGATCCTTGGCCTTGACGTCTGGGAACACGCCTACTACCTGCGCTATCAGAACCGACGCCCCGAATACATCAATGCCTTCTACAGTGTCATTAACTGGCCGGAAGTTGCTGCACGCTATCAGGCCGCCTTGGCCTGACATTCACCTTCATAACAAGATCTAAGGTCGACTATGGGCACTGACACATTGGCGATCAGCAGCGTGCGATTGTTTCGTTATGCGTTTGGCTCGCTGCTGTTATTGGCAGGTATTGCATTGCTGGTGGCCCACGGGCTGGCCTGGCTTGATCTCGAACCGCGCATCCTGCGCGCCTTGCAGGGCGGCGCAATTTGCGCGCTCGGCACGGCGTTGGGCGCGGTTCCGGTATTGGTGATTCGGCGAATGCCGGTCGCCCTGAGCGACACGCTGCTGGGGTTTGGTGCCGGAGTGATGCTGGCGGCGACGGCCTTTTCGCTGGTTGTGCCGGGTATTGCTGCGGCTGAGAGCCTGGGGCTCTCGTCCTGGGGCGCTGGCGGGCTGATCAGCTTTGGCATCATGCTGGGCGCTTTCGGGTTGTACCTGGTTGATCGCAAGGTCTCCGGCGCCAGCCCGGAAATGCTTGTGGGCACACCGGATAAACCGGTGATCCCACCGCGCATCTGGTTGTTTGTGTTCGCCATCATTGCCCACAACATTCCGGAGGGCATGGCGGTGGGCGTCTCCGCCGGTGGCGCAATGCCGGATGCCGACAGCCTGGCCATGGGGATTGCCCTGCAGGATGTGCCCGAAGGTCTGGTGATTGCGTTGGTGTTGGCTGGGGCGGGGATGTCGCGGGTCAAGGCGTTCCTGATCGGTGCGGCATCCGGTTTGGTAGAGCCTGTATTCGCTGTGCTTTGTGCCTGGTTGGTGACCCTGGCCGAGGTGCTGTTGCCGTTGGGTCTGGCATTGGCCGCGGGCGCAATGTTGCTGGTGGTGACCCATGAGGTGATCCCGGAATCGCGGCGCAATGGTCACGAAAAGCTCGCCAGTCTGGGCCTGTGCATCGGGTTTTGTTTGATGATGGTGATGGATACCGCATTGGGGTGAAGCCGTTGCGGCTTCACGCCTGTCTCAAAGGGTGAGCTTACTCACCCTCATCAAAGTAGTTATTGATCAGCGCCACTAGGGCGTCCATCGCTTCCTGCTCTTGCTCGCCTTCGGTCTTCAAATGAATCGTGGTGCCTTTGCCGGCCGCCAGCATCATCATCGCCATGATGCTTTTGCCATCGACCATGCTCTCTGGTGTGCGCCCAGCGCGGATTTGGCAAGGGAACTGCCCGGCGACGCCGACGAATTTGGCCGAGGCCCGGGCGTGTAAACCCAGCTTGTTGATGATTTGAATTTCACGAGCGGGCATCGCGGGGGTGTTCCTTTCAGCTGAGGTCGCGGTGGCGAACCTGGACGTTCTTGAGGGTTTGTTGCAGCACCTGGCCCAGGCGCTCGGTCAGGTATACCGATCGGTGGTGACCACCGGTGCAGCCGATGGCAATGGTGACATAGGCGCGGTTACTCGCGGCAAAGCGCGGCAACCATTTGAGCAGGTAGCTGGAGATGTCCTGGAACATCTCCTCCACATCCGGCTGTGCGGCCAGATAATCGGCCACGGGCTGATCCAGCCCGGACTGGTCACGTAGCTCGGGCTTCCAATAAGGATTGGGCAGGCAGCGCACGTCGAACACCAGGTCGGCGTCCACCGGCATGCCGCGCTTGAAGCCAAAAGATTCGACGAGAAACGCCGTGCCCGGCTCCGGCTGGTTCAGCAGCCGCAGCTTGATGGCGTCGCGTAACTGATACAGGTTGAGGCTGGTGGTGTTGATCTTGAGGTCGGCCAGATCAATGATCGGCCCCAGTAGCTTGGTTTCGTCTTCGATGGCTTCGGCGAGGGAACGATGCGGGCTGCTGAGGGGGTGGCGACGACGGGTCTCTGAGAAGCGCTTGAGCAACGTCTCCTCGTCGGCATCCAGGTACAGCACGTCGCAATGAATGTGTTTGGCGCGCACTTCCTCAAGCAGTTCCGGGAAGCGCGAAAGATGGCTGGGCAGGTTACGGGCGTCAATCGAAACAGCAACCAGCGGTTGTGCGAGTTCGGTGTGGATCAAAGCGCGTTCTGCCAGCTCAGGCAGCAGGCCGGCCGGCAGGTTGTCGATGCAATAGAAACCGCTGTCCTCAAGAACATTGAGGGCGGTGCTTTTACCCGAGCCGGAGCGGCCGCTGACGATGATCAAACGCATGATTACTGCCCGCTTTGTTCATCCAGGACAACTTGATACAGCGCCCCATTGCTGTTGGCGCTGCGCAGTTTGTCGCGTACTTCCTTGCGGTCGAGCATGCTGGCGATCTGCCGAAGCAGTTCCAGGTGTGCATCGGTGGCAGCTTCCGGGACCAGCAGAACGAACAGCAGGTCGACCGGGGCGCCATCGATGGCGTCGAAATCGATAGGGGCGTCCAAGTGCAGCAGGGCGCTTACGGGGGACTCGCAGCCTTTGAGGCGGCAGTGAGGAATCGCGATGCCGTTGCCAAAACCGGTGGAACCGAGTTTTTCACGGGCAATCAGGGCCTCGAAGACATCTTGCATCTCCAGATCCGGCACTTCGCGTGCGATCAGGTTGGCAATTTGTTCGAGGGCTTTCTTCTTGCTGCCGCCCGGCGCGTTCACGAGGGAACGGCCGGGGGTCAGGATGGTTTCAAGTCGGATCATGGGGGGGGAGTTAACGACCTGTGCCCTGAAGCAGGCTCAGATTCTTTTCCTTATGCTTTTTGAGTTGGCGGTCAAGCTTGTCTGTGAGCAAGTCGATTGATGCATACATGTCTTCATGCTCGGCATTGGCTACCACTTCGCCGCCGGGTATCTGAAGTGTCGCTTCGATTTTCTGCTGAAGCTTGTCGACCTTCATGATGACCTGCACGTTGGTGATCTTGTCGAAATGGCCCTCAAGCTTCCTAAGCTTCTGCTCTACGTAGTCGCGTAGTGGAGGGGTGACTTCTACATGGTGTCCACTGATGTTGACTTGCATACAGCTTCTCCTTCGTTGCCAGTGCATAAAGCGGTGGGCAGGAATACCCACCACTGGAACGCTGTGGCCCGCCCGTCACATCAAACGCTTACGCTCGCTGGAAGGCGCGATCCCAAGGGATTCGCGGTACTTGGCGACGGTTCGACGGGCGACCTGAATGCCTTGTGCCTCCAGTAAACCAGCGATCTTGCTGTCACTCAACGGCTTTTTCTGATTTTCCGCGGCAACCAGTTTTTTGATGATCGCGCGGATCGCTGTGGACGAGCATTCGCCGCCTTCGGAGGTGCTTACATGGCTGGAGAAAAAGTATTTCAACTCATAGATACCCCGTGGGGTATGCATGAATTTTTGCGTCGTTACCCGTGAAATCGTTGATTCGTGCATGCCCACCGCTTCTGCGATGTCATGCAGCACCAGGGGTTTCATTGCCTCGTCGCCATATTCCAGGAAGCCGCGCTGGTGCTCGACGATCTGGGTGGCGACTTTCATCAGGGTTTCGTTGCGGCTTTGCAGGCTCTTGATAAACCAGCGCGCTTCCTGCAACTGGTTGCGCATGAAGGTGTTGTCGGCACTGGTGTCGGCGCGACGCACGAAACCGGCATATTGCGGGTTGACCCGCAGACGTGGCACCGACTCCTGGTTCAGCTCTACCAGCCAGCGTTCGTTGTCTTTGCGCACAATCACATCGGGTACAACGTATTCGGCTTCGCTGGATTCGATCTGCGAGCCCGGGCGTGGGTTGAGGCTTTGCACCAGCTCGATAACCTGGCGCAGTTCGTCTTCCTTGAGCTTCATACGGCGCATCAACTGGCTGTAGTCGCGGCTGCCCAGCAGGTCGATGTAGTCAGTGACCAGTCGTTGGGCTTCGGCCAGCCAAGGCGTCTTGGCGGGCAACTGGCGCAGTTGCAGCAGCAGGCATTCGCTCAAGGTGCGGGCGCCGATACCGGCAGGCTCGAACTGCTGGATGCGGTGCAGCACGGCTTCGATTTCGTCCAGCTCGATGTCCAGCTCCGGATCGAAGGCCTCTAGTATTTCTTCGAGTGTCTCGTCCAGATAGCCCTGGTTGTTAATGCAATCGATCAGGGTGACAGCGATCAGACGATCGGTGTCGGACATCGGTGCCAGATTCAATTGCCACAACAGATGGCTCTGCAGGCTCTCGCCGACGGAGGTGCGGGTGGTGAAGTCCCACTCGTCATCGTCGTTGCTGGGCAGGCTGCTGGCGCTGGTCTGGTAGACGTCTTCCCAGGCAGTGTCCACCGGGAGTTCGTTGGGAATGCGCTCGTTCCATTCGCCTTCCTCGAGGTTGTCCACCGTCGGGGCCGTTTCCTGGTAAGAGGGTTCCTGAACGTCGGAATTGGGTTTTTGCTCGATGTTGTCGGCCAGCGGGTCTGCATTATCGAAGTCGTCGCCTTCTTCCTGGCGTTCGAGCATCGGATTGGACTCCAGGGCCTCCTGGATTTCCTGTTGCAGGTCCAGCGTCGACAATTGGAGCAGGCGGATGGCCTGTTGCAGCTGCGGTGTCATCGTCAGCTGCTGGCCCATTCTCAGGACTAGCGATGGTTTCATGGCAGGGGCTTAACACCTTATTCGCCGGCGCAATGCGCCATCCACGACAGGGCGCGTGAGCGCCAAACATAAGCAAATTATATGCCTGATATCGAGGGCTTTGCCTAGAGCGCGGTAACAATAAAAATCCGGAGGTTTTCTATTAATGTCCGCGCTTAAGGCAAGCTACCTGCCACCACCTTCAATAGCAGGTGGACTTACAGGCGGAACTCGTGACCCAGGTACACTTCCTTGACCAGTTCGTTGGCCAGGATGGTTGCGGAGTCGCCTTCGGCGATCAGCTGGCCATCGTTGACGATGTAAGCGGTTTCGCAGATATCGAGGGTCTCGCGCACGTTGTGGTCGGTGATCAGCACACCGATACCCTTGGCCTTGAGGTGATGGATGATCTGCTTGATGTCGCCAACCGAAATGGGGTCAACGCCGGCAAACGGCTCGTCCAGCAGGATGAACTTGGGTGCGGTCGCCAGGGCGCGGGCGATCTCCACGCGGCGACGCTCGCCGCCCGACAGGCTCATGCCCAGGTTGTCGCGGATGTGGTTGATGTGGAACTCCTGCAGCAGGCTTTCCAGTTCCTTGCGACGGCCATCGCGGTCGAGTTCCTTGCGGGTCTCGAGGATGGCCATGATGTTGTCGGCAACCGACAGTTTGCGGAAGATCGACGCTTCTTGTGGGAGATAGCCGATACCGGCACGGGCGCGGCCGTGCATCGGTTGATGGCTGACGTCCAAGTCGTCGATCAGCACGCGACCCTGGTCCGCCTGAACCAGGCCGACAATCATATAGAAGCAGGTGGTCTTGCCGGCGCCGTTGGGGCCGAGCAAGCCGACGATCTGGCCGCTGTCGATCGACAGGCTCACGTCGCGCACGACCTGTCGGCTTTTATAGGCCTTGGCCAGATGCTGGGCTTTCAGGGTTGCCATTACTCGGCCTTCTTCTTCGGCTGGATAACCATGTCGATACGGGGGCGTGGTGCAGTCACCTTGCTGCCATTGGCGCGACCGGCGTTGGCGATCTGTTTCACAGTGTCATAGGTGATCTTCTCGCCTTCCGTGGAGTTTCCATCGGGGCTCAGTACCTTGGCCTGGTCGATCAGCACGATGCGATTCTGTTGCGCGTGATACTGGATGGTCTTGCCGTAGCCCTTCATCGGGCCGGTATCGGTCGCCGCCTGCTTCTGTTCGAAGTAAGCCAGGTTGCCGACCGAGGTCACCACATCAATATCGCCCGCCGCAGTGCGCGTCAGCGTCACCGTGTTGCCGGTGATCTTCATCGAACCCTGGGTGATGATCACTCCGCCGGTGTAGGTGGCGACGCCTTGTTTGTCATCGAGCTGCGCGTCGTCAGCCGAGATGTGGATCGGTTGCTGGCTATCGTTCGGCAGAGCCCAGGCGCTCACGCTTCCCAGTGCTGCGCCCAAACCGAGCAAAATAGGGAGAGTTTTAACGAGCCTCATACTGTCCTCTTACGTTCGATAGCAGGTGTATCCTGCTTTCTTTCAAATACGCTTTCATTCCCTTGCCAGTCGATACTCCGCCAGCGCCGTCGATTCTAACGTCTTGCTCGGTCTGCGCATATTGCTTCTGTGGGAATACGGTCATGCGGCTGGAAGTAATCACCGTGTCGCGGTTCTTGGCGTCAGTGCGCGCAACGCGCACCGAGTCGATCAGCTCGACTTCGGTGCCGTCCGGGTTCACCTCGCCACGCTTGCTGGTGACATGCCACGGAAATTCGGTGCCGCGGTACAGGTTGAGGTCCGGGTTGGTCAGCAGCGTGACCTCGCTGGCTTTCACATGCTCGACTTTGTCCGAGGTCATTTCGTACTGCACTTTGCCGTCGGGCAGGAACTGCACGCTATAGGCGTTGGTGGCGTAATAGTCGATAGCGCCTTCGTCGACCTGCGCGGCAGGCTGGTCGAGGAAGCGCTCCGGGCTGATATTCCAGTAGCCCACCGCCAGAAACAGCGCGGCGATGACCCCGAATAACAGAAAGTTGCGAATCTTTTTGCTCAGCATAAAACGCTCTATAGGTAGGCGGCGTGGGCCGCTTCAAGGCTGCCCTGGGCACGCAGGATCAACTCGCAGAACTCGCGTGCAGCACCTTCGCCGCCACGGGCGGTGGTGATGCCATGGGCGTGTTCGCGAACAAACGCCGCCGCATTGGCGACTGCCATGCCCAGGCCCACTCGGCGAATGACCGGCAAGTCCGGCAGATCATCGCCCAGATAGGCGACCTGCTCGTAGCTTAGATTGAGTTGGCCAAGTAGCTCGTCCAGAACCACCAGTTTATCCTCGCGGCCTTGATACAGGTGAGGAATACCGAGGTTTTGTGCGCGGCGTTCCACAACGGGAGTTTTTCGGCCGCTGATAATCGCCGTTTGCACGCCCGCCGCCATCAGCATTTTGATGCCCTGGCCATCGAGAGTGTTGAACGTCTTGAATTCGCTGCCATCTTCGAGAAAGTACAGGCGACCGTCGGTCAGCACGCCGTCTACGTCGAAAATCGCCAGTTTGATGTGTTTGCCGCGTTGCAGCAGGTCGCTGGTCATTTACATCACTCCCGCACGCAACAAGTCGTGCATGTTCAGGGCGCCAACCGGGCGGTCTTGGTTGTCGACCACCACCAGCGCGCCGATTTTGTGGTCTTCCATGATCTTCAATGCTTCGGCTGCGAGCATTTCAGGGCGTGCAGTCTTGCCGTGAGGGGTCATTACCGCATCGATGGTCGCTGTGCGGATGTCGATGGTGCGGTCCAGGGTGCGACGCAAGTCACCGTCGGTGAACACCCCGGCCAAACGGCCGTCGGATTCCAGGATCACCGTCATGCCCAGACCTTTGCGGGTCATTTCCATCAGCGCGTCCTTCAGCGGGGTGCCGCGCTGGACGTGGGGCAATTCATCGCCCGAATGCATGACATTTTCCACTTTCAGCAACAGGCGGCGACCCAGGGCACCACCGGGGTGGGAAAACGCAAAATCTTCGGCAGTGAAGCCGCGGGCCTCCAGTAGCGCCACAGCCAGGGCGTCGCCCATGACCAGGGCCGCGGTGGTGGAGGATGTGGGAGCCAGGTTCAGCGGGCAGGCCTCGTGGGCCACGTGCACGTTCAGATTGACTTCGGCGGCCTTGGCCAGCGTCGACTCCGGGTTGCCGGTGATGCTGATCATCTGGATTCCCAGGCGCTTGATCAGCGGCAGCAGGGTCACGATTTCGTTGGTGGTGCCGGAGTTGGACAGCGCAAGAATGATGTCCTCCTTGGTGATCATGCCCATATCGCCATGGCTGGCCTCGGCCGGATGCACGAAAAACGCGGTGGTCCCGGTACTGGCCAGGGTGGCGGCGATCTTGTTGCCGACGTGACCTGACTTGCCCATGCCGACCACGACAACGCGGCCCTTGCTGGCCAGAATCATCTCGCAGGCGCGTACGAAATCTGCGTCGATATGGGCCAGCAAGCCTTCTACGGCTTCCAGTTCGAGGCGGATGGTGCGTTGTGCGGATTGAATAAGGTCGCTGGATTGGCTCATGTCTGAAATCGTATAGCCTGACGAAAAGGCGGCGATTATAGCGGTAATGATCAATTCCCTCACGCAAGTTCGTCAGGCTTTACTCAGTCGGTGACTGAGATTCATGCCCTGCAACGTTTTTTCCCTGTCCTGGATCTGAACAACCGCTGTTCCGGCCTTGGGCGGCTTGTGCCAGCAGTGATATAGTTCGCCGCCAGTTCGGTCCGCCCAGCCCATGTGGCTATCTGTTGCGTAACCGTTGCAAACGTTTGTCGCATACATGGTGTCTGAGTGAGAGGCTGCATCCCAAGGAGTTTAGATGAGTGCCGATAACGCCTACGCGGTCGAGCTGAAGGGACTGACCTTCAAGCGCGGGACGCGCAGCATCTTCAATAACGTCGATATTCGCATTCCCCGTGGCAAGGTCACGGGCATCATGGGGCCGTCCGGTTGCGGCAAGACCACCCTGTTGCGCCTGATGGGCATGCAATTGCGCCCCAGTGCCGGCGAAGTGTGGGTCAACGGCCAGAACCTGCCGACGCTGTCGCGCAGCGATCTGTTCGATGCGCGCAAGCATATGGGCGTTCTGTTCCAGAGTGGTGCGCTGTTCACCGATCTCGATGTGTTCGAGAACGTGGCGTTTCCGCTGCGGGTGCATACCCAGCTGTCTGATGAAATGATTCGCGACATTGTGTTGCTGAAACTGCAGGCCGTAGGTCTTCGTGGTGCCATTGACCTGATGCCCGATGAACTGTCTGGCGGCATGAAGCGTCGCGTGGCCCTGGCGCGCGCCATCGCTCTCGACCCGCAGATCCTTATGTATGACGAGCCCTTCGTTGGCCAGGACCCGATCGCCATGGGCGTATTGGTGCGCCTGATCCGCCTGCTCAACGATGCGTTGGGCATTACCAGCATCGTGGTGTCCCACGACCTTGCAGAAACCGCGAGCATTGCCGATTACCTGTATGTAGTGGGCGATGGCCAGGTTCTGGGGCAGGGCACGCCTGAAGAACTGATGAACGCCGATAACCCGCGTATCCGCCAATTCATGACCGGCGATCCCGACGGCCCCGTGCCTTTTCACTTTCCGGCAGCGGATTACCGCTCAGATCTTCTGGGGAAGCGCTGATGCGCAAGACATCTCTAATCGAGAAGGTTCGCCTTTTCGGTCGCTCCGGCATCGACATCGTCGAAGTGCTCGGTCGTTCGACCATTTTCCTGTTTCACGCATTGCTCGGCCGCGGAGGCATCGGCGGCGGTTTTGGCCTGCTGCTCAAGCAACTGCATTCGGTGGGCGTGATGTCCCTGGTGATCATCGTGGTCTCCGGGATGTTCATCGGTATGGTGTTGGCGTTGCAGGGCTTCAATATCCTGTCCAGCTATGGTTCGGAGCAGGCGGTAGGGCAGATGGTCGCCCTGACGCTGCTGCGTGAGCTGGGCCCGGTAGTGACCGCGTTGCTGTTCGCCGGGCGTGCGGGGTCCGCACTGACCGCCGAAATCGGCAACATGAAGTCCACCGAACAGTTGTCCAGCCTGGAAATGATCGGCGTGGACCCGCTCAAATACATTGTTGCCCCGCGCCTGTGGGCCGGTTTCATTTCCCTGCCATTGCTGGCGATGATCTTCAGCGTGGTGGGTATCTGGGGCGGTTCATGGGTGGCGGTGGACTGGCTGGGCGTCTACGACGGCTCCTACTGGGCCAACATGCAAAACAGCGTGACCTTCAGCGGTGACGTGCTCAACGGCATCATAAAGAGCATCGTTTTTGCCTTTGTAGTGACCTGGATCGCCGTATTCCAAGGCTACGACTGTGAGCCCACCTCAGAAGGGATCAGTCGCGCCACCACCAAGACCGTTGTGTACGCCTCGCTGGCGGTACTGGGCCTTGACTTCATTTTGACCGCCTTGATGTTTGGAGATTTCTGATGCAAAACCGCACTGTGGAAATCGGTGTCGGCCTTTTCTTGCTGGCTGGCATCCTGGCTTTACTGTTGCTGGCCCTGCGAGTCAGCGGCCTTTCGGCCAGCCCCACCGCCGATACTTATAAACTTTACGCGTACTTCGACAATATCGCCGGTTTGACTGTCAGAGCCAAGGTGACCATGGCCGGTGTGACCATCGGCAAGGTTACGGCAATCGATCTGGATCGCGACAGCTTCACCGGTCGAGTGACGATGCAGTTGGACAAGAAGGTAGATAATCTGCCGACTGACTCGACGGCATCTATCCTCACTGCGGGTCTGCTGGGCGAGAAATACATCGGTATCAGCGTGGGCGGGGAAACAGCCCTGCTCAAGGATGGCTCGACCATCCACGACACGCAGTCGTCGCTGGTGCTCGAGGACCTGATCGGAAAATTTTTGCTCAATACGGTCAATAAAGACGCCAAATGAGGAATCTGTTCATGATCTCTACCTTGCGACGTGGCCTGCTGGTACTGCTTGCTGCACTGCCATTGATGGCCAACGCGGCAGGTTCTGCGCACGAACTGGTGCAGGACACGACCACCAAGATGCTGGCTGACCTGACTGCCAACAAGGAAAAGTACAAGCAAGATCCAAGTCAGTTCTATGACGCGCTCAACACCATTGTTGGCCCGGTCGTGGATGCCGAAGGCATTTCGCGCAGCATCATGACGGTCAAATACTCGCGCAAGGCCACGCCTGCGCAAATGCAGACGTTCCAGGAGAACTTCAAAAAAGGCCTGTTCCAGTTCTATGGCAACGCCTTGCTCGAGTACAACAACCAGGGCATTACCGTTGCTCCCGCCGGTGATGAGTCCGGTGATCGCACCAGCGTCAACATGAGTGTCAAGGGCAACAACGGCGCCATTTACCCTGTGCAGTACACGCTGGAGAAAATCAACGGCGAGTGGAAACTGCGTAATGTGATCATCAATGGCATCAACATCGGCAAGCTCTTCCGTGATCAGTTCGCCGACGCCATGCAGCGTAATGGCAACGATCTGGATAAAACCATCAATGGTTGGGCTGGCGAAGTTGCCAAGGCCAAGGAAGAAACCGATAAAGCTGCCGGGAAGCCTGCGCAATGACCGAATCGGCTGTTCGTCTTGGCGACGCCGGTGAGTTGTTCCTCAGTGGCGTGCTCGACTACCGCACCGGGCCTGACCTGCGCAAGCAGGGCCAGGCCCTGATCAAGGCCAGCAACGGGCCGACGTTAGTGCTGGATTGCTCGGCGGTGACCAAGTCCAGCAGCGTCGGTTTGTCGTTATTGTTGTGCTTCATGCGTGATGCCGAGGCGGCTAAAAAGACGGTCAGCATCCGCGCGCTGCCCGAAGACATGCGCGAAATTGCCGAGGTTTCCGGTTTGACCGAACTGTTGGCGCATCCTTAATACACATTAACAATGAGGCCCCCCGTCAGAGTCCTGCTATGCGGGGTTCGCAGGCGCGGGGCTTTTTTGTATGATGTGCGACCCGTGCGCACTGGGCGCCGATAGAGGTTGAGCATGCAGGCCCTAGAAGTTAAGAGCTTCCTTGAAGGAAAGCTGCCGGAAACGACTGTAGAAGTTGAAGGCGAAGGCTGCAATTTCCAGCTGAACGTGATTAGCGATGAACTGGCGGCGTTGAGCCCGGTCAAGCGTCAACAGCAGATCTATGCCCATTTGAACCCATGGATCACCGATGGCAGCATCCATGCGGTCACTATGAAATTTTTCAGCCGCGCGGCCTGGGCCGAGCGCACCTGAGCCCCCAAGGCGTCGAGATTCTTATGGATAAATTGATTATTACCGGCGGTGCCCGCCTTGATGGCGAGATCCGCATTTCCGGTGCGAAAAACTCTGCCTTGCCGATCCTGGCAGCGACCCTGCTGTGCGATGGCCCGGTGACTGTGGCCAACCTGCCGCACCTGCACGACATCACCACCATGATCGAGCTGTTCGGCCGCATGGGCATTGAGCCGGTCATCGACGAGAAACTGGCCGTCGAAATCGACCCACGCACCATCAAAACCCTGATCGCGCCGTACGAACTGGTGAAAACCATGCGTGCGTCGATCCTGGTGCTGGGCCCGATGGTTGCTCGTTTCGGCGAAGCCGAAGTGGCATTGCCTGGTGGTTGCGCCATCGGCTCGCGTCCGGTGGACCTGCACATCCGTGGCCTCGAAGCCATGGGCGCGGTCATTGACGTCGAAGGCGGCTACATCAAGGCCAAGGCGCCGGAAGGCGGCCTGCGTGGCGCGAACTTCTTCTTTGATACCGTCAGCGTGACCGGTACCGAGAACATCATGATGGCCGCAGCCCTGGCCAAAGGCCGCAGCGTGCTGCAGAACGCCGCGCGCGAGCCGGAAGTGGTCGATCTGGCCAACTTCCTCAACGCCATGGGCGCTAAAGTCTCCGGTGCTGGCACCGACACCATCACCATTGACGGTGTAGAGCGTCTGCACTCTGCAACCTACAAGGTCATGCCAGACCGTATCGAGACCGGGACCTATCTGGTTGCCGCCGCCGTTACCGGTGGCCGCGTCAAGGTCAAGGACACCGATCCGACCATCCTGGAAGCGGTCCTGGAAAAACTGCGCGAAGCCGGTGCTGAAATCACCACTGGCGAAGACTGGATCGAGCTGAACATGCACGGCAAGCGTCCAAAAGCCGTCAACGTGCGTACCGCTCCGTACCCGGCCTTCCCAACCGACATGCAAGCGCAGTTCATCTCCCTGAACGCCATTGCTGAAGGCACCGGCGCCGTGATCGAGACCATCTTCGAAAACCGTTTCATGCACGTGTATGAACTGCACCGCATGGGCGCGAAGATCCAGGTTGAAGGCAACACCGCCATCGTCACCGGCACCGAGAAGCTCAAGGGCGCGCCAGTGATGGCCACCGACCTGCGCGCTTCGGCCAGCCTGGTTATTTCGGCGTTGATCGCCGAAGGCGACACCCTGATCGATCGCATTTACCACATCGACCGTGGTTACGAGTGCATCGAAGAAAAACTGCAGATGCTCGGCGCAAAAATCCGCCGCGTACCGGGCTAATCCCCGGGTTGCCAACACCTTGTGGTGAGCGGGCAAGCTCGCTCGCCACAAGGTGTTTGCTGTTAGCTGAGCGGTATGCTGAATTTGTTTCAAATCGAGGCTGTGATGGCCTCGATCTGTGTCTGGCGCCATCTGCGACCGGACAGCAATCGCCTGATGAAGGACTGACGTTCCCCATGTTGACCATCGCACTGTCCAAGGGCCGCATCCTTGACGACACTTTGCCGCTTCTGGCTGAAGCGGGCATCGTGCCGACCGAGAATCCGGACAAGAGCCGCAAGCTGATCATCCCTACGACCCAGGACGACGTTCGCCTGTTGATCGTGCGGGCTACCGACGTGCCGACCTACGTTGAACATGGCGCCGCCGACCTGGGTGTCGCCGGTAAAGACGTACTGATGGAATACGGCGGCCAGGGCCTCTACGAACCGCTGGATCTGCGTATTGCTCTGTGCAAGCTGATGACGGCCGGCCGTGTCGGTGATGTTGAGCCCAAAGGGCGCCTGCGCGTGGCCACCAAGTTTGTCAACGTCGCCAAGCGCTACTATGCCGAGCAAGGTCGTCAGGTCGATATCATCAAGCTCTACGGCTCGATGGAGCTGGCGCCGCTGATCGGCCTGGCCGACAAGATCATCGACGTGGTCGACACCGGCAACACCTTGCGTGCCAATGGTCTCGAACCTCAAGACTTTATTGCCGACATCAGCTCCCGCCTGATCGTCAACAAGGCATCGATGAAGATGCAGCACGCCCGTATCCAGGCGTTGATCGACACCCTGCGCACCGCAGTGGAGTCTCGACACCGCGGTTGACCCACCTGCGTAGCCGAAAGGCTGCGCCCGTCTATCCGCCTCATAGCCAGAATTCTCGGGTGCCCAAGCGGAAACGACTGCAGGGAAGGTGCGCTGACGTTCAATAACGAATCGCGCCTTCGGGCGCCTGAGTTTTTTGCCAATTCTATTGAGGCCCTCGCTATGACCACGTCCACTGCAATTGCCCGACTCGACGCTGCCGACCCGGATTTCGCCCATCATCTGGATCATCTGCTGAGCTGGGAAAGCGTGTCTGACGACTCGGTCAACGGGCGAGTCCTCGACATCATCAAGTCCGTGCGTGAGCGCGGTGACGCGGCGCTGGTGGACTTCACCCGCCAGTTCGATGGCCTGGACGTGGCATCCATGTCGGACCTGATCCTGCCTCGCGAGCGCCTGGAGTTGGCCCTGACGCGCATCACTGCGCCCCAGCGTGAAGCCCTGGAAGTGGCGGCGACGCGCGTGCGCAGCTATCACGAAAAGCAGAAACAGGATTCCTGGAGCTACACCGAAGCCGACGGCACCGTGCTGGGCCAGAAGGTCACGCCGCTGGACCGCGCCGGTCTGTATGTGCCCGGTGGCAAGGCGTCGTACCCATCGTCGGTGCTGATGAACGCGATTCCGGCAAAAGTGGCCGGTGTGACCGAAGTGGTCATGGTGGTACCGACCCCGCGTGGTGAAATCAACGAATTGGTGCTGGCGGCGGCCTGCATTGCGGGCGTTGATCGGGTGTTCACCATCGGCGGCGCCCAGGCCGTGGCGGCCCTTGCCTATGGCACCGAAAGCGTGCCGAAGGTCGACAAAGTCGTCGGTCCTGGCAATATCTACGTGGCCACCGCCAAGCGCCACGTCTTTGGCCAGGTCGGCATCGACATGATCGCCGGCCCCTCGGAAATCCTCGTGGTGTGTGACGGCCAGACCGACCCCGACTGGATCGCCATGGACCTGTTCTCCCAGGCTGAGCACGACGAAGATGCCCAGGCGATCCTGGTCAGTCCGGATGCCGAGTTCCTCGACAAAGTCGCCGCCAGCATCGACAAATTGCTGCCGACCATGGACCGCGCCGAGATTATCGAGAAGTCGATCAATGGCCGTGGCGCGTTGATTCTGGTCCGCGACATGGAACAGGCCATCGAAGTCGCCAACCGTATCGCGCCGGAGCACCTGGAGTTGTCCGTGGCGGACCCACAAGCCTGGCTGCCGTCGATTCGCCATGCCGGCGCCATCTTCATGGGCCGTCATACCAGCGAAGCCCTGGGAGACTACTGTGCGGGCCCCAACCATGTGCTGCCGACCTCCGGCACGGCGCGTTTCTCGTCGCCGCTGGGGGTGTATGACTTCCAGAAGCGTTCGTCGATCATCTTCTGCTCGCCCCAGGGCGCTTCCGAGCTGGGCAAGACCGCTTCGGTACTGGCCCGTGGTGAATCCCTGAGTGCCCACGCCCGCAGCGCGGAATATCGCATTCTTGACGACAAGCAAGGTAACTGAGATATGAGCAAATTCTGGAGCGCCTTCGTCAAGGACCTCGTGCCTTACGTGCCTGGCGAGCAGCCGAAGCTGACCAAACTGGTCAAGCTCAACACCAATGAAAACCCCTATGGCCCGTCGCCCAAGGCGCTGGCCGCGATGCAGGCCGAGTTGAACGATAACTTGCGCCTGTACCCGGACCCCAACAGCGACCTGCTCAAGCAAGCGGTGGCCAAGTATTACGCGATCGATGCCGGCAAGGTGTTCCTCGGCAACGGTTCCGATGAAGTGTTGGCGCATATCTTCCACGGTCTGTTCCAGCACGATTTGCCGCTTTTGTTCCCGGACATCAGCTACAGCTTCTATCCGGTGTACTGCGGCCTCTACGGCATCCAGTCCGAGCCGGTGCCGCTGGATGAGCAGTTCCAGATCCGTGTCGCGGACTACGCCAGGCCTAACGGCGGGATCATTTTCCCCAACCCCAACGCACCGACCGGCTGCGTGCTGGCACTGGACGCGGTGGAGCAGATCCTCAAGGCCAGCCCGGACTCGGTGGTGGTGGTCGATGAAGCCTATATCGACTTCGGCGGCGAAACCGCCATCAGCCTGGTGGACCGCTACCCGAACCTGCTGGTGACCCAGACCCTGTCCAAGTCGCGCTCACTGGCCGGTTTGCGTGTGGGCCTGGCCGTGGGCCACCCGGACCTGATCGAGGCGCTGGAGCGGGTCAAGAACAGCTTCAACTCCTATCCGCTGGATCGCCTGGCGATTGTCGGCGCGGCGGCGGCGTTCGAGGACCGTGAGTATTTCGAGAAAACCTGCCAGCAGGTGATCGACAGCCGGAACACGCTTGTCGCGCAACTGGAAGCCAAGGGGTTTGAGGTGCTGCCGTCGGCGGCCAACTTCATCTTTGCTCGTCACCCACGGCACGACGCTGCTGGTCTGGCGGCCAAATTGCGTGAGCAGGGTGTGATCGTGCGCCACTTCAAGCAGGAGCGGATTGCCCAGTTCCTGCGGATCAGCATCGGTACGCCGGAGCAGAATCAGGCGTTGATCGAGGGGCTCGGCGAGCTCTAAGCCAGACTGAGGATCAAAAATGTGGGAGGGGGCCAAGCCCTTCCCACATTGGGTTCTACCGTGTGTCAGAGCAGTGGCTCATCCGGCTTCTTGTTCTTCCAGCCATCATTGCCCGGTAGCAGCAGGTTCAAGCCAATCGCTACCACTGCGCACAGGGCGATGCCCTTGAGGCCGAAGTCATCCGGGCCAGTACCGGTACCGACCAGCACGCCGCCAATCCCGAATACCAGGGTCACCGATACAATCACCAGATTGCGCGCCTCACCCAGGTCGATCTTGTGACGGATCAGTGTGTTCATGCCCACGGCCGCAATCGAGCCGAACAACAGGCACAGAATCCCGCCCATTACCGGCACCGGAATGCTCTGCAGCAGCGCGCCGAACTTGCCGATAAATGCCAGGCTGATGGCAAACACTGCCGCCCAGGTCATGATTTTCGGGTTGTAGTTCTTGGTCAGCATCACCGCGCCCGTCACTTCGGCGTAGGTGGTGTTCGGCGGGCCGCCAAACAGGCCGGCAGCCGTGGTCGCAATCCCGTCACCCAATAGCGTGCGATGCAGGCCGGGCTTCTTCAGGTAGTCGCGGCCGGTCACGCTGCCCACCGCAATCACACCGCCGATATGCTCGA
Organism: Pseudomonas sp. EYE_354; assembly: GCF_023148575.1. Lineage (NCBI taxonomy): Bacteria > Pseudomonadati > Pseudomonadota > Gammaproteobacteria > Pseudomonadales > Pseudomonadaceae > Pseudomonas > Pseudomonas sp. EYE_354. Next base: position 212,294 of record NZ_JAHXNQ010000001.1, read on the forward strand.
TCGCCGGGGCCAGGGCCACCGGAACGATAAACAGGATCGCCTGCCAGTTGAACTCTGGCGCGGTGAAGTGGGGCAGGGCGAACCAGGGGGCGGCGGCGATCTTCGCCGTGTCGACCACGCCAAAGTAAAACGCCATGGCAAAACCCACCAGCACGCCGGAGATGATCGGCACCAGGCGGAAAATGCCTTTGCCGAACACCGCCACGATCAACGTGGTAAGCAGTGCCGGCATCGAGATCATCATCGCCGTCTGGTAATGGATCAGCTCGGCGCCATCCCCCGATTTGCCCATCGCCATGTTCGCGGCAATCGGCGCCATGGCCAGGCCGATGGAAATGATCACCGGCCCGATGACCACGGGCGGCAGCAACCGGTCGATAAACCCGGTGCCTTTGACCTTCACCGCCAGGCCCAGAAACGTATAAACGAAACCGGCCGCCATCACCCCGCCCATGGTCGCCGCCAGGCCGAACTGACCCTTGGCGAGGATGATCGGGGTGATAAACGCAAAGCTCGACGCCAGGAACACTGGCACCTGGCGTCCTGTCACCACCTGGAACAACAGCGTGCCCAGGCCTGCGGTAAACAGTGCGACGTTTGGATCAAGGCCGGTGATCAGCGGCATCAACACCAGCGCGCCAAATGCTACGAAGAGCATTTGTGCGCCAGACAGGATCTGGCGCCAAAGCGGGTCGTTGAATTCATCCTGCATGTTCACGCGTCCTTCTGCTTGGTGCCGAAGATTTTGTCACCGGCATCGCCCAGGCCAGGGATGATGTAGCCGTGTTCGTTCAGGCGCTCATCGATGGACGCGGTGTAGATCTGCACGTCCGGGTGCGCTTTCTCGACGGCGGCGATGCCTTCGGGCGCGGCCACCAGCACCATGGCACGGATGTCCTTGCAACCGGCTTTCTTCAGCAGGTCGATGGTGGCGACCATGGAACTGCCGGTGGCGAGCATCGGGTCGATGATCATGGCCAGGCGCTCGTCGATTTCCGGGACGAGTTTTTCCAGGTAGGTGTGGGCCTGCAAGGTCTCTTCGTTACGGGCCACGCCAACGGCGCTGACCTTGGCGCCGGGGATCAGGCTGAGTACGCCCTCAAGCATGCCGATACCGGCGCGCAGGATCGGTACCACCGTGATCTTTTTACCGGCGATTTTCTCGACCTGGACGGGACCGGCCCAACCGGGGATCTCATAGTTCTCCAGGGGCAAATCCTTGGTGGCTTCGTAAGTGAGCAACGCTCCGACTTCCTGAGCAAGCTCACGGAAATTCTTCGTGCTAATGTCGGCGCGGCGCATAAGGCCGAGCTTGTGTCGGATCAGCGGGTGGCGGATCTCGCGAGTGGGCATGGGAAAGGCTCCGGCGGCGGGCAAAAAAACCGGCCTAGATTAATCTATCCGAGGGTGTTGTCCTATAGACATCTAGCACGTTAGTCCATTAAGGCTTGCTCGGAGCGCACGAGAAGCGTACCTTCGCCCGCTTTTCTTGCCACAGCACCCCCTTGGAGAGCGCCATGTCCGCTGATCTCGAGCATATCCGTCAAATCATGCGCGAGGCTGACTGCCTGTACACCGAAGCGCAAGTCGAAGAAGCGATCGCCAAGGTCGGCGCCCACATCAGCCGTGAAATGGCCGACACCAACCCGGTGGTGTTCTGTGTGATGAACGGCGGCCTGATCTTCGCCGGCAAATTGCTGACCCACCTGCAATTCCCGCTGGAAGCGTCCTACCTGCACGCTACGCGCTATCGCAACGAAACCACCGGCGGCGATCTGTTCTGGAAAGCCAAGCCGGAAGTCTCGTTCATTGACCGCGACGTGCTGATCATCGACGACATCCTCGACGAAGGTCACACCTTGGGCGCGATCATCGACTTCTGCAAACACGCCGGTGCACGCAAGGTGCACACCGCCGTATTGATCGACAAAGACCACGACCGCAAGGCCCGCCCGGACCTTAAAGCCGATTACGTCGGCCTGCCGTGCATCGACCGGTATATCTTCGGTTATGGCATGGACTACAAAGGCTACTGGCGCAACGCCAATGGGATCTACGCCGTCAAAGGGATGTAAGCCATGACCCGCTTTCTTGATCAGACACTGTTTGCCGAGTTGGCCGAGAAAGCGGGTGCCAGCCCTCGTGGCCGGCATCACCATAACTTCCACCAGATGGACGAGCCGTGCCATCGCCTGGCAGTCGGCCTGCAACCTGGCACCTATGTGCCGCCTCATCGGCACCTGAGCGCGGATAAGGCAGAAACCTTGTTGGTGCTCCAGGGGCGCCTGGGGTTGTTGGTGTTCAGTGACGCCGGTGAAGTGATCGCCAGGCGCGTGATGCAGGCTGGTGGCGAGTGCTCGGGCGTCGATCTGCCGCCGGGCGTCTTCCATGGCCTGGTAGTGCTTGCGCCCGATACGGTGATGTTCGAATGCAAGGCCGGGCCCTATCGTCCGGTCGGCGAGGGTGAGCTGGCCACTTGGGCGCCCCGCGAAGGCGATGCCGGCGTTGCCGACTATCAACGCTGGATGCTTGCCCAGTTCGATTGAGCTACAGTGCTGGGCCATCTCCTGCGGAGCGGCCCATGAGCCTGTTGATACGCACCTGCGCCGCCCTGGCGCTGATCCTCAGTTTGCCCCTGGCGGCCGCCCCGGCGCCGATGCACGGCCAATTCCTGCCGCCCGACGACCTGACCCTGCGCACCGAAACCCCCGACCAGCAGCAATTGCTGCAAGTCACCGAGTACACGGTGGTGGTGGGGAACCAGCGCCAATCCAACCAGCAACCGATCCCGGTGACCTCGCCGTTGATGATCCGTCTCAAGGGCAAATCCCTGAACAAGGGCGCGACCATCAACCAGGTGGTGCTCAATTTTGATGCCGAAAGCAAAAGCCTGAAAAAACCGGCGTTCGATGACAAGAGCAGGACGCTCACCTTGTCTTATCCCACTGCCCAGTACCGCGTGATCGTCGACCTGCTGCGCAATGACACGGTGTATGTGCAGTTCCTCAGTTACGCCAACGGGCATATATGGGCGGATTTGCATACTGGAGCAGTGCGCGCCAAGTAATCGGGTGACGTCGTCGCGACTTCCGCAGCCCGCGCCCCGCAGGTAGACTTCAAACCCCGTGTAAATGTCTGCAGGCTGGAGTCGGTAATGCGTAAAGATAAGAAACAGGTGATTGGCGACGAGATCGGCGACGATCAGATCAAGTTGTTCCTGGACTTCGAACCGGTCGACGCAATTTCACCGTCCCTGCACAAACTGATCAAGGCCTACCGCGGCCTGCGTATCGACGACTTCGGGCGCTTCCTGGGGTTTTTCAAGGAAGCCGGTCTGGATTTGGATGGCAAAGACGAGCATGGCCAGACCTTCGTGGATCTGATCAAGGACCAGCGTAACGCCGACGAGTACATCGAACTGATCGAAAAAGCTCGCGGCTGATTATCCGGTCCACAAAAAACGCCCCGAGGGGCGTTTTTTATTGGGTGCGCCGGGCCTCAAGCGTAGCTTTCGGCCTCGTTGCTTTGCGCAACCAGTTCCAGGCTGATGTTGTTCTGAGCGTTAATCGTGCGATACAGCTCTGCATCGGTTTCCAGTACTTTTTCGCGGGCCGGGAAGATCTCGTGCAATTTGGCCGCCCACTCGCCGGCCGCTTTGGCCGGAAAGCAGCGCTCGATCAGTTCCAGCATGATCGACACCGTTACCGAAGCGCCTGGGGACGCGCCGAGCAGGGCGGCCAGGGTGCCGTCTTTGGCCGCCACCAGCTCGGTACCAAATTGCAGCACGCCGCCCTTCTTCGGGTCTTTCTTGATGATCTGCACCCGTTGGCCGGCCACTTCCAGACGCCAGTCCTCGGCTTTTGCCTCTGGGTAGAAGCGACGCAGTGATTCCAGGCGCTGTTCCATGGATTGGCGCACTTCGCTGACCAGGTACTTGGTCAGGTCCATGTTGTCGCGGGCCACGGCCAGCATCGGGCCGATGTTGCCGGCGCGAATCGACATCGGCAGGTCGAGGAACGAGCCGTACTTGAGGAACTTGGTGGTGAAACCGGCGTAGGGGCCAAACAGCAGGGATTTCTTGCCATCGACTACGCGGGTGTCCAGGTGGGGCACCGACATCGGTGGCGAGCCCACGGCGGCCTGGCTGTAGACCTTGGCCTGGTGATGCTTGACCACTTCCGGGTTGTCGCACCGCAGCCACTGGCCGCTGACCGGGAAGCCGCCAAAGCCTTTGCTCTCTTCGATGCCCGAGGCTTGCAGCAGCGGCAGGGCCGCACCGCCGGCGCCGAGGAAAACGAACTTGGCATCCACTTCACGGCTATTGCCGCTGTTGACGTCCTTGATGCTCACGGTCCAGCCGGCACCGTTGCGCTTGAGGCCGGTCACGCGTTTGCAGTACTTGACCTGGGCATCCGGCGAACTGGTCAGGTGGCCGAGCAGTTGGTTGGTCAGGGCGCCGAAGTTGACGTCAGTGCCGTTCATTACCCGGGTCGCGGCGATTTTTTCGTCGAGCGGGCGGCCCGGCATCATCAACGGCATCCACTCGGCCATCTCTGCGCGGTCTTCGGTGTAGTGCATGTCCGAAAACGCATGGTGCTGGCTGAGGATTTCAAAGCGCTTCTTAAGGAACGACACACCTTTTTCGCCCTGCACGAAGCTCAGGTGCGGCACCGGGCTGATAAAGGATTTGGACGAGCCGAAGGTGCCCTTTTTGGTCAGGTACGCCCAGAACTGCTTCGACACCTCGAATTGGGTGTTGATGTGCACGGCTTTCTTGATGTCGATGGAGCCATCAGCGGCCTGCGGCGTGTAGTTAAGCTCACACAGCCCGGCGTGGCCGGTACCGGCGTTGTTCCACGGGTTGGAACTTTCCGCGGCACCCGAGTCCATCAGCTCAACGACTTCCAGCTTGAGGCCAGGGTCGAGCTCTTTGAGCAGTACGGCCAGGGTGGCACTCATGATGCCGGCCCCTACCAGAACTACGTCGACTGCTTCGTTATGCGCCATTTAACGCGTCTCCAAAATCTGCAGCACCAAATTGACGGCATGGCTGCCAGGAGTGACGGGGCGGTTCACGTGTTGCCCCAGATAACCCATGGCCAGGATCGCCATGTCCGTTTCGCAATTCTTTGCAACTTCAGCGCACGCTTCCTGCCAGCCTGATCTGCCTATGAACGCATTCATGGGCGGCTGTGGCAATTCGACTTATGGTCAAAGCGTGCGATTCGTGCAATCAATCCGTAGCGGACAGGCTCAAGCTCCGGTTGTTGAGGAGTACTCGGTCCTGTGTGGTTGGGCTGTTCCAGACGCTGATGGTGCTTGTACAAACGCCAAACTATTCATTTGCTCGCCACACTCTTGTGAAGTTGTGAAAACCCGTTTTTTCACGCTCTTTTGAAGACGTGAACCTCAAAAAAGGGCTGCCCCAGCCTGGCACCTGGCCCGTAATACCTTTGCCGACAAGCGGCAAAACGGGCAAACAACACAAGTGGCCGAGCGTAATGGCAGCTCTGGCAGATTCGGTAAAGGCGGGTGGTTTGCAAAGGAAACAGCAAGCGCGCCAGCTTCACTCGATCTGTGTGGGCGGCTCTCTGTGGGCGATTCTTGGGGTTAATACCGAGGCATTAACGATGTTGCGAGGCCCGATCAGGAGACGTCCTTATAATCGGGGGGAGATTGTAGCGAAGAACGTCAGGGAAATGGGCGTGTTTTATGACTTTTATTAGGTATTCGGTCAGGCGGCCAACGGCTGGTGGCGGGTTGACCGCGCTGTGCGTGGGCTTACGCGGGCGCGGGCCGGCAGCGGGTGGTGCATCCAGCTCAGGCGAATCTCGTCGATTTCCACCCAGCCTTCACCCGCCGGTGGCTGGCTGCATTCCTTGAACGCCTGGCAACGACCTTGCGCATCAAGCCGGGCGAACTGACGAAGGGCGGGTTTGCGCGTGAACACTGACCAGAGAAATTGCATGGCGACACACCTCCTGAGATTGGGATCAAGCATGCCTCGGCCGGATGACGGGCCGATGTAACGTCGGTTACATATCAGTGACAGCGAACCGCGATCAACGCGCCGGGTCATAGGCTGTAACTGACGCTAGTTCCCTGCGGGGACGCCCCGTTATACTGCCGGCCTGTCGGTATCTGATTTCTGGAGAGAAGCGCATGTTGCAACGCCTGTTGTTCGGTTTGATCACTGTGACCAGTTTGACCCTGGTTGGCTGCGCCAACAGCCCGCAACAACTCAGCCCGCAACCCAAGCTCACCACACAGCTGGCGCCGGTAGGTCACGGTCAGCCGGTGTCGGTACGTGTCGTAGACGGCCGTCCTTCGCCGACCCTCGGCTCGCGCGGCGGCCTGTACCCGGAAACCGCGCTCATCTCGGTGACCGGCCAGGACGTACTGCCCAAGCTGCAAGCCCAGGCAGAAGCGGCTGTGCGTCTGCTGGGCTTCACGCCGAGCGCCAACGCCCCCGGCGCGCCGCAGTTGACCATCACCCTGGCCGAGCTCAAATATCAGTCACCTAAAGAAGGGCTGTACGTGACGGAAGCGGCCATTGGCGCCACGTTCAAGTCCGACGTCACCGCCGGCACCCGTCGCTACAGTGGCCGTTACGGCGCTTCGCTCAACCAGCGCTTCGGTATGTCGCCAAACCAGGAAACCAACACCAAACTGGTCAGCGACGTCCTGAGTGACGCCTTGACCCGTCTGTTCAAAGACCCAAGCATTGGCTCGTTGCTCAGCTCGCAGTAATTCCTGCGCATAAAAAACCGGACTCCGTTGGGTCCGGTTTTTTTATGCCTGATATTTCATGCCGCGGTGTCGATACAGAAGTCCAGCAGGCTCACCCCCGTCAACAGGTCGGCTTCCGGCAGGTCGGCATGTTGATGCCCGCCAAGGGCGCAATACACCAGCCAGTGGCGGTCCTGCACGTTGAACGCCAGGCTGTCGATCAGCGCCTCCTGCTCTTCGCTTTGGGCAATCAGATACAGCCGATCCTGGTTATGTGCGTGCAACATGACAAGCTCCCGAACGTTCGAAGGGCAACAGAGTGGCCTGTTAAGGTGACGTTCAGGTGACGCCGTAAATTACTGGATACATTAATCGTCCAGGGGGGATGGAGCATTTTTGGCGCCGGAGGCCACTATCGTTCAGGTTTGTATCTGAACCGATACCCAGACACTGTTTCACTGAGGTTTGCGATGGCGCTGCCCGCACTGTTGATTAATGCTGTTGCTTTAGCGGTGGCCTTCCCGGGTGCCGCGCTGCTGTTCGTTACCCGCCTGCGTGAACAGCGCGCCATGGCTGACCTGAGCGCGCAAAGCGAAAATCGCGCGATCGACCAGCCTATGCTGTTTCTGGATGTGCGCACCGAGCGGGCGCATCGTCTGGCGTACCGCATCGGCTTCGCCTGCCTTGGGCTCGGGCTGGCTATTTCCTGGCTCAGCACCCACCTGTAAATAACACCGAAGTAACGATGTGGGAGTCCGTTCTCCCACATTTTTTGAGCGGTGTTTACAGCGGGATTCCGGCCTTCACTCGATATTGGTTGCGTACCGGGGTTGCATATTGCACCACCAGGAACGGACGGTGCTCGGCCGGACAGTCGTTCAGGCGCCGCTCCCATTCCGCTTTTGCCTTGGCCAGCTCATCGGCCGGGAACAGTTCGGCAGCCTTGGGCACCTGCAATTGCGGGTCGGCGTCACTCCACTGGGCGTAGGCCAGGTAGTGCACCGGGAATAGCCGATAACCGCCGAGAATCTGCCGGTCCATTTCTACGGCCAGTACTTTAGTGTCTTCGAAACGCTCGGTAATCGGCGGCGCGAAGTTGATGTGCACGCGGCCTTTATAACCGGTGATGCCCAGGGCGATGCTCACGTCATCTTCACCCTGCGCCTTGACGTAGGTGCCGGTGGTTGCGCGGATGTAAAGCTCGCGCGCCTTGGCCGAGTCGCACGGGTCGTACTCATAGCTGATGGACACCGGCGTCAGGTTCAGTGACTGGATCACCTCGGCAAACGGCTCATCCTTGCGGCTGACGTGGAACATCTTGAGGATCGCCGACTCGGTGCGATCATCACCATCCTTGGCGCGCCCTTCAGCCTGGGCGATCCAGATCGACTGGCAGTCATTGCGGATCGAATGGTTGATGTAGGCCGACAGCAGGTTGAATGCCGCCATCTTCTCCTTTCGCCCGGTGATCGAGCGGTGCACGATAAAGCTCTTGTTCAGGCGCATCAGGTCGCTGACAAACGGCTTTTGCAGCAGGTTGTCGCCAATGGCGATGCGCGGCGTCGGCAGGCCGGCGTGGTATACGGCATAGTTGACGAAGGCCGGGTCCATCACGATATCGCGGTGGTTGGCCAGAAACAGGTACGCGGTGCCGGACTTGAGCTGCTCGACGCCGGTGTAGGTCACGCCGTCGGTCGCCCGGTCGATGGTGTGGTCCACGTAGTACTCGACTTTGTCCTGCAGCGTCGCCACGGTGGTGACACCGGCGAATTCACGGCGCAGCTTGCGGGCGATCATTGGCTTGAGCAGCCAGCCCAGGGCGCCGGCAAAGCGCGGGAAGCGGAAGTGGGTCAGGATGTCCAGAAAGGCCTTGTCACTGAACAGTCGGTCCAGCACTGCCGGGACTTCGCTGTCGTTGTAAGGTCGGATGGTATCGAATTCGCCCATCATGCTCTCTTGTTGGAAACGGCTAGGGTAAGTAAAGGAAATACCAGGGTGCGGTCCGGGTAATTGGCCCGGCCGGAGAATAGCCCTGTAAATAGACCGGCGATTATACGCACAAGTCACCTGGGAGACTGCGATGCTGGAAACTGCGCTGTTCGATTGTCCTTATTGTGGTGAGGCGGTAGAAACCTCGGTGGATTTATCCGGTGGTGATCAGACGTACATAGAAGACTGTCAGGTGTGCTGCCGACCGATTATTTTCAATCTGCAGGTGCATGGTGAAGAGTGGATGCTCGAAACCCGCAGTGAGAACGACTGACAGGTACGCCCGTGCAGCGAATCTACGAACCGGAAAACCTGATGGAAGGCGAGCTGTTGCAACAGATGCTCGCCAGCGAGGGCATCGAGGCGCACCTGGTGGGGCGCCATTTGCTTGGGGGGACGGGGGAGCTGCCGATCTTCGGCCTGTTGGGGCTGGAGGTGGATAACGACCTTGCAGTTGAAGCGCGCGAGCTGATCACCGCCTATATCGGCGCACAACCCTTGCCCGGCGATGAACCCGACAGCTTTCCCGGCGTGCTGGTCTGTTAGGCTGTCGGTCGGTTTATCCAAGAGTCGTGTTGCCCCATGTGTGGACGTTATGCCCTGTTTCGCTGGAATCCCTCCTTTGCTGCCTTGCCGGGCTTTCCGGCCGATCAGCAGGCCCAGTGGAACATCTCCCCGAACGATTCGGTGCTGATCCAGCGCGCCGCCGACGGTCAGCGCACACTGGCCCGCGCCCGCTGGGGCCTCACGCCGCCCTGGCTTACCGACCTGTCCCGCACCCCGGCCCACGCCCGCGCCGAAACCCTGGCCGAACAACCTATGTTCCGCGAGGCGTTCCGCCAGCGTCGCTGCCTGCTGCCCGCCAATGGTTTCTACGAGTGGCGTGGTACCCAGCGCAAGCGCCCGTACTGGCTGACGCCGGGGGAAGGCTCCACGTTGTTTTTCGCGGCGATCTGGGAGGCGTACCCGGTGCAGGAGCAGGTTTGGCTGAGCACGGCGGTGGTGACTCAGGCCGCACAGAGCCAGCGTCGACCGCTGATTCTGGACGTGGCGGGGCAGGCGGCCTGGCTCGACCCCGAGACGCCGTTACATGTACTGCAAGGCCTGCTGGCCAGTGAGCCCATCGCCTTGCGCGAGCGAGTCCTGGCCAATATGGTCAATGATCCCAAGCTCAACGGGCCGGAATGTCTGACCCCGGCTTAAGCCTGGCGACTGTGGGATGTATCTGAAAATTAACCGCTACACGTCTGGTGTATCTGGCGTCGATACAAATGAGCGCCTACGATACGCGCCATGTTTAAGGGCGTCTTTTCAGGGAGAGTGTGTTGATGAAGAAATCATTGGCCATAAGCGTGTTGGCGGCAGCGGTGCTGCTGGCGGGGTGTCAGTCGGTTAATACCACCAGCGGTGGCGCCGTTGGGGTTGAGCGCAAGCAATACATGTTCAGCATGCTGTCGAGTCAGGAAGTCGACCAGATGTATGCTCAGTCCTATCAGCAGACCCTGGGTGAAGCCAGCAGCAAAGGCATGGTGGATAAGACCAGCGCCAACGCCAAGCGCGTGCAGGCCATTGCCAAGCGGCTGATCGCCCAGGCGCCGACCTTCCGTGCCGATGCGGCGCAGTGGCAATGGGAAGTGAACCTCATCAAGAGCGACGAGATGAACGCCAACTGCGGGCCTGGCGGGAAGATCTTTGTGTACAGCGCATTGATCGACAACCTCAAGCTCACCGATGACGAACTGGCCGCCGTGATGGGCCATGAAATTGCCCACGCCCTGCGTGAGCACGGTCGCGAAGCCATGTCCAAGGCCTACGGGATCGAGATGGCCAAGCAGGGCGCCGGTGCGTTGTTCGGTCTGGGTCAGGACAGCCTGGCACTGGCCGACACCGTGGCCAACTACGGCATGACCTTGCCCAACAGCCGCAGCAATGAAAACGAAGCGGACCTGATCGGCCTTGAGCTGTCGGCCCGCGCCGGCTACAACCCGAATGCGGCCATTACGCTGTGGAACAAAATGGCCAAGGCATCGGAAGGCGCGCCGCCGGAGTTCATGAGTACTCACCCGGCGTCCGACAGCCGAATCGCCTCGTTGCAGGCGGCGATTCCCAAGGTGATGCCGTTGTACCAGCAGGCCAAAAAATCCTGACCATTCCGGTCTTGTGAAGATCCAAATGTGGAAGCGGGCAAGCCCGCTCCCACATTTTTGGATCTAGATCCAGCCACTGCTCTGCATGGCCTTGTAAACCGCCACGATCGCCAGCACGAAAAACGCCGTCGCCGCCAATCGACGAATCAACGTCAATGGCAGTTTCTCCGCCGCGAAATTCCCCGCCAGAACCACCGGTACGTTGGCAATCAACATGCCCAGGGTGGTGCCGATAATCACCAGCCACAGCTCCGGATACTGCGCCGCCAACATCACAGTGGCGATCTGCGTCTTGTCACCGATTTCGGCGAGGAAGAACGCAATCAGCGTGGTCAGGAACGGCCCGAACTTGCGCGTGGTGCTGGCTTCGTCGTCATCGAGTTTGTCCGGCACCAGTGTCCACAGGGCCGTGGCGCAGAAGCTGGCCGCGAGGATCCAGTGCAACACCGCATCCGAGAAGAAGCTGCCAAACCAGGCGCCCACGGCACCGGCGGCCGCATGGTTGGCCAGGGTCGCGGCAACGATGCCGGCGATGATCGGCCAGGGCTTGCGAAAGCGAGCAGCGAGAATGAGGGCGAGCAGTTGCGTCTTGTCGCCGATTTCGGCCAAGGCAACGATTGCGGTGGGAACGAGCAATGAATCCAGCATCAGGTAGGTTTCCAGGGGCGGGTCGACACGGCTATGACACGTACAGCCTTCCCGCCCCGGGTAAGGTGTGCGTGTCATAGGTCTTGTCAAACCCCGGTCCGTCTGTGCGGACTCCTGGGTCGCATACGCCATGGTCTGCTGACCAAGTATGTTGACGTATGCCGGACGAGCGTTCGGCTCGTGGGAGACTACTCCCCTAGGACGGAGCGGATTCTGCCTAGGCAAAATCCATTCGGCAAGCCTTCTTTTTCAAACGCCTGTCAGCCGCGCTTGGCGCGGTAGATGCGAAAACCATTACCTTCGGCCTTGATCGCGCACACGCCCAAGTGCTCTTCGATCAGCGGCTGGTACTTCAGGAAGCTGTTAGCGACCAGGCGCAGTTCGCCGCCTTTTGCCAGATGTTTGGCGGCTTTTCGCAGCAAGTTCTCCGTGGCGAAATAATCCGTGTGCACCCCGACATGGAACGGCGGATTGCTCAGAATTGCATTCAGCCCCATCGGTGCCGCGTCGATGCCATCACCGGTCAGCACCTCGGCTTCCAGACCATTGGCCGCCAGGGTCAGTCGGCTGCTGGCAGCGGCAAACGCATCCACATCCAGCAGGGTCACGGTGTTATGCGGGTAGCGACGTTTGACCGCCGCGCCCAGTACGCCGGCACCGCAACCGAAATCCAGCAGATGGCCGCTGGGCAGTTTGTCCAAATGCTCCAGCAACAATTCGGTGCCGCGATCCAGGCGGCCATGGCTGAACACGCCCGGCAGGCTCACCACTTTGAGCGGCCCTTCGGCCAGCGCAACGTCGAAGACCTGTGCCAGGCTCTCCAGCGTCACCGCTTGCGGGGCGTTGCCCACGGTGACTTGCCACAGCTGGCAATGCCGCGCGTTGTCGAGCTTGCGTGGCTTGGCAAACGGCGCCATCTGCTTGGCGGCGCTCTCGATGCCGGCACGTTTTTCACCGACCAGGTACAGGTCCTTGCCGTGCAGACGCGCGGCCACGGCCTTGAGCAGGTAGTCGGTGAGGTCCTTGGATTTGGGCAGGAAGATCACCGCCACATCGAACTCGCGCTCAGGAACACTCACGCCAAATTGGCTGCGCTCAGGAAAGCGTGCGTCGAGCGCAGCCTGGTCGCCGGCGTGCCAGCACCAGCCGTGGGCGTTGGGCAGGCGGCCCAGCAGGTCGTCGGCGGGCAAGCCCACCAGCAACAGGTTGCCTTGAAAAAGGTCGGCCTGACGAAGCAGTACTTCACTGCGCGGATCCATGGTCTGCTCCTTGAAAAGGGGCGCAGTTTATCAACTGACGACGCGCAGCGGTGCACCGCTGAAAAAGCCCAGCGCGTTTTCCGCCAGTTGGCCGACGATGCGCTGCCGGGCTTCACGGCTGCCCCAGGCATTGTGCGGGGTGACGATCAACCGCGGGATATCGCCGGCCAACAGCGGGTTGCCATTCACCGGCGGCTCCACGCTCAGCACATCGGTCGCTGCGCCGCCCAAATGTCCGCTGCGCAAGGCGTCGGCCAGGGCCTGCTCGTTGATAAGTCCACCGCGCGCCGTGTTGACCACAAACGCGCCCGGCTTGAGCAACGCCAGTTCGCGGGCGCCGATAAAGTCGCGGGTATGTTCATTGAGCGGGCAGTGCAGAGTGATCGCATCGACCTGCCCCAGCAGTTCATCCAGTGGCACGCGGTCCGGGCGCGCAGGGCGGCCTGGAATCGCGCCGAGCAGTACGCGCATGCCAAAGGCTTCGGCCAGGCGCGCCACGGCACTGCCCAGCTCGCCGTGGCCCAGCAGGCCAAGGGTTTTTCCTTCCAATTCGACGATAGGATGGTCCAGCAGGCAGAACTGCCTGGCTTCCTGCCACTTGCCGGCGGCCACATCCCGTTGATAGTCCTTCAGGCGCGTCGCCAGGTTAAGCAGCAGCATAATCGTATGCTGCGCCACCGACGGCGTGCCGTAACCCTGGCAATTGCTCACGGTGATGCCGTGGGCGCGGGCCGCTTGCAGGTCGACGTTATTGGTGCCGGTGGCCGACACCAGGATCAGCTTGAGCGCCGGGCAAGCCGCGAGGGTTTCGGTGTTCAAGGCGATTTTGTTGCTGATGACCACCTCGACGCCTTGCAGGCGCTCAATCACATTCGTCGGCGTGGTATCCGAGAACAACTGCAGGTCACTGAAGCAGTTGCGTAAGCGGCTCAGATCCAGGTCCCCAAGGTCCAGGGACGGGTGATCAAGGAAGACGGCGCGGCGATTGTTCGTCATCAACTGTACCTTTTGCGACAGGGTTCGAAGGCGTAATCTCCCGAGCCTATCAGATGAAATAATCCGTTACTTAATGGAGTGAGTATGTACGTCGCCGAGTTTTTGACCGTGGCCTTGATCCACCTGTTGGCGGTCGCCAGCCCCGGCCCGGATTTCGCAGTGGTGGTCCGCGAAAGCGTGACCCACGGCCGCCGTGCCGGCACCTGGACCGCCTTGGGCGTGGGTTCGGCGATTTTCCTGCACGTGGGCTACTCGTTGCTCGGCATCGGCTTGATCGTGTCCCAGTCCATCGTGCTGTTCAACGCGCTCAAATGGGCGGCGGCGGCGTACCTCCTGTACATCGGCTTCAAGGCCCTGCGTGCGCAACCGGCCAAGCCTGCCGCCGAAGGCGAGTTGCACCGAGAAGCGGGCGAGCGCACCCCGCGCGGCGCGTTCACAGCGGGTTTTGTGACCAATGGCCTGAACCCAAAGGCCACGCTGTTCTTCCTGTCGCTGTTTACCGTGGTAATCAACCCGCACACACCGCTGGCGGTGCAGGCCGGTTATGGCGTGTACCTGGCGGTGGCGACGGCATTGTGGTTTTGCCTGGTGGCCATGTTGTTCAGCCAGCAGCGTGTACGCGCCGGGTTTGCGCGGATGGGGCACTGGTTTGATCGGATGATGGGGGCGGTGTTGATTGCGATTGGGGTGAAGCTGGCGTTTACCAGCATGAAGTGAGTCGCGTTCTCTGCGATAGGTTCAAGATTGAATAGGGTGTTGCCCTTGGCGCAATCAACGGCCTCGGCACCCGCACGCGGCAGGGTGGACATCCTCACTTCCATACCGGGAACTCAACTTCTCGTAAGGGGTGAAAACTGCTCGGCAAGGGTTTTGTGAGCCCCTCACTTGTTGTTCTTTCCCGATATGTTCGCCCGTTAGCACCCACCACTTGATAGTCATACACCGGCAGTGGATTACCCCATTCGTCCACAATGAGGTACTGACCGAAACCAGGTTTATCAGGGGAGGTAATCCACTCCGGTAATAGTTGTGGGCGACGGTCCGGGCATCTGTAGTATTGCCAAACCGATAAACATTCGCGGGCGCGTCCTGTGCGCAGGCTTTGTAGCTTCCAGAAGTCTGGCTTAGTTTGGCCATCGGCTACGACACTTCCATCGGGATAACTAAACTTAATGAAATTCCCAGCTTTCTTCACCTTCACCCCTTCTGAACTAACCAGTACTGAGGCGTGAAAAACAGGCTCGAAATATACCTCTCTTGCCTGTAATGCTTGATAGTTAATATAGATACCGCCCTCGCTCGCTAAATTTATAGTCTTACTGTGCTTCCCTATAAATTTTTCATGTATCCAAGGGTAGTAGTCCTTTTTAATCGTCAAATCTCCGTCAACTTTTATATCAATACCGCCCCTTGGCGGGTTGTTGTAGTCAAATATCACGACCACACCTCCCCCGGCGCCATAAGTCACGTTCTCGCCAAAACGCGTCGGATCAGCATACTCCACACCAAAAGTCACATTCGCCAGATGCCAGCGGCATGCGCCCCCGCCATCCTTTGGCAGTTCCACTTGGTAGAGATCGCTTTCTCCTTGCCGCTCCAGTTCCTTGTAAACCGAATGGTGCCCATCCCGTTCGATGCGTTGGCCGCTGGCGCCACGGCTGACGCTCTTACAGATGGCCGAGCGATACATCACCCACATGGTTTCGGTTTTGAGTTCCTTGGGCAGTTTCACGGTGACGGTTATTTTTTCGCTGTTGGCGGGCGGCGCCAGGCTGTAATCCTGACCGCAGCCGCTGAGGCTGAAGAACATCACGCACACAACAGTGAATTGTCTGAGAAGCCTGGTTCCAACCTTGCGCGTCCTAATCGGCTTAACCATAGGTTTTCTCGTAATAGGCATTTGGGTTGGCAATGGCGTTGAAGCGCTGCAGCGCCTCGGCGCCGCCCTCCAATTGCTGGGTGATATGCAGGGCTTGGCCCAGCAGGCCTTGCAAGTGGAGAAACACGCGACTGCGGGTCAGTTCGTCCTCGTGAATGCTCTCGTAGTAATCCTCTATCTGTTGTTCGAACTGGCGCCTTTCTATTTGTCGTTGCAGTAACGGATCGCGCTCGGCGTCAATCGATTCCAGTAATTGGTTGTGGATATAGGGTTGGTACTGCGACATGTAGTGATCACCAAGACGCGGCATTCGCCACGTCTTGGGGAGGCTGTAGCGCGGGAAGAGTCGGGACCTGATTTCAGCTGTCAGTGAGGTATTAAGGCGCTGCGTTGCCTGCTCGGCCTGCTGGTCACTGCCCTCGCACAGGCTCGGGACCAAATACAACTTAGCTTTTACCGGCAGTTCGTAGGCGATCGTGCTGCTATAAAGCGAGCCATCTGGTTTGCGGTAAGCGGGGTAGGGCGTGAAATTGTGGTGCAGGTGTTGTTCGGCCCGGAAAAACAGGGCGATTTCACCGTGATGGCTGTAGGGGGCTGCATGTTTGAACACGGCGCTGGAAACCGCTTGACGTAACGACCAACTAAACCCGGCCAGCAGGCCAACAGGGCCGTAGATGTCATACAGGTAATTGTCCAGCGCGGCCTCGGGGGGCACGCGAGGGATAGCGTCCATGTCATTGACATGGCGAAAGTGCCATAAGTCGCCCAAAAATTGCACGGCGTGGAGGGTGAACGTGCGTGGCATGCCGTAGGTGTAGAGCAGAGGGTTATAGTCTTTCAGCGAGGCTGCGTGGATGAGACCGAGAGCGCCGCCGAGGCTATGACCGCAGATGAACAGCTTTTTACTCTCAATATCTTCAAAAATCGTCTCGCTCATATCTTTGGTATAAACCCGTCTCGCCACCTCAAAAGCATCACGAAAGCCAAGATGCACACTGCCCACGGCAGTAAGGCCGGGGCAAGGAACCTTAGGCTCGCAAACCGCAGTAATCTCCGGCTTTACAGGGCGAAAGGTCGCGTCGGTAATTAAATCCGCGAGCCCTTCCATTTCAGTACCACGCCACGCCACCAACACCTGCGAGGCACTGATGGCGTAAAACAGCTGGGTGTAACCTTCCGGGGGGGCTGCCTTGGCAGTGTCCAGGGGTTCAGCCGTCACATAGCGATCCCTAAAGGGCACATCCGTCACCACACAGGGCCATACCTGGCCCTTGTCCCAAACCCGAGGTGTGCGCGATAGATCCAGGCATTGCTGCTCGAAAAACTGCTTGACGGAACCCAGCTCGCGTTCATCCAGCTTGCTATACGCCAGAATGCTCATCAGCCCCAGGTTGTAGGCATTGACCAGGCTGTAGTCGGGCTGGTGATGCAGCACCAGGGACCAGGCGCGAAAGGGGCAGACTTCAAGCACATGACGACGGTCCAGGTCATCATGTCCGACGGTGAAGCCGCTATAGCCCGGATCCGGAAAATGAAAGGCTGGAGGCCGCTTGGGATCTGGCACAGTTGGGGTAAGGGTCGGCAACTTGTCACTTAATTGCCCGATACGCAGATAGTGGTAGCCATTCCCGGCAGCGAGCGCCTGCTTCTCGATGGGCGAGAAACCCGAGTGTTGCGGACCATACATCGGTGTGTGGTCGCCGAAATATGGCCGGGGCGGCTCGGCACGCTCAGCACGCAAGCGACGTGTTTGCAGTTGCTCGGCCAATGGATCTGCCTCCATCCACAATGTGATAGGCAGTGGATGCAAACCGTCGATACGTATGACGCCTTGCGCATCGCTACGGCCGACGAATTCGGGCATCAACCCCTCGCGAGTTGCCTCGTTCACCGCCCGATAAGGCAGGTTCGTCAGGGGCTCGCCCTGCTCGTCCAGCAACTGGAATTCAATCCAGTACTTTTTCTGTTTGGCGTAGACGATGACAACCTTTCTCGAATTCAGGGTGTCCGTGCGGTGTATGGGATCGCTGTGCATGGCAGTCCTTAGCAGTGGATATGGTGAAAACCCAAAGCGTAAAGAGTTGCTATCCGTGGCGAATGTCAGAAGGTTCGCCTTTCCGTGAAGGTTGGTTCCTGATGTTATTTGCTCAATTGGCGAAACGGTGGATGGCGCAAAGCCAGCATTTACCGCCCTCTGCAAATCATTCCTTTGGCTGATTTGGCTGAAACACAAGCGCTCTACAGTGCAGGACGTTCAGCCAAGACCGTGCAGTCATAAAAGGGATTCATATGTTGCAGACCCGTGTTATTCCTCCCGCCGAAGGTGCGTACCAGTACCCGTTGTTGATCAAGCGCCTGTTGATGTCCGGCGCTCGCTACGAAAAGACCCGGGAAATCGTCTACCGCGACAAATTGCGCTACACCTACCCGACGCTGATCGAACGGGTCGCGCGCCTGGCCAATGTGCTGAGCGAAGCCGGGGTCAAGGCCGGTGACACCGTGGCGGTGATGGACTGGGACAGCCATCGCTACCTGGAATGCATGTTTGCGATTCCGATGATTGGCGCGGTTATCCATACCATCAACGTGCGCCTGTCGCCGGAACAGATCCTCTACACCATGAACCATGCCGAGGACCGCTTTGTGCTGGTCAACAGCGAGTTCGTGGGGCTTTATCAAGCGATTGCGGGGCAGCTCACCACCGTCGACAAGACCCTGTTGCTTACCGACGGCGAAGCCAAGGCCGCCGACCTGCCAAACCTGGTGGGCGAGTACGAAAACCTGCTGGCCGCTGCCAGCCCCCGGTACGACTTCCAGGACTTCGACGAACATTCCGTCGCCACCACCTTCTACACCACCGGCACCACCGGCAACCCCAAAGGGGTGTACTTCACCCATCGTCAATTGGTGCTGCACACCATCGGTGTGGCGACCATTATGGGCAGCGTCGACAGCGTGCGCCTGCTGGGCACCAACGACGTGTACATGCCGATCACGCCGATGTTTCACGTACATGCCTGGGGCCTGCCGTATGTGGCGACCATGCTCGGCCTGAAACAGGTTTACCCAGGTCGCTACGACCCGGAATACCTGGTGGAGCTGTGGCGCAAAGAGAAGGTCACGTTCTCCCACTGCGTGCCGACCATCCTGCAAATGGTGCTCAATGCCAAGGCGGCCCAGGGCGTGGATTTCGGTGGCTGGAAAATCGTCATCGGCGGCAGCGCGCTCAACCGCTCGCTGTATGAAGCGTCCAAGGCCCGTGGCATTCAGTTGACCGCTGCGTACGGCATGTCCGAGACCGGGCCGTTGGTGTCCTGTGCCCACCTCAACGAAGAGCTGCTGGCGGGCAGCGAAGATGAGCGCATCACCTACCGCATCAAGGCCGGCGTGCCGGGGCCGTTGGTGGAAGCGGCGATCATCGACAGCGAGGGCAACTTCCTGCCCGCCGACGGTGAGTCCCAGGGTGAGCTGGTGCTGCGTGCGCCGTGGTTGACCGAGGGTTATTACAACGAGCCGCAAAAGGGCGCCGAGCTGTGGGCCGGCGGCTGGATGCACACTGGTGACGTGGCCACCCTGGATGCCTTCGGCGTGATCGATATTCGCGACCGCATCAAGGACGTGATCAAGACCGGTGGCGAATGGATCTCCTCCCTGGCCCTCGAAGATCTGGTCAGCCGTCACCCGGCGGTACGCGAAGTAGCGGTGGTGGGCATTGCCGACCCGCAGTGGGGTGAGCGCCCGTTTGCGCTGTTGGTGGTGCATGATGGCCATGTGATAGGGGCCCGCGAGCTCAAGGAGCACCTCAAGCCTTTTGTCGAATTGGGCCATTTGAGCAAGTGGGCGATCCCGAGTCAGATCGCCGTTGTTACGGAAATTCCCAAGACCAGCGTCGGCAAGCTCGACAAGAAACGTATCCGTATCGACATCATTGAATGGCAGGCCAACAACAGCACCTTCCTGTCCACCCTTTGACGCCCTTCGCCGTGCCCGCTCGGGCGCGGCAATGCTCTATCTTGCGCCTTCACTTGTGATTTACGGATTTTCAGCCATCCTCTCCGCGTCGGCCTTCGCCGACATGGCGAAAGGACTGTGGCAGACGGGTCGGTGATGCAAATCACACTTTAGAGGGATCAAGCAGTACCCCCTGCTGGCTATAGTCTCACCACGAGTTTTTCAAGGATGCGTCGCTTCGGGCCATGGAGGTTCAGTTGCCGGACGGCATTGGAATCGTTGTATTCCGGCCGTTACAAGCATCACAGAAAGAACTCACTGCCATAACAATAATGCACATGGAGTAGCGTCGATGACCTCAGTAAACCAGTTCTGGCGCCGGGCAAAACTGCCCCTGGCCGTCAGTCTCGCCTCTACGCTCGCCGGGCCCGCATTCGGCGTCAGTTTCAATGTCGGTGAAATCGAAGGGAGTTTTGACTCGTCGCTTTCTGTGGGGGCGAGCTGGAGTACGGCCAAGCCTAATCAGGATCTGATCGGTGCCAATAACGGTGGCAACGGCCTTTCCCAAACTTCCGATGACGGCCATCTGAACTTCAAGCGCGGGGAAACCTTCTCGAAGATCTTCAAGGGTATCCACGACCTGGAACTGAAGTACGGCGACACCGGTGTGTTTGTGCGTGGCAAGTACTGGTATGACTTCGAACTCAAGGATGAAAGCCGCGAGTTCAAGGACATCAGCGACAGCAACCGCAAAGAGGGCGCCAAGTCCTCCGGCGGGCAAATTCTCGATGCGTTTATCTACCACAACTACTCCATTGCCGATCAGCCAGGCAACGTGCGGTTCGGTAAACAAGTGGTGAGCTGGGGTGAAAGTACTTTCATCGGTGGCGGTATCAACTCCATCAACCCGATCGACGTGTCCGCGTTCCGTCGTCCGGGGGCTGAAATCAAGGAAGGTTTGATTCCGGTCAACATGTTCTATGTGTCGCAAACGCTGACCGATAACTTGTCGGCGGAAGCGTTCTATCAGTTGGAATGGGACCAGACGGTTACCGATAACTGCGGCACGTTCTTTTCGCAGCCGGATATCGTCTCCGATGGCTGTAAAGACAACCTGAGGGTGCTGAATAAACGCTCGGCAGTCCCGGCGGCATTCTTGCCTGCACTGACATCCCGGGGCGTTGACATCAACAATGAGGGTGTACTGGTAAAACGCGGTCCTGATCGTGATGCACGTGACAGTGGTCAGTGGGGCGCCGCGATGCATTACAACTTCGAGCCGCTCGACACCGAGTTCGGCGCGTACTTCATGAATTATCACAGCCGAGCGCCGATTTTCAGTGCTCAAGGCGCTTCTCGGGCGGCGTTTGCCAGTGCTGCGCAGGTGGGACAATTAGCGCCGCTGGTAGTCGCGGGTAACTCCAACTACTTCATTGAGTACCCGGAAGATATTCGTCTGTATGGCTTGAGCTTTTCCACCACCTTGCCTACAGGGACCGCATGGAGCGGTGAGTTGAGCTATCGTCCGAACGCGCCTGTGCAGTTGAACTCCACCGACATTCTGTTTGCTGGCGTGAAGCCGCTTGGTGGCCCGGTGCTGGGCAATGCCTCGTTGCTCAATGGGGCGCCAGGCCAGGACTTGCACGGTTATCGTCGTAAAGAAATCAGCCAATTCCAGACCACGTTTACGCATTTCTTCGATCAGGTCATGGGCGCTAGCCGCTTGACGCTGGTGGGTGAGGTGGGCGTTACCCACGTAGGTGGTTTGGAAAGCAAGTCGGACGTGCGCTACGGCCGTGACCCTGTCTTTGGTCCAGGTACGCTTCCGAACAATGCCTGTAACGCGTTGAACACCTCCACCGCACAAGGGGCCGGACTGGCCAACGCCAACGGCCTGAGCACCAACTGCAACAATGATGGCTTCACCACCGCCACTTCCTGGGGCTATCGCGGCCGGGCTATCTGGGAGTACCCGGACGTCTTCGCGGGTGTGAACCTCAAGCCA
The DNA here is from genome assembly GCF_023148575.1 of Pseudomonas sp. EYE_354. Classification (NCBI taxonomy): domain Bacteria; kingdom Pseudomonadati; phylum Pseudomonadota; class Gammaproteobacteria; order Pseudomonadales; family Pseudomonadaceae; genus Pseudomonas; species Pseudomonas sp. EYE_354. Next base: position 233,897 of record NZ_JAHXNQ010000001.1, read on the forward strand.
AACGTGGCCTGGTCTCACGACGTCAAGGGTTATGCTCCTGGCCCTGGTGCCAACTTCGAAGAGGGCCGTAAAGCCGTCAGCCTGGGTCTGGATGCTGAATACCAGAACACCTACACCGCCAGCCTGGCTTACACCAACTTCTTCGGTGGTGACTTCACTACAGTGAATGACCGAGACTTCGTCGCCCTGAGCTTCGGCGCCAACTTCTAAGCACACTTTATTTTCAGGAAGAACAAGAACATGAAAATAACCAAAAGTCTCTTGCACGTGGGTGTGCTTGGGCTGTCGATCCTGGCGAGTAACGTCATGGCGGCAGTGTCGGCGGATGAAGCCGCCAAGCTGGGTACGTCCCTGACCCCAATGGGCGCGGAAATGGCCGGTAACGCGGCCGGCACCATTCCGAAATGGTCGCCGCTGCCGACCAACGCCGGCGCGGTGGATGCCAAAGGTTTCCTCGCCAACCCTTACGCCAGTGAACAGCCGCAATTCACCATCACCGCGCAGAACGTCGAGCAGTACAAAGACAAGCTGGCACCGGGGCAGTACGCGATGTTCAAGCGCTACCCCGAAACCTTCAAGATGCCGGTCTACCCGACCCATCGCGGCGCCACGGTGCCGGCCGATGTATTCGCCTCCATCAAGAAGAACGCCACCACCACCAACCTGGTGTCCGGCGGCAACGGCCTGGAGAACTTTGAAACCGCGGTGCCGTTCCCCATCCCGAAAAGCGGCGTGGAAGTGATCTGGAACCACATCACCCGTTATCGCGGGGGCAGCGTGACCCGTCTGGTGACCCAGGCTACGCCGCAAACCAACGGTTCCTACAGCCTGGTGTACTTCCGTGACCAGTTTGTGTTCCGCGACAAGATGAAGGACTTCGACCCGAAAAACCCAGGCAACGTGCTGTTCTACTTCAAGCAGCAAGTGACCGCGCCAGCACGTCTGGCCGGTGGTGTGCTGTTGGTGCACGAAACTCTGGACCAGGTGAAGGAGCCGCGTTCGGCGTGGGTCTACAACGCCGGCCAGCGCCGTGTGCGCCGGGCGCCGCAAGTGTCCTACGACGGGCCGGGGACCGCCGCCGACGGCCTGCGTACGTCCGACAACCTCGACATGTACAACGGTGCACCGGATCGCTACGACTGGAAGCTGGAAGGCAAGAAAGAAATCTACATCGCCGCCAACAGCTACAAGATCGATGATCCAAAGCTCAAGTACGCCGACATCATCAAGGCCGGTCACATCAACCAGGACCTGACGCGCTACGAGCTGCGCCGCGTCTGGCACGTGGTCGCCACCTTGAAGGAAGGCCAGCGTCACATTTATGCCAAGCGTGACTTCTTCATCGACGAAGACACCTGGCAAGCCGCGGTGATCGATCACTACGACGGTCGTGGCCAACTGTGGCGCGTTGCCGAAGCCCATGCCGAGAACTACTACGACAAGCAAGTGCCGTGGTACGCCCTGGAAACCCTCTACGACCTGCAGTCCGGCCGCTACCTGGCCCTGGGCATGAAGAACGAAGAGAAACAGGCCTATGACTTTGGCTTCACCGCCTCCACCAGCGACTTCACGCCGGCTGCTCTGCGTCAGGATGGTGTCCGCTAAGCTGCACTGATCGAGGCCGCATCCTCGGTAAAGACGCCCCGACTGGTTCGGGGCTTTTTTATGTATGAGATTTTTTGTCTCAGTTCTTTTTCAGGCAAATGTTGCAAAGATCTACAAACCCGCCGTTTTTACCGCTAGTCTGCGGACATCTGCAGTGCCGACAACAGCCTTCTACAAGAGCCCGGCGATGACTGATCTGTCCCGAATCCAAGGGCCTGCCAGTGCGCTAATCCCGCCACTGGAAGCTCGCTTCTACAGGCCTCCATTGCCTGACGGCTACGTGCTGCGACCGCGGCTGTGCGAACGGCTGGGCGCGGGGCTGGAAGGACGACTGTTGCTGGTCAGTGCACCGGCGGGGTTCGGCAAAAGTTCGCTGGCGGTGGAGTTCTGCCAGAGCCTGCCGGCCCACTGGCAAAGCCTGTGGCTGGGCCTGAGCCCGCGAGACAGCGACCCCGGCCGTTTTCTTGAGCGGCTGCTCGAAGGTTTGCAGCAGTACTTCCCGCAACTCGGCGGCCAGTCCCTGGGCCTGCTGAAAATGCGCCAGCGTCATCAACCCTTCGCCTTTGAAGAATGGCTCGACGGTTTGCTCGATGAGTTGACGGTTCATCTGTCCATCCGCGCGCCGCTGTTGCTGGTGCTGGATGACTACCACCTGGCCCAGGGCCCGGTGCTTGACCGTTGCCTGCAATTTTTTCTCAACCATTTGCCCGACGGTCTGTTGGTGCTGGTGACCAGTCGCCAGCGCCCGGATTGGCATCTGGCGCGTTTGCGCCTGTCGCGGCATTTGCTCGAGTTGCACGAACACGACCTGCGCCTGACCCACGCCGAGTCCCTGGCGGTGCTGGACCGCCACAGCAGTTCCCTGAAGGGCGAAGCCCTCGACAACCTGATCCGCCGCAGCGAAGGCTGGGTGGCGGGCCTGCGCTTCTGGTTGCTGGCGGCGTCCGAAGCCGGTAACGAAGGCGCTCTGCCGCAGAACCTGCACGGTGGGGAAGGGCTGATTCGCGACTACCTGCTCGAAGAAGTGATCGACTGCCTGCCCCCCGAAGTGCAGGCCTTCCTGTTCGACACCGCGCCTCAGGAGCGTTTTTGCAGCGAACTGTGCGACGCCGTGCGTGATGCTCACGACAGCGCCGAAATCCTGCGTTACCTGCAAGCCCATCAAGTGTTTCTGGTGCCCCTTGACGAGCAGGGCCATTGGTATCGCTATCACCACCTGTTTTCCGACCTGCTGCGCAGCCGGCGTGCCAGCAGCAACGTGTTACCGGCGGCCAGCCTGCACCTGCGCGCATGCCGTTGGTTCAATGCCCAGGGCCTGATCGATGAGGCGGTGGAGCAGGCGTTGCGTGCCGGTCACCACGATGTGGCGGCCAACCTGGTGCAGAACCTGTCCGAAGAACAACTGTTGGCCGAGCAAAACGTCGGCATGCTGCTGCGCTGGAAAATGGACCTGCCCGACAGCCTGCTGATCAGCACGCCGCGCCTGATCGTGCTGTACAGCTGGGCGTTGGGGTTGGCGTGTCAGTTGGATGCGGCAGAAGAATTGGCCGGCTACCTCAGCCGCTTCCTGCCGGCGCCGTCGGCCACGGCACAAAAATCGATGCTGGCGCAGTGGCTGGCGCTTAGCGGGATTATTGCTCGGGGCCGCGGTGATCGTGAGTTGACCCAGCGCTATTGCGGCGAAGCACTGGAGAGCTTGCCGCAGCGGCGTTATGGTCAGCGGCTGGTATGCCTGTCGACCCTGTCCAATCTGGCCATCGCCGATGGCGATCTGTGGCGCGCCCGTGGCTTGAACCGCGAATCCCTGGAATTGGCGCAGCGCGTCGGCAACCCGCTGTTCGAAGCCTTGGCCCATTACGACCGCGCGCGGGTGCTACAGGCGCGTGGCGAGATCCTGCGTGCCCTCGACGAGGTGCGCCAGGGCCTGCAACGTTTGCAGGGCCTGGCGCCGCAGCGTCTGTATGCGGTGCGTGCGCGGCTGTTGCTTTACGAGGGGTATTTGCTGTTGGTGCGCAACCAGTCCGATGTCGGCATCGTAAATCTGCGCGCCGGGTTGGCCGAAGCGCGGGCCTGCCGAGATATCAGCGTGTTGATCGGCCACTGCGTGATCGCCAGCTTCGAAGGGCGACGCGGTGAATTCTCCAAAGCTTTCGCCGAGCTGGCGGAGGCCGAGCGTTTGATGCATATCTGGGATGTGCCGCCGATCTACTACCTGGCGATGATCACCTTGATCAAATGCGAGTTGTGGCTGGCCCAGGGCCGCACGGACCTGGCCGATGCCTGGCTGACGCGCTTGGGCCAGACCTACAACGGCGACCATGCCGCCGCCGCGCCAGAGTTTCACCCGCACTTGCCGCTTCATATCGGCTTGCAGCAGGCCGCGCTTGATGCCGTGCGCCATCAACCCGATGCGGCACTGCAAAGGCTAAAAGTGCTGGCGCAGCAGGCCCAAACCACTGGGCGTCAGATGATCGCCCTGATGGCGCTGACCCAGCAGGCGCAATTGCTGCTCGACGGCGGCCAGGAGGTCAAGGCACGTCCGATCTTTGCCCAGGCCCTGGAGGCCGGCGCCGGAGGGGCGTTGCAACCCTTCCAGCGTTTGCTGGAAAGCTACCCGGACTGGACGCGCGAGCAATTGGGCAAAGAGCCCCATGGCCTGCCGAATCAGAGCCTGTTGGCGTTACTGCCGGCGGTCGCGGTGGTTGAGACGTCGTCTAACCAGGAGACACTGAGCGTGCGCGAACTGGCGGTCCTGCAACTGATCGCCCAAGGCTGCTCGAACCAGGAAATCAGCAACCGGTTGTTTATCTCCCTGCACACGGTCAAGACTCACGCCAGCCATATCAACAGCAAACTCGGAGTGGAGCGGCGCACCCAGGCGGTGGCGCGGGCGCAGGAGTTGAGGCTGATTGGCTAGCGCTTGAGGTGTGGTTGCGAGCGCGCCCGTTCTGTTTTAATGGCGCCTTTACACCCGCGTCATTCCATCTGCACCCGAGGACCGCCCATGCAACCCGCAGCACCCACCCTCATCCGCGAGACCTTCCCGGTCGGCCCCCTGCAATGCAACTGCACCATCATCGGCGACCCCATCACCAAGAAAGCCATCGTGGTTGACCCGGGCGGCAATCACGAGCTGATCCTGGCGCGCCTCGACGCCCTGGGCTTGAAGGTGGTGAGCATCATCCATACCCACGCTCACCTTGATCACTTCCTTGCGTCAGGCCAGTTGAAAGAAAAAACCGGTGCGACCTTGCACCTGCACAAGGACGATCAGTTTCTTTGGGACAACCTTGAAATGCAGTGCCAGATGTTTCGCGTGCCGTATACCCCGGTACCATCGCCGGACCGCTGGCTTGAAGATGACGAAGCGCTGGCCTGCGGCTGTGGCGTCGCATTGCACACACCCGGCCATACGCCTGGCTCGATGAGCTTCTGGTTTGCCGATGCCAAGCTGCTGATCGCCGGCGACACCCTGTTTCGACGTGGCGTGGGACGCACGGATTTGTGGGGCGGGGACCAGGCCACTATCGTGCGATCTATCAAGCAGCGCCTGTATACCCTGGATGAGGGCGCGACCGTGGTGACAGGACACGGTCCGGATACGTGCCTGGGCGATGAAATGCGCGAGAACCCTTTCGTACGCGCGTGAGGGGGATAGTTGGTAACGCGCTGTCGCAAAACTCAGGCAGCGTTCAGCCTGCGTCTGCTACGGTTTCTGTAGCAACGCAAGCCCCGCATGTTTTGTTACAGCTTGGGGCGCCCCTGCGGAATTTTTGCAGGTTGTCGCGTTCCAAACTCGGCACAGGTCCATTGCCAATGTCCTTTGCACCTCAGAATGCAAAAGTAGGAGCTCCCTTAATGTTCACTCCGCGTCGTCTGCTTGTTGTCGCCACCGCCGTAGCCCTGTTGTCCGGCTGCGCTTCACCTAATCCTTATGACGGCAGCAGCCAGGGGCAGGCGAATAATGAATCCAGCGGTATGAGCAAGACCGCCAAGTACGGCGGCCTCGGCGCCCTGGCCGGTGCATTGGCCGGTGCGGCCATCGACCATAACAACCGTGGCAAGGGGGCGCTGATCGGCGCTGTTGTTGCCGGTGCCGGTGCTGCCGGCTACGGTTACTACGCGGACCAGCAAGAGAAAAAGCTGCGCGAAAGCATGGCCAACACCGGGGTTGAAGTGCAGCGCCAGGGCGATCAGATCAAGCTGATCATGCCGGGTAACATCACCTTCGCCACCAACTCGGACGCGATCTCCAGCAGCTTCTATCAGCCGTTGAACAACCTGGCCAACTCGCTCAAGCAATTCAACCAGAACACCATCCAGATCGTTGGCTACACCGACAGCACCGGCAGCCGGCAGTTGAACATGGACCTGTCTCAGCGTCGTGCGCAGAGCGTGGCCAACTACCTGACCTCCCAGGGCGTCAACGGTGCCAACCTGAGTGCGCGCGGCGCCGGCCCGGATAATCCCATCGCCAGCAACGCCGACGTCAACGGCCGCGCCCAGAACCGTCGCGTCGAGGTCAACCTCGGCCCCATCCCTGGTCAGCAATATGGCCAACCGGCGGGTCAGCAGCAGGCGCCTCAGCAAAACAACCAGTTCCAGGGCAACCCGTACCAGCAGTACCAATAAATCCCGCCCACTAAAAAGGGCGCCGTGCAAGTCATGCACGGCGCCCTTTTTTGTGGCTGTCGCTTACATCAGTCGATGTATTCGAACACCTTCACGATCTTTTGTACGCCGGACACGCCCTGCACCAAGTTGGCGGCGCGGGTGGCTTCTGCCTGGGTCAGCAAGCCCATCAGGTAGACGATACCGTTGTCGGTGACGACTTTGATGCGCGAGCCGGGAATGGCGTTGTCAGTCAGCATCTGCGCCTTGATCTTGGTGGTGAGCAGGGCGTCATTGCTGATGGCCAGCAGGGTGATCGGCTCCATCACCTGCAGTTCGTTGTGCACCTTCTTGACTCGCTGCACCGAGGCGGCGGCTTGTTCAGCCTGGGCCTTGAGGTCGGCGCGCGGCGTTTGACCGGCCAGCAGCACCACACCGTTGAAGCTGGTCACGACGATGCGTGAGGCGCCATTGCCCAAGTCCGTGGCGGCCTTGGCGATGTTGACCTCAACCTTGGTTTCGATCAGCGAGTCGTCGATCTTGCTGCCGAAGGTGCGGGTGCCCTTGTCATCCTGAATAGGGGTGTCACGTGTCGCGGTGATCGCCGTGCTGCAGCCGCTGATGCCGAGGCACAACGTAATGGCCAAGAGGCCGAGGCGGTTAACGGTCATTCTTCACTCCCAAACAGTTGGCTGTCGATCAGATCGCACAGGCAGTGGATCGCCAGCAGGTGGACTTCCTGAATACGTGCAGTGACGTTGGCCGGAACGCGAATCTCCACATCTTCGGGCAACAGCAGCGAAGCCATGCCGCCACCATCGCGTCCGGTCAATGCTACGACAATCATTTCTCGATCATGTGCGGCCTGGATCGCTTGAATAATATTCGCCGAGTTGCCGCTGGTTGAAATCGCCAGCAGCACATCGCCCGGTTGGCCCAGGGCGCGGATCTGCTTGGAGAAGATTTCGTTATAGCTGTAGTCGTTGGCGATCGAGGTGATCGTCGACGAGTCGGTGGTCAAGGCGATCGCCGGCAGGCTCGGACGCTCACGTTCGAAGCGGTTGAGCAGCTCGGACGAAAAATGCTGGGCATCGCCGGCCGAACCGCCGTTGCCGCACGAAAGCATTTTGCCTTCATTGAGCAAGGCATTGACCATCACCTGACTGGCTTGCTCGATGTGCGGTGCAAGTACGTCCATCGCCTGTTGCTTGGTGTCGATGCTGGCCTGGAAAAGCTGGCGAATTCGGGATTGCATGTCCATCTGTGTGACCTTAAGTAGCGCGGCTGTTCGGCACAGGAATGTGCAGCCCGCAAAGCAAAGAGCAAAAGTGTGGGGTGAAGATGCCTGGCGAATCAGCTGTCGAAGGCATTTTGCAGCCAGTTCAGATCGGCTTTGCCTGACGGTGTGCTTTCTATGGCGACCACGTCGAAACGGCAGGGGAAGTCGGCCCAGCGATGCTCTTTTTGCAGGAAAAACTGCGCGGCGAGTATCAACTTTTGACGCTTGCGCTCATCAATACTGGCGAGCGCGCCACCCCATTGTGCGTGTTTTCTGTAGCGGACTTCGACGAATACTACTGTATCGCCGTCAAGCATGACCAGATCAAGCTCGCCGCGTTTACACAACCAGTTCTGCGCCAGAAGGCGCAGACCCTGTTGTTGCAGGTGGTTCAGTGCTTGCAGTTCGGCATCCTTGCCGCTCTGCGCGCTGGACCGCTCGGGCATCAGCGCGGCGTGTCCGGCAGGCGTTGGATCTCGCCACCGACGAATTTCGCCCATGGCATCTGACGATCAACGCGCTGGTTACCACTGACGCCCAAGTTGCCCGAAAGGCCGTCTATCCGCGTATCCGGCAATGCCTTGAGTTGACCCAGGCGCGGTGCCAGGCGGTAGGCGTCGACACCCATCGCATACAGGCGACCGAGGCTGCCATTGGCCTGAGGCCATTGGGCCGCAACCTGGTTACGCAGCGGGTCGGTGGTGTTGAGCAGCCAAGGGGTTTCACAGAACATCACGTTGGTCATGTCCAGGTACTGGTTCTTGTCGCCGCTGGCACTGAACACGTGGGAGGTCGCGTACACCGGTACGTCACCGGCGTATTGGAAGTTCAGGGTCGGCTTGATCTGTTGAGCCAGTTGCGGAGTAACGGCCAGGAAGATGAATTCGATGTCCTGACGACGCGACGGTTGCGCGGCTACGTCAGTGCCCACGGTGTTTTGCAGGCTCTTGGCGCGACCTTCGCTTTTACGCAGTTGGAACAGGTCGGCAATCTGCTGGGCCAGGGCGACCGGCTGATCGACATACTCGACGCCGACCACGGTACCGCCATTGGCTTCCCAATCCTGGCGGAAGGCCTTGTAGACACGCTCGCCCCATTCGCCACGCGGCACCATCGCGGCTGCGCGGTGCAGGCCATCGGCACGGGCACGGCGCGAGACTTCGCGGGCTTCGTCTTCTGCTGCCAGGCCGAACTGGAACAGTTGCGCGGGGCTTTGATCAGTCTCGCTGTAGTTCAGCGCCAGGGTGGTGATAGGCAACTGAGGGCGCGCACTGAGTTGTTTGACCAGCGGCTTCTCCAGCGGGCCGACCACCAACTGCACGCCGGCGGCCTGGGCCTTGGCGTAGAAGTCGTCGATGGAGGTCAAGCGCGAGCTGTCGTAGAACTCGATGACCGGCGGCTTCTGTCCAGCTTGTTCAGCCTGGTAGTGAGCCGCCATGAAACCTTCGCGCAACGCTTTGCCGACAGCGGCCAGCGGGCCTTCTTGTGGCAGCAGCAGGGCGATTTTGGTCAGGGGCTGGCTGGCCAGTTCCTTGAGTTTGATCAGCGGTGTCGGCAGTTGCAGCGCAGCCGGATGGGCCGGGTTCTGCGCGCGCCAGGTGTCGATCGCCGCCTGTTGCTGTTCCAGGGTGCCGGCGCCTTTGACTGCCTGAGCCAGGGTGATCCAGCCGTCCAGGACCGGGCTGCCGGTGGCCTGTAGCTGTTCAGCAGGCAGCGCGGCAATCAAAGCCCAGATGGCGTCGTGGTTGCTTTTGGCCGCATCGCCGGTGAGCAAGGGCGCCATGGCGACACGCTCGCGGGCAGCGGCCAGGGTCTGGCCATCGGCTTCATAAGCGCGGGCATGTACGCTGCCGGTGCGCAGTTGCTGTTCCGGCGGCAACTCCTTGAGGCTTTGCAGGCTCGGGTGGTTCAACGCCGTCAACGCTGCCTTGGGCTGGTTGCGTGCCATGGCGAGTTCGGCGGCCAGGGTGCTGGCAAACACTTGCGCCGCGGGCTTGAGGGCGTCCAGGGGCACCTGCGCAAGAATTTGCGACGAGCGGCCAGGGTTATTCTGTTTGTAGGCCATGTCAGCCGCACTCAGGCGCAGTAATGCGGCCTTTTCCGGCGTTTTGGCGGTAGTGGCCTGTTCGAGCAGTTGCTCGATACTGGCGTCCGGGGTCCGTGGAAGGTCGCCAAGGCTGGACGAGGGCGAGCTGGCGCAAGCGGCCAGTAAGGCAGCGAGGCAGAGGGCGGAGAGCAGCCGCAGGCAAGCGATCATGTAAGTGTTCCTGATACCGATCAAATTAGCGTGGAATTGTACCCAAGCACTGGCCCAGGCGCGATGTTACTGGCGTAAAACCGTCGATTTAGGTCGTGCAATTGTTGCTTTTATTTCTCAGCGGTCGATAAGGCATCGGCCGTGATGGCATATTTTCAAGGCGCCTACGCGCTACAATGTGGCTTTTGCCAACCATCGAGGTGTGCGTTTTGACTGCTCCAGGTCCTTTGAATTCCACTGCAGGCTCGCTTTTTGTCGTGGCGACGCCCATTGGCAACCTGGACGACATCAGTGCCCGCGCGCTGAAGGTGTTGCGTGACGTCAAGTTGATCGCTGCCGAAGATACCCGGCACTCCCAGCGATTGATGCAGCATTTTGGTATCAGTACGCCACTCGCCGCCTGTCACGAGCACAATGAACGCGAAGAAGGCAGTCGTTTTATCCTGCGCCTGCTGGCTGGTGACGATGTGGCGTTGATTTCCGATGCGGGCACGCCGCTGATCTCCGATCCCGGCTATCACTTGGTTCGCCAGGCGCGGGCTGCAGGCATCAATGTAGTGCCTGTTCCGGGGGCGTGCGCGTTGATTGCTGCGCTGTCTGCGGCAGGGCTGCCGTCTGATCGGTTTATTTTCGAAGGTTTTCTGCCGGCGAAGGCGGTTGGGCGTCGCGCGCGTCTTCAAGCCGTGAAGGAAGAACCGCGCACATTGATTTTTTACGAGGCGCCACACCGCATCCTGGAATGTCTGCAGGACATGGAGCTGGTGTTCGGTGGCGAGCGTCTGGCGTTGTTGGCGCGTGAGTTGACCAAAACCTTTGAGACCCTCAAGGGGCTGCCGCTGCAAGAACTGCGCGCGTTTGTCGAGGGCGACAGTAATCAGCAGCGCGGTGAGTGCGTGGTGCTGGTAGCAGGCTGGACGGCGCCGGAAGCTGAAGACGCGGTCGGCAGCGAAGCCATGCGTGTCCTGGACCTGCTGCTCAAAGAGATGCCCCTCAAGCGTGCGGCGGCCCTCGCGGCGGAAATTACCGGCGTGCGCAAGAATGTGTTGTATCAGGTGGCGCTGGATAAACAGAACGCCGAATAGTTCCGGGGTTATAGCGGTATTGCGTCTAAGCGTGATGGCAATGCTGCACTTTTAATACTTGTCCTGAGGCCGCCGTGCCGTTAACCTGCGCGGCGGAGAGTCGATTGGACAGTCGCTGCCCTCTATGAAAATTAGGGGGGGGAGGAAAGTCCGGGCTCCATAGGGCGAAGTGCCAGGTAATGCCTGGGAGGCGTGAGCCTACGGAAAGTGCCACAGAAAATAACCGCCTAAGCACTTCGGTGCCGGTAAGGGTGAAAAGGTGCGGTAAGAGCGCACCGCACGTCTGGCAACAGTTCGTGGCTAGGTAAACCCCACTTGGAGCAAGACCAAATAGGGTCCCAAGGCGTGGCCCGCGCTGGGACCGGGTAGGTTGCTAAAGATGTCCAGTGATGGCCATCGTAGACGAATGACTGTTCAAGACAGAACCCGGCTTACAGATCGACTCTCCACCTTTTTCCTTCTGCTCGAGCCTCGGGCAGAAACCTGGTAGTAACGCAAGAATCCCTCCCTGCCAAATCATTGGCAGATGCATCTTCGTAATACCAAAAAAATCTTACTCTTAATAAATCACTTTAACTTTGAGTCGTAGCGCTTTGAGCTGCTTGCGCTTGCTGGGTCAAAAACATCGCGGAACTCTGGTTTCTCCTCCCTTTACGCTCCTAAATCTCCGTTCTGTAAGGCTTTTCCTTGAATCCGTGCCTTGACGGTGTGGTGGGCGCATTCCTATAGTGTGCGCAAGTGGCGGAAAGTGGCACAAAGTGGGTTTTTTGAACGTAAAACGCTAAAAATTGGAGAAACGCATCTGTGTTTCGCGGAGCTAACGCTATCAGTCTCGATGCAAAAGGCCGTCTCGCCATGCCGAGCCGGTATCGTGACGAGCTCATTTCGCGAAGTTCCGGACAGTTAATCATCACGATTGACGCCGTTGACCCTTGTTTATGTGTTTACCCCCTCGATGAGTGGGAGTTGATTGAAACCAAGTTGCGTGCCCTGCCTTCATTGCGTGAAGAAAACCGCCGTCTGCAGCGTTTGCTGATTGGTAATGCCGTCGACCTCGAGCTCGATGGCAGCGGTCGTTTCCTGGTGCCGCCGCGTTTGCGCGAATACGCCAAGCTCGATAAGCGCGCGATGCTGGTCGGTCAACTGAACAAGTTCCAATTGTGGGACGAAGATGCCTGGGATGCTGTTTCTGCAGCAGACCTGGCTGCTATTCAACAACCGGGCGCTATGCCTGATGAACTGCGTGATTTGATCCTGTGACTATTGATAGCGGCTTTAACCACATCACCGTACTGCTTGACGAAGCCGTTGAGGCTCTCGCCGTACGCGCGGATGGCTGCTATTTGGATGGCACGTTCGGCAGGGGCGGGCATAGCCGCTTGATCCTCAGCCGGCTCGGGCCCGACGGCAAGCTCCTCGGGTTCGACAAGGACCCCCAAGCGATTGCCACCGGGCAAGCGCTAGCGGCCGAAGACGGCCGCTTTGTCGTTGTGCAGCGCAGCTTTGCCGAGCTGGGCGCCGAAGTGGCCGAGCGCGGCATGGCGGGCAAGGTGGCCGGGGTTTTGCTCGACTTGGGCGTGTCCTCGCCACAGCTCGATGACCCTGAGCGTGGCTTCAGTTTCATGAACGACGGCCCGCTCGATATGCGCATGGACCCCACTCGTGGTGTCAGTGCTGCACAGTTCATCGCCACCGCGCCGGTGGAAGAAATCGCTCGCGTTTTCAAGGAATACGGCGAAGAACGCTTCGCCGGCCGTATGGCCCGCGCGGTGGTCGAGCGTCGCGAGATCCAGCCGTTCGAGCGCACCGCCGACCTGGCCGAGGTGCTCAAGGTCGCCAACCCTGCATGGGAAAAGGGTAAGAACCCGGCAACCCGTGCGTTCCAGGGGCTGCGTATCCACGTCAACAACGAATTGGGCGACCTGGAGGCTGGCCTTGAGGCGGCCCTTGAGGCGCTGGAAGTGGGCGGTCGCCTGGTGGTGATCAGCTTCCACTCCCTGGAAGACCGCATCGTCAAACTGTTCATGCGCCGCCTGGTCAAGGGCGAATCCGATAACCTGCCGCGCAACCTGCCGGTACGTTTCGAAGCGTTTGTGCCGAAAATCAAAATCCATGGCAAAGCGCAGTTCGCTTCCGAAACTGAACTGAAGGCCAACCCACGCTCCCGTAGCGCCGTCATGCGCGTCGCGGAGAAGTTGCGGTGAGCAAGCTTTTCGCCAAACCCCTGCCGGGCGGCAGCTTCTTTATGATGCTGCTGTACGTCGGCGTATTGGTCTCCGCAATCGCGGTGTCCTACAGCGCCCACTACAACCGCCAGTTACTCAACACCCTGTACGGGGAGCTGAGCGTGCGCGACAAGGCGCAGGCGGAGTGGGGTCGTTTGATCCTTGAGCAAAGCACCTGGACGGCCCATAGCCGTATCGAAGTGCTGGCCACAGAACAGCTGAAAATGCACATCCCGGGCGCGGCCGAAGTTCGCATGGTGGCGCCATGATGAAACTTGAGGGTGCACTCTACCCATGGCGTTTCCGTCTGATGCTCGGCTTGCTGGCATTGATGGTGGGTGCGATCGCCTGGCGGATCGTCGACCTGCAAGTGGTCAACCGCGACTTCCTGATCGGCCAGGGCGACGCCCGCAGCCTGCGTCATATCCCCATTCCTGCGCACCGCGGCCTGATCACCGACCGTAACGGTGAGCCACTGGCCGTCAGTACGCCGGTCACCACCCTGTGGGCCAACGCCAAGGAACTGCAAGCGGCCAAGGATCGCTGGCCGGCCCTTGCCGCCGCCCTTGGGCAAGACCCGAAGGCCTTGGCCGAGCGCCTGCAAGCCCAGGCCAATAAAGAATTCATCTACCTGGTTCGCGGCCTGACCCCGGAACAGGGCCAGCAAGTGCTCGATCTTAAAGTCCCCGGTGTCTATGGCATTGAGGAATTCCGTCGTTTCTACCCGGCCGGTGAAACCACCGCCCACATGGTCGGCTTTACCGACATTGACGACCACGGTCGCGAAGGTGTGGAACTGGCCTACGACGAATGGCTGGCCGGGGTGCCCGGCAAGCGACAAGTCATCAAGGATCGGCGTGGCAGACTGATCAAGGATGTCCAAGTCACCAAAAACGCCAAGGCCGGTAAGCCCTTGGCGTTGTCGATTGACCTGCGCCTGCAATACCTGGCCAACCGCGAGCTGCGCAACGCGATCATCGAGAATGGCGCCAAGGCCGGAAGCCTGGTGATCATGGACGTGAAGACCGGCGAGATCCTGGCCATGGTCAACCAGCCGACCTACAACCCGAACAACCGCCGTAACCTGCAGCCGGCGATGATGCGTAACCGCGCAATGATCGACGTGTTCGAGCCGGGTTCGACCATGAAAGCCATCTCCATGAGTGCTGCCCTGGAAACCGGGCGCTGGAAACCCAGCGACAAGGTCGAGGTGTATCCGGGCACCTTGCAGTTGGGTAAATACACCATTCGTGACGTATCGCGCACCGAAGGTCCGGTGCTGGATCTGACAGGTATCCTGATCAACTCCAGTAACGTTGGCATGAGTAAGGTTGCCTTCGATATCGGCGGCGAAACCATCTACCACCTGGCGCAAAAAATCGGCCTTGGCCAACCCACCGGCCTCGACTTCCCGGGCGAGCGCGTCGGCAACCTGCCGAACTACCGCGACTGGAAAAAAGCCGAAACCGCCACGCTTTCCTACGGCTACGGCCTGTCCGTGACCGCGATCCAGTTGGCCCATGCGTTCTCGGTGCTGGCCAACAATGGCCGCATGGTTCCCTTGAGCCTCATCCACGTCGACGAAGCGCCGAAAGCCACCCAGGTGATTCCGGAAAACGTCGCCAAGACCATGCAAGGCATGCTGCAACAAGTGATCGAAGCACCACGGGGTGTGTTCCGTGCCCAGGTGCCGGCGTACCACGTTGCAGGCAAGTCCGGTACCGCCCGTAAGACATCGGTGGGTACCAAGGGCTATGCCGAAAACTCCTACCGTTCGCTGTTCGCCGGCTTCGGACCGATGAGCGATCCACGCTATGCCATCGTCGTTGTCATCGATGAGCCGAGCAAAGCCGGTTACTTCGGTGGCCTGGTCTCGGCGCCGGTGTTCAGCAAAGTGATGTCCGGCACCCTGCGCTTGATGAACGTCACGCCGGACAACCTGCCGCCGACCGAACAAGCGAACGCCGGACCACCGGTTGCTGCAGTCAAAGCCAACGGAGGGCGCGGCTGATGTCTCTTAGTTTGAACAAGATTTTTGCTCACGCCGGCCGCGATCTGCTGATTCGCGAGTTGACCCTGGACAGCCGTAATGTGCGCCCCGGCGACCTATTCCTGGCCGTGCCGGGCGGCAAAGTCGATGGCCGTGCGCATATTGCCGATGCGTTGCAGCGCGGTGCGGCCGCGGTAGCCTATGAGGCCGAAGGCGCCACGGTGCTGCCGATTACCGACGTGCCATTGATTCCGGTCAAGGGCCTGACTAAGCAATTGTCGGACATCGCCGGGCGTTTTTATGGCGAACCGAGCCGCCACCTCAACCTGGTGGGCGTGACCGGTACCAACGGCAAAACCAGCGTGACCCAACTGGTCGCCCAGGCTCTTGACCTGTTGGGCCAGCATTGCGGCATCGTCGGCACCCTGGGCACCGGCTTTTATGGCGCGTTGCAAAGCGGCCTGCACACCACGCCGAACCCGATTGCCGTGCAGGCGACTCTGGCCGACCTGAAAAAGGCCGGTGCCAAGGCCGTTGCCATGGAAGTGTCCTCCCACGGCCTGGACCAGGGCCGTGTCACGGCGCTGGCGTTTGACGTGGCCGTGATGACCAACCTGTCGCGCGATCATCTGGATTACCACGGCACCATGGAAGCCTACGCCGCCGCCAAGGCCAAGCTGTTTGCCTGGAATGACCTGAAGTGCCGGGTGGTGAACCTGGATGACGAATTCGGCTGCCAACTGGCTGCCCAAGACAGCGAAGCCCGGCTGATCAGTTATAGCCTGCTGGATTCCAGCGCGTACCTGTATTGCCGCCAAGCCCAATTCAATGACGAAGGCGTACGTGCCACGTTGGTCACGCCCCAGGGCGAACACCACCTGCGCAGTACCCTGCTCGGTCGTTTCAACCTGAGCAACGTTCTCGCCGCCATCGGCGCGCTGCTCGGTCTGGATTACGCCCTCGACGAAATCCTCAAGGTCCTGCCGAAGCTGGAAGGGCCCGCCGGTCGCATGCAGCGCCTGGGGGGCGGCACGCAGCCGTTGGTAGTGGTCGATTACGCCCACACCCCGGACGCCCTGGAAAAAGTCCTCGAAGCCCTGCGTCCTCATGCCAAGGGCAAGCTGCTGTGCCTGTTCGGTTGCGGCGGTGATCGTGACCGCGGCAAGCGCCCGTTGATGGCCGAGATCGTCGAGCGCCTGGCCGATGGCGTGCTCGTCACCGATGACAACCCGCGCAGTGAAGACCCGCGCCAGATTTTCGACGACATCCGCGCCGGCTTTAAAGACGTGTCCAAGGCCACGTTTGTTGCCGGTCGCGGTGCCGCCATCGCCCAATTGATCGCCGGCGCCAGCGCTGACGATGTGGTGGTGCTGGCCGGCAAAGGGCATGAGGACTACCAGGAAATCAACGGCGAGCGCCATGCCTTCTCCGACCTGATCGAGGCCGATCGGGCCCTGACCGCCTGGGAGGTTGCCCATGCTTAAGGCGATGACGTTCAGCGAACTGGCCCCGTCCCTGTCGGCCCGCATCCTGTCGAGCGATTGCAGCTTTGGCGGCGTGAGTATCGACAGCCGTGCGATCAAACCCGGGCAGCTGTTTGTTGCCCTGACGGGGCCGCGTTTCGACGGTCACGATTACCTCAACGAGGTTGCCGCCAAAGGTGCCGTCGGCGCGTTGGTCGAGCGTGAAGTGGCGGACTGTGCGTTGCCGCAACTGCTGGTCACCGATACCCGTCTGGCCCTCGGTCAACTGGGCGCGTTGAACCGTGCCGCGTTCGACAAGCCCGTTGCCGCCGTCACCGGTTCCAGCGGCAAGACCACGGTCAAGGAGCTGCTCGCCGGGGTACTGCGTACACGCGGCCCGGTGCTCGCGACCCGTGGCAACCTGAACAATGATTTCGGCGCTCCGCTGACCCTGCTCGAACTGGCCCCGGAACACACGGCGGCGGTGATCGAGCTTGGGGCTTCGCGCATCGGCGAAATCGCCTACACCGTGGCGTTGACCAAGCCCCACGTTGCGATCATCAACAACGCGGGTACCGCCCATGTCGGCGAGTTCGGTGGCCCGGACAAGATCGTCGAAGCCAAGGGTGAAATCCTTGAAGGCCTCGCAGCGTCGGGCACGGCGGTATTGAATCTGGATGACAAGGCCTTCGAAACCTGGCGTGTACGCGCCGCCGGGCGCAAGGTCCTGACGTTTGCCGTGCTGAACGCTGCGGCCGATTTCCATGCGTCCGACATCAGCGTCGATGCCCGTGGTTGCCCGTCCTTCACCTTGCACACCCCGCAGGGCAGTGAGCAGGTGCAACTGAACCTGTTGGGTCACCATAACGTGGCGAACGCCTTGGCCGCTGCCGCTGCCGCTTACGCCCTTGGCGTGTCGCTGTTCGGCATCGCGACAGGGCTGGGTGCGGTCCAGCCTGTCAAAGGGCGCACCGTGGCGCAATTGGCCACCAACGGCATGCGCGTGATCGACGACACCTATAACGCCAACCCGTCCTCCATCAACGCCGCGGTCGACCTGCTCAAAGGGTTTGACGGGCGCAAGGTGCTGGTCCTGGGCGATATCGGCGAGTTAGGCGACTGGGCTGAACAAGGCCACCGCGAAGTCGGCGCGTATGCCGCCGGTAAAGTCGACGCCCTCTACGCGGTTGGCACGAACATGGCGCATGCCGTCAACGCCTTCGGCCCCGGTGCGCAGCATTTCGCCACCCAGGCCGAGCTGATTCAGGCGCTGACGGTCGCCGAACACGACACACACACAACCATTTTGATCAAGGGATCGCGCAGCGCGGTGATGGAAAACGTCGTCGCAGCCTTGTGTGGCTCAAGTACGGAGAAACATTAATGCTGCTGCTGCTGGCTGAGTATCTGCAACAGTTCCACAAAGGCTTCGCGGTCTTTCAGTACCTGACCCTGCGCGGGATCCTGGGTGTGCTGACCGCGCTGTCTTTGTCGCTGTTTTTAGGGCCGTGGATGATCCGCACCCTGCAGAACCTGCAAATTGGTCAATCGGTGCGCAATGACGGCCCGCAGTCGCACCTGTCCAAGTCCGGTACGCCGACCATGGGCGGCGCGCTGATCCTGTCGTCCATCGGCATCAGCACCTTGCTGTGGGCCGACCTGCATAACCGCTACGTGTGGGTGGTGTTGCTGGTGACCTTGCTGTTCGGCGCCATCGGTTGGGTGGATGACTACCGCAAAGTGATCGAGAAGAACTCCAAGGGCCTGCCGAGCCGCTGGAAGTACTTCTGGCAGTCGGTGTTCGGCCTTGCCGCCGCGATCTTCCTGTACACCACCGCGCCAAGCGCCGTGGAAACCACGTTGATCATCCCGATGCTCAAGGACGCCAGCATCCCCCTGGGGATTGGCTTCGTGGTGTTGACCTACTTCGTGATCGTCGGCTCCAGCAACGCGGTGAACCTGACCGACGGCCTCGACGGCCTGGCGATCATGCCGACGGTGATGGTGGGCGGTGCGCTCGGTATCTTCTGCTACCTGTCGGGTAACGTGAAATTCGCCGAATACCTGCTGATCCCTTACGTGCCGGGCGCGGGCGAGCTGATTGTGTTCTGCGGTGCGCTGATTGGTGCGGGCCTGGGCTTTTTGTGGTTCAACACCTACCCGGCGCAAGTCTTTATGGGTGACGTCGGCGCTCTGGCGCTGGGCGCGGCCCTGGGCACCATCGCGGTGATCGTTCGTCAGGAAATCGTGTTGTTCATCATGGGCGGCGTGTTCGTGATGGAAACCCTGTCGGTGGTCATCCAGGTGGCATCCTTCAAGTTGACCGGGCGCCGCGTGTTCCGCATGGCGCCGATTCACCACCACTTTGAACTCAAGGGCTGGCCTGAGCCACGCGTGATTGTCCGTTTCTGGATTATCACCGTGATTCTGGTACTGGTCGGCCTTGCCACCCTGAAACTGAGGTAGAAACGAGTGTCCCTGATCGCTTCAGACCACTTCCGCATCGTTGTCGGCCTCGGCAAGAGCGGCATGTCCCTGGTTCGCTTCCTGGCGAACCGGGGCACGTCGTTTGCCGTGGCCGATACGCGGGAAAATCCACCGGAGCTGGTCACGCTGCGCCGTGACTACCCGCACGTGGAAGTGCGTTGTGGCGAGCTGGATGTCGAGTTTCTGTGCCGTGCCGACGAGCTCTACGTGAGCCCCGGCCTGGCCCTGGCCACACCGGCCCTGCAAGCGGCGGCGGCGCGCGGCGTGAAGCTGTCCGGCGATATCGACCTGTTCGCCCGTAACGCGAAGGCGCCGATCGTGGCCATCAGCGGTTCCAACGCAAAAAGCACCGTGACCACCTTGGTCGGCGAGATGGCGGTTGCGGCCGGCAAGCGTGTGGCCGTGGGCGGCAATCTCGGCACGCCGGCGCTGGATCTGCTCAGCGATGACGTCGAGCTGTACGTGATGGAGCTGTCGAGCTTCCAGCTCGAGACCACCCACGACCTGGGCGCTGAAGTAGCCACCGTGCTGAACGTCAGCGAAGACCACATGGACCGCTACAGCGGCTTGCCCGCCTACCATTTGGCCAAGCATCGGATCTTCCGCGGCGCCAAGCAGGTGGTGGTCAACCGTCAGGACGCCCTTAGCCGTCCGTTGATGGGTGAAGGCCTGCCCTGCTGGACCTTCGGCCTGGGCAAACCGGACTTCAAGGGCTTCGGCATTCGCGAAGAGAACGGCGAGAAATACCTGGCCTTCGAATTCCAGAATCTGATGCCTGTGCGCGAGTTGAAAATCCGTGGCGCCCATAACCAGTCCAACGCCTTGGCTGCATTGGCGCTGGGGCATGCCGTGGGCCTGCCGTTCGACGCCATGTTGTCGACCCTGCGCACCTTCGGCGGCCTGGAACATCGCTGCCAATGGGTGCGCGACCTGAACGGCGTCAGCTATTACAACGACTCCAAGGCCACTAACGTCGGTGCCGCATTGGCCGCCATCGAAGGCCTTGGCGCCGACATTGATGGCAAGCTGGTGCTGATCGCCGGTGGCGACGGCAAAGGTGCCGATTTCAAGGACCTCAAGGCCCCGGTGGCCGCGCATTGCCGCGCCGTGGTGTTGATGGGCCGTGATGCCGACAAAATCGCCGACGCCTTGGGTGATGCCGTGCTGCAAGTGCGCGCCACGTCGCTGGACGACGCCATTGCCCAGTGCAAAGCCCTGGCCCAGCCGGGGGATGCGGTGCTGCTGTCGCCGGCGTGTGCCAGCTTCGACATGTTCAAGAACTACGAAGAGCGCGGCCAGCTGTTCGCCCGCGCCGTGGAGGGCTTGGCATGAGCGTTGATCTGAGAAACATCATCAAGCCGTACCCGTCGCCGATCATCACCGGTCGCGGTATCGACCTCGATTTCCCGATGCTCGCCGGTTGCCTCGCGTTGCTGGGCCTGGGCCTGGTGATGATCACCTCGGCGTCTTCCGAAGTGGCTGCCGTGCAGTCGGGCAACACCCTGTACATGATGATTCGCCACCTGGTGTACCTGATCATCGGGCTGGGCACGTGCATCGTTACCATGATGATCCCCATCGCCACCTGGCAACGCCTGGGTTGGTTGATGCTGATCGGTGCGTTCGGCCTGCTGATCATGGTGATTCTGCCGGGTATCGGCCGCGAGGTGAACGGCTCGATGCGCTGGATCGGCTTCGGTGCGTTCAACGTGCAGCCGTCTGAAATCGCCAAGGTGTTCGTGGTGATCTACCTGGCCGGTTATCTGGTGCGTCGTCAGAAAGAAGTGCGCGAAAGCTGGATGGGCTTCTTCAAGCCCTTCATCGTGCTGCTGCCCATGGCCGGTCTGTTGCTGATGGAGCCCGATTTTGGTGCCACCGTCGTGATGATGGGTGCCGCTGCCGCGATGTTGTTCCTGGGGGGCGTAGGCCTGTTCCGCTTCAGTTTGATGGTGGTGTTGGCCGTGGCGGCCGTGACCGTTCTGGTGCAGGCGCAACCCTACCGGATGGCGCGCTTGATCACCTTTACCGACCCCTGGTCCGACCAGTTCGGCTCCGGCTACCAGTTGACCCAGGCGCTGATCGCCTTTGGTCGCGGCGAGTGGCTGGGTGTGGGCCTGGGCAACAGTGTGCAGAAGCAGTTCTACCTGCCCGAGGCGCACACCGACTTCGTGTTCTCGGTATTGGCCGAAGAACTGGGCGTGGTGGGTTCGCTGTGCACCGTGGCGTTGTTCGTGTTCGTGTGTGTACGCGGCATGTACATCGGCCTGTGGGCCGAAAAGGCCAAACAGTATTTCGCCGCTTACGTGGCGTATGGCTTGTCGTTCCTGTGGATCGGCCAGTTCCTGATCAACATCGGGGTGAACGTCGGCCTGCTGCCGACCAAGGGGCTGACCTTGCCGTTCCTCAGTTACGGCGGCAGTTCGTTGGTGATTTGCTGTGCTTGTCTTGGCTTGTTGCTGCGCATCGAGTGGGAGAGTCGAACCCACCTGGGCAGCGAAGAGATGGAGTTCAGCGAAAGCGACTTCGCCGAGGAGCCGACCCATGGGCGCTAACGTGCTGATCATGGCGGGCGGCACCGGGGGCCATGTGTTCCCGGCCCTGGCTTGCGCGCGGGAGTTCCAGAACCGTGGGTATACCGTGCACTGGCTGGGTACACCGCGTGGCATCGAAAACGAACTGGTGCCTAACGCCGGCTTGGCGCTGCACCTGATCAACGTCACCGGTCTGCGCGGCAAGGGCAAGTTGTCCCTGCTCAAGGCACCGTTCGTGTTGCTCAAAGCGGTGTGGCAGGCGCGCAAAGTCATCCGTGAGTTGCAGCCGGTGTGCGTGCTGGGCTTTGGCGGTTATGTGACCGGTCCTGGCGGCGTGGCGGCCAGGCTCGCTGGCGTGCCGGTGATCGTGCACGAGCAGAACGCCGTTGCCGGTACCGCCAACCGCCTGCTGGTGCCACTGGCCGCGCGGGTGTGTGAAGCGTTCCCGAATACCTTTGCCGCATCGGCGAAGCGCCGTACCACCGGCAATCCGGTGCGCACTGAGCTGTTTATGGACATCACGCGCCAGGCCCTGACCGGGCGCAAGGCGCATCTGCTGATCCTGGGCGGAAGCCTGGGCGCAGAACCGTTGAATAAATTGCTGCCCGACGCCGTGGCGCAACTCCCTGTGGAGTTGCGTCCGGAGATCTTCCATCAGGCCGGCAAGCACCACGATGAAATCACCGCCACGCGTTATCGCGAAGCCGGTGTGGAGGCCAACGTACAGCCTTTCTTCAAAGACATGGCCCATGCCTATGGCTGGGCCGACCTGGTGGTCTGTCGCGCTGGTGCGCTGACCGTCAGTGAACTGGCCGCCGCCGGTCTGCCGTCCTTGCTGGTGCCTTTGCCCCATGCGATCGACGATCACCAGACCCGCAACGCCGAATATTTGGCCGGGGAGGGCGCTGCCTTCCTGCTGCCGCAAAGAACGACTGGCGCCGCCGATTTGGCCGCACGCCTGACCGAGGTTTTGATGCAACCGGAACGACTCAACAGCATGGCGAGCACCGCAAGCCGCCTGGCCAAACCTGACGCAACCCGCACCGTGGTCGATATCTGCCTGGAGGTGGCCCATGGTTGAGAATCAGAAAGCCATGCCGCACCCCGAGATGCGCCGTATCCGTCGTATCCACTTCGTCGGTATCGGCGGCGTGGGCATGTGCGGTATTGCCGAAGTTCTGCTCAACCTGGGCTACCAGGTGTCCGGCTCCGACTTGAAAGAATCGCCGGTTACCGAGCGCCTGAAGTCCTTCGGTGCACAGATATTTATCGGCCACCGTTCCGAAAACGCCGCCGACGCTGACGTGCTGGTGGTATCCAGTGCCGTGAACACCTCCAACCCGGAAGTTGCCACTGCCCTTGAGCGCCGTATTCCCGTGGTGCCACGCGCTGAAATGCTGGCCGAGCTGATGCGCTATCGCCACGGTATCGCCGTTGCCGGTACCCACGGCAAGACCACCACCACCAGCCTGATCGCCTCGGTGTTCGCCGCCGGTGGCCTGGACCCGACGTTCGTGATCGGTGGCCGCCTGAATGCAGCCGGCACCAACGCCCAGCTCGGCACCAGCCGTTACCTGATCGCCGAAGCCGATGAGAGCGACGCCAGCTTCCTGCACCTGCAACCGCTGGTGGCCGTCGTGACCAACATCGACGAAGACCACATGGCCACCTACGACGGCGACTTCAACAAGTTGAAGAAAACCTTCGTCGAGTTCCTGCACAACCTGCCGTTCTACGGTTTGGCCGTGGTGTGCCTGGACGACCCGGTGGTGCGCGAGATCCTGCCGCAGGTCAAGCGCCCAACCGTGACCTACGGTTTCAGCGAAGACGCCGACGTACGCGCTATCAATGTGCGCCAGGAAGGCATGCAAACCTTCTTCACCGTGCTGCGTCCTGACCGTGAGCCGCTGGATGTGTCGGTGAACATGCCGGGCAACCACAACGTATTGAATTCCCTGGCGACCATCTGCATTGCCTCCGACGAAGGCGTCAGCGATGAGGCCATTGTCGAAGGCCTCTCGCGCTTTGCCGGTGTGGGCCGTCGCTTCCAGGTCTACGGCCATTTGCCGGTAGACGGCGGTGACGTGATGTTGGTGGACGACTACGGTCACCACCCGACCGAAGTGGCTGCAGTGATCAAGGCCGTACGCGGTGGCTGGCCGGAGCGTCGTTTGGTGATGGTCTACCAGCCGCACCGCTACAGCCGCACCCGCGATTTGTACGACGACTTCGTCAATGTACTGGCCGATGCCAACGTGCTGCTGCTGATGGAGGTTTACCCGGCCGGTGAAGAACCGATCCCGGGAGCCGACAGCCGCAAGCTGTGCAACAGCATCCGTCAGCGTGGCCAATTGGACCCGATCTACATCGAACGGGGCGTGGACCTGGCGCCCATCGTCAAGCCACTGCTGCGTGCCGGCGACATTCTGTTGTGCCAGGGCGCCGGCGATATCGGCGGCCTTGCCCCCAAATTGCTGGCGAGCCCGTTGTTCGCAGCCGCACAGGGGAAGTCGAAATGACCACTGACTACGGCTCCCTGTTTTCGACCATCGCGCCAGCCGACTTCGGTCGCGTGGCCGTGCTGTTTGGCGGCAAGAGCGCAGAGCGTGAAGTATCGCTCAAGTCCGGCAACGCGGTGCTTGAGGCGCTGCAAAGCGCCGGTGTGAATGCGTTCGGTATCGAAGTGGGCGATGACTTCCTCGCGCGCTTGCAGGCTGAAAAGATCGACCGTGCGTTCATCATTCTTCACGGCCGCGGCGGTGAAGACGGCAGCATGCAAGGCCTGCTGGAGTGTGCCGGGATCCCTTACACCGGCAGCGGCATCCTCGCCTCGGCACTGGCGATGGACAAGTTGCGCACCAAGCAGGTGTGGCACAGCCTGGGCATTCCAACCCCGCGCCACAGCGTGCTGTGCAGCGAAGACGATTGTATTTCCGCAGCCGAGGAACTGGGCCTGCCTTTGATCGTCAAACCTGCCCATGAAGGCTCCAGTATCGGCATGGCCAAAGTGAACTCGGCCGCCGAATTGATCGACGCATGGAAAGCGGCAAGTACCTACGATTCGCAAGTGTTGGTGGAACAGTGGATCCAGGGTCCCGAGTACACCATCGCCACCCTGCGTGGCCAGGTATTGCCGCCCATCGCATTGGGCACGCCCCACACGTTTTACGACTACGACGCCAAGTATGTGGCCTCCGATACCCAGTACCGGATCCCATGTGGCCTTGACGCAACCAAGGAACAGGAATTGATGGACCTCACGGCGAAAGCCTGTGAGGCGCTGGGTATCGCCGGTTGGGCGCGGGCGGACGTGATGCAGGACGACGCAGGGAATTTCTGGTTCCTGGAAGTCAACACGGCACCGGGCATGACCGACCACAGCCTGGTCCCTATGGCAGCCCGCGCGGCCGGCCTGGATTTCCAGCAATTGGTGCTGGCGATTCTGGCGGCCAGTATCGAGTCCCGAGGCTAAGACATGAAAGGCGCATCGCTTCGTCATCAGCCCCCACAAGCACCGAGCCGCAAGCCGGTGCCACGGGGTGCCAGCCGAATGGTGGCTAAAGAGCCGATGTCGGCGCGCCTGCCGAAAGCCAACTTTGGTTTCCTCAAGGCGCTGTTCTGGCCGGTGTTATTGGTGGTGCTGGGCTTCGGCACGTATGAAGGCGCGCAGCGTCTGCTGCCGTACGCCGATCGGCCGATTACCAAAATCAGCGTGCAGGGCGATTTGAGCTACATCAGCCAGCAAGCGGTACAACAGCGCATCGGCCCGTTCCTGGCGGCGAGCTTTTTTACCATCGACCTGGCGGGGATGCGTCGCGAGCTGGAACAGATGCCGTGGATCGCCCACGCCGAAGTCCGCCGTGTGTGGCCGGATCAGGTGACGATCCGCCTGGAAGAACAACTGCCCGTGGCCCGTTGGGGCGAGGAAGCGCTGTTGAACAACCAGGGCCAGGCGTTCACGCCGCGTGAGTTGGCCAACTACGAGCACCTGCCGCAGTTGTTCGGGCCGCAGCGGGCGCAGCAGCAAGTGATGCAGCAGTACCAGGCCTTGAGCCAGATGCTGCGGCCACTGGGCTTCTCCATTGCACGCCTGGAACTGCGTGAACGGGGCAGCTGGTTTTTGACGACCGGGGCAGGCAGTTCCGGCCCGGGCATCCAGTTGTTGCTGGGACGCGACCGCTTGGTGGAAAAGATGCGCCGTTTTATCGCCATCTATGACAAGACCTTGAAAGAACAGATTACGAACATTGCGAGCGTCGACCTGCGTTACGCCAACGGCCTTGCCGTCGGCTGGCGTGAACCGGCTGCGCCCACGGCAGCGCAACCCGCTGTCGCGAAGAATTAAGAAGAGGCAGGACCCATGGCAAACGTGCAAAGCGGCAAAATGATCGTCGGTCTCGATATCGGCACCTCCAAGGTGGTGGCGCTGGTGGGCGAGGTCGGGGAAGACGGCACGATCGAGATCGTCGGTATTGGCACGCATCCGTCCCGGGGCCTGAAGAAGGGCGTGGTGGTGAATATCGAGTCCACCGTGCAATCGATCCAGCGCGCTATCGAAGAAGCGCAGCTGATGGCCGGTTGCCGGATTCACTCGGCATTTGTCGGCGTTGCGGGCAACCACATCCGCAGCCTGAACTCCCACGGCATCGTGGCGATCCGCGACCGTGAAGTCAGTTCGGCCGACCTTGAGCGCGTGCTCGACGCTGCCCAGGCCGTGGCGATCCCGGCTGACCAGCGCGTGCTGCACACCCTGCCGCAGGACTACGTGATCGATAATCAGGAAGGCGTTCGCGAGCCCCTGGGCATGTCGGGCGTGCGTCTGGAAGCCAAGGTCCACGTGGTGACCTGTGCCGTCAACGCCGCACAGAACATTGAAAAATGCGTGCGCCGCTGCGGCCTGGAAATCGACGACATCATTCTTGAGCAGCTTGCTTCGGCCTACTCGGTGCTGACCGACGACGAAAAAGAACTGGGCGTGTGCCTGGTGGACATCGGCGGCGGCACCACCGACATCGCGATCTTCACCGAGGGTGCGATTCGTCACACTGCCGTGATCCCGATTGCCGGCGACCAGGTGACCAACGACATCGCCATGGCGTTGCGCACACCGACTCAGTACGCCGAAGAAATCAAGATCCGCTACGCCTGTGCCCTGGCCAAACTGGCCGGCGCCGGTGAGACCATCAAAGTGCCGAGTGTGGGTGATCGTCCACCGCGCGAACTGTCGCGCCAGGCCCTGGCTGAAGTGGTCGAGCCACGCTACGACGAGTTGTTCACCCTGATCCAGGCTGAACTGCGCCGCAGCGGCTACGAAGATTTGATCCCGGCCGGCATCGTGCTGACCGGCGGTACCTCGAAGATGGAAGGCGCGGTCGAACTGGCCGAGGAAATCTTCCACATGCCCGTCCGCCTGGGCGTGCCCCATGGCGTCAAAGGCCTGGGTGACGTGGTACGCAACCCGATTTATTCCACCGGTGTGGGCTTGCTGTTGTACGGGCTGCAAAAGCAGACCGACGGCATTTCCCTGTCGGGCCCGAGTAACCGTGACAGCTACCGCAGCGACGACGAAGCCAAAGCGCCGTTGTTCGAGCGGTTGCAGGCATGGGTAAAAGGCAACTTCTAACGAAGTTAGCGGCAAGCGACAAGCCGCAAGCTTCAAGAGTACGGCGCTCCAGGCTTGCGGCTTATCGCTTGAAGCTTGGAGCTGATGTAAGCAGTAGGCGAAAAAACTAGAGAAAACGAAAGGAGAGGGAACATGTTCGAACTCGTAGACAACATCCCCGCCAGCCCGGTCATTAAAGTGATCGGCGTCGGCGGTGGCGGCGGCAACGCTGTCAACCATATGGTCAAGAGCAACATTGAAGGCGTTGAATTCATCTGCGCCAACACTGATGCCCAGGCGCTGAAAAGCATCGGCGCGCGGACCATCCTGCAATTGGGCACAGCCGTGACCAAGGGCCTCGGCGCGGGCGCCAATCCGGAAGTCGGCCGTCAGGCCGCTCTGGAAGACCGCGAGCGTATTGCCGAAGTGCTGCAAGGCACCAACATGGTGTTCATCACCACCGGCATGGGCGGCGGTACCGGTACCGGTGCTGCACCGATCATTGCCGAAGTGGCCAAGGAAATGGGGATCCTGACGGTTGCCGTCGTGACGCGTCCGTTCCCGTTCGAAGGCCGCAAGCGCATGCAGATCGCCGACGAAGGCATCCGTCTGCTGTCTGAAAGCGTCGACTCGTTGATCACCATCCCCAACGAGAAGCTGCTGACCATCCTGGGCAAGGACGCAAGCCTGCTGTCCGCGTTCGCCAAGGCTGACGATGTACTGGCCGGTGCCGTTCGTGGTATCTCCGACATCATCAAGCGCCCAGGCATGATCAACGTCGACTTTGCCGACGTACGTACCGTGATGAGCGAAATGGGCATGGCGATGATGGGCACCGGCTGCGCCAGCGGTCCGAACCGTGCACGCGAAGCCACCGAAGCGGCCATCCGCAACCCGCTGCTCGAAGATGTGAACCTGCAAGGTGCACGCGGCATTCTGGTGAATATCACCGCCGGTCCTGACCTGTCCCTGGGTGAGTACTCCGACGTGGGTAGCATCATCGAAGCCTTCGCTTCCGAGCACGCCATGGTCAAAGTCGGTACCGTTATCGACCCGGACATGCGCGACGAACTGCACGTGACCGTGGTTGCGACCGGTCTGGGCGCGAAAATCGAGAAGCCTGTGAAGGTCATCGACAACACGCTGCATAACAGCCAAGCCAGCCACGCCAGCCAGGCGGCTGCCGCTCCAGCGCCTTCGCGCCAGGAACTGCCGTCGGTGAACTACCGTGATCTGGACCGTCCGACCGTGATGCGCAACCAGGCTCAGGCCGGTGCTGCGGCGTCTCGTAGCCCGAATCCGCAAGACGATCTGGACTACCTGGACATCCCGGCATTCCTGCGTCGTCAGGCCGATTAATGGAATGTATCAGGGCTATGAAGGTGATTGGTGTTCAGCAAAGGTCTGGTCTGCTATTATCGCCAGCCTTTGTTGATACCAGTTCGCAATTTGCGCTGAAGCGGTCCAAGCCATGATTAAACAACGCACCCTGAAGAATATTATTCGTGCCACAGGTGTAGGTCTGCACTCCGGGGAGAAGGTATACCTGACCCTCAAGCCTGCACCTGTCGACACCGGCATCGTGTTTGTGCGTGCCGACCTGGACCCTGCGGTGCAGATTCCTGCTCGCGCGGAAAACGTTGGCGAAACCACTATGTCGACCACATTGGTCAACGGTGACGTCAAGGTGGACACGGTAGAGCACTTGCTCTCGGCCATGGCCGGTTTGGGCATCGATAACGCCTACGTCGAGCTCTCCGCGTCCGAAGTCCCTATCATGGATGGCAGCGCTGGACCCTTCGTATTCTTGATTCAATCTGCCGGCCTGGAAGAACAGGACGCAGCCAAGAAGTTCATTCGCATTCTGCGGGAAGTGACAGTTGAAGACGGCGACAAGCGCGCCACCTTCGTCCCGTTCGAAGGCTTTAAAGTGAGCTTTGAGATCGATTTCGATCACCCGGTATTCCGTGACCGCACCCAAAGTGCAAGCGTGGATTTTTCCAGCACTTCGTTCGTAAAAGAAGTCAGCCGCGCCCGTACCTTTGGTTTCATGAGTGACATCGAGTACCTGCGCAAGCACAACCTCGCACTCGGCGGCAGCGTTGAAAACGCCATTGTGGTCGACGCGGATGGTGTACTGAACGAAGACGGCCTTCGCTACGAAGACGAATTCGTGAAGCACAAGATCCTCGATGCAATCGGTGACCTCTACCTGCTGGGCAATAGCCTGATAGGCGAGTTCAAAGGCTTCAAGTCGGGCCACGCCCTTAACAACCAGCTGCTGCGAAAGTTGATTGAGCAGACAGACGCTTGGGAAGTCGTGACCTTCGAAGATGCCAGCACCGCACCGATCTCTTACATGCGTCCCGTTGCGGCGGTGTAAGTAACAACTCTCTTTCTTTAGTTTTAAAGGCTGCCTTCGGGTGGCCTTTTTTTATGTCTGCGGTTCAGATGACTTGCTGCGGCGAGCTTGCCTCATGACCGGGTTGGCGCACCCACAATCCGATTACGGCCGGTGTGCTTGGCCTCATACAGCGCCCGGTCGGCGCTCAGCAGCAGAGCCTCCAGCGACGTATGTCCGTGCTTGTCCCACGTGCTCATGCCAATACTTACGGTGATTGGCCGTTCATCGCCAGCCACCCGTGGCAGCTGCTCTACACTGTTGCGGATATGCTCGGCAATGACCCAGGCGCCCTTGGCGCCGGTATGCGGCAGTACCACGGCAAATTCTTCCCCGCCATAGCGGGCCGCCAGATCGGCGGGTCGTCGGATGTTGCTGCCGATCACTTGAGCAACCGTACGCAAGGCTTCATCGCCGCCTTGATGACCATGGCGATCGTTGAATGCCTTGAAGTGGTCCACGTCGATCATCAGCACGGTCAACGGCTCCGTCGAGCGTTGCGCACGGTCCCATTCCAGGCGCAGGCGCTCGTCAAGGATACGGCGGTTGGCCAGCCCGGTCAGCGCGTCGGTGGCTGCCAGTTCTGACAGCACCCGTTCGGCGCGGTAGCGGCGCCGCAGTTCGCGGCGCAGCATCCAGGTGAGCCACAGCAAACCGATGCAGAGGATACCGGTGGCGCCGCTGGTCAGCAGCGCGGCGCGTCGCCAGGGCGCCAGAACGTCGTCACTTGAGAGGGCCACCACCACGATCAGCGGCAGCTCGCCGACGTTGGTGAAGGTATACAAACGCTCCTTGCCAGAGAGGGCAGAGACGGCCTGGAAGCTGCCATCGCCTTCACGCAGTATGCGTTTGAAATTGGGTCGATCGCTCAGGTCCTTGTTGATCATGTCCCGCTCGAGCAGTGGCTGCTGTGCCAGCAGGATGCCCTTCGTGTTCATGAGGTTGACGCTGCTGCCATTGCCGATCGTCAACGTGCTGAACAGTTGGTCGAAATACGCCAGACGCATGGTCGCCACCGCCACGCCGGCAAATTCACCGTTGGGCCCGGACACACGCCGACTGAACGCCATGCGCCATACCTGGTCGCAGTCGCAACGGATTTTGAACGGACGACTGATAAATAAACCGGCCAAAGCGTTCGTGGCGTGGACCTGGAAATAATCGCGGTCGGCAAAGTTGCGCGGCGTGGGTTGCAGGGTCGAAGAGTCTGCGATCACCGTGCCTTTGGCGTCGAGCAACAGAACCTCACCCTTGAAAGGCGCGGCACCCGCTAAATCAAACTGCACCAGGTGTTGGATGTCCGCGCTAACCTGAGACAAGTCTTCACGTTTTTGCGCCGTGATCAGCCCTTTCAGGGCCAGGTCGTACAGCTCGACGTTACGCAGCACATCGGCATTGATCAGTTGGGCAATATTGGTGGTTGAGCGCGTAGCCGCTTGCAGCGTGCTTGTGTGTTCGCGGCTCAACAACGCCGCGACGATGGTCACAATCAGTGCGACGGTGAAGCTGCTGCCGAGAATCAACAGCAGTTCAGGGTGCGCTGGTACGGTACGGGCACGGCGTTGACTCATGGGGCAGACTTCAGCGGTGTGAATACTGGCAGTTTAGTTGTACCCGATGAAAATTAAACACTGCGCTGTAAAGAAAGATCGCGGGTCAGAACACGTCCAGCGGATAGTCGACAATCACCCGATACTCATCCATGTCGCGGTCCACCGCCGAATAACCGTCGCGCATCATCGATGCGTCAACTTAACGCAGGCGAGCGGTGCGATGCAGCGTGTAACAAGATAAGGGCTATTGCCGAAAACGCAGCAGTGGGCCCTCAGACCGGCAGAGTGATACCAAACGTATTGCCGCCGTGTTCGCTGCGCACGAATACATCCCCGCCGTGCATCAACGCAATTGCCTTGACGATGGCCAGGCCCAAGCCATGATTGGCCCCGCTGTTGCTGCGCGAAGCGTCCACGCGATAGAAGCGTTCGAACAGCCGTGGCAGGTGCTCAAGGGCAATCGCTTCGCCGGGGTTGGTCACGCCGATGGTCACTTGCTGCTCGTTCACTTCAATGTTTACGTTGATTGCCTGCCCTGGCGCGGTGTGCTGCACCGCATTGCTCAGCAGATTGATCAGGGCGCGGCGCAAATGGGCTTTTTCGATCTGCACCCTGGCATCACCCTGGACCTGCACGTGCACCTGGGCGTCTTCGAGAATGAAATCCAGATAGTCGAGGGTGGTTGCCACTTCATCGGCCAGCGAGCTTTCGATCAGCTTGGTGGCCTTGCTGCCCTGGTCGGCGCTGGCGAGGAACAGCATGTCGTTGATGATCGAGCGCAGCCGCTCCAGCTCTTCCAGATTGGATTCGAGCACCTCGAGATAATGCTCGGCCGAGCGTCCACGGGTGAGCGCCACCTGGGTCTGGCCGATGAGGTTGGTCAGCGGCGAGCGCAGTTCATGGGCCACGTCGGCATTGAACGATTCCAGGCGAGAGTAGGCCTGCTCGACGCGGTCGAGGGTGGCGTTGAACGAGTTGACGAATTGCCTGAGTTCCGGCGGCAACGGTGACAGCTGCAGGCGCCCGGAGAGCTTTGGCGGGGCGAGTTTCTGCGCTTCCTGCGAGAGTTTTTCCAGCGGCTTGAGGCCAATGCGCGAGACCCAGAAGCCCAGCAGCGCCGCCAGCACCACGCCGACAAAGGCCAGGCCGATCAGGGCCATCAGCAGATGGTGTTGCGTGGCGCGGAAATTCTCGGTGTCGATGGCAATCATAAAACGCAGCGGCGGGCGTTGCTCCTTCGCCGCAAACTGGCTCACCAGCACCTTGAACGGATAATCGTGGCCGGGCAGGTGCAAGTCGCGTTTTCCGGTGGCGCCCTGGGCAAACGCTCGGATCTGCGCGTCAGGCTCACCGTATTCGTAGCTTGGGTCACTGCTGACCACCCAGAAGCGGATACGCTTGTCTTCCTCGCCCAACAGTTTGAGCTTGGCTTTGATCTTCACCCAATGCTCCGGCGTACCGAAGCGATTTACCGAGGACTCCAGCACGCTGTAGCGCGCATCCAGTTCCGCCCCCGGCAACAGGCCCAGGCCCCGGTCCACCTGCTGGTACAGGGCGCCGCCGATCAACACAAAGATCAACAGCGCCACCAGGGTGAACATGCCGCTCAGGCGCAGCGCAATGGAGTTAGCCGACACTGCGGTTCTCCAGCACATAGCCCATGCCACGGATGGTGTGCAGCAGTTTGTGTTCGAAGGGCCCGTCGAGCTTGGCGCGCAGGCGTTTGATCGCCACTTCGACGACGTTGGCGTCGCTGTCGAAATTAATGTCCCAGACCATCTCTGCAATCGCCGTCTTGGAAAGGATTTCACCCTGGCGCCGCGCCAACACGCTGAGCAGCGAGAACTCCTTGGCGGTCAGGTCCAGGCGTACGTTGTTGCGGCTGGCCTTGCGGCTGATCAAATCGATCCACAGGTCGGCCACGGTGACCTGGACTGGCTCATGGCCGCCGCTGCGGCGGGTCAGGGCCTGCAGGCGCGCTACCAGCTCCAGGAACGAAAACGGTTTGCCGAGGTAATCGTCGGCGCCTTCGCGAAGGCCGCGAATGCGGTCTTCCACGCGCTCGCGAGCGGTGAGCATGATCACGGGGGTCTGCTTGCGTGCACGTATCGCACGCAGCACGCCGAAGCCGTCTAGGCCGGGGAGCATCACATCGAGCACGATCACCGCGTAGTCGTTCTCCAGCGCCAGGTGCAGGCCCTCGATGCCCTCGCGGGCCACGTCGACGGTGTAGCCTTGTTCTGTCAGGCCGCGGTGCAGGTAGTCCGCGGTTTTTTCTTCATCTTCAACAATCAGTACGCGCATGAGCCTTTTGCTCCAGGGCGGTGCCTTGGCCTCAGTGTGTGGTCGCCAGCGTGGCGGCGGGTTTGGGCCGGTGAAAAAATTTCTCGAGGTACAAGTATATGACCGGTGTGGTGAACAGCGTCAGCGCCTGGCTCACCAGCAGCCCACCGACCACTGCAATGCCCAGCGGCTGGCGCATTTCTGCGCCGGGGCCGGCACCGAGCATCAGCGGCACCGCGCCGAGCAGCGCGGCGAGGGTGGTCATGATGATCGGCCGGAACCGCGTCACGCAGGCTTCATAAATTGCTTCTTCGGGCGGTAAGCCGCGTACGCGCTGAGCTTCCAGGGCGAAGTCGATCATCAGAATGCCGTTTTTCTTGACGATGCCGATCAGCAGCACCAAGCCGATCAGCGCCATGATCGAGAAGTCCTGGCCCATCAGGGTCAGCATGATCAGTGCGCCCAAGCCCGCCGACGGCAAGGTGGAAATAATCGTCAGCGGGTGCACGAAGCTTTCGTACAGCACACCCAGAATGATGTAGACCGCCACCAGCGCCGCGAGGATCAACCACGGCTGGCTGGCCAAGGAGCTTTGGAACGCCTGGGCCGCGCCCTGGAAGTTGCCGATGATGGTAGTAGGCATGCCGATTTCGTTCTTGGCCTGATTGAGCATGATCACCGCATCGCCCAACGCCACGCCAGGCGCCAGGTTGAACGACAGGTTGGCGGCGGGGAACATCCCATCGTGGCTGATGGACAATGGCCCCACGCTCGGCGGATCGACCTTGGCCAAGGCCGACAGCGGCACCATCTCATTGGTCAACGGCGAACGCAGGTAGAAGTAGTTCAGGCTTTCGGCCTTGCCGCGCTGCCGGGTGTCGAGTTCCAGCACCACCTGGTACTGGTTGATCTCGGTCTGAAATTCGTTGATCTGGCGTTGGCCGAAGGCGTCGTACAGCGCCTGGTCGACATCGGTGGCGGTCAGGCCGAAACGTGCCGCCGCCTGGCGGTCGATGCTGATGTGGGTGATGCTGCCGCCCAGTTGCAGGTCGTTGGACAGGTCGCGAAACGCCGGGTTGGTGCGCAGTTTTTCGGTGAGGCGCTGGGTCCAGGTGTTCAGCGTCGGGCCGTCGTTGCTCTTGAGCACGTATTGATACTGTGCACGGCTGGGGCCGGAGCTGAGGTTGATGTCCTGGCCGGCGCGCAGGTACAGCACGATACCGGGCACCTTCGCCAGTTTCGGGCGGATACGGTCGATAAACTGGCTGGCCGACACATCGCGATCGCCACGATCTTTGAGGGCGATCCAAAAACGCCCGTTGGCGATGGTCTGGTTGCTGCCGGTCACGCCCACCGAGTGGGAAAACGCCTGCACCGCCGGGTCGTCCTTAATGATCTCGGCCAGCGCCTTGTGCTTGGCGACCATGTCCGGGAACGACACGTCGGCCGCCGCTTCGCTGGTGCCAAGCACAAAACCGGTGTCCTGCACCGGGAAGAACCCCTTGGGAATAAACACATAGCCGACCACGGCCAGGGCCAGGGTCACGATAAAAATCGCCGCCATGCTGCGTTGATGGGCCAGCGCACGGCGCAGGTTGCGTGCATAACCGGCCAGCAGGCGGTCGCTGAAACCGGGCTTGTCGTGGGCCGGGTGCGTGGGCGCGCGCATAAACAGCGCGGCCAGGGTCGGTGCCAGTGTCAGCGACACCACCACCGAAATCAGGATGGTCGAGGTCGCCGTCAGCGCAAATTCCTTGAACAGACGCCCGACCACGCCGCCCATGAACAGCAGCGGAATAAACGCCGCCACCAGCGAGAAGCTGATGGACACCACGGTAAATCCAATCTCGCTGGCCCCCTTGATCGCGGCTTCGTGTTTGTCGAGCCCCGCTTCCAGGTGTCGATGGATGTTCTCCACCACCACGATGGCATCGTCCACCACGAAGCCGACGGCGATCACGATCGCCACCAGGGTCAGGTTGTTCAGGCTGAAGCCCATCACGTACATCAGCGCAAAACTGGCGATCAGCGACACCCCCAGCACGCTGGACACGATCAGCGTCGCCGACAGCTGGCGCAAGAACAGCGCCATGACCGCCACCACCAGCAAAATCGCGATCAGCAGCGTCACTTCCACCTCATGCAGGGAGGCGCGAATGGTCTTGGTGCGGTCGCTCAGCACACTGACCTGCACCGAGGCCGGCAGCATGCCTTGCAGCCTCGGCAGTTCGGCTTGAATGCGGTCGACGGTCTCGACGATATTTGCGCCGGGCTGGCGCGAAATCACCAGGTTGACCCCCGGTGTGTCGCCGGACCAGGCCTGCACGTAGGCGTTTTCCGAGCCGTTGACGACTTTGGCGATATCACGCAGTTGAACCGGTGCACCGTCCTTGTAGGACACAATCAGTTGGGCATAGTCCTCGGGGTGAAACAGCTGATCGTTGGTCGACAGGGTCGACACGCTGTTTTCACCATAGATCGCACCCTTGGCCAGGTTGAGGCTCGATTGCTGGATGGCCAGGCGCACATCGGCGAGGGTCAGGCCGATGGCCGCGAGCTTGTCGGGTGAGGCCTGCACCCGGATGGCCGGGCGTTGCTGGCCGGTGATGTTGATCTGGCCAACGCCGTCGATCTGGCTGATCTGCCGCGCGAGCAGGGTTTCCACATAGTCGCTCAGCTCGGTGCCGGGCATGCTGTCGGAACTGACGCTGAGGATCAGCACCGGGCTGTCCGCCGGGTTGACCTTCTTCCAGGTCGGCAGGCTGGGCATGTCGCCGGGCAGCTTGCCGGACGCTGTGTTGATCGCCGCCTGCACTTCTTGCGCGGCGGTGTCGATGCTCTTGTCGAGGGTGAATTGCAGCGTCAGGAGGCTGGAGCCCAGGGCACTGCTGGAGGTCATCTGGGTCATGCCGGGGATG
Organism: Pseudomonas sp. EYE_354; assembly: GCF_023148575.1. NCBI lineage: Bacteria > Pseudomonadati > Pseudomonadota > Gammaproteobacteria > Pseudomonadales > Pseudomonadaceae > Pseudomonas > Pseudomonas sp. EYE_354. Next base: position 270,184 of record NZ_JAHXNQ010000001.1, read on the forward strand.
GCGCTGAACTGCACCTCAAGCGGCGTGGCCACCGATGAGGCCATGGTGTCGGGGCTCGCGCCGGGCAGGGCGGCGCTGACTTGGATCGTGGGAAATTCCGCTTCCGGCAGTGGCGCGATGGCCAGGCGCGGGAAGGCAATGATTCCGAGCAGTACCAGCGCGAACGTCAGCAACAACGTCGCGACCGGGTGGTCGATGCACCAGGCTGACGGCGAACGGCTCATGGCTGCACCTTGGCATCGACGGTCTGGATCACTTGGGGCGGCTCTTTGAGCACCTCCACCTGCGCGCCGGCCTTGAGTCGTGACTGGCCGTCACTGACCAGCACATCCCCGGCCTGCACGCCTTTGATAATGCTCGCGTCGCTGTCCTGGTAGGTGACTTGTACCGGCACGACCTCAACTTTGTCACCGTTGACCCGGTACACGAAGTGCGAATCCAGCCCACGTTGCACCACCGTTGGCGGTACCACCAGAGCGTTTTTGTCGAGGGCGGTCTGGATCTTGATGGTCACCAGTTGCCCGGGCCACAGGCGTTGCGAGGCGTTAGTGAACTCGGCCTTGGCGCGCAGGGTGCCGGTGGTGGAGCTGATCTGGTTGTCGATCAGGCTCAAGTGGCCTGCGCCGAGCAGGTCGCCGGTCTGGCCGTCGGTGTCGGCGCCCAGGTAGGCATCGACGCTGGCGCGGGCGGGCGCGGCGATCAGGCGTTGCAGCGTAGGTAGCATTTGCTGCGGCAGGGCGAACTCGACGGCGATCGGGTCGATCTGGGTCACGGAGAACAGGCCCTGAGCATCGCTGGCACGCAGGAAGTTGCCCTCATCCACGTTGCGAATACCGACGCGACCGCTGACGGGCGAACGAATCTGAGTGTAGGAAAGCTGTACCTGAGCCGAATCGATTGCGGCCTGGTTGCCCTGGACGGTGGCCTTGAGCTGATTGACCAAGGCTTGCTGTTGATCGTAGGTCTGCTTGGAAACGCCGTCGTCGACGCTCAGTTCCTTGTAGCGCTTGAGGTTGACCAGTGCCACCTGCAGTTGCGCCTGGCTCTCGCCCAGTTGTGCCTTGGCCTGGTCGAGGCTGGCGCGGATCGAGCGATCATCGATGCTGGCCAGCAGGTCGCCGGCCTTAACCAACTGGCCTTCCTTGACCCGCAGTTGGGTGAGAATGCCGTCGACTTGCGGGCGAATCACCACGCTGTGCAGCGACAGTACCGTGCCGATGCCACTGACGAACCGCGGGATGTCCTGCTGCGCCACGCTCACCACTCGCACCGGAATCGCGGTGGGTGCCGCCAGTTTGGCTTTGGCTGGGCGGGTCAGCGCCCACGCCGCAACAGCCACTACTACGAGGACACCCACGATCAGGGCGATTTTTCGTTGAATCTGCATGGGTGAGACGCCGGGACAAGGGAAGGGGAGAGTGAACGATCTTTATAGCGCTGCAACCCGGTCACCACGGTGACCGCAAACTGACAGCGCTGTCAGCAAGCGCCGACGATTCCTACGGGCGGTGGTTAAAGATCCGAAGCTCGCAGGTATACTGCGCGCCAGTGCGGCCCGCAAGTCGGGCCCGCCTCATTTTTTGCACGCTTCGGAGCTTCCATGACTTCCCCGACACAACCCCCTGTTGACGCGGCCGACCTCGTCGATCCGGCCAGCGCCGACAGCGTTGAAAAAGCCGAGATCCCTGCGTTCAAGTTTCCGTTCAAGCCGGGTGAACTGGCCGGCGCCAAAAATGCAGCTCAGCCTTGGTACAAGAACGGCGCGAAAAACGGCCACACCAAGTCGCCGGGCATGGCTCCACCGGGTACCCGCCGCTCCATGGGTAAACGCTGAGGTTAAACAGCCTTGCGCTGCGTCGGCTATTGCCTACAACGCCCGCTGAGATTTCTGATTGTAGGTCTACGTCCGTTTCTTGAAAGCTTGCACAGCCTTTGCAGCACCCCCCCCCCCACGGTTTACCGCGCAGGGTGTGGTGAGGCTGCACTTTCCGGAAAAGGACGTTTCCCGTGGCCCAGATACACATCTGTGCAGTGCTTGCGCTGTTGCTCTCCATGGATGCCGTGGCAGCCGGTGATCCACACCGGCACGAAATCCGTTTTGGCGTTGCTGCGCAATTCCCCCCCTTCCAGAGTCGCAACCCACAAGGGCAGTTGGTAGGCCTGAACATCGAATTGGGTAATGCCCTGTGCGATCAGTTGAATGTGCGCTGTATCTGGGTGGACCAGGTGATCGCCGAAGACTTCCGCGCCCTGGAAGCCAGGCAATTCGACGCGATCATGGGCATGGCACCTACGTCGAAACGGCGTCAATGGGTGAGCTTCTCCGATAACCTTTATCCCTTCACCACGCGGCTGGTGGCCCGCAGGACCTCCGGCCTGTTGCCAGACGTAACGTCGCTCAAAGGTAAACGGGTTGGCGTGTTGCTGGGCAGCAACCGCGAAGCCTTCGCCCGCGTACACTGGGCAGCAAAGGGGGTGATCATCAAAAGTTTCTGGCTCAATGATGACCTGGTTCGCAGCCTGGTGGCGGGCGAGATCGACGCCACGTTGCAAGGCACCGTGGAAATTCGTGAAGCCCTGTTCGACACCCCGTACGGCGAGGATTTCGACTTCCTGGGGCCCGCCATTTCGGCGTCGCTGCTGGGCGATGGTGTGGCGATCGCGGTGCGCAAGACCGATACAGCCTTGCGCAATGTACTCAACCGAGCCCTTGAGCAACTTATCCACAATGGCGAGTACCAGCGGATTATCCTGCCCTACCGCCTGGACCCGTTGCCGATAGCTCCTTGATGACCAATCAACCGCGCGGCGTGGCCGGGTCTACCAGGTGATGTGCGCAGCCCCTTACGCCGCGCGCAGTGGGATAAACGCATAATTGGCCGGCACCTCGGTGGCAATCTGCGCCCCCGCATCCAGCACCTGCTCGGCGATATCCAGCCCCGACACATGGAACACCCACTCATGGGCTGCGCTCGGCTCCTCGATGGCCTGCTCAACCGCCTGGGCGAATGCGGCCATGTCCGGCAGGTAGGCGGTAAATCCATCGCCCTTGAGTGCTGTGGTGCGAATGCCCAGCAAGGCGCACGCCGCTTCTTTGATCTGCACATCGTCGCGGTCGGCCTGGCGCGAGTGGCGGATCAGTTCGGCCAGTTGCGGGTCCACCAACTCACCACCGATGATCAGCGCCGGGCCCTGTTCCCAGGATTCGGGCGGGCAGTCCTTCGCGCCGGGGTTGAGCGGGATGTGCGGGTTGATTTCCATCGGGTAGATGCGGCAGACCAACGGGCGACGCTCATAGATGCGGCAGCGGTTGTCTTCGTCAAGATTCCGGCAGCGCCCGGCGTTATAGGCGGCAAAGGTGATTGCCACAAATGCCTCGGTGCTGCCGCTGGGCACCACCACCGAACGCCGCTCGGCGTGCTCGCGTTGCTGCAAGGGCAAGCCCAGACCGTTGCCGAGAAACCCCTCCACCAGCACGATCACGTTACCGCCGTCCGCCGCCCACATACGGGCTTCGTCGAGGGTCAGGGGCACATGGTGGTCGGTGCAGCATTTGCCGCACCCGACGCAGGAAAAATGAGTATTCATGGCGGATCTGTTACCAGGCTAGGTCAGAGGGCACGCGGGAACGGTGACGGGTTTTTGCCTCTTCACACCGTTGCGGCTGTCATGAAAGCAAGTTATGCGCCAGTGCCTGTCAGCCGTCGCCGAGCACATCGCGCAGCACAAACACCATTCCCGCGCTTTCGTACAGCTGACGGGCGCGCAGGTTGCTCTCCAGTACCTTGAGGTCCACGCAGGGTTCGCCGCGCTGCTTGAACACCTGGAAACTGTGCAGCAATAACGCCCGGCCCAGCCCCTGGCCCTGGGCGCACGGGTGCACCGCGAGGTTCTTGATAAATGCGCTGGTCCAGCAGTGGGCCACGCCCAGAATGCCGTCGCCGTTGCTGGCCACCAGGCACAGCGTGGGGTCGAACTCGGCGTCGGTGACGAACTGGTGCCGCCAGGTTTCCAGGTTGGGCACGCGGCCGCCGCCCTGTTCCTGGGTCATGCGCAACACCGCGTGGATCGCTGGAGCCAGCTCGTCGCGGTAATGATCCAGGCACGTACCGGCCGGCCATTGCGGCGCAGGCAGGCTGCCGCGCAGGTCGCGGCGTAGCAGTTGGAAATACTCAGGCACCGCTTACAGGCCTTTTTCGGCGACCGATTTGGCGGCTACGACCAGGCACCGGGTGAGCTCCGGCGAGGAAAACTTGGTGAGTACCGCGTCGGCACCGGCCAGGCGCGCCTTTTCGCTGTTCATCGCGCTGTCCAGAGAGGTGTGCAGCAGCACGTAGAGGTTATTGAAGTCCGGGGTTTCGCGCAGGGTGCGGGTGAGGGCGTACCCGTCCATTTCGGACATTTCGATATCCGACACCACCACGTTGATCTGCGCGGCCGTTCCTTGCAGCTCCAGCAGCACGTCGATGGCCTCCTTGGCGCTGCGTGCGGTGTGGCAGGTCAGGCCGAGGTTGCGCAGTGTGTGCACCGACTGCTGCAGCGCCACCTGGCTGTCATCCACCACCAGAATCCGTGCGTTACCCAGGACTTCGGCCTCTTCCATGGTCAGGTCGGTCGGCGCTGCCTCAATCGGCGCCGGGGCGATGCCGTGGATAACTTTTTCGATGTCCAACACTTGCACCAGCCCGCCATCGACCTGGGTTACCCCGGTGATAAACGCGCGGTTGCCGCCGGAGCCGTAGGGGGGCGGGCGGATGTCGGTGGTCAGGCAATGCACGATTTTACTCACGGCCTGCACATGCAGGCCCTGCTTGGAACGGCTCACGTCGGTGACGATCAGGCAGCCGCCGTTGGGGTCTTCCAGGGGCATTTCCCCCAGGGCACGGCTCAGGTCGATCACCGACAACGAGGCACCGCGCAGGGTGGCGATGCCTTTGACGTGGGGGTGTGACTCAGGCAGCCGGGTCAGCGGCGGGCAGGGAATGATTTCGCTGACTTTCAGCAGGTTGATGGCCATCAGCTTGCCGCTACGCAAGGTAAAGAGCAGAAGCGAGAGTGAGTCTGCGCGGGCTTTGGTGGTGGACATAAAAACCTTCTGTGGATCCAGGGATGACGATCTTCTATGGAAGGTTATCGACGTGAGCGGCCCATGCTTTAGCCACATGGACCATTCAATTCAACCCTTCCACACCTGCGGGTTCACCAGGTCCTGCGGACGCTGGCCCAGCAGAGCGCTGCGCAGGTTGTCCAGGGCGCGGTTGGCCATGGCTTCACGGGTTTCGTGGGTGGCCGAGCCGATGTGCGGCAGGGTCACGGCATTGCTCAACTGGAACAGCGGCGACTCGGCCAGCGGCTCCTGCTCGTACACGTCCAGCCCGGCACCGCGAATGGTCTGGTTCTGCAGGGCCTGGATCAGCGCCGGCTCGTCCACCACCGGGCCACGGGAGATGTTGATCAGGATTGCGCTGGGTTTCATCAGCGCCAACTCGCGGGTGCTGATCAAATGACGGGTCTTGTCGCTCAATGGCACGACCAGACAGACGAAATCCGCCTCGGCCAGCAACTGGTCCAGGCTGCGAAACTGCGCGCCCAGCTCGTTTTCCAGTGCCACCTTGCGGCTGTTGCCGCTGTACAGGATCGGCATGTTGAAGCCCAGCCGGCCACGACGGGCCACGGCTGCGCCGATGTTGCCCATGCCGACAATGCCCAGGGTCTTGCCATGCACATCGCACCCAAACAACGGCGCGCCGACACTGGCTTTCCACTGGCCGGCCTTGGTCCAAGCGTCCAGCTCGGCAACGCGGCGGGCGCTGCTCATGAGCAGGGCGAAGGCCAGGTCGGCGGTGCTTTCGGTGAGCACATCAGGGGTGTTGGTCAGCATGATCCCGCGCTCGGTGAAGTACGGCACGTCATAGTTGTCGTAGCCCACCGACACGCTGGATACCACCTGCAGGTTGCTCGCGCCTTCGAGCTGCGCCCGGCCCAGCTTGCGACCCACGCCAATCAGGCCGTGGGCGTGGGGCAGGGCTTCGTTGAATTGGGCGTTGATGTCGCCAAGCTTGGGGTTGGGCGCGATCACCTCGAAGTCCTGTTGCAGGCGTTCGATCATGGGCGGGGTGATGCGGCTGAAGGCCAGGACAGTCTTTTTCATTGCAGGCGGGCTCATCGACTACGGAAGAATGCCAAGCACGCTAACATTCCTGATGGAGATTGTCAGGATCGCGCCGAACCACATTGATGTCTGTCGTTTGGTAGACATCAGTTCGACAGACGCACACCGCCCAGGCTGCCGCTCAACTCATACGCCGCCAACTCTGCCTGATGCGCCGCCAGAATCTCCGGCAATGAACCACGCAGGTATTCCACCCAGGTCTTGATCTTCGCATCCAGGTATTGGCGCGACGGGTAGATGGCGTACAGGTTGAGTTCCTGGGAACGATAGTTGGGCATCACGCGTACCAATGTGCCGTTGCGCAGGCCTTCGATGGCCGCGTACACCGGCAGCAGGCCGATACCCATGCCGCTGGTGATCGCGGTTTTCATCGCGTCCGCCGAATTCACCAGAAACGGTGAGGTGTTGATCGCCACGCTTTCCTGGCCTTCGGGGCCGTTGAAGGTCCACTTGTCCAACTGGATCACCGGGCTGACCAGGCGCAGGCAGGCGTGGTTGAGCAAATCATGGGGGCGATGGGCGCAGCCCTTGGCCTTGACGTAATCCGGCGAGGCACAGGCGATGCTGTAGGTAATGCCCAGGCGCTGGGACACAAACCCCGAGTCCGGCAATTCGCTGGCGAGCACGATGGACACGTCGTAGCCCTCGTCGAGCAGGTCCGGCACGCGATTGGCCAGGGTCAGGTCGAAGGTCACGTCCGGGTGGGTGCGGCGGTAGCGGGCGATGGCGTCGATGACAAAATGCTGGCCGATGCCGGTCATGGTGTGCACTTTCAATTGCCCGGCGGGGCGCGCATGCGCGTCGCTGGCTTCGGCCTCGGCTTCTTCGACGTAGGCAAGGATCTGTTCACAGCGCAGCAGGTAGCGTTTACCTGCTTCGGTGAGGGCAATACGCCGGGTGGTGCGGTTGAGCAAGCGGGTTTGCAGATGGGCTTCCAGATTGGAAACCGCGCGCGAGACGTTGGCCGTGGTGGTGTCCAGTTGCGCGGCGGCGGCGGTGAAGCTGCCGGCTTCGGCCACACAACTGAAGGCGCGCATGTTTTGCAAAGTGTCCATGGAGTGTTCTCAGGGGAGATGGCAAATTGTGACAGAAAGTTACGCCGACCAGTGATCCCTACCAATGGATTATCGCCCGAACGGTAACAAAGATTCACAGGAATGCCAGCTTATCGTCCTCCCTGACGCCGCCTAGAATTGCGCCACCTCCCGTGCATCACCCACCTCAGGAATTCGTTCGCCGTGCCGCGTCGCATCAGCAGAGAGCTGAAGACTCTCAGTGTTTGGGCTTTATCGTTAGCCATCAGCGGCTGTATCGGAACCGGAGGAATCGCCCCCCAAGGCCTGGCCCTCAATGCCAATAGCCTGGCCACCGACGAAGCCATCCAAAGCGCCGCCAGCGACGCCCATTGGCCCACCGCGCACTGGTGGCAAGCCTACGGCGACCCGCAACTTGACCGCTGGGTCGCGCTTGCCACCCGCGACAGCCCAGGCCTTGCCGTGGCCGCCGCGCGGGTGCGTGAGGCACGGGCCATCGCCGGGGTTGCCGAGTCGGCCGAGTCGTTGCAGATCAACAGTGATACCACGCTCAAGCGCCACAACTGGCCCAAGGATCAGTTCTACGGCCCTGGCGAGCTGAGCGGCGCCAACACCTGGGACAACAATTCGACCCTGGGCCTGAGCTATGCCCTCGACCTGTGGGGCCGCGAAAGCAACACCACCGAGCGTGCCGTCGACCTGGCCCATATGCGTGTCGCCGAAGCACGCCAGGCCCAGCTTGAATTGCAAAACAATGTGGTGCGCGCCTACATCCAGCTGTCGTTGCAGTACGCCAACCGCGATATCGTCGCGGCGACCCTGGCCCAGCAACAGCAGATTCTCGACCTGGCCAACAAACGCCTGAATGCCGGTATCGGTACCCATTTCGACGTGAGCCAGGCCGAAACGCCGCTGCCGGAAACCCATCGCCAACTGGACGCCCTCGACGAAGAAATCGCCCTGAGCCGCAACCAACTGGCTGCGTTGGCGGGCAAGGGACCGGGAGAGGGCGCGCAGTTGCGACGCCCGAGCCTGTCTCTGGCAACGCCACTGAAACTGCCGTCGACCCTGCCCGCGCAATTGCTCGGCCAGCGCCCGGACGTGGTTGCCAGCCGCTGGCAAGTGGCGGCCCAGGCACGCGGGATTGATGTGGCGCATGCCGGTTTCTACCCCAACGTCGATCTGGTCGGCAGCCTCGGCTACATGGCCACCGGCGGCGGCATGCTGGCGTTTCTGGCGGGGCGGAAATTCAATTACAGCGTCGGCCCGGCGATTACCTTGCCGATTTTCGACGGTGGGCGTCTGCGTGCCGAGTTGGGTGAAGCCAGCGCCGGTTATGACATCGCCGTGGCGCGCTACAACCAGACTCTGGTCAATGCGCTCAAGAGCCTCAGCGACCAGTTGATCCGCCGCGAGTCCATGGACAAGCAGCAAGGCTTCGCCGCGCAATCGGTGGCCTCGGCGCAAAAGACCTACGACATCGCGATGATCGCCTACCAGCGCGGCCTCACCGATTACCTCAATGTGCTCAACGCCCAGACCCTGCTGTTTCGCCAGCAACAGGTCGAGCAACAGGTTCAGGCCGCGCGCCTCAGCGCCCACGCCGAACTGGTCACCGCATTGGGCGGCGGCCTCGGCGCCGGCCAAGACGTTCCCCCGGACACCAAGACACTCCCTGGCAAAACCCCGGCGACTCTCGCCGTGTTCGATCACTGAGCAGGTTACGATGACTCCCTTGCCTGCACCGCTGCGTTGGCTGCATTCCCTTGAATGGCGCCGTGGCTTTTTCGACTGGGCGCGCAGTGACGGCGTGACCTGGGTGTACATCTTCAAGGTGCTGATCGCAGCGTTCCTCACCCTGTGGCTGGCCATGCGCCTGGAACTGCCGCAACCGCGCACCGCCATGATCACCGTGTTTATCGTGATGCAGCCACAGAGCGGACAGGTGTTCGCCAAGAGCTTTTATCGCTTCCTCGGCACCCTGGCGGGCTCGGCGGTGATGGTGTTGCTGATCGCCTTGTTTGCACAGAACACCGAGCTGTTCCTCGGCGCGCTGGCGATCTGGGTGGGCATTTGCACCGCCGGCGCGACGCGTAACCGTAACTTCCGCGCCTATGGCTTTGTGTTGGCGGGGTATACCGCGGCGATGGTGGGCTTGCCCGCGCTGGCGCATCCGGATGGCGCCTTTATGGCGGCGGTGTGGCGGGTGCTGGAAATCTCCCTGGGGATTATCTGCTCCACCCTGGTCAGCGCGGCGATTTTGCCGCAGACCTCCAGCGCCGCGATGCGCAACGCCTTGTACCAGCGCTTTGGTGTGTTCGCGCTGTTCGTCACGGACGGCTTGCGCGGGCGCAGCCAGCGTGAAGATTTTGAGGCCAGCAACGTGCGCTTTATTGCTGAAGCCGTCGGCCTGGAGGGGCTGCGCAGCCTCACGGTGTTTGAAGACCCGCACATGCGGCGGCGTAACGGGCGGCTCAGTCGCCTCAACAGCGAATTCATGAGCATCACCACGCGCTTCAACGCCTTGCACCAGTTGCTTGAACGCCTGCGCACCGATGCCGCCGATCATGTGGTTGCCGCAATCAAACCTGGCCTGCAAGACCTCGCCGAACTGCTCGACGGCTTCTCCGGCCGCGCCCTGACCAGCCCCGATGCGGCGTGCTTGGTCAACCAACTCAGCGCCTATAAGGACCGCTTGCCCGCCACGGTGCGCAGCCTGCGCACGGCGTTCCAGCAGGGCAACCCGAGCGACACCGAGCAGTTGGATTTTCATACGGCCTACGAACTGCTCTACCGCTTCGTCGACGACCTGCACAACTACGCGCAAACCCACGCCTCCCTGGCCGATCACACCCATGCGCGGGAAGACTGGGACGAGGCGTACACACCTAAAACCAACTGGCTGGCCTGCGCTGCGTCGGGCATTCGTGCCTCATTCATCCTGATCGTGCTCGGCAGTTACTGGGTGGCCACGGCCTGGCCCAGCGGCGCCACCATGACCCTGATTGCCGCCGCCACCGTCGGGCTGTCGGCCGCCACGCCCAACCCCAAGCGCATGGCGTTCCAGATGGCCTGCGGCACCTTGATCGGCGCGCTGGTAGGCTTTGTCGAGATGTTTTTCGTGTTCCCCTGGATCGACGGCTTCCCACTGCTGTGCGTGATGCTCGCGCCGGTGATCATCCTCGGGGCGTTCCTGGCTTCACGCCCGCAGTACGCCGGGGTCGGCGTGGGCCTGTTGATCTTCTTCAGCACCGGCTCGGTGCCGGACAACCTCACGGTCTACAACCCGTACACCTTTATCAACGACTACATCGCGATGATCATCGGCATGCTGGTGTGCGCGGCGGCCGGGGCGATCATCCTGCCGCCCAACAGCCGTTGGTTGTGGCGCCGGCTGGAGCAAGACCTGCGCGAGCAAGTGGTGTACGCGATCAGCGGCAAGCTCAAGGGCCTGACGTCGAGTTTCGAAAGCCGCACCCGTGACTTGCTGCACCAGGCCTATGGCCTCGCCGTGGGCCAGCCGCAAGTGCAACGCGACCTGCTGCGCTGGATGTTCGTGGTGCTGGAAGTCGGCCACGCGATCATCGAGTTGCGCAAGGAACAGGCGATCCTGCCGGTGCACCCGGCGTACGCCGACTCCCAGCCATGGCGCCAGGCAATCCGCGTGATGGGCCGCTCGTTGGTGCGGCTGTTCCTGCAACCCAGTGCCAGCAACCTGGAGCGGGGTTTGATCGCGGTCGATCATGCGATCAGTCGCGTGCAGGCCACCGACGAACCCTTCGCCCCGCACTTCGACACCTCGGCCCTGCGCCGGGTGAAAAGCTACCTGCACTTTATCCGCACCTCGCTGCTCGACCCGCAATCGCCGCTGGCGGCTCTCAAAGGATCCCCCCATGCCCCGTGAAATCGCGTTCCACGGCCTCTACATGCCCACGATGACGCTGATGTTTTTGATTGCCGCGGGACTGGCCTGGGCGCTGGACCGCTGCCTGGCCGGGTTCGACCTGTACCGTTTTTTCTGGCACCCGGCGTTGCTGCGCCTGAGCCTGTTCGTTTGCCTGTTCGGCGCCCTGGCGCTGACCGTCTACCGTTGAGACTGCCCCGATGAAAAAGTTTTTCAGCCTGCTCGCGACCTTGCTGGTATTGGCATTGGCGATCTGGATTGGCCGCACATTGTGGGTGCACTACATGGAGACGCCTTGGACCCGCGACGGCCGCGTGCGCGCCGACATCATCAACGTCGCCGCCGATGTCACCGGTGAAGTGGTCGAGGTGCCGGTGCGTGACAACCAGTTGGTAAAAAAAGGCGACCTGCTGATGCAGATCGACCCCGAGCACTACCGCATCGCCGTCAAGCAGGCGCAAGCGTTGGTGGCCTCACGCAAAGCCACATGGGAGATGCGCAAGGTCAATGCCCACCGCCGCGCCGACCTTGATGCGCTGGTGATCTCCAGGGAAAACCGCGACGACGCCAGCAACATCGCCGACGCGGCCCTGGCCGACTACCAGCACGCGCTGGCGCAGCTGGAAGCGGCTGAGCTGAATCTGAAACGCACGCAAGTGGTGGCGGCGGTGGACGGTTATGTCACCAACCTGAATGTGCATCGCGGCGACTATGCGCGTATCGGCGAAGCCAAGATGGCGGTAGTGGATATGAACTCGTTCTGGGTCTATGGCTACTTTGAAGAGACCAAGTTGCCCCATGTGAAGGTCGGCGATAAAGCCGATATGCAATTGATGAGCGGCGAGACCCTCAAAGGCCATGTGGAAAGCATCTCGCGCGGTATCTACGACGGTGATAACCCCGAGAGCCGCGAACTGATTGCCGATGTGAACCCGACCTTCAACTGGGTGAGATTGGCCCAGCGGGTGCCGGTGCGGATTCGTATCGATGAAGTGCCGGACGGGGTGTTGTTGGCGGCGGGGATTACTTGCACGGTGATCGTTGAGCAGACACGAAACTAAATTATGGGAGCTGGCAAGCGCCCACATTTTTTTGTTGATAGGCAGATCGGACTTTGTCTCAGATGAGGACTTAGGCTCTGATTTTTCGTCGACGCCTGACCCGCAACATACCGACGTAGCGGCGGTGGTTTCTTGTGTGGAGAAGGAACAACCAGAACAGCGCTTGAAATAAAGGAAACACTGCAAACATCGTCACTTGTTGGTTACCCAAATAGTCGGCCGCAAGCATAGCGTTCAACGCTGCGACGCCTACCAGGAGGGTAGGGCCGACACGAAACCCCGCCGCCACCAGCGTCATCCCAATGCAGATAACCAGTAGTAATAACAGAGCCGCCAAAACCGCATATTCGCTTGGCAGGTAATATATTCGGGTGTAATACGACAGGCTATGGGACAAGTTGCCGGAAGTACTGACGAGGCTCATTGATACCCCCATGCCCACCGTGAACGCAAAACGTCGGGTGTAATAACGTAAGGTTCGGGGATCCTGGCCGCTGATAATGTCATTGTTCATGGTTGCCGAACTCCTCATAAAGGCCAATAACGACAGAGTTGATGTTTCCGGACAGGCCGCTGCCAGTGACCGTCAGAGCGGAGCCCACTTGATCAGCTAATTGAATGAACAGGTCCTGACGTAATTGGGCATTGCTGAAGCGCTTGGGGAGTGTTCCTGCCAACTGCTTTAACCGGATCATTTCGCGAGGATGACGAGGGTTCTGCAAACGTAGAACTTCGTTTGTCAGCTTTGCACGCTCCTGGCGGCTCATGTGCCTCAATATGTCGGTCAGGTTGCGGCCTGACGTATTTTTGATAGCCATGACAGTTTTTATCGTGACAAACGTCGTACTGCCCGCGCCTACCAGTGAAATGCCATCCAAGGCTACGGTCATTGCCTGATACCAACCAAGGCTGTCGTAATAATCGTTTTCAGCGGGGTCGCTCAGTTCCTTGTAGGTTCGCCATACGCCGTTGCCACATTGCAAAGCACTGGCGGCTGCCGCTGTGTACGCAATGTAAGTAACTGCAAGGCTGGAACCTGCACTGAGCGGCGCTGACGCGATGCCTGCCTTGGCGACGATAATGCCAATCACAGCTCCACCACATGCCAGCGTCATGCCCGCTGCCTCGCGCCATAGCTGCGACTCACGTGGCAAGTTCGCTATCCACTGCGCGTATTCGTCGGCGGTCATCATTGGTCCCGCCACCTCCCGCAGAATCACCCGCTTGGGCCTGATACTGCACAGCGGCACAAACTCACGCAGCACCGTCACCTGGTAATCACTGCCGATATGCACCACACCGGCCCCGACGATGGCCGGGTCGGCGTCAATAGTTCGATATAGTTTGGGCAGGTCCAGCAGACCGGTCAGTCGCTGGCGGGTTGTAGTGTGCGCGTCCGGCACACCGCTACGCAGGAAATCGCTTGGCATCCTTTCACCTGTGAATCGACAGAGGTGAAAGAGCTTGAGGGTAGTCTGCTTATAATGATGTCAGGCTGTTCGCTGTTTTCTGTAGGACCTGGCCGGATGCAAACTAAAGTGTGAGAGTCAGGCCTTGATAAAAGTCTCATGCAAATGTCGCCACAACAGCGCGCCACTGGCCTGCTTTTCAAACACCACCGTGGCCCGCCGATCCGTCTGTGTACCGCTGTCATCTATCTGACGTTCGCGGTAAGTCACCGTGGCTCCACGCGCATGCCGGTCAATCCCGGCCATTTCACTCAAGGTGATCTTCAATCCCGGCCGCATGCCACCCAGGCGCGTGAACAGCGCTTTGACCCCGGCCGCATTCACTCGCGTGCCGGTGGCGGGGGCGACCATGCTGAACTCGGGCGAAAAGCGCGCCAGCAAATGTTGCAGAGTGCCTTCAGGCGCAACGCCGGCAAACCATTGCTCGATCTCGATGTGGGTCTGGATTACTTCTTCGAAAAAGTCGGTGTAGTCGATCATTTACAAACTCCCATTCAAACCAAAACGTTTCTTCAACACCTTCTCCAGCAACCCCTTGGGCAACAACGCCGCCATCCACGGCAACGCCCGACTGCCATTGCCCGATCGCAACAGCCTTGGCGGCTGAGCCTGTTGCACGGCCTTGAGCACATCCGCTGCAAACTCGGTGGCCGGTGTCGGCTTGTCCTGGGAGGCTTGACTACGTGCGCGGATACCTTCGCGCAACGGCCACCACGGCGATTGCTCGTTGATCAACAATTCGGCCTGGGCTCCGGCGTTTTTCGCGAAGCTTGTATTAATGGCGCCGGGCTGGACTTCCATGACTCGAATCCCAAACGGCGCCAATTCCATGCGCAATGCGTCGCTCAACGCATGCACCGCCGCTTTGGAGGCGCAGTAGGCGCCGGCGAAGGGCGTGACCAAAACGCCGGACACGCTGCCTATATTCACCACCAGGCCTTTGCTGCGACGCAGTGCGGGAAAGAACGCCTGGGTCACGCCGACGATGGAAAACACGTTGGTCTCGAATTGGCGCTGCATCGCCTCGGTGCCGCCGTCGAGCAACGGGCCCATGGCGCCGTAGCCGGCGTTGTTGATCAGCACATCCAGCTCGCCCCATTGTTCGGCCAGGCGTTGCAGGGCGGTGTCGTCGTTGACGTCCAGCTGCACGGCGTTGAAGCCCGCGGCACTCAGGTCGGCAACGGCGTCCGGGCGGCGGGCGCTGGCCCATACCTCATAGCCCGCCCCCTTGAAGGCATCGGCCAAAGCGCGGCCGATGCCGCTGGAGCAACCGGTGATGAGTACGTTGGGCATGGATCAATCCTTTGTCAGTCCGCGAAACTGCCTTGCAGGTGCTCGGCACGAAATTCCAGGGTTTGCGGGCGGTAGCCGGGGCGCAGCGGTGGGGTGGGCAGACAGTCGTCCCAGGTGGCGCCGGCCTGCAACTCGCCGGGGCCGCGATAGCGGGGTGCGGCGTAGACGTTGTCGGCCAGGTTGACCGTGTCGCCCGGTGCATACGCGGCAACGCGCCAGCGCAGTTCGGTCAGCGGTACATCATTGCCGTTGTTCAGGGTCAGCTTCAGCGGGCGGTCGGCGGGGCATTCCTGCGGGGCGTAGGTGATTCGCAGCTCGAGGCGCGCCAGTTGCGAGGCTTCGCGGTTGTCCAGCCACACCACCCACACGGCCACTAAGCCCAGGCCCACGGCGGCAGCCAGCGACACCGGCAGTGCCTTGGCGGGGTAGCGCAGGAGGAGGATCAGCCAGGTGATGATCAGGAGAACGCCAAAGAACATGTGGGCTGCCTCAGGAATGGATCAGTCATCCTACTGTGGGGAAGACAGGTTGACTATCCGGCGTGCTTTCGGATGTCTTCGCGAGCAAGCCCGCTCCCCACCGTTTGACCGTATTCCATGGCTATACCCGGGCCAAATGTGGAAGGGGGCTTGCTCGCGAAGACTTACTTATTGAGCACAAGCACCTGCCTGCAAGCCTTCAATGGATGCCTCAACCAACGCCAACCCGGTTTCGGCCAATTGCAGGCTAGCCCAGTTCAGGTAGCTCAGGTGTTCGGTGCACAGGTCTTGAGCCGCCAGGGTGAGCACTCGGGCTGTGCCCAGTACATAACTGGCATGCTCCAGCGCATGTTCGATGGGGATGTCGGGTTGTACGGCAAACAGATTTTCTTCACTGCGGTCGCAGCGGCCGAACGTGGTGGGGCGGGTGGTTTGTTTGGACATGGTGAAACTCCTATGGAAATCGGAGCTGCCACGCATCGCCGTCAAACGAATGGGTGGCAACTGTACGCAGGTTGACGGACCGGTCATAGGAACCCGGCGCGCTCGAAAGCGCCCCACGCACAGTCGCCATAACGCTGTGTTGGTCCTATGAGTGTCCGAGGCCGTCAAACCTCATCACGAATAAGTCGTGACAGGCGCGAGGATAGGCAGGATGGGGGCAGGGGTCAATGATGACGGTTGCACCACGATCGTTCCCACGCTCCGCGTGGGAATGCATCCCGTGACGCTCCGCGTCACCAGTGCACAGGACGTGAATCGGGACGCAAAGCGCCCCGGGCGGCATTCCCACGCAGAGCGTGGGAACGATCAGCCCCTACCCAACCCACTGCGCATAGGGGACGCAGTGGGCTGCCCGATAGTTTTCACCGACACGTCACGTTCAACCGGCGTGGAGCGACCGTAGATATGTCGATCGTTCCCACGCTCCGCGTGGGAATGCATCCCGTGACGCTCCGCGTCACCAGTGCACAGGACGTGAATCGGGACGCGGAGCGTCCCAGGCGGCATTCCCACGCAGAGCGTGGGAACGATCAGCCCCTACCCAACCCACTGCGGATAGGGGACGCAGTGGGCTGGGTGAGGGCTTCTTGTACGACTGTTTTACTGCGCGATAGTTTTCACCGACACGCCACGTTCAACCGGGGTGGAGCGACCGTAGATATGTCGATCGTTCCCACGCTCCGCGTGGGAATGCATCCCGTGACGCTCCGCGTCACCAGTGCACAGGACGTGAATCGGGACGCAAAGCGTCCCGGGCGGCATTCCCACGCAGAGCGCGGGAACGATCAGCCCCCACCCAACCCACTGCGGATAGGGGACGCAGTGGGCTGGGTGAGGGCTTCTTGTACGACTGTTTACTGCGCGATAGTTTTCACCGACACGCCACGTTCAACCGGCGTGGAGCGACCGTAGATATCTTCAAAACGCTCGATATCGTCTTCGCCCAGGTAGCTGCCCGATTGCACTTCGATGATCTCCAGCGGGATCTTGCCTGGGTTGCGCAGGCGGTGCACCGAGGCGATCGGGATGTAGGTGGACTGGTTCTCGGTGAGCAGGAACACGTTCTCGTCACAGGTGACTTCGGCGGTGCCGCTGACCACGATCCAGTGTTCGGCGCGGTGGTGGTGCATTTGCAGGGACAGGCACGCGCCCGGCTTGACCGAGATGTGCTTGACCTGGAAGCGCCCGCCCATGTCCACCGAATCGTAGGAACCCCACGGACGATAGACTTCACAGTGGTTCTGGGTCTCGCTGCGGCCCTGTTCGTTGAGGGTGTTGACCATCTGCTTGACGCCCTGAACCTTGTCCTTGTGGGCAATCATCATCGCGTCTTTGGTTTCCACCACCACGATGTTGTCCAGGCCGATCACCGAGACCAGTTTGCCGTTGCCATGCACCATGCAGTTGCGGCTGTCCTGGATCACCACGTCGCCTTTGCTCACGTTGCCGTTGGCGTCTTTATCGTTGACGGCCCACAGCGACGCCCAGCAACCCACGTCGCTCCAACCGGCGCTCAGCGGTACGACGCAGGCACGTTGGGTTTTTTCCATCACGGCGTAGTCGATGGAGTTGTCCGGGCAGCAGGCGAACGTGGCGTCGTCGAAGGACACGGTGTCAGCCGTCTGCTCGCTGCGTTCCAGGGTCAGCACGCAGGTGTCGTAGATGTCCGGATCGTGCTTTTTCAGCTCTTCGAGGAAGCGGCTGGCACGGAACAGGAACATGCCGCTGTTCCAGAAATAGCCGCCGCTTTTGACGAACTCGACGGCGCGTTTTTCATCGGGTTTTTCCACGAACTGCTGCACGCGGCTCACGCCTTCAGGCAGCAGCGAATCGTTGGTGGACTTGATGTAGCCATAACCGGTTTCCGGACGGGTTGCCGGTACACCGAACAACACCATCTCGCCACGTTCGGCAGCCACGGTGGCCAGGGCCAACGCGCGTTGCAGGGCTTTTTGGTCGTCGATCACGTGGTCGGCAGGCAGCACCAGCATCAGCTCGTCGCGGCCTTCGTTGACCAGCATCATCGCGGTCAGGGCCACGGCCGGTGCGGTGTTGCGGCCGAACGGCTCCATCAGGATGCGTTGGCATTCGAGCTTACGCGCGCTCAACTGCTCGTTGACGATGAAGCGGTGATCCTTGTTGCAGACCACGATCGGGCTGTCCATGCCTTCAAATACCAAACGCTCCAGAGTTTGCTGGAACAGCGTGTGCTCACCGGTCAGGGCCAGGAATTGCTTGGGGAACTGTTTGCGCGAAAGCGGCCAAAGACGTGAGCCGCTACCACCGGAAAGGATGACTGGAATCATGAGTGTTTCTCCTTAAAAGATAGTTGGAAGCTGCAAGCCACACGCTGCAAGTAACAGCGCTTGGGGTGCAGCTTGAAGCTTGTCGCTCATTACTCGCGCGATCAGCGGGTCGACACTGGGCGTTTTACCCAGACTGGCGACAGGCTCGAACCGGAGCCTGTGACATACAGCACCGCCGCTTCGCCACGTTCCAACGCAACCGGCTTCACATCGCCGACTTTCTTGTCACCGTCATACAACGCCAGGCTCACTTTCACCGGGTTGATCTCACGTTCGCCACGGCCCTTGGCGGCCACCGACTTGACCACGTCGGTCTTGCCGTCGGCGGTCTTGAGGGTCAGGGCTTTGTCGCTGAGGTTCTGCACGCGTACCAGGGATTTCTGTTTGTTCTTGAACGGCGGTTCTTCGATCAGTTGCGGCTGACCGCTGCCGCTGTTGACCAGGGTGTAGTAGTGGTCGGCCGCGAGTTTGACCGGTACGGTCTGGCTGCCGACCTTGGCGCTATAGTCGCCGCCCGGCATAAAGCTGAAGTCGCTGCTGGCCAGGGGCGCAACCTCGCTGAGGTTGGTGTTGCCGACGGTGGCGCTGACTTCCTGGTTGCTGGCGTTATAGAGGCGCACGAAGCTCGAACCTTTTGGCGCGACAGGGCCGTACAGGGCGGCATCACCACCGGCGAAGGCTGACATCGATACGACGCTCAGGCCGGCAGCGATGGCCAGAGTCTTGGCGAGACGACGAGGAGTTGTAGTGAAAGTCATGTGAGTTACCTCTCTTTCAGTTTTGCGCCCGGTCGGGCGTCTCGGATTTCTGATTTTTAAAAGCAGGGGTGTTGATAGCCATGTTTTGTTGGCGCGAACCGGCTTGTTTAAGCTGCGCAACCCACGCGGGGTCGGCGTCACCGATTTCGTTGTTTACGGGCAGATAACGTTCAGGAAATTCCCAGATCAGCACTTGTGGCGGGTTGTTCTTGAAGTCGTCGCTTTTGAGGTAGCTGAGCATTGGCAGGATCGGGCCATGGCCGTCTTCGGCGTAGCTGATCACGTCGCTGCCCAGGGCTTGCTTGAGGGCGCCGACGAAGTTCCAGTTAGGGTTGGCGCTGTAGCTGGTACCGACCAGAGCCACCGGGGTTTCGCTGTCGCTGAACAGCGCATCGTCGCCTTTGGTTTCGGCCAGGTGCGTGACGCGCTTTTGCAGCGGCTCTTTGGGCGGCATCAGGTTTTCGAACAACGGGTCCAGGGGCAGGAACAGACGCAGGTCGCCTTTGTGCGGCTCGGTTTTTTCCGCCTCGGTGACAAAGCGCTGTGGCTCGCCGCTCAGGGGCGTCTGTTCGGCAATCGCTTTGGCCAATTGCTTGGCGGCGATTTCCGCACCGTCCGGGGTCCAGTGGGTGTCGGTGCGCAGGAACACTTGCTTGCCGGCGAGCTTGGCCTGTTGCAGCGGGCCGAGCAGGTCGGGGGCAGGGATGCGGTCTGCCGCCACACGGGCGTGGAAGTCCTGGTACAGGTTGGCGTGGATGCTCGCCGGTTTCACCTCACCCAGGTGCTCCGGGTACAGGCGCACTTTGGCCGGCACGATGGCCATCACCAACTGAATGCCTTGTGCCTTGAGCTTCTGACGCACACCTTCGACCAGCGCGTAGTTGCCTTGCAGGTTCTGGTCTTCGTTGACGGCGGGGTTGAATTCCTCGTCGCTGTACAACCAGTGATCACGGCCCAGCACGACGCCAGGGCGACCTTCATTGAACAGCTTGTAGTCCAGCGCCGCCCACAGGTTGGTGCCCAGGCGCTTGATCGGGAACTCATCGTCGTAGTGCGTTTCCACGGCCTTGGCCCAGCGACCGTTGAGCACGGTCGCATCGGCGTTGGTGCTGAAGCCAAAGAAACTGCGCAGCGACCAGGCGCCCAGGGCCAGCAGCAGCACCATGAACAGGCTGATATAGAGGACGCGTAATGAACGGGTCATGGTCGGCTCCCTCAGAATTGGAAGTAAAGGAACGGCGAGAAACTCTGCGCCGACAGTTTGAGAATCGACGCCACGAACAGCAGCAGCACGGCGGCGCGCATGGCGTAGCGTGGCCAGTCAGCGGTCCAGTAGGCCGGTTGCACGGCGGCGTCCTGACCAACGGTGAAGCCTGGTTGGTGGATGCTGCCGGGGTTGTCGCCCGGTACCGCTTTGATCAGGCTCGGGTCGGCCGGCTGGGTCTTCTCGGCAGGGCGGTTGGTGTAGAAGTCGCGCAGGCCGAAGAACGCCAGCGTTGCGTAGGCCACCACCAGGGTTGCCACTTGCAGGCCGGTGAGATTGGCGCGGTTGAGTTCCGACAGCGACCACTCGCCAAAGCTGAACATCGCACCGTACATACGCCCGGCCACGTGCAGGTTTTCGGCGCGGAAGATCACCCAGCCCATCACCACCAGCAGGAAGGTGAAGGCCCAGCGCAACACGTTGAAGCTGCGTGGCGCGGTGTTCAGGCCAATGGCTTTTTCAATCGCCAGCCACATACCGTGCCAGGCGCCCCACACGATGTAGGTGATGTTCGCACCGTGCCACAGGCCGCCCAGCAGCATGGTCAGGAACAGGTTGCGGTAGGTGGTCAGCGTGCCTTTACGGTTGCCGCCCAGGGTGATGTACAGGTAGTCACGCAGCCAGGTGGACAGGCTGATGTGCCAGCGGCGCCAGAACTCGGTGATCGACTGGCTGATGTACGGCTGCTTGAAGTTTTCCATGAAACGGAAACCCATCATCAAGCCCAGGCCGATGGCCATGTCGCTGTAGCCGGAGAAGTCGAAGTACAACTGCGCGGTGTAGGCCAGCGCTCCCAGCCAGGCATCGCCGGTGGTGGGGTTTTGCAGGGCAAAGCAATGGTCGGCCACCACCGCGAGGGTGTCGGCAATGAAAACCTTTTTGATGAAACCCTGCATGAACCGCGTGCAGCCCTCGGAGAACTTGTCCAGGGTGTGGGTGCGGTTGTTGAACTGGTCGGCCAGGTCGCGAAAACGCAACACCGGACCGGCAATCAAGTGCGGGAAAATCGCCACGAACGCTGCAAAGTCGATCAGGTTGCGCGTGGCCGGGGTGTCGCCACGGTACACGTCGATGATGTAGCTGATGGACTCGAAGATGTAGAACGAGATGCCAATCGGCAACAGCACGTGGGTGAGGATGAACGGCTCAAGGCCTGCCGACTTCATCATCACGTTGATGCTGTCGACGCCAAAGTTGGCGTACTTGAAATAGCCGAGGATGCACAGGTCGACTGCCACGCCCAGCAGCAGCCAGCGTTGGGCAGGCTTGGTGCGCACGCCGGCTGCGCCAACCTTGAGACCGATCCAGTAGTTCCACAGCGTGACGGCTGCGAACAGCGCCAGGAAGTCCACTCGCCACCAGGCGTAGAACACATAGCTGGCAATCAGCAGCAGCAGATTGCGATAGCGTTGCCCGCTTAAGTAGTACAAGCCGAGAAAGATCGGCAAGAACAAAAACAGGAACACGTTGGACGAGAAAACCATCCCGATCTCTCCATGTTTAAACCAACAGTCAAGGGCCAACGGCCCCCCCAAACCCCCCACGAATGCGAGGGAGGTTGTGATGTGATCGTTCCCACGCTCTGCGTGGGAATGCCTCACTGGACGCTCTGCGTCCGCTTTTGGGACGCGGAGCGTCCCTGGCTGCGTTCCCACGCAGAGCGTGGGAACGATCAGCGACTAACTGCCTTTGTTGCCTTTTTCGTGCGCCGGGTCGTAGACCTTGGTCAGGTCACCCCCCAGGCGGAAGGTCTTGAACGGCTGCATCCCGTGCTTGCGCTCGATCACATCCGGGGCGCAGGTGTAGAGGGTGCAGAACGGCTCAAGCCAGGCATATTTCATGTCCTCCTTGAGGTCCTTCATGTCCTGCTCCTTGCCGTTCTTCTGTTCGAAGATTTCCGGGTCTTTCACCCCGGCCAGCACCTTGTCGCCCAGGCGCTTGAGCGCGCTGTTGTTTTCCTGGCGCAGGTCCACACCGTTGACCAGGGCAAAACTGGCGATCATCGACAGCGGCGGCAGGGCGTAGTTGTGGTACGACAAGGCGCGTTGCTGACGCTTCAATTCGTTGGGCAAAAAGCCCTGGTCGTCGACCTGGTTCACGCCGACTTTGTATTCCTTGACCGCCCAATCAAACAGGTCGCGACGGTTGGTGGCGATGGACGTCGCCATCACCGACCAGGCTGCCCAGTAGGAGTGGTTGTTGGTTTTTTCCAGGGGCAGGTTGTCCCAGTCGCTCACCACTTGGTCGGCCAGTTTGTTGAACCAGGCTTCGATCAGTTGCGATTCCTGCTGGTGGTTGGCCAGCGGGTGCGAGTCGGAGAACTTCAGGCGTACATAGGCCGAGGCCATGCTGCCCAGCGCCCATTTGCGCATGGACTTGCCGGTGTGGTTGAAGTCCTTGGACATCAATGCATCGGCCTTGGCCCACGACACCAGCCAGTTCAGTGTGCATTCAAGCTGCTCGGGGCGGCCGTCGCGCATGAACTGCATCACACGCTTGCTGGTGTCTTTTTCCAGCTTGGTGATGTCGGCGGTGCTGTCGCGGAAGGCTTTTTCCGACTGCACATTCAGCGTCGAACGGGCCTTGTCGGAGCCTTCGTACTTGCTGCGAAATTGCAGAGGCCCGGTGTAAGGCGTCGGCATGGTGTCGCAGTTTTCCTTGAAGTCGCCGGTCTTGAACGCTTCGATCGGTGCGAAGTAGCCCTGGGGCGGACGCAGCGGAGCGGCGGCGTTGACGGAGCCTGCGAAGATCGCAAGGCCCAGTAACGATGGAATCCATAACTTCTGCATAAGTAACCTCATTGCCCGAGTGAGGCAGTCTTCTGACCGCCGCTTGGGAATACGTTGCGTGTGCAAATTTTCGCTTCGACCTTCTGCGCGGCCTGGCCCGCTTCCGGACCCTGTACTTCCACGGCCAGCAGGTTCTGCGAGGCCCAGTCTTCATCGGTGCGCAGTTCAAAGGCGAAACGCCCGTCTGTATCGGATGTTTCGGGTTTCTCGATCTTGATGTCCTCGTGGCGCCCGTTCATGTACCAGAGGGTGGCTTGCAAGGTTTTCACCGACGGATCGGCGAAGCGGATATCGACCTGGTGATTGGCATTACGCAGGTCTTTGTTCGAGCTGTTGACCATCAATTCGTTCTTGCCGGGTTTGAGCGTGGTGCTGGCGCTCATCTGCGCGGTTTTGCCTTCGCAGCCGTTGTCCAGCAGCGACATCATCTGGCGGTAGATGGTCTCCTGGTCCAGGCGGTACAGCGGCGAGAACTCCCAGATCAGGATCTTTGGCGGACTCTTCTGGAATTCATCGCTGCCCAGGTACTGCAGCATCGAGCCTTCCAAACCACCGCCGGGGAAGGCGACGTTGAGGATGTCGGCACCGATTTCTTCTTCCAGGAAGCCGGCGAAGTTGTAGTTCTTGCCGCTGTGGCTGGTGCCCACCAAGGTGATCTGCGGGTTGCCCGAATCGCCGAACAGGTCGCCGTCGCCGGCTTCGCCCTTGGGTTCGGTGGTGAACTGGTCCATGTACTGGATCGCGTAACTGGTACCGCACAGTTGCCCGGCCATGTTGTGCAGGGTGCCGGTCTTGCCCATGCGCCCGGAGCGCTTGGTCTCGAATTCGCGCTTGGGAATGTCGGCGTATTCGGGCATCTGCTTGACCTTGGCCGCGACGATTTTCGCGGTGCGCTGGGCGCCATAAGGGGTCCAGTGCTGGTCGCCGCGGAAGTAGAAATCGTGGGCGGGCAGTTCATCCGGCAGTTGTTCGTTGGTCAGTGGCGACAGGTCCGGCACCACATAGCCCATCTTGGCGAAACGGCCGAGCATGGTTTTGTAGTTGCCCAGGGCCTTGTCGAAATCGAACGAGGCTTTTTCCGCCGGGTTGAGCTTGTTGCGGTTCACCAGGCCACGGGTCGGCTGGTACACCACCACCAGTTCCACGCCCTTGCTCTTGAACGCATCGTGCAACTGTTGCATGCGCTTGTAGCCGGCCGGGGAGGTGTCGAATTCGGTGCGCAGGTCTTCCTGGGTACGGAACAGCCAGTCGCCCTGGGCTTGCACCAGGGTGGTGAAGTTCTGCTGGTAGCGCGTGGTGTAGTTCTTCGCGTCGTGGGCGGCGGGGCACAGGCTGCAGCACGGCTCGGCGGTGAAAGTCGGTGCCTTGAATTTACCGGCGACTTCATCAGCGCGTACGCCCTGGCTGGCCGCGAGCAGGCCGAGGGTCAGACCCGAGAGGCTCAGCAGTTTGATCATGTGTGGGTGCATAAGGGTCATCCTCAGTCCTGCATTTCGGTCTGGCGTTCGACAGGGTCGATCAGCACGGCTTTCTGCTGGCGTACCAGCAGGTCGAGAATTTCTTCCTGACGCTCGCCGAGCACGCCGGAGAAGCTGATGCCGCTGGATTTGGTCGGCGCAAGCATCGACACGCGATACAGCTCGATGCTCAGCGGCGAATCGATGGACAGCGGCCCGCTGCCGTTACCCGCCAGCTCGCCGCCGACCACGATCAGCGAGACCTTGGCGTCGAACGGGTCGAGGGCGATGTCGCGGTCGGTGTCGGTCAAATCCTTGATATGGCCGTACACGCCGGTCAGGCCGTTGGCCATGGCGGTGTTCTCGTACAGCTTGATGTTCACGCTGTTACGCACCCGAATGCCGTGGCGACGGTTGCTGATCACTTTGTTGCCCCACAACAGGTTGTCACCGCTCTCATAGAGCGTGATGCCGTCGGTGTGGTTGCGGTAGATCTCGTTGTCGGCGATCAGGTTGTTCACGCTGTTACGGTCGATCACCAGGCCCGAGAGCTTGTTGTCGTAGCTGCGGTTGTTGAAGATGAAGCTGTCGTTCACTTCGCGGGAAATGATGATGCCGTGCTTCTTCTTGGTGCCGTAGACGGTGTTGTCCGCAATGATCAGACCATGGGACCGGTCATGGGGGTCGATGCCGTAGACGATGTTGTCTTTGTAGGTGTTGCCCTTGATCACAAAGCCGGTGGTCTCGTAGCAGTAGAAGCCGTACCACATGTCCGAGAACTCGGAGTCAATGATCCAACCGGTCGGTTCCGGGCGCTTGAGCACCTTGGCCATGTTCGGCGTGTACTGGGAAATACTCACCCCGTACGACTTACTGTTGGCGTAGCCGAAGCTGGCCATCTTGCTGTTGGCGATGTAAGTCTCGGTGCCGCCCCAGGCCAGCAGGAATGGACGGAATTCCTTGGGCGACTTGAACAGCGCCGGGCCGTTGGCTTTCTCGTCCCAGCCGGTGATCCGGGTGTCACGCACAAACAGCTGGCCGTCGTTGATCAGGAACGAACCGGCTTGCTGGGACAGGCGCAGCTCCTGGGTCTTTTTGTCGATTTCCAGGATGCCCTTGCGCCCGACCACGATCGGCAACTTGGCCAGGAACACGCCCGGCGAGGTTTCGCTCAGGTACTGCTTGGGCACCTTGCCCAGCAGGTCCTTGAGGTTCATGTAGCCGTCGTCGATGAAGATGGCCTGGGGAATGCCGTGCTGGCGCACCACCCATTCGGCCATCTTGTTATCGCCGCCGATAAAGTCCTTGAGGGCGTCTTCCTGCATCATGCGGCGGATGCTGATTTTGCCCGGCTTTGCGCGCACGATCTTTTTCTCGATGGCCGCGGCGGTGTAGCCCGACAAGTCAGGCAGGGCCGGCTTGGCCATTTCCAGCGGCGCGGTCGGCGGGCTGGAAATGGTGTAGGTCTTGGCCTGTTGCAGTTCTTTGGCGATAGTCGGCGCCTTGACCTGCTGCGCGGTATCGGCGAAGGCTGTGGCGCTGGCCATCAGCATCGCGGTCACCAGCAAGCGTTGAGGAATCATTGCGCAGGCTCCCATCAGAATTTCCAGATCACGTCGACAAACGCGCGATGCATGTACGAGTCGACCTGGCTGCCGTAGGCATCACCTGGTTTGAACACACCTGCACGAAAGCGCACCAGGGCCGACGGTTCGTCGACCGACTGGCTCAGCGCCGCCGGCAACAGGCCTTTCTTGAAGTACTTGGTGACCACCAGGTCCATCTCCTGACCCAGGTCTTTCTTGCCGTCTTCGAGCGGCAGGGAGGTGCTGGACACGATCGCGCCGGTCACGTCGTCGGTGTTGTTCTGCACCGCATCGATGCCGTTGCTGCCCACCGGCTTGTTACCGTCGACACGCCAGAACTTGTGGTACACCAGGCTGGCGTCGTAGTCCTCGCGCAGCTGCCAGGAACCGAACAGGCTCATGGACTGCATGTTGTTCATCTCGCCGCGGAACGCTTCACCGAAGCGGTGCACGCGAGACTGGGTGCCGGTCCAGTTCGAACGGTTGCTTTGCAGGCCGTTCTGCTCGTACTCGGCGCTGGCGCGGGAATAGGCCGCGCCCACTTGCCACTGCGGGTCCAGACGCAGGCGGATGCCCAGGTCGGTGGCCCAGCCACTCACGTCATCGCTGCGCTTGGCGTTGGTGGGGCGGGAGCCGTCGGCGTTCAACGCGTTGACGGTGTCGCGGTCGCCGCGCATGCCGGTGATGCTTGCCCAGTAGTTGACGGTGTTGGTGTTGCGCCAGTTGTAGGCGTCGCTGTTGGCTTCAAGGCCGAGCCAGGTCAGGTCGCCGTTTTCGCGCTTGTCCAGGGAGTCGGTGGCCACGCCCGGTTCCGGGTAGTCGAGCTTGCCGTTGTCATGGGTGTGGTGACCGCGCAGGCCGATCCACTGGCCCGGCGTCCACTGGTAGGCGGCGTCGGCGTAGAGGTGCTGGCGGTCCTTGTCTTTGGGCGACAGTTCCTTGAGGTCGGTGCGGTATTCGCTGAAACGTTCGGCGACGCCCACATTGGCCTTGAGCAGCGTGGTGTCGAACGTCCAGTTCAGCGCTTCGATATTGGTGTCGCGCCACTGGCCGTCGTCATTGCGCAGACGTTGGCGACCGAGCTTGAGGATCTCGCCGGGGTACGGCGTAAAGCCGCTGTAGCCGACCCAGAACTCGCGCATCGCCAGGTAGTTTTTCTTGGTCTTGCGGTCGCTGTTGCTGGTCTGCTGGTTCTCGTCATCGGCCGACTGCTGAAGGGTGTCGGTCTCGATGATGTCGCTGGAGGCGACCGCCTGGCCCATGGCATAGGCGCTCCAATTGCCGCTTTCGCCGTAGATCCAAGGGCGCAGGTCGATACCGACGCCGTTGACGTCACCGCCTTTTTGCGTGCCCAGGTCACGGTCGTCCTCGGACTGACCGGTGATTTTGACTTCCAGGCCGAAGTTCTTGGCTTCGGTCAGCGCGGCCAGGGTCGGACACGACCACAGCAGGGCGAAGGTCAGGCCAATGCCGGCCTTGACGAATGGATTGAGCTTCATAGGGATTCCTCGCCGTCTTCTTCTTCATCCAGGGCGTGCAGTTGCAACGTGCTCTGGGCCAGGGTGCCGCGCGCGGCCAGTTCCTGTTGCACCAGGCGTTGGCCCTGAGCGCGTTGTTCCGGCGTCAGCGGCGCTTCGAGCTGGGCGGCCAGGTCGTTGGCTTCCGGGGTGTCCTGGGCCTTGGCCAACTGGCTGAAGACATAGGCGTTCAACGGGTCGGGCTTGGTGCCCTTGCCTTGGGAAAACAGTTGGGCGATGGCGAAATCGGCGCTGTTCTGGCCGTTACGTGCAGCGGTCAGCAAATGGTCCAGGGCCTTTTGCGGGTAGACCTTGCCCAGGTAGCCACGCCGGTAGATCTGGCCGAGGTAGTAATCGGCGGCCACTTCACGGCCCACGGCTTTTTCGAAGTGCGCTTCGGCAGCCTTGGCGTCTGCCGGCACCCACTTGCCTTCGTAGTAGAGCTTGCCCAGGAGCAATTCGGCGCGTGGCTGATCGGCGGCGCGGCCGTTGTCCAGGTACTTCATCATCTGGTCGACATCGCCCAGTTCGGGGAAGTCGTAAAGCAGTTGCGCCAGGCTGACCCAGGATGCCGGGTAGCCAGGGGCGATTTTTTCCAGCAGAGCCTGGGCGGTTTTTTCATCCGGGGTGCCGAGGGTGGCGTCGCCAAGCACGCGGGCAACGCTGTCGACGCGTTGCGCGGTGACGGTGCCACGGCTGTAACCGGCTTCCATCTGCTTGAGCAGTTCGGCCTGTTTTTCCGGCGCTGCTTGCTTCTGGTAGACCGTGGCCAGCTCGACGTAGCAGATATCGGTGGTGCTCAGCGCGGCTTTGCAGATGCGCTCCACGTCAGCCAGGTGCTGGTCATAGGTGTCCTGGGTGCGATACAGCAGCACCTGGGCCAGGCCGGCTTCCGGGTAACCGGCGGCCTGCCACTGGCTGATCTGCTGCTGGGCGTTCACGTTGGGGAAGCTGTGCGGGTATTGCAGGTACAGCATCGCCAGCGGGATCAAGGTGTTGCCTTCGCCGTTGGCAAAGGCTTTTTTCAGCAGGCCTTCGGCTTCATGGTGTTCGGCTTCGGTGGAACCGGGCTTGGCCACCAGCAGTCGACCCAGGCGCGCCTGGGCGCGCGGCGAGGTGTCCGCCGCCGCACGGTAGGTGGCTTCAGCCTGTTTGATTTGCGCCGGATCACGGGTGCCTACCTGGATATCGGCCAGGCCCACCTGGGCCTCGCTGTAACCCAGCTCTGCCAGTTGCTGGTAATTCTGCTGCGCGGTGATGGTGTCACCACGCTTGAGCGCTTCATTGGCCAGGCGTTGGTCGGGCAGGCCTGCGCAACCGGCGAGGGCGATGGCCAGCGCCAGGGGCACCGGCAGGGTTCGAAGGGCGCTCATGATTAAAGACCTGCAGCCATGGCTTTATCGATCAGCCAGTTCAGCGATGGGCCACGGTCGCTGGTCACTTCTACCGGGCGACCGGCGTAGGTGCTGTCCAGCGGTGCATCAGGCTTGATCTGTACACGGATGTCGGAGGACAGGTCGGCGCTGTTCAGGCTGGTGCTGCTGACGATGGTGCCGGTGCGCACTTGCTCTTCGTCGGCGACCTGGAAGGTCACCGGAGTGCCTGGGCGCACGTCGCCAAACTGGCGATAGGTGAAGCGTGCTTCGACGTTGGCCTGGCTGCCGCGTGGCACCAACTGGAAGATCACGTCGCCCTTGCTGGCGTACTGGCCGTCGGCGACCAGTTGCTGAGCCACGACGCAGTCGCAAGGCGAGGTCAGGGTGCCGGTCATTTGCTTGCCGAACAGTTCTTCAACCTTGGCCGGTTGCAGTTGGTCTTCGTCCAGGTGGCCCTTGAGCACATCGAGCATGCTGGTGCTGAAGGTGGCCAGTGGCGCGCCTTTGGCGGCAACCGCGTCACCTTTGAGCAGGCTTTGCACGGTGCCATCGCGCGGCATGGTTACGTTCATGCCGGGCACACTCACCAGGCCGGCCTGGGCGTGGCTGACGAAGTACATGCCATACACCGACTTGAAGACAAACCCGAACGCCGCCAGGCCGACGATGAAGATACCGGCGCTGAACACCACGGCGCGCAGGCGACCGAACGGGGTCATGCCGCTGCCGCCGTCCTTGACCTTGCGCGCCTTGGTGAAGTTGTCGCGCTGCAGGGTGGCCAGCACGTCACCCATGGTCACGATGTCGCCGGACAGGTGCGAGGTAATCAGGTGGCGCAGGGTGGAAATGTCCTGGGCGTCGAGGTTCTGGAACTGGCAACCGGTGCGGCCGGTCTGGCGGTCGTAGGAGCGGATCTGCAACTCCACGTCCATCGCCAGCCCCAGGTTATCGATCACAAATTGCAGGCGGCCCTTGTGCACTTCACCCACGGTCAGTGGCTGGGTGGCGGTGAACGCCAGACCACCGGCGGACAGGTCGATCACCCGTGCTTCGGTCTGCGTGCGGTCGGTGTTGAAGAAGCGCAGCTTGGCCGGGATTTTGACCCGGGCATGCTGGCGCTGGGCTTCGGATTCGTGGACAACGTTGGCGTTTACTTGGCTGTTCATAGTGTCGATTTCCTAGTTAATTCAGGCTTGGCAGGGTCAGACCATCATCAGCAACACGGCAACGAAGATGCTGCCGGCGGAGAAGGTCATGGTCCGAGACGACCAGGTGTTGAACCAACGTTGAAAGCTGGCCAAATCGCGGGTCAGTTTGGTGTCCTGGCGGGTCCAGGACTGTTGATCAAGGCGGAAGAACACGTAGATCTTCACCAGCGCGCCCATGATCTGGTTGTAATAAAGAATCGCCGGGTATGCCGGACCGATCTTGTGACCGGAGCACGACAGCAGCAGGGTCAGGATCAGGCGGGTGATGCCGATCCACAGCAGGTACGCGAGGATGAACGCGCCGCCGTACTTGAACGTGGCGATGATTGCCACGGTCAGGCCGAGCAGGGAGGTCCACATCGACACACGCTGGTCGAACAGCACGATGCTGGTGAACACGCCGAGGCGACGCACACCCAGGCCCAGGGCGCGTGAGTTCTGGCGCAGGTTGTTGCCGTACCAGCGGAACATCAGCTTGCGGCTGGCCTTGATAAAGCTCTTTTCCGGCGGGTGTTCCACGGTGTTGATCGCGGCGTCCGGCACGTAGAAGGTGTCGTAACCCAGGCGCATCAGGCTGAACCAGCTGGACTTGTCGTCGCCGGTCAGGAACTTGAAGCGGCCCAGGCGCCAGTGTTGCAGCGAGTCGCTTTCCACGTCGGCGATAAAGCCTGGGTCGGTGACGACGCTGGCGCGGAACACCGACATACGGCCGGTCATGGTCAGCACGCGCTTGGACAGGGCCATGGAGCACATGTTGATGTGGCGCTGGGCGAAACGCAGCTTGTGCCATTCGCTCATGATGTAGCCGCCGCGTACTTCGCAGAACTCGTTGGTGGTCAGGCCACCGACGTTGCCGAACAGTTGGAACCACGGCACGGTCTTGCGCACCACGCCCTCGGCGAGCACGGTGTCGCCGTCGATCACGGCGACTACTGCGCGGTCATCCGGCAGGTGGCGGGAGATGGCACGGAAGCCGAAGGCCAGGCCGTCGCGCTTGCCGGTCCCGGCGATGCGCACGAAGTCCAGCTTCACGCGTTCAGGCGGGTTCATCTTTTCCCAGAGGCTCTTGACCAGCAGCTCATCGGACATTTCCACCAGCGAGCAGACCACGGTGGTCGGGAAGCCGCAGTCGATGGCTTCGCGGATCACCGAGCTGTAGACCTGCGCGGTGGTCAGCGCGTCGATGCGGAAGCTGGTGACCATCAGGAACACGTGGGACGGGTCGGCGGCCTTGCCCAGCTTGCGTACTTTGCGGCGCAGGTGCGGGTAGACCACATACAAAAACAGCATGCCGCGAAAGAAATGCGTAGCACCCATCGAGTAGCGCCAGATACCCACGGCGCCAATCAGGAAAATAAAATTCTTCGACTCGGAGTCGAACGTACTCGCCGGCAACAGCAGGGCGAGACCCATCAGCAGGCTCAGGAAGAACAGCCAGCCGGCCGATTGCAGTAGTACGTGTTTTAACTTGGACATAAGCGTCATCCGAAGGTGGTGAAAGCGGCTGGTTGCAAGCCGCAAGCTGCAAGTGGAGGTGCCTTTACTTGCAGCTTGAAGCTCGAAACTTGCCGCTGCTCTTCCGTTACCAACAAATGCCTTCGGTACGGCCGGTCGCGCAGGTGGCCTTGGACATGAAGCCCACCAGGTCGATCACTTGCTTGCCGTCCGGAGCGTTCTGCGCCAGGGCGCGGAATTTCTCGTCACGGTTACCGAGGATGATCACGTCGGAGTTGTTGATCACGTCATCGAAGTCCGAGTTGAGCAGGGACGACACATGCGGGATCTTGCCTTCGATGTAGTCCTTGTTTGCGCCGTGGACACGGGCGTATTCGACGTTGCTGTCGTAGATGCTCAGGTCGAAGCCCTTGCCGATCAGCATTTCCGCCAGTTCGACCAGCGGGCTTTCGCGCAGGTCATCGGTGCCGGCCTTGAAGCTCAGGCCCAGCAGGGCGACTTTGCGTTTGTCGTGGCTGGACACGATGTCGAAGGCGTTCTGCACCTGGGACTCGTTGCTGCGCATCAGCGAGTTGAGCAGCGGCGCTTCCACGTCCAGGGAGCTGGCGCGGTAGGTCAGGGCACGCACGTCTTTAGGCAGGCACGAGCCGCCGAACGCGAAGCCTGGGCGCATGTAGTACTGCGACAGGTTAAGGGTCTTGTCCTGGCAGACCACGTCCATCACTTCACGACCATCGACGCCGACCGCCTTGGCGATGTTGCCGATCTCATTGGCGAAGGTCACTTTGGTGGCGTGCCACACGTTGCAGGTGTACTTGATCATTTCGGCAACGGCGATGTCCTTACGGATGATCGGTGCGTCGAGTTCTTCGTACAGCGATTGCAGGACGTCGCCGGACGCTTTGTCGAACTCGCCGATCACGGTCATCGGCGGCAGATCGTAGTCAGCGATCGCGGTGGATTCACGCAGGAATTCCGGATTGACCGCAACGCCGAAGTCGACGCCGGCTTTCTTGCCGGAGCAGTCTTCGAGGATTGGGATCACCACGTTGGCGACGGTGCCCGGCAATACGGTGCTGCGCACAACGATGGTGTGACGAGTGCTCTTGTCACGCAGGACAAAACCGATCTCGCGGCATACCGCTTCGATGTAGTTGAGTTCCAGATCGCCGTTTTTCTTGCTCGGCGTGCCCACGCAAATCATCGAGAGGTCGGTATCGCGGATGGCTTCGGCGAAGTTGGTAGTGCCGCGCAGACGACCAGTCTCGATACCCTGGCTCAACAGTTCGCCCAGACCCGGTTCAACGATCGGCGATTTGCCGGCGTTGATCAGGTCGATCTTTTCCTTGGAAATATCTACGCCGACCACGTCGTGGCCACGTGCAGACAGGCAACCGGCACATACTGCGCCAACGTAACCCAAACCAAATATGCTGATGCGCATCGCATTTACCTCATTGTCATTAAAGACGGTGTTAATTCTGCCAATAGATGGCCGGAGTTCATGTTTGCAAGCGTCACTGATGCCGCAGAAGTTGGGCGAATAGACGCCGACTTACCGCGTACAGGCATGTTAAATAGCGAGTGACTAACTATTGCACTCAAGTTGTGCGCAACGTGGCCTTGTTATTGGGGCTTGCCCTCAAATGCAGCCAGCCTTCCGGGGGGAAGGGTCTGACGCCGGCGCCGTGGAGCGTTGATAGGGGCGGTTAGCCCTTTGTTATCAACCTCTTAAGCATTGGCACCGACACATTTGGGTAAGCGCTGCCTTGGCCTTATAGGGCATAGCAACTAATCCTTATCGCCGCCCTCAACTCATATCAGTTGATGATGTGACCCGTGAGTCAAAGTTGATGGGGCAACTTCGCTACTTCCTTGGGTCGCTATGTAAGTCATCTCTTACAGGAACAGAGAATTTCGTTACCGGTGGTATGAGCAGCGCTTTGGAGTGAAGTTCCTGGCCGCTCATCCTGTTCCCCGAAATTTTTTGAAATATCGTCAAAGATGGCACTAGTACTATATTGATAGCACTTGCTATTTGGGCCAGTAGTTGCAGGTAGTTGGCGCGCGGGGATAGTTTTGTGCCACTACTCATGAAAAAAAGCAGTGCCACTACGAAAAAAAATGACGAATGTCGAGTGAAACAATTGTTAGGTGTGCGACAAGATATATTTTGACGCCAAATAAATGACATTTCGGGGCGTGAAAAGCCGCCAGAAATGTGCGAGGAGGCTTGCCCTTAATGGCCGTGCATCAGCCGTTATAGCCGTGACTGAAATACCGCTATCGGGCAAGCCCGCGCCCACATTTGGATGTCAATGGTCTGAAAAAAGGCCGGTACGGCCTTATTCCGGTGCGTGGTCGCGCAAAAACACCAGGTTGTCCGGCTTCGATTGCTCCGCATTGAAGCGGTAGCCCTGCACATCGAACTGTTTGAGCTTGGCTGGATCGTTTATGCGTTCTTCGATCACGAAGCGGCTCATCATGCCGCGGGCCTTTTTGGCGTAGAAACTGATGATCTTGTACTGGCCGTTCTTCAGGTCTTTGAACTCGGTGTTGATGATCCGCGCCTTCAGCGCCGTGCGCTTGACCGCCGAGAAGTACTCGTTGGAGGCCAGATTGAGCAGCACGTCATCGCCTTGCTCGGCCAGTGCTTGGTTGAGCCACTCGCTGATGCGGGTGCCCCAGAAGGCGTACAAGTCCTTGCCACGGGCGTTGGCCAGCTTGGTGCCCATTTCCAGACGGTACGCCATCATCAGGTCCAGGGGGCGCAGCAGGCCGTACAGGCCCGACAGCATGCGCAGGTGGTCCTGGGCGTAGCTGAAGTCGGCATCGCTGAAGGTTTGCGCATTCAGCCCGGTGTACACGTCACCCTTGAAGGCGAGCAGCGCCTGCTTGGCATTTTCCGGAGTAAAGGCCGGGGTCCAACTGCCGAAGCGCGCGGCATTGAGGCCGCCGATCTTGTCGGACACGTGCATCAGCTCGCTGATTTGCGCCGGGCTCAGCTCGCGCAATTGCTCGATCAACTCTTGGGAGTGGTCGAGGTATTGCGGCTGGGTGAAGCGCTGGGTCGCGGGCGGGGTCTCGAAATCGAGGGTCTTGGCGGGGGAAATCACCGTCAGCATGAAGTTGGCTCCTGGAATCGTGGCGTGTAGCGTGTGCGCGATTCTAGGGGGTAGGGCGTTTTGACTCCACCTATGATGGTGATAGGCGCGATCCGTTATAGTGCCCAACGACTCTGGAAAGGGAGACCCTGCGTGCGAATAGCGCTGTTGTTGTCCGCGTGTCTGTTAAGCCTGGGCGCGCACGCGGCGCCGGTGGATGTCGCCAGCCTCGACCGCGCCACCTGGCCTGAAAAGCTCAGCACCCCGGCGCTGTTCGATGTGGCCTCACGGGCGGAAATCCTCATGTTCGGCCACAGCCTGCTGGCCAGCGAAGCCTTGGATGACGCGGCGCTCAAGCAGCGCCTGGGCTTGAAGATCATCAACCGGGCCGCCATCGACGACCTGCGCCGCCAGCTCTGGCAGCGCCTGCTGGAAAATTACAGCTTCGCCCAGCAGAGCTGCGAGGTCGATGCCTCGTTCTGTTACCTGGTGGAAAACATGGACGACCTGCGTGAGGAGGTCGGTAAGTTCCAGGTCAGCGAAGACTCTTTCTATATAGGCTGGGCCGCCCCCAGCCATGCCTTCCATGAGCGTTACCTGGACGAGCTGCTGCGCAAGGCCGCGCTGTTCCCGCAGATCAGCAGCGAAGTCGCGCGCTTTGGCGATCACGAGCGCAATGGCGATGAGTTCAACGACCGTCTGTTCCTGCTGACCTTCGACGGCGGCCCGTCACCGGTCAGCGGTAATACCGACTGGCTCGCCGACTACCTGCGCAAGCAGAAGATGAACGCCACGTTCTTTGCCCTCGGCAGCAGCCTGCAGACCCGCGTGGAGCGCAGTTCCGCCGCCGACGTGGAGGCGTTGTACCAAGGCCAGTGCGTCGGCACCCAGGGCTGGCAGTACCGCTCCCACAGCCATTGGGTGGATTGGCAGAGTTCGATCACCCGCAGTGCGGCGCTGGTGCAAAACCTGATGCCGGAAAACTACGTGCCGCTTTTCCGCCCGCCTTATGGCCAGCGACGCGCTGACAGCCAGGGGTTTTTCCAGTCCCAGGGTTTGCAGGTGGCGTTGTGGGACATCGATTCCCAGGATGAACCGGGCAAGCTAAAGGCCGATGAGTCGGCGCAGCGCGTGCTGACGTTGATGCTGCTGTGGCGCAAAGGGGTGATTGTGTTTCACGACACCCAGGACAAGGCGCGGGTGGCATTGCCGCTGTTGCTGCAGGCAACGGCGCAAAGTGGGCTCGGTTGGCAGGACTGCCGGGACGCATTTCGTTAAAAAGATGAAGTGCCCGGCCCTGTTGGGTCTAGGGC
The DNA here is from genome assembly GCF_023148575.1 of Pseudomonas sp. EYE_354. Lineage (NCBI taxonomy): Bacteria > Pseudomonadati > Pseudomonadota > Gammaproteobacteria > Pseudomonadales > Pseudomonadaceae > Pseudomonas > Pseudomonas sp. EYE_354. Next base: position 306,233 of record NZ_JAHXNQ010000001.1, read on the forward strand.
ATTTCTGGGGCGATTTTTTGCAACATTTCGATGCAGGCGGACTTCCGACTTTAACGAGGTGCATGGCACGCGGCTAGTGCTATTCGTCATCCTGAAAAATAAACTTCAAAAAAGCGTCAAAGTGCTTTTTCCTGTCATGGGTTTTGCGGTATTACGAAGTCAGATCGCCGAAACCTGCAACACAGGTGGCGTCTTCCCAGACTCCTCAGGTGGGCAATGCACTTGACGTCCCTCAGGTGTATTCGGTGGTCGAATCGAGGCGCAGCACTGTCGTGGTATTGCGTCGACTGGCTCCCACAAAAGGTGACCGAGTATGGATGACCATGGACGCACCCCTTCTTCCGACCAGCCAATCCTTTATGTGCTCGATACCAACGTATTGATCCACGATCCAAACGCTCTGCTCAATTTCGAAGAGCACCACGTCGCCATCCCGATGATCGTGCTGGAGGAACTCGACAAACTCAAAAGCGGGCATCACAGCGTTGCCGCCGAATGCCGCCAGGCCATCCGGTTGATCGACAAGACATTGGGTGAAGCGTCACCCGAGGATGTTGAAGTCGGCGTGCCGATCCAGCGCGGTAAGAGCGGACCCAAGGGCTTGCTGTCGATTTTGATGAGCAAGCGCAGCGAGCCCAACAGCCTGCTGCCGGAAAACCTCAACGACAACAAAATCATCAACCAATTGATCGACCTGCATGCGCGCGACAAGGACCTGCGTGTGGTGCTGGTGACCAAAGACATCAATATGCGCCTCAAGGCCCGAGCCTGTGGGATCGCGGCCGAGGACTACAGCACCGACCAACTGGTCGATGACGTGTCGATGCTGTCCCGTGGTTATCACATGATGACCGGCTCGTTCTGGGACCGCGTGAGCAAGGTCGAAACCCGTCAGGATCACGGCCGCACCTGGCACCAGGTACAACTGATCGACAACCTGCCGGCCGTGCATATCAATGAATTCATCGTCGACGAGCAGGGCTTCGTGGGCTGGATCAAAGAGATCCAGGTCGACAAGCTGCTGATCCTCGACCTGCATCAGGAACCCCTGTTGCACCAGGAAGCCTGGGGCCTGAAACCGCGCGACATTTATCAGAGCCTGGCGCTGTATGCGCTGCTCGATCCGGATATCCACCTGGTCAACCTCACCGGTGCCGCAGGCTCGGGGAAAACCATCCTCGCCCTGGCCGCCGCGATCGAACAGACCATGGTGACCAAGCGCTATCGCCGCATCATCGCCACCCGCAGTGTGCAGGGCCTGGACCAGGAAATCGGTTTTCTGCCCGGCACCGAAGCGGAAAAAATGGAACCGTGGCTGGGGGCGATCACCGACAACCTCGAAGCCTTGCACATGGATGACGAAAACACCCATGGCAGCGTCGACTACATCCTCAGCAAAGTGCCGTTGCAGTTCAAATCCCTCAACTACATCCGAGGTCGCAGCTTCCAGCAGAGCCTGATTTTGATCGATGAATGTCAGAACCTGACGCCGCACCAGATGAAAACCATCATCACCCGTGCCGGCGCCGGTTCCAAAGTGGTGTGCCTGGGCAACCTGGCGCAGATCGACACCCCCTACCTGTCCGCGACCAGCTCCGGGCTGACGTACCTGACGGAACGTTTCAAAGACTTCCCGAACGGCGTGCACATCGCGCTGCAAGGGGTACCGCGCTCGATTCTGGCCGAATACGCAGAGTCGCATCTCTGAGTCGCAAGCTTTAAGCTACAAGTTGCACGTGGGTCCAGTGAGCTTTTCACTTGCCGCTTGCAGCTTGTAGCTTTTTTGCTGCCTCAAGGAGGCTCTGTGCTGACTCATCTCGATTCCCAAGGTCGCGCCCATATGGTCGACGTCACCGACAAGTCCGTGACGTTCCGTGAGGCGGTGGCTGAAGCGCGGGTGCGCATGTTGCCCGAAACCCTGCAAATGATTGTCGACGGCGCCCATCCCAAGGGTGACGTATTTGCCGTGGCCCGCATCGCCGGGATCCAGGCCGCGAAGAAAACCAGTGACCTTATCCCTCTGTGTCACCCGTTGATGTTGACGGGCGTCAAGGTCGAACTCAGTGCCGAGGGTGCAGACTCTGTGCGCATCGTGGCGCGCTGCAAGCTGTCCGGGCAGACCGGTGTGGAGATGGAGGCATTGACCGCGGCCAGCGTCGCGGCACTGACTATCTATGACATGTGCAAGGCGGTGGATCGCGGCATGACCATCGAAACCATTCGCCTGCTGGAGAAGCTCGGCGGCAAGAGCGGGCATTTCAAGGCGGATGAACAATGAGCATCAACGTACTGTTTTTTGCGCGCTACAGCGAAGCGGTGGGCTTTGATTCGCTGGAGATGGAAGGCGACTTCGCGAATGTCGACGCGGTGCGTCTGGCATTGGCTGCCGATCCCGCTTTCAAGGTGCTCAATGAGGACAGCCTGATGTGCGCCCGCAACCAGGAGCTGTGCAACCTCGACGAGCCACTGCAGGCTGGCGACGAGGTCGCATTCTTTCCGCCCGTGACCGGAGGCTGAGCATGGCTATCCGTGTGCAGGTGGCGGCGTTCGATCCGGGGGCCGAAGTCAACGCGATGCATGCGGCAAACGTGGGCGTGGGCGCGGTGGTGAGTTTTGTCGGGTATGTGCGCGACTTCAATGACGGTCGTGATGTGTCAGGGATGTTCCTGGAGCATTACCCCGGCATGACCGAAAAAGCCCTGGCCAGGATTACCGTGGAAGCCGAGCAGCGCTGGCCGTTGCTCAAGCTTGAGGTGCTGCATCGTATCGGTGCGCTGGAGCCGGGTGAGCCGATTGTGTTCGTCGCGGCCGCCAGTGCCCATCGCCAGGCTGCATTCGATGCGTGTGCGTTTGTGATGGACTATTTGAAGACGCGGGCACCGTTCTGGAAGAAAGAGAACACGCCTGAAGGTTCGCGTTGGGTGGAAGGGCGCAGCAGTGATCACGCCGCGGCGGATCGCTGGAAATAGCCGGCAGGGAAATCAAATGAGGGAGGGGCACGCCCCTCCCTCATGGTGACAGCAGTGCAAACCTTAAGGTCGCTTGCGCTCCACAGCCCGCAACAGATGCGTCGGCGGCGTCTCGCAGCTGATCTTGCGGCCCAGCAGTGCCTCGATCGACGGCAGCTGATACGAGTCATCCTCCCCCGCAAAGCTGATCGACACACCCGCAGCGCCGGCACGGCCGGTCCGGCCGATACGGTGCACGTAATCGTCCGGCACTTCCGGCAGGGTGAAGTTGATCACGTGGCTGATGCCATCGATGTGAATTCCGCGCCCGGCGACGTCGGTGGCCACCAGCACGCGGATCTTGCCTTCGCGGAAACCTTCCAGCGTCTTGATGCGCTTGTGCTGCGGCACATCGCCGGACAGTTGCGCGGCGTTGACGCCATCGCGCACCAGGCGCTCTTCGATGCGGCGCACTTCGTCCTTGCGGTTGGCGAACACCATCACGCGCTCCCAACCGTTGTCGTTGACCAGGTTGTAGAGCAGCTTGTACTTGTCGGCACCGGCCACCGCATAGATGTGCTGTTCGACGTTTTCGCTGGCGACGTTCAGCGCCTCGATCTCGACGATGGACGGGTCGGTGGTCCACTGCTTGGCGAGGTTCATCACGTCTTCGGTGAAGGTCGCGGAGAACAGCAGGGTCTGACGCTCGGCCTTTGGCGGGGTCTGGCGAATGATCTGGCGCACTTGTGGGATAAAGCCCATGTCGAGCATGCGGTCGGCTTCGTCCAGCACCATCACTTCGACCATGTCCAGGTGCACGTCGCCGCGCTGGTTGAAGTCCAGCAGGCGGCCGGGGGTGGCTACCAGAATGTCGCAATGGCGGGCTTCGAGGTGCTTGAGTTGCTTGTCGAAGTCCATGCCGCCGACGAACGTCATCACGTTAAGGCCGGTGTACTTAGTCAGGTCGGCGGCGTCCTTGGCGATCTGCACCACCAGCTCGCGGGTGGGGGCGATGATCAGCGCGCGCGGTTCACCCATGTAGCGCTCTTTCGGCGGCGGTGTCTGCAACAGTTGGGTGATGATCGAGATCAGGAACGCAGCCGTCTTGCCGGTGCCGGTCTGGGCGCGACCGATGGCGTCTTTACCGGCGAGGGTGAAGCCCAATACTTGCGCCTGGATCGGCGTGCAGTATGGGAACCCCAGGTCCTGGATGGCATGCATCAGTTCCGGGGCCAGTTTGAAATCATGGAAGCGGGTTTTGCCTTCCTGGGGCTCGACGACGAAGTCTTCGAGTTTCCACGGGATCACCGGCGGCTTTGGCGCGCGTTCCCGGCGAGGCTTGGGAGCGGCTTGAGCGTCAGGTTTTGCCTGTTCGGGCGGTGTCACCGTCGGCGTCTTCGGCTGGGCGGCGGCAGATGCAGTGCGGCCTGGCTGTTGGCCGTCGTTGCGGCTGCCGGAGGAGGGGACAGGAGCACTGGGAACAGGCGCGAGCGGCTCAGCCTCGCTTTTGCCGAACATCTTCTTGAGTGCTTTGAGCACGGTGATCTCATTAATTGGTTAAGGAATATACGCCGGCCAGTGTAATGCAAGAATCGGGCGCGGCGTAGTGCGTCTGTCATACGGCTACATAAACGCGGGGTTTCAGCGCAGGCGCTCGGCCAACCAGGTACCAATATCGCGTATCTCTTCGGGTAACACTTCGTGGCCCATTGGGTATTCCTGCCATGTCACGGTGACACCACGGCTCTTGAGGTGCTCATACGCGGTACGGCCCATGGCGTTCTGCACCACCTCATCGTATTGACCGTGCAGGCACAAGGCGGGAATGCGTTGCTGGCTGGCGGACAATTGCAGTTCATCGCCGAAGGTCGGTGCATAGGTGGAGAGGGCGATCACGCCACCCAGAGGACCTTCCAGTTCCTTGAACGCGGTGTGGAACACCACGGCGCCACCTTGGGAAAAACCGGCGAGAAAAATCCGCGAGGCCTCTATTCCGGTCCTCTTCTGGTCTTCGATCAGGTTGGTGACCATTTTTGACGAAGTTTCCAGCTCTTGCAGGCTGATCGACCGAGCCGGGCTCATGGCCTTGATGTCGTACCAACTGGGCATCTCGTAGCCGCCGTTGATCGTCACCGGACGGGTGGGCGCCTGGGGCAAAACGAAACGCGTGGTCAGCAGGGTTTCCTGTAAGGCTTCGGCCACCGGCAGGAAGTCGTAGCGGTCGGCACCCAGGCCATGCAGCCAGATAACGCAGGCGTCTGCGGGCTTGGAGGGCTGGAGAATCAAGGGTTCGGTCATGTCTGCTCCATAAATGTGCGTGCGCTCCGATTGGGTGCGTCGGAACGGTGCGCCATCGGTTGATTTGTTAATTAGATGTCGCAACGTTGAATCTTTTGCTCTTGACCATGGGCTGAAACGACTCAGCCGCCACTCTGGTACGGCGCTTGCTATGCACAAGGCGATGTCAGGTCTCTCTCTTGGCGGTAACACTATCAGTGACAGCCGCCTATGGGATAGCAACTGGACTTATAGCGACGGCCCATACCGTTTGACCCTAAAAAAAGCCAACACGGGTCAAGATCGCCTCAAAAGGGTGCGGTGGGGTTCGAGCTCCGACACAACAAGAGCAAAACTGGAGGTTTGAATGAAGGTATTGAAATCCACCCTGGCCATCGTTTCCGCGGCCGCTGTACTGGGTGTCAGTGGTTTCGCCCAAGCCGGCGCCACCCTGGACGCCGTGCAGAAGAAAGGCTTTGTGCAATGTGGCGTGAGTGACGGCCTGCCGGGTTTCTCGGTACCGGATGCCAGCGGCAAGATCCTGGGGATCGACGCTGACGTTTGCCGCGCTGTGGCCGCTGCTGTATTCGGCGACGCGACCAAGGTCAAGTTCAGCCAGTTGAACGCCAAGGAGCGTTTCACCGCGCTTCAGTCGGGCGAAGTCGACATTCTGTCCCGTAACACCACCATGACCAGCTCCCGTGATGCGGGCATGGGCCTGAAATTCCCGGGTTTCATTACCTACTACGACGGCATCGGTTTCCTGGTTAACAACAAGCTGGGCGTAAAAAGTGCCAAGGAACTGGACGGTGCAACCATCTGCATCCAGGCCGGTACCACCACTGAGCTGAACGTTTCCGACTACTTCCGTGGCAACGGTCTGAAATACACCCCGATCACCTTCGACACCTCCGATGAAAGCGCCAAGTCGCTGGAATCCGGTCGTTGCGACGTGCTGACCTCCGACAAATCCCAACTGTTCGCCCAGCGCAGCAAGTTGGCTTCGCCGAAGGACTACGTGGTACTGCCGGAAACCATTTCCAAGGAGCCGCTGGGCCCGGTCGTGCGTAATGGCGACGACGAGTGGCTGGCGATCGTGCGCTGGGTTGGCTACGCCATGCTCAACGCTGAAGAAGCCGGTATCACCTCTAAAAACGTTGAAGCTGAAGCCAAGTCCACCAAGAACCCGGACGTTGCACGTCTGCTCGGTGCCGACGGCGAATACGGCAAAGACCTGAAAGTGAAGAAAGACTGGGTCGTGCAGATCGTCAAGCAAGTGGGTAACTACGGCGAAGTGTTCGAGCGCAACCTCGGCAAGAGCACTCCGCTGGAAATCGACCGCGGCCTGAACGCGCTGTGGAACAACGGCGGCATTCAATACGCACCGCCTGTGCGCTGATCGCTGATGGTTCTGTCACCCGGTGGGCCAACCGCCGGGTGATGTTCTGTTCCATTCTTTCCGGGGCACTTCATGCAAAATCAAATCGGCGCACCAAAGCAGAAGCTCAGCTTCAGCGATCCCAAAGTGCGTGCGTGGCTCTTCCAGATCGTCACGATTGTGGCGGTGGTCTCGCTGGGCTGGTACCTCTTCCACAATACCCAGACCAACCTTCAGCACCGGGGCATTACCTCGGGTTTCGACTTTCTTGAGCGCAGTGCCGGCTTTGGCATCGCGCAGCATTTGATCGACTACACCGAATCGGACAGCTATGCCCGCGTCTTTCTGATCGGCTTGCTCAACACCTTGCTGGTGACCTTCATCGGCGTGATCCTGGCCACCTTGCTCGGCTTTATCGTCGGCGTGGCGCGCCTGTCGCCCAACTGGATGATCAACAAGCTGGCGACGGTGTACGTGGAAGTCTTCCGCAACATCCCGCCGCTGCTGCAAATCCTGTTCTGGTACTTCGCGGTGTTCCTGACCATGCCGGGGCCGCGCAACAGTCATAACTTCGGCGATACCTTCTTTGTCAGCAGCCGTGGCCTGAACATGCCCGCGGCGCTTGCCGCCGATGGGTTCTGGCCGTTTGTGGTCAGCGTGGTGGTAGCGATTGTGGCAACCGTGCTGATGGCGCGTTGGGCCAACAAGCGCTTTGAAGCCACCGGTGTTCCGTTCCATAAGTTCTGGGCGGGCCTGGCGTTGTTCATCGTGATCCCGGCCTTGTGCGCGTTGATCTTCGGCGCGCCACTGCACTGGGAAATGCCAAAACTGCAAGGCTTCAACTTTGTCGGCGGCTGGGTGTTGATCCCTGAACTGCTGGCGTTGACCCTGGCACTGACCGTATACACGGCGGCGTTCATCGCCGAGATCGTGCGTTCGGGCATCAAGTCCGTCAGCCACGGCCAGACCGAAGCCGCGCGCTCCCTGGGCCTGCGCAATGGGCCGACGCTGCGCAAGGTCATCATTCCGCAAGCCTTGCGGGTGATCATTCCGCCGCTGACCAGCCAATACCTGAACCTGGCGAAAAACTCGTCGTTGGCCGCCGGTATCGGTTACCCGGAAATGGTTTCGCTGTTTGCCGGTACGGTGCTCAACCAGACCGGCCAGGCCATCGAAGTCATTGCCATCACCATGAGCGTGTACCTGGCGATCAGCATCAGCATTTCCCTGCTGATGAACTGGTACAACAAGCGCATTGCGCTGATCGAGCGGTGAGGAAACGCACATGAGTTCTCATATTTTCAAACCGGATATGCCGCCGCCGAGCAAAGTGTTCGGCCCGGTGGCATGGATGCGCGCCAACCTGTTTTCCAGTTGGCTCAATACCCTGCTGACCCTGGTGTCGATCTACCTGGTGTACCTGGTGGTGCCGCCGATCCTGCATTGGGCCATCCTCGATGCGAACTGGGTGGGCACCACCCGCGCCGACTGCACCAAGGAAGGCGCCTGCTGGGTGTTTATTCAGCAGCGCTTCGGGCAGTTCATGTACGGCTACTTCCCCGTCGACCTGCGCTGGCGTGTAGACCTCACCGTGTGGCTGGCCATTGTGGGCGCGGCGCCGTTGTTCATCTCGCGTTTCCAGCACAAGGCGATCTACGGCCTGAGCTTTTTGGTGCTGTACCCGATCGTTGCCTACTTCCTGCTGCATGGCGGCATCTTCGGGCTGACCAACGTGGCTACCAGTCAATGGGGCGGCTTGATGCTGACCCTGGTGATCGCCACCGTCGGCATCGCCGGTGCATTGCCGCTGGGCATCGTGCTGGCGTTGGGACGGCGTTCGAACATGCCTGCGATTCGAGTGGTCTGCGTGACCTTCATCGAATTCTGGCGCGGCGTGCCGTTGATCACCGTGCTGTTCATGTCCTCGGTGATGCTGCCGCTGTTCCTGCCCGAAGGCATGAACTTCGACAAGCTGCTGCGGGCGCTGATCGGCGTGATCCTGTTCCAGTCGGCCTACGTGGCCGAAGTGGTACGCGGCGGCTTGCAGGCGATTCCTAAAGGTCAGTACGAAGCGGCCGCGGCGATGGGCCTGGGTTACTGGCGCAGCATGGGCCTGGTGATTCTGCCGCAGGCCCTGAAGCTGGTGATTCCGGGCATCGTCAACACGTTTATCGCGCTGTTCAAGGACACGAGCCTGGTGATCATCATCGGCCTGTTCGACCTGCTCAACAGCGTCAAGCAAGCTGCCGCCGACCCGAAATGGCTGGGCATGGCCACTGAAGGCTATGTGTTCGCCGCCCTGGTGTTCTGGATTTTCTGTTTTGGTATGTCGCGCTATTCCATGCATCTGGAACGCAAGCTCGACACAGGCCACAAGCGTTAGGAGTTCTTTTAATGAGCGAAGCAATCAAACAGCCTGTGAGCCCTGAAGGCATTATCCAGATGCAGGGCGTCAACAAGTGGTACGGCCAGTTCCACGTGTTGAAAGACATCAACCTCAACGTCAAGCAGGGCGAGCGTATCGTGCTGTGCGGGCCGTCGGGCTCGGGCAAGTCCACCACTATCCGCTGCCTCAACCGCCTGGAAGAGCACCAGCAGGGCCGCATCGTGGTCGATGGCGTGGAGCTCACCAACGACCTCAAGCAGATCGAAGCGATCCGTCGTGAAGTCGGCATGGTGTTCCAGCACTTCAACCTGTTCCCACACCTGACCATCCTGCAGAACTGCACGTTGGCGCCGATGTGGGTACGCAAGATGCCCAAGCGCAAGGCCGAAGAAATCGCCATGCATTACCTGGAGCGCGTGCGCATCCCGGAGCAGGCGCACAAGTTCCCTGGGCAACTGTCCGGCGGCCAGCAACAGCGTGTGGCGATTGCCCGTGCGCTGTGCATGAAACCAAAAATCATGCTGTTCGACGAACCGACCTCGGCGCTGGACCCGGAAATGGTGAAAGAGGTGCTGGACACCATGATCGGCCTGGCTGAAGACGGCATGACCATGCTGTGCGTGACCCACGAAATGGGCTTTGCCCGCACCGTGGCCAACCGCGTGATCTTCATGGACAAAGGCGAGATCGTTGAGCAGGCGGCGCCGAATGACTTCTTCGACAATCCGCAGAATGATCGGACCAAGCTGTTCTTGAGCCAGATTTTGCATTGATCGATGGTTGAAACAATAAACCCGGCCTGGCCGGGTTTATTTTTGTCTGTTCAATAGGTCTTGGGCGCCTCATGCCCTGTGTTCACGGTATGACTTGAGCCTGCGCAGGTCAGTGCCTTCGGCCAATGCCTTGTCTTTGTGGGCAACTCTGAATAGCCTGTAGGAAAATTCATCCTATGATTGGACGAAAGTGCAAAACCCATGACAGACATTGCCCCTCTGATCAAACGCTCCCTGGTTGACCAGGCTGTGGAGCAACTGCGTCTGCGTATCGCCGCAGGCGTGTGGGCGGTCGGTGAACGCCTGCCTACCGAACCCGAGTTGTGCGCCGAACTCGGCATCAGCCGCAATACCGTGCGTGAAGCCATGCGTGTGTTGGCCTTTTCCGGGTTGATTGAGGTCCGCCAGGGCGATGGCAGCTATTTGCGTTCGATGACTGATCCGCTGGGGGCGATGCGTGCGCTGTCCCATTGCACCTTGGAGCAGGCGCAGGAGACGCGGCAGATTCTTGAAGTGGAGGCCATCGGTCTGGCGGCGCTGCGGCGGACCGAGCAAGACCTGGAGCACCTGCGTGAGGCGCTGCAGGGTAGCGCCGCGCTGTATCACGGTGATCTGGAGGCCTATATCAGCGCAGACCTGGTGTTCCATAAACGCCTGGTCGACGCCGCGCATAACCCGGCGTTGAGTGAGCTGTACCACTATTTTTCCGCCATCGTCGCCGCGCAGTTGCGCCAGACCCTGAGCATTTCGCCACGTCGCCAGGCGGTGTTCGACCTGCATATCGCCCTGCTCGACGCCGTGGAACAGCAGGACCCGGAACGTGCCAAATCCCTTTGCCGGCAGTTGATCAATGAACCTTGAACCGCAACGCACCACTGAACTGCTGATCGACGCTGAAGCCGATGACGACGTGGTGCAGCAGACGCCGCCAACGGTAAACCGCCCGTGGTTGCTGTTACTGGGCCTGGTGCTGGTGGCGCTGAACCTGCGCCCGGCATTGTCGAGCCTGTCGCCCTTGCTCAGCGAGGTCTCCAGCAGCCTGGGATTGTCGGCCGCCAAGGCCGGCCTGCTGACCACGTTGCCGGTGCTGTGCCTGGGTTTGTTCGCGCCCACCGCACCGATCCTGGCGCGGCGCTTTGGGGCTGAACGGGTGGTGTTGGGCATCCTGCTGACGCTGGCCGCGGGGATCATCCTGCGCAGTGTGTCGGGGGAAGTGGGGTTGTTCCTCGGCAGCCTGATCGCCGGCGCGAGTATCGGCATTATCGGGGTATTGCTGCCGGGCATCGTCAAGCGGGATTTCGCCGGGCAGGCGGGCGCCATGACGGGGGTCTACACCATGGCGTTGTGCCTGGGCGCGGCGCTGGCGGCGGGGGCCGCGGTGCCTCTGAGTGACTACTTCGGCGATAGCTGGGCGATGGGACTGGGCTTCTGGATGCTGCCGGCGCTGGTGGCGGCGCTGTTCTGGTTGCCGCAGGTCGGGCAAAAACATGGTGCGCACCGAGTCGCTTATCGGGTGAAAGGGCTGTTGCGCGATCCGCTGGCCTGGCAGGTCACCCTCTATATGGGCCTGCAATCGTCCCTGGCCTACATCGTGTTCGGCTGGCTGCCGTCGATCCTGATCGGCCGTGGCCTGAGTGCCACTGAAGCCGGGCTGGCGCTGTCCGGTTCCATCATTGTGCAACTGCTCAGTTCCCTGGCCGCACCGTGGCTGGCCACGCGGGGTAGAGACCAGCGTTTGGCCATCGTGATCGTGATGTTGCTGACGCTGGGCGGCCTGTTCGGTTGCCTGTATGCGCCCCTCGACGGCTTGTGGGGCTGGGCGATTGTGCTCGGCCTGGGGCAGGGCGGTACTTTCAGCCTGGCGCTGACCCTGATCGTACTGCGCTCGCGCGACGCCCATGTGGCCGCGAACCTGTCGAGCATGGCCCAGGGCATCGGATACACCCTGGCCTCCATGGGGCCGCTGGCCGTGGGCCTGGTGCACGATTGGACCGGTGGGTGGGGCGCGACGGGCTGGATTTTCGCAGTGATCGGCGTGGCGGCCATGGTCGCCGGGGTTGGCGCGGGCCGTGCGCGGTACGTAGGCGTGAGCAGCGAAAAAGTCTAGCGCCGCCCCCGTGCCCCTAGCCCCGGTCATTTGCGTGGCGAATGTCAGTGGCGTTAGCGGCGCGGGCGGCTTATCGTGCGCCTACCTTTTTGACGCCAGCGGAGCCTGCCCATGAGCGATGCCCATAACGCCCTGATCACCCAGTTCTACACGGCCTTCCAGCGCCTGGACGCCGACGCGATGGCCGCCTGCTACACCGAGGATGTGGTGTTCAGCGACCCGGCCTTCGGTGAGTTGCGCGGGCGCGATGTCGGCGATATGTGGCGCATGCTGACCACGCGTGCCAAGGACTTCTCCCTGACGTTCGACAACGTGCGCAGCGATGATCGCAGCGGCGGTGCGCATTGGGTGGCCACCTACCTGTTCAGCGCCACCGGCAACACCGTGGTCAACGATATCCAGGCGCGGTTTGTGTTTCGCGACGGCAAGATCTGCGAACACCACGACAGCTTCGACCTGTGGCGCTGGTCGCGCCAGGCCTTGGGCACCAAAGGCCTGCTGCTGGGCTGGACACCGCTGGTGAAAAACGCTGTGCGCGCCCAGGCAAACAAAGGCTTGAAGGCATTTCAGGCCAGTCGTTGATAAGCTTGGCGCTCCTGCGGACTGTTGAATCTACCCGTGACTGATCCTGTTGAACCCAAGCCCTGGTACGTCTACCTGGTGCGTGCCGCCAATGGCTCGTTGTATTGCGGCATCAGCAATGACCCGGTGCGCCGGTTTGCCTCGCACCAGAGCGGCAAGGGCGCGCGGTTTTTCCTGTCCAGCCCGGCGGTGGCGCTGGTGTACACCGAAGTCTGCGCCAGCAAAGGCGAGGCGCTGCGCCAGGAGCGGTTGATCAAAAAATTGAAGAAGAGCGCCAAGGAGTGTCTGGCGGCCAGTGGTTCATTGATCTGACTGATGGGCGGCTATCACACCCACTGAGCCCGTTGCAGGCTAAGCTGCGGGTTCATTTGTCCAGTGGACCCCCAGCATGTCTGAGCTAATCCTGCACCACTACCCCACGTCCCCCTTCGCGGAAAAAGCGCGGCTGCTGCTGGGCTTCAAAGGCCTGTCCTGGCACTCGGTGCATATCTCGCCGGTGATGCCCAAGCCGGACCTGACTGCCCTCACCGGCGGCTACCGCAAGACCCCGGTGCTGCAAGTGGGTGCCGATATCTATTGCGACACCGCCCTGATCGCCCGCCGTCTGGAGCAGGAAAAATTCGCGCCGGCGCTGTTCCCGCTGGGCCAGGAAATGATCACCCAAACCTTCGCCACCTGGGCCGACAGCGTGGTGTTCGCCCACGCCGTGAGCCTGGTGTTCCAGCCTGAATCGGTGGCGGTGCGCTTCGGCAAATTGCCGCCGGAAGCGGTCAAGGCGTTTCTGGCCGACCGCGCCGCACTGTTCAGCGGGGGCACCGCCAGCAGGCTACCGGCCGAGTTGGCCAAGCACCAATGGCCGGCAATCATGGCGCGACTGGAGCAGCAATTGCAGCGTGAACCGGGAGACTTCCTGTTTGGTGAGCCGTCGATTGCCGATTTTTCCATGGCTCACCCGCTGTGGTTCCTCAAGGCGACGCCGGTGACGGCACCGTTAGTGGACGCCTATCCAGCCGTGTGCGCGTGGTTGGGGCGTGTGTTGGGGTTCGGCCACGGCACGTCCAGCCAAATGAGCGCGGAACAGGCATTGGAGATCGCGCGCAACGCTACGCCAGCTGCGCTGCCGGATGAGGTGTTCGAGGACTTGAATGGCTTCCAGCCCGGCCAGCAGGTGGCCATTGCCGCCACCGATTACGGCACCGATGCGGTCGCGGGGGAGTTGCTCTTTGCCGGGCGCGAAGAGCTGATCCTGCGCCGCACCGACGCGCGAGCGGGCACCGTGCATGTGCATTTTCCGCGCTTCGGTTTCCGCATCCAGGCGCACTGATTAAAAATAATTTGCACATAAACGTGAGGTAAACCGGCGGCCCATCCGTGTAGTGCTTGAAACTGCGATTTATTCGCATTAACAGCGTTTTCTACACGGGTTCTCACAGCATGAAGTCGATGGCGGGCGGTTTGGTTAAACAGTGGCTGGGAGCCTCGGTATTGGTGGTGTCGGGGCTAGCGTTGCTGCCGTTGTGCGTGGCACAGGCGCAAGAGCAGCAAAGTGCCCAGTTCAATTTTGCCCTGGCCGCCAAGCCGCTGCCCCAGGCCCTGAGCGACTTCAGCCGGGTGACCGGCATCAGCGTGATCTACACCGACGAAGCGCCCTACGGCCTCAACGCCCCGGCAGTCAGCGGGCAGATGAGCGCCACGGCGGCCTTGCAACGCCTGCTGGGCGACTCCGGCTTCACGTTCCGCCAAATCGATGCCCGCACATTGGCCCTGGAGCCGCTACCCACCGATGGCGCGCTCAACCTCGGCGCCACCACCATCAGCGGCATCGGCCAAACCCAGGACAGCACCAGCTACCAGCCGCCGCCCACCAGTTCGGTGATGCGCTCCCGTGCGCTGCTGATCGAAACCCCGCAAACCGTCAACGTGGTGCCGGCCCAGGTACTGCGCGACCAGACCCCGCGCAACCTGGATGACGCCCTGGGCAACATCAGTGGCATTACCCAGGCCAACACCTTGGCCAGCACCCAGGACGCCGTGATGTTGCGTGGCTTTGGCGATAACCGTAACGGCTCGATCATGCGCGACGGCATGCCGGTGGTGCAGGGCCGCGCATTGAACGCCACGGCTGAGCGCGTCGAAGTGCTCAAAGGCCCGTCCTCGCTGCTGTATGGCATCCAGGATCCGGGCGGTGTGGTGAATATCGTCAGTAAAAAGCCCGAATTGACCCAATCCACGTCCCTGACCGTGCGCGGCTCGACCTTTGGCGACGGCAAGAACGGCAGTGGCGGTGGTCTTGACACCACCGGGCCGATCGGTGATTCGGGCCTGGCCTATCGCCTGATCGTCGACCATGAAGACGAAGACTACTGGCGCAACTTCGGCACCCATCGCGAAACCTTGGTAGCGCCGTCCCTGGCCTGGTACGGCGACAGCACCCGGTTGCTGTTCGCTTATGAACACCGCGAGTTTCTCGCGCCGTTCGACCGTGGTACCGCTATCGACAAGTCCAACCACCCGTTGGACATCCCGTCCACCCGGCGCCTGGATGAGCCGTTCAACGACATGGAAGGCCGTTCCGACCTGTACCGTTTCGAAGCCGACCACGATTTGAATGACGACTGGAAAGCCCACTTCGGCTACAGCTGGAACCGCGAAACCTATGACGCCAGCCAAGTGCGCGTCAGTGCGGTGAACACCAACGGCACCCTGACCCGCAGGATGGACGGCACCAAGGGGGCGATCAGCACCGACCGGTTCGCAACCGCCAGCCTGGAAGGCAAGGTCAACGTACTGGGCCTGCAACATGACCTGGTCTTCGGTTTGGACGACGAGTACCGCAAGATCTACCGCGCCGACCTGATTCGCCAGGCCTCGCGCACCACCTTCAACTACAACAACCCGGTGTACGGCAACGAAGTGGCGGGCACCACCGTCAGCGCCGCCGACAGCGCCCAGACCGACCTGTTGCGCAGCGACTCGCTGTTCTTCCAGGATGCGATTCACCTGACCGACCAGTGGATCTTTGTCGCTGGCGCGCGTTACCAGATGTATGACCAGTACGCCGGCAAGGGCGTGCCGTTCAAGGCCAACACCGATGGCAATGGCCAGGCCTGGGTGCCGCGCGCGGGTCTGGTGTATCGCTACACCGATGAACTGTCGTTCTACGGCAGCTACACCGAGTCGTTCAAACCCAACTCCACCATCGCCGCCCTGGCCGATGGCAGCACCCTGACCGGCGACCTGACGCCGGAGGAATCCAAGTCGTGGGAACTGGGCGCCAAGCTCGACAT
Organism: Pseudomonas sp. EYE_354; assembly: GCF_023148575.1. NCBI lineage: Bacteria > Pseudomonadati > Pseudomonadota > Gammaproteobacteria > Pseudomonadales > Pseudomonadaceae > Pseudomonas > Pseudomonas sp. EYE_354. Next base: position 321,971 of record NZ_JAHXNQ010000001.1, read on the forward strand.
TCCGGGACGCATCACCGCCAGCGCGGCGCTGTTCACTATCGACAAGCGCAATGTGCTTGTATCGGTCGGTTCCGGCGCCAATACGGTCTACAGCATCGCCGGCCAAGTGCGTTCGCGAGGCCTGGAACTGGACGCCAGCGGGCAGTTGACCGACCAGTGGAGCGTGATTGGCAGCTACGCCTTCACCGACGCGCAAGACGTCAAGGACGAGGACCCGACCCTGCAAGGCAACCGCCTGCAAAACGTGGCCAAGCACACCGGCTCGCTGTCGGCGGTGTATGACTTCGGCAACGTGTTTGGCGGCGACCAACTGCGGGTGGGCGCCGGTGCCCGTTATGTCGGCGAGCGCGCCGGTGATGCGGCCAATGACTTCAATCTGCCGGGCTACACGGTGGCGGATGCGTTCGCCACCTACGACACCAAGATCGAAGGGCAGAAGGTCAAATTCCAGCTCAACGTGAAGAACCTGTTTGACCGCACCTACTACACCTCTGCGGCAAGTCGGTTCTTTGTGTCCGTTGGCGATGCGCGGCAGGTGTCGCTGTCCAGCACGCTGCAATTCTGATCATCGGCTTGTGGTGGTGGGTTGATCGCCCTGGCGAACGGGCTGTCCACCCACAACCGCTGCGCTCGCCACAGGGGGAGGGAGCTGTTAGCGTTGCCGGCAATGACAGTTCTGCGGAAAACGTGACGGATGCACTTTGGACGATGGCTACACCTGTTGTGCGTAAGCGTTTTGCTGGGCGGGTGTGCGAGTGTCTCGCCGACCTCCACCCCGATCACCCTCGACCGTCTCATGGCCGACCCGGCCCTTAACGGCGCCACCGTCTCGCTGATGGTGCGCGACGCCCGCAGCGGCAACACCCTCTATCAGCACAACCCGCGTACGCGGTTGGTGCCGGCCTCCAACCTCAAGTTACTGACCACCGCCGCGGCGATGGATGTGCTGGGGCCGCAGTACCGATTTTCCACTCAACTGCTGAGCAACGGCACCCAGCAAGGCGAGCGTTTGAGCGGCAATCTTTACCTGCGCGGCCTGGGCGACCCGACCACGCAGTTTGCCGATTACCAGGCACTGGCCGCACAGCTGGCGAGCCAGGGCGTGCGTCTGGTGCAAGGTGATCTGGTGTTTGACGACACCTGGTTCGACGCCGAACGTCTGGGCGTGGACTGGGCCCAGGACGACGAAAGCACCTATTACGGCGCGCAGATTTCTGCACTGACGGTGTCGCCCAATGCCGATTTTGATGCCGGTACGCTGATCGTCACGGCCAACGCGCCGCAGACGCCCGGCCAGCCGGTGAGCGTCGTCGTGAGCCCTGCTACCGATTATGTCCAACTGAGCAACCACGCGGTCAGCGGCCCTGGCAATACCTATGGCCTCACCCGCCAGCATGGCACCAATCTGCTGCAACTGACCGGCGCGTTGGCGCCGGGCAAGCACAGCCGGCAGTGGGTGAGCGTGTGGGAGCCGACGCAACTGGTGGCGAATCTGTTTGAGCAGGCGCTGGCGCAGCAGGGCATCAAGGTCGCGGGCCGACGGGTGATCGGCGGTGCGACGCCGGCCACGACCACGGTGTTGGCAGAGCACCAGTCGGCGCCGTTGCAGGCATTGATCACGCCGCTGCTGAAACTCTCGAACAACAACATGTCCGAAGCCCTGCTCAAGGCCATGGGGCGCAAGACCGCGAATGCGGGCACGGCGCAGGCGGGTGTCGCGGCCGTGGCGGACTTCACCAAACGTCAGGGGATGGACCCGGCCACACTGATCCAGGTGGACGGTTCGGGGTTGTCGCGGCGCAATCTGCTGTCGGCGCAGAACCTGACCGACCTGCTGCTGGCCACGGCCAAGCAGCCGTGGTTCGACGCCTGGTACAACGCCCTGCCGATCGCCGGCAACCCGGACCGCATGAGCGGTGGCAGCCTGCGCTATCGCCTGCGCGGTACACCGGCGCAAAACAACCTGCATGCCAAGACCGGCTCGATGGCCGGGGTGTCATCGTTGAGCGGTTATATCACCGACGCCGAGGGGCGGCGCCTGGTGTTTTCGATGGTCAGCAACAACTATCTGGGCGATGCCGCGCCGATCCGCGCCCTGGAAAATCGCCTGGCCGTGGCCCTGACGCAATGGCACGACTGATTCAGGGCTGATAGCCCATACGCCAACTCACCGACCGGGTCGCCGCCAGCAAACGCTGCGCCGCCGGGCCATTTTCATTGGCATGGAACAGCGAGGTGGGGCCGACCACCGTCATCACCGCTGCGACCTGCCCGACGGCGTTGAACACGGGTGCCGATAACGCGTCCACACCCGGCATCAACAGGCCGTGGACAAAGTGCAGGCCACGGCTGCGGATCTGTTCGCAGGTGCTGGCGTAGGTCGCGTCGTCCGCCAGAGCGTGGGCGATGCCGGCCTGGATCTCGCGCTCACGCAGCTCCACGGTTTCCCGCGAGGGCAGGAACGCGCTGAACACCAGCCCGGTGGACGAGCTGAGCAACGGCAATACGGAGCCCAATTGCGTCACCACCGTGACCGCGCGCACCGCCGGTTCTATGTGCACCACGGTTGCGCCCTGATTGCCCCAGACCGCCAGAAAACAGGTTTCATTCAACTCATCGCGCAGCTCGGCCAGGGGCAGGGCGCCGACTTTGAGCACGTCCATGCTGCCCAGCGCCGCCAGGCCTACGCGCAACGCCTCGCGGCCCAGGCCGTAATGGTTGGTGGCGGGGTTCTGTTCGGCAAACCCCGAGGCAATCAACGCCTGCAGGTAACGATGCACCTTGCTCGCCGGCATCTGCACGTGGTCGGCCAGGCGCGACAACGAAGTGGCCGGCGACAGTTCGGCCAGGGCCTTGAGGATATCGGTGCCCACTTCGGCCGAGCGGACTTTCTGTTTACCGGTGTCGCGGGGCTTTTCCATGGAGGGGCGAGGATCCGAGAGATGAATGGGCGTCTTTATAGCTTGACGGTCGATAGTGATCAAATTACGTTATGCGTAACTCAATTACGATAAAAACAACTTCCGTACAGAGGATGATCCATGCACCTCGAATACTTGTCGGGCTTTGGTAATGAATTGGCCAGCGAAGCCCTGCCCGGCGCGCTGCCGGTTGGCCAGAACTCTCCGCAAAAAGCGCCCTACGGGCTGTATACCGAGCTGTTCTCCGGCACCGCTTTCACCATGGCGCGCAGCGAAGCCCGGCGCACCTGGCTGTACCGCATTCAGCCGTCGGCCAACCATCCGGCGTTTATCAAGCTTGAGCGGCAACTGGCCGGTGGGCCGTTGGGGGCCGTGACGCCCAATCGGCTGCGCTGGAACCCGCTGGATATTCCGAGCGAGCCGACCGACTTTATCGAAGGTCTGGTCGCCATGGCTGCCAACTCAACGGCGGAAAAACCGTCAGGCATCAGCCTCTATCACTACGGCGCCAACCGTTCCATGGAGCGCGTGTTCTTCAACGCCGACGGCGAATTGTTGATCGTGCCTGAGCAAGGCCGCCTGCGCATCGCCACCGAACTTGGCGTGCTGGACGTCGAACCGCTGGAAATCGTCGTGCTGCCCCGTGGCCTCAAGTTCCGTGTCGAGCTGCTCGATGCCGAGGCCCGCGGCTACGTCGCCGAGAACCATGGCGCCCCATTGCGCCTGCCGGACCTGGGCCCGATCGGCAGCAATGGCCTGGCCAACCCGCGCGACTTCCTCACGCCGGTCGCCCATTACGAACACCTGCAACAACCGACCACGCTGGTACAGAAGTTCCTCGGTGAGCTGTGGGCCTGCGAGCTCGATCACTCGCCGCTCAACGTGGTGGCCTGGCACGGCAATAACGTGCCGTACAAATATGACCTGCGCCGCTTCAACACCCTGGGCACCGTGAGCTTCGACCATCCGGACCCGTCGATCTTCACCGTCTTGACCTCGCCCACCAGCACCCACGGCCTGGCCAACCTCGACTTCGTGATCTTCCCGCCGCGCTGGATGGTGGCCGAGAACACCTTCCGGCCGCCTTGGTTCCATCGCAACCTGATGAACGAATACATGGGCCTGATCCAGGGTGCCTACGACGCCAAGGCCGAAGGTTTCCTGCCCGGCGGCGCCTCGCTGCACAGTTGCATGAGCGCCCATGGCCCGGACGGCGAGACCTGCACCAAGGCCATTAACGCGGACCTGGCGCCGCACAAGATCGACAACACCATGGCGTTCATGTTCGAGACCAGCCAAGTGCTGCGCCCCACGCGGTTCGCCCTGGACTGTGCGCAACTGCAACCCACTTACGACGCGTGTTGGGCCTCGCTGCCCGCCACCTTCAACCCGAACCGGAGATAACCCATGACTCAGCCCACTTCCGCCCGCAGCTGGGTCGCCAGCGCCAATGGTCACGCGGATTTCCCGCTGCAGAACCTGCCGCTGGGCGTGTTCAGCATCAACGGTTCGGCACCGTGCAGTGGCGTGGCCATTGGTGATTACATCCTCGACTTGCACGCTGCGTTGGATACGTTTGACGGTGAGGCCCGGCGCGCGGTTGAAGCCACTGCTGGCGGCCAGTTGAACGCATTTTTCGAACTGGGCCGCGGGCCTCGGGTTGCCTTGCGTGAACGCCTGCTGGCACTGCTTGCCGAAGGGAGCCCGTTGCAAGCGCGCGAGGCGCAGGTGCTGCACCGTGCCGCCGATTGCCAACTGCATGTGCCGGCGCGCATCAATGACTACACCGACTTCTACGTCGGTATCGAACACGCACAAAACGTCGGCAAACTGTTCCGCCCCGACAACCCCTTGCTGCCCAACTACAAGTACGTGCCCATCGGCTACCACGGCCGAGCGTCGACCATTCGTGCCTCCGGTGCCGAGGTGCGTCGACCCAAAGGTCAGACCCTGCCGGCCGGCCAGACCGAACCGACCTTCGGCCCCTGCGCCCGCCTGGATTACGAACTGGAATTGGGCATCTGGATCGGCCAGGGCAATGCCATGGGCGATTCGATCGCCATCGGCGACGCAGCCGAGCATATCGCCGGTTTCTGCCTGCTCAACGATTGGTCGGCGCGGGATATTCAGGCGTGGGAATACCAGCCGCTGGGGCCGTTTTTGTCGAAAAGCTTCATCACCACCATCTCGCCGTGGGTGATCACGGCCGAGGCCCTGGCGCCATTCCGCAAGGCCCAACCGGCACGCCCCGAGGGCGACCCGCAACCGCTGCCGTACCTGCTCGATAAGCGTGACCAGGCGGCTGGCGCACTGGATATCGAACTGGAGGTGCTGCTGACCACCGCCGCGATGCGCGAACAACAGCTGCCGGCCCATCGCCTGGCCCTGAGCAACAGCCTGCATATGTACTGGACCGTGGCGCAGTTGGTGGCCCATCACAGCGTCAATGGTTGCCAGTTGCAGGCCGGTGATCTGTTCGGTTCCGGCACCTTGTCCGGGCCCGAGGTCGGGCAGTTCGGCAGCCTGCTGGAGATGACCGAAGGCGGTAAAAAGGTGATCGAGCTGCCTTCCGGTGAAGTGCGCAGGTTCCTTGAAGACGGCGACGAAATCATCCTGCGCGCCCGCTGCAAGCGCGAAGGTTTTGCCTCCATCGGCTTCGGCGAATGCCGCGGCACTGTCACTGCGGCACGTTAAGAGGGCGGGGTGATGGAACTCTATACCTACTACCGTTCCACAGCGTCGTACCGAGTGCGCATCGCCCTGGCCCTCAAGGGCCTGGCGTTCACGGCGGTGCCTGTGAACCTGCTGGTACCGGCGGGCGGCGCCAATCGTCAGCCGGCTTACCTGGCGATCAACCCGCAAGGCCGCGTGCCGGCCTTGCGCACCGATGACGGCGAGCTGTTGATTCAGTCACCGGCGATCATCGAGTACCTGGAAGAACGTTATCCACAGGTGCCGCTGCTCTCCAGCGACAGGGTTACCCGTGCCCATGAACGCGCGGTGGCCTCGATCATCGCCTGCGATATTCATCCGCTGCACAACTCCAGCACCCAAAACCTGCTGCGCCAATGGGGGCACGACGAGGCAAAGGTGCTGGAATGGATCGGGCATTGGATCAGCCAGGGCCTGGGCGCGGTGGAGCAGTTGATTGGCGACGGCGGTTTTTGCTTTGGCGAACAGCCGGGGCTGGCGGACGCGTTTCTGATCCCGCAGGTGTATGCGGCGCAGCGCTTCAAGGTGCCGTTGACGGCGTACCCGCGTATTGAGCGGGTTGTGGCGCTGGCGGCGCAGCATCCGGCGTTTGTGCAGGCCCATCCTGCCAACCAGCCGGACACACCGGCGGCGTAGCAGCAGGCTCCGGCGCCCAATAGCACTGTGCTCAGTGCACCACTGAGTTCGGCGGCAGGTGGCCCAGCCGCTCGGCCAGGCGCAGGCGCTGGATCGGGTCTTCGCTGAGCAGCAGCGCGTGCTCCAGATCGAAGCGTTCGGCGTTGGGGCAATCCAGGCGTTGGTACAGGCTGGCCCGCGCCAGGTAGTCGGCGGCATTGGCATGGCCCAGTTCCAGTACGCGCTCGGCGTCGATCAGGGCGGCCAAGGGGTTGTCATTGGAGAGGTGCAACTGGCGCAGGTTGCGCGACAGCCGTTGCAGGATCGAGCGTGGCTCGGCCGTCAGCAGGTGGTCGGCCTGCAACTTGAGGTTGGGGCCGTATTGGCGTTGCAGCAGTTCACGGCAGTCGCTGGGGTACAGACGCCGGCCGCCGCAAGGGTCCAGCAGGTGATCGGCGCCGGGCACCCGCAGCAGGAAATGCCCGGGGAAATTCACGCCGACCAGGGGGATGTCCAAGCGTCGCGCCAGCTCCATGGCAATCAGCCCCAGGGCCAGGGGTTGTCCGCGTTTGCGTTGCAACACCTTGTCCAGCAAGGCGGCGGCGGGGCGCAGTGGGGTGAAATCATCCTGGGCAAAGCCCTGGTCGTTCATGCACCGCAGCAGCGGTTGGCCCAGCTCATCAGCCGGCAGCATCGGCATGCTCACGCTGACCCGTTGTTGCAGCGCGCTCAGGTTTTGCAGGATTTCCAGCGGCTGCACGGTCGCGTCGTGCTCGGCGGCGATCCAGAGCGCCGCTTCGAACAGCGCCGGGGGCGAACGTTGCAAACAGGCGAAAAAGGCTTGGCGGGGCTTCATTGCATTCTCCGACGTATGCCCCGTTTTAGCCTTGCTGTGAATGTTCGTCCAGTGCCTTGAGCGATATCCCACGCGCTTATGTCGCAAGCCCCGCAAAATCGGGCGGCTTATTCCAGCGTACTTCGGCAGTTTTCTGCCGCCAGCCTATACTTGGCGACACAAGAAAGTGATCCGGGAGCTTGACGATGTTTGCTCTCATGCACAGCACCCGCCTTGAATCGCTGCACCTGAGCGTCGACCCGGTCACGGGGCTCAAGGCGATCATCGCCATCCATAACAGCCGCCTGGGGCCCGCCTTGGGCGGCTGTCGCTATATCGCCTATCCCGACGACGAAAGCGCCGTGGCGGATGCTGCGCGGCTGGCCCAGGGCATGAGCTACAAGGCAGCCCTGGCCGGGCTGCCGGTGGGTGGCGGCACGGCGGTGATCCTGCGGCCCGCCCACGTGGAAAACCGCGCGGCGTTGTTTGAAGCGTTTGGACGGTGTGTCGAGCAACTCGACGGCCGCTACATCACCGCCATCGACAGCGGCACCTCGGTGGCGGACATGGATTGCATCGCCCAGCACACCCGCTTCGTCACCAGCACCACGGCTGCCGGCGACCCTTCGCCCCATGCCGCCATGGGCGTGTTCGCCGGTATTCGCACCACCGCCATGGCCCGCCTGGGCAGCGACAACCTCGAAGGCCTGCGCGTGGCGATCCAGGGCCTGGGCAACGTGGGCTACGCCCTGGCCGAACAACTGCACGCCGCCGGGGCTGAACTGCTGGTCAGCGACATCGACCATGGCAAGGTGCAACTGGCCATGGAACAGCTTGGCGCACACCCCATCGCCAACGACGCCCTGCTCAGCACCCCCTGTGACATCCTTGCACCCTGCGGCCTGGGTGCCGTGTTCAACCGTACCAGCGTCGGTCAACTGCGCTGCGCTGCCGTGGCCGGCTCCGCCAGCGCGCAGTTGACCAACCTGCAAGTGGCCGATCAATTGGAAGCACGCGGTATCCTCTATGCCCCGGATTACGTGATCAACTCCGGCGGTCTGATCTATGTCGCCCTCAAACACAGCGGCGCCGAACTGGCGACCATCACCGCGCACCTGTCCAACATCGGCATGCGCCTGACCGAAATCTACGCCCATGCCCAAGCCGAAAAACGTTCCCCCGCGCGGGTGGCGGACGAACTGGCCGAGCGATTGCTTTACCGATGAGCAGACATTAAAAAGGCCCTGAATCGGTGATTCAGGGCCTGTTCAATTCGGGCTTTATTCCGCCGCCGGGTTCAGCAACTCGGACAACGCGTCCGGCTGGCTCTTGAACGCCTTGGCAAATACATCGCGGTTCTTCGCCATGTAGATCCCGGCTTCTTCCACCTGCTGCTCGCTCAGGGACGGCACGGCTTTTTGTAACACTTCTGCGAGCAACTCAGCGAGTTCAAGCATCTTGTCATGACGGTCAGCTTCGGCTTTATCCATGAACAAACGCTCCAGATCTCGGCTGCTGCGGTATACCACTTCGACGGCCATTCACCACCTCACATGCCTTCACGATAGTTGTCTTTTGCGACTACTGTATTTATATACAGCTAAAAGGGTAAGCCAAACCGTGGGGTTTGGGTAGCAGTTTTTTAATGTAGCCGGTAAATACAGGTTTGCAGTGCCTCATGTCACCCCGCCATCATCTTATACGCGCCTCTGGCCTTTTTTCTGCATGCAGAACAACCGTCACGTCCAACCCGCATTATCCGGTCGAACCGACCTAAGGAAGTACCTTCGTGAAAATCAACTGGGCCGAAAAGCTGCGCCAGCAAGTCCATGGGCTGGCCGAGTCGCTGGGCAATCTGTTTGTGGAGTCGTTCCACTACCTGGCGCTGTTTGCCATTGGTGCGGTCACCGCCTGGGCGGCGGTGATGGAATTTCTGGGGATGCTGGAGAACGGACACATCAAGATCGATGACATCTTGCTGCTGTTCATCTACCTGGAACTGGGCGCCATGGTCGGGATTTACTTCAAGACCAACCACATGCCGGTACGCTTTCTGATCTACGTGGCGATCACCGCGTTGACGCGCTTGTTGATCTCCAACGTGTCGCACCACAACCCGCCCGACCTCGGCATCATCTACCTGTGCGGTGGGATTCTGCTGCTGGCGTTTGCGATTCTGGTGGTGCGTTACGCCTCGTCGGCGTTCCCCTCGGTGAAGGTCGAAGGCCCGCGTCGCAAGGGCGAGGCGAGCCTGGAAACCGAGAAGGGCGAGCTTTAAAGCCCGACGCTCAAGGGCAGGGTGCGGCTGGGCGGCCGTTGCAACAATTTGTGATTGTCGTCGCCATCGGTCATCACGGCCAGGATCTCCATGGCGCTGTGCCCCTGCTCGATGGCAATGCCGAATTGGATGCTCTGCACCAGGCGCTTGAGCCGTTGCGGGTCGTTGCGTTGTTCGGCGCTGATCATGCGCTTGGCCACCACGCCATCGGCATTGGACAGGGTGAGCATGATGCTTCCGTCCAGCCGTTGAATACTCAGATTGACCCGATATTTCGGGGTGAAGGTGTCCGTGATGATCTGAAAAGGGTTGTCCATGGTGCGTTACCGCCTGATAAGAACATGCAGTCATTGACGACCGGTATCGGGATTAGTTCGCATCTCCTGACCGCCGGCCACTTCGTCTTTGAGGGTTTACAAATTCCGTTTGCCTCATGGGCTGTACAGCAAGTGCCGTGCCGTACCACGATCTGACCGACGACGTGACATCAATGTGGAAGATGGCCAGCGCTCGATAACGGTGTGTCAGCCAATAAATGCTCGACTGAAAGCCCGCTAAGGGGCGCAAACTCCTGCGGCCATTGTTCTGGGGTGTTCTTGAGATCGGTGATCCGTTTCAGGGCAATACGCGCAAAACGATCGCAGACAGCGCAGCCGATCAGCACTCCACCCAGTTCACCGCCAAGCCGCCCCGTGAGGTCTCTTTGTATTTGTCATGCATGTCGGCGCCGGTGTCGCGCATGGTGCGGATCACCCGGTCCAGGGAAATGAAGTGCTTGCCGTCGCCGCGCAGGGCCATCTGCGTGGCGTTGATCGCCTTGACCGCGGCGATGGCGTTGCGCTCGATGCACGGCACTTGCACCAGGCCGCCGACCGGGTCGCAGGTCAGGCCGAGGTTGTGCTCCAGGCCAATTTCTGCGGCATTTTCCAGGTGCTCCGGGGTGGCGCCGAGGATGTCTGCGAGCCCGGCGGCCGCCATCGCACAGGCCGAGCCGACTTCACCCTGACAACCCACTTCAGCGCCGGAGATCGAGGCGTTTTTCTTGCACAGGATGCCGACGGCAGCGGCGGCGAGGAAGAAATTGACCACGTCGTCATCGCACGCATCGGCGTTGAATTTCATGTAGTAGTGCAGCACCGCTGGAATGATTCCCGCCGCGCCGTTGGTGGGCGCTGTCACCATGCGCCCGCCGGCGGCGTTTTCTTCGTTGACGGCGAGGGCGAACAGGTTGACCCATTCCATGGCCGACAAGGTCGAGGTGATCACATTCGGTTTGCCGATTTCCAACAGGCTGCGGTGCAGTTTCGCCGCGCGCCGTGGCACGCCCAGCCCGCCCGGCAAGATGCCTTCATCACGCAGGCCTTGCTCCACGCACTCGCGCATCACTGACCAGATATGCAACAGGCCGCTGCGGATTTCTTCGTCGCTGCGCCAGGCACGTTCGTTGGCCATCATCAGTTGCGAAACCCGCAGGCCGTGTTTATTGCACAGGGTCAGCAGTTCGACGGCGCTGGAAAAGTCATACGGCAACTGCACATCGCTGTCCGGCGCGACGCCGGACGCGGCTTCGGCCGCGTCGATGATGAAACCGCCGCCCACCGAGTAGTACGTCTGCTCGCTGAGCAAGCCGCTATCGCCATAGGCGTGCAGGGACATGGCGTTGGGGTGGTAGGGCAGGCTTGCGTCCAGCAGCAGGAGGTCGGTGTGCCAGTTGAAGGCAATGTCCTGTTGGCCGCCCAGCAACAGCCGGCCTGATTCGCGCAGGTGCTGGACGCGTGTGTCGATAGAGGTGGGGTCGATGCGGTCTGGCCATTCGCCCATCAGGCCCATGACGCAGGCGCGGTCGGTGGCGTGACCGACGCCTGTGGCGGACAGCGAGCCGTATAAACGCACTTCTACCCGTCGAGTGTCGCCCAGCAATTGCTGGTCGCTCAGGGCGCTGGCAAAGGTCGCCGCCGCCCGCATCGGGCCGACGGTATGGGAGCTGGAGGGGCCGATGCCCACCTTGAATAGATCAAAAACACTGATAGCCATGCTAAAGCCTCACAAGCAATGGAGTAGGAATCGCTGCCATTTTTTGTAGAGCGAGCGCAATTGGGCGATATTGGACCGGTGGATCGACGCTGACCAACGACTTATCCTAAGTCACTCTTTAGCAGGACTAAACTCTATGCCCCGACCTCTTCATGGCCAGACGTATGTCTGGCTGCACGTGTTTTCCTGCGCCGCACGGCATCTGTCGTTCACCCGTTGCGCCGAAGAACTGCACATCACGCCGGGGGCGGTGAGCCAGCAAATACGTCAATTGGAGGAGCGATTGGGCTTGCGCCTGTTCCATCGACGGGCGCGGGGTGTGGAGCTGAGTGCCGAGGGGCAACGGTTGGCGGCAACGGTGGGCGAGGCCTACGGCAGCATCGATGCGCAGTTGCAGCGGCTCGACGCGGGAATGATCAGCGGCACCTTGCGCCTGCGCTCGATTCCGTCCTTTCTGGGCAAGTGGCTGACCCCTAGATTGCCGCGCTTGCAGCAACGCTTTCCGGACATCCAGTTGCGCATGGTCGCCGAGGACAGCAGCGTTGCGCTGCATGAGGGCGACTTCGACCTGGCGATCGATCTCAACGACGGCAGCTACCCCGGCCTGTTATCCACGGCCCTGTTGGATGAGCAGATCTTCCCCGTGTGCGCGCCGAGCCTGCTGCGCGGTCGCCCTCCATTGCATGGCCCGGCCGACCTTTCGCATTTCCCGCTGCTGCACGACATCACCGCCTGGCGTGGGAGTTATGAGTATGCCGAGTGGGAGTTTTACCTGAATGCCATCGGCTACCATGACGCCGACGTGCGCCGCGGGCACACCTTCAACCGCAATCACCTGACCATCGAAGCGGCGATCGCCGGCATGGGCGTGGCGATTGCACGCCGTACCTTGCTCAACGATGAACTGGAGCGCGGCACCTTGATCGTGCCGTTTGGCCTCGCTGTGCCCAACCATAAACGTTATGTGCTGCTGTATGCGCCGGGCGCGCTTAACCATCCGGGCGTGCGGGCGGTGCATGACTGGCTGGTGGAGGAAGCGCGGATTTTTCGCGGTTTGCACCCCTTGGCAGAGGGGCAATTGTAAGGTTTGCGGGGCGTAAGAAGATGTAACCAACTCCCCACCCTAACAGCGTTTTTGCTTGTCGTCAGGCTTAATTTGTAATGTAGGATTTATCTTTGCAAAGGGGTTGAATTGTTCCTCTGGCTGCTCAATTGTGTAATCAAGAGGTCATGGTTTCACCGTCCCGGTGCCGCAGTTGTGACCTCTAGCGAGCTAGCTGAAATAAGGGAAGAACTATGCAAATCCAAGTCAATAGCGATAACCATATTGAAAGCAGCATCCGACTGGAGGAGTGGGTACGTACTACCATTGAGAGCACGCTCGAACGTTATGAAGAGGACCTGACCCGCGTTGAGGTTTACCTGCGGGATGAGAACGGCGACAAGCCCGGTCCCCACGATTTAAGTTGCCGCCTGGAAGCACGGCCAAAGGGCCATCAAGCGATCTCGGTCCTGCACAAGGCCGATACCCTGGAGCAGGCGATTGACGGCGCAGCCACCAAGCTGGACCACGCGCTGGAACATCTGTTTGGCAAACTGCAAGGCAAGCCTCGCGCTGCCGGGAAAAATCAGCCCATCAACAAAGTGAATGAAGACGCGCTGGAAGAGGAATTCCTGGAAAACGAAAACGCTGTGATCAACGGCTGACCGCTTTTTCACTCCCTACAAACGGGCCTGCAGATGCAGGCCCGTTTTCGTTCAGGGGCGTGGGAAAAAGTACCCGCGCGCCAGCGCCAGCCCGCCCGCTCCCAGCGCTGTGCGATAGACGCGTTGGTGGCCGGCACCCCGTCTTGCCTGGCGGGGAACTGATCAGAACGCGATGGACGTCTGCACATACAGCGTGCGCGGCTCACCCACGTATTTGCCCTTGTTGTTGTCGTCGAACGAGCGCGTGAAGTACTGCTTGTTGAGGATGTTCTTCACGCCCACCGCCACATTCAAGTCCGACAGCTGCGGGCCGAAGTCGTAGGCGGCGCGGCTGCTGAACAGCATGTAGCCGGGGATGCGCCCGTTGGCACCGTCGGCGCTCTCAGCCCTGGTGTTGGCGTTATCGGCGAACTGGCTGCTCTGGTAGCTGCTGTCCAGATTGAGCTTCCAGCGGCCTTCGGTGTAACCCACGCCGAGGGTGCCTTTGTGCTTGGACGAGAAGGGCACGCGGTTGCCTTTGTTCGGGCCGTCTTCGCGGATGGTCGCGTCAACGTAGGCGTAGCTGGCGTACACATCAAAGCCCGCCAATGCCGGGCTCAAGCCGTCGAGCGCATAGTTGACGCTGGTCTCGATGCCTTGATGGCGGGTCTCGCCACGGGCGATCACCGAGTCATTGGTCTGGTTGCTCTCGTACTGGTTGTCGAAATTGATCAGGAACGCGCCGATTTCTGCACGCAGGGTGCCGTCGTCGTATCGCGTGCCCAGTTCCCAGGTGCGGGCTTTCTCCGGTTTCACTTCGCCACTGGTCACGCGGTTAGGCATCTGGCTGTACTGCACGCTGCCGAACGAACCTTCGGTGTTGGCGTAGAGGTTCCAGTCGTCCGTCAGGTGGTACAGCACGTTCAAGGCGGGCAGGGCGGTGTTGTAATCGCCTTTGTATTTGACGTTGCTCAGGTTGTTGGTCTGCTGGGACTCGATCATCTCGTAGCGAATGCCCGGCGTGATGGTCCACTTGCCGATATCAATACGGTCGTCGACGAAGAACGCATTGGCTTCGGTGCCGCCACGGGTGTCGCGGTCGTTGCGGCTGTCAGTCGTGGGGATTTGCTGGTTGTTTGCCGAAATTGGCGTGCGGTAGCGCAGTTCGTGCCCGGCCTCGTTGATGTAGCGGTAGCCCACACCGACTTCATGGCTGGTCGACCCCACGTCAAAGCCTTGGGCAAAGCGGGTTTCCAGGCCGCGCACCCAATACTCGCGGGGCGACAGCGAGAGGAATGTGCCCTGGTCCAGGTAGCCGCTGCGCAGGGTTTTGGTGAAGAAACTGTTGACGGTGAATTCGCGGCGGTCCTGTTCATAGCGATAGCCGACGTTGAACATCGTGCGGCGGCCCCAGAACTTGTCGTAGGGCCGGGTGGACTGGTAAGGGTCGGCTTTGTAGTCCGCCACATTCAAGCCGCCGGGCATATCAGCCTGGCCTTCGTAGTACTGCGCCATGGCGTTGAAGCTGTTGGCGTCGTCGAGCTGGTATTTGCCCTTGAGGATCAAATCATCGATGCGCGTGTCGCTGCGCTCGCGCCAGTCGCCGCCACGGGTGCCGGAGTACAGAATCGCACCACCCAGGCCATTGTCGGCCGTACCGCCGGCCAACAGGTTACCGGTGGTCTTGAAGCCGTCATGGCTGGAGGATGGGCTGGTTTCAGTCTGCAGGCCGCCTTTGACGGTGGGGGCATCCGGAATCGCACGGGTCACAAAGTTGACCACGCCACCGACGTTCTGCGGGCCATAACGCACGGCGCCGCCGCCGCGAACCACGTCTACGGCATCCATGTTGCCCATGCTGATCGGCGCGAAGGACAACTGCGGCTGGCCGTACGGCGCGAAGGGCACCGGGATGCCGTCCATCAGTACCGTGGAGCGCGAGGCCAGGCGCGGGTTGAGGCCGCGAATGCCGAAGTTCAGTGCCATGTCGTGGCTGCCGGTGCCGTTGTTGTCCGGGGCGTTGACGCCGGGGATGCGGTTGAGCACGTCCCGGGCCTGGGTGGCGCCCTGGCGTTCGAATGCTTCGCGACGGATCACATCGCGGGCGCCGGGGTGTTCGAACACATTGGTTTGCGCGGCATCGCCGAGCCAGTCGCCGACCACGCTGGACGTGGCCAGCTCGACCGCGGCAGGCGCGTTTGCCGGCTGCAGGCTGTAAGCGTTGTCGCCTTCGGCGCGGGCTTGCAGGCCGGTGCCTTCCAGCAGTTTTTGCAGGCCTTCGGCGGCGCTGTAATTGCCGGACAACCCACGGCTTTGCAGGCCGGCCGTGACGTCGGAGCCGAAGGAAATCAACACGCCAGCTTCGCGGCCGAACTGGTTCAGGGCGGCCTCGAGGGTGGTGGGCGCAATGTGATAGGGCTTGGCATCGGCCGCCATCACAGGCGGCA
Organism: Pseudomonas sp. EYE_354; assembly: GCF_023148575.1. Lineage (NCBI taxonomy): Bacteria > Pseudomonadati > Pseudomonadota > Gammaproteobacteria > Pseudomonadales > Pseudomonadaceae > Pseudomonas > Pseudomonas sp. EYE_354. The sequence continues at coordinate 337,499 of NZ_JAHXNQ010000001.1, forward strand.
GTACCGCGAAACTGAGGCTGGCGCCCAGTAACAGTTGGCGCAAGGTGCGGGCGATGAGGGTCGGCTGCTGGGGCATGAAGAGCGGTCCTGAGAAGGAAGGGTCAAGGTGGCTTTCCTTCTCTGTCACGCGAGGTTTGGAAAACGGCTCACACTGTTCAAAATTAATTTCAGGCGCGTGCCTGCACGGTGACCCAGTAACGGGTAAAACGCCGTACTTTCACCGGCAGACTGACTTCCAGCAGGTCAAGAATGCGCTCGCTGTCGTCCAGCGGGTAACTGCCGGAGATCAGCAGGTTGGCCACGTGCGGGTCGCAATTGAGCTGCCCGCGACGATAGCGGCCGAGTTCGCCGAGGAAGTCTTCCAGGCGCATGTGCGCGGCCACGAGCATGCCGTCGGCCCAGGCGCCGCTGTTGGCATCGGTGGGGCGCGGGGTGTCCCAGCCTTTGCGGGTGAAATTAACCTGGCGCGCGGCCTCGACCGTCAGCGGCAGGCCGCTGTAGGTGTTGGGCATGACGTCGACGTGGCCGTCGAGTACCGCCAGTTGCGTGTGATCGCGAAACTGACGCACATTCAGGCGCGCCGCCTGGCTGCTCAGCAAGCCTTGCCCGGTGAGCACGTGCAGCGGTGCGGTGCCAGCGATGCCGCTGAGCATGATCTCGCCTTCAAGCAGGCGGATCAGCCGCTGCCGGCCGTCGAAGTGCACATCCACCGCGCTGCCGGTATTGAGCTGCAATTGACTGCCATCGGCCAATTGCACCTTGCGCCGCTGGCCCACCGGGCTGCGGTAGTCGGCGGTCAACGGCGGCAGGATATGTTGCTGGCGCAGGCTCCAGGCCGCGGCGGAACCGGCGCCAAGGATCAGCAGCAACTTCAGCGCCTGGCGTCGGCTGGTGGTGGTCGGCGCGTTCAACGCCGCGTGAGCCAGGGGCGAGGGCATGCCGCGCAGGCGGCTGTTGACGCGCTGGATGTGGTCCCAGGCGCGCTGGTGTTCGCTGTGGGCATTCAGCCAATGTTGCCAGGCGGCCTGCTGGCGCGGGTTGAGCGCGCCTTGCTGCATTTCCATCAGCCAGTGCACGGCTTGTTCGGCAACCTGGGTCGAGATGTTCATAGGGCAAAGTAGCAGCGCATGGCGGCTTTATGCAGGTGGCGTTTGACGGTGGCGATGGAAATGCCCAGCTCGGCGCCGATTTGCGCGTAGGTCAGCCCGTCGAGTTGGGCCAGCAGGAAGGCGCGTTTGACCGGGATGGGCAAACCGTCGAGCAGTTGGTCCAGCTCCACCAGGGTTTGCAGAATGATCGCGCGCTCTTCTTCGGACGGCGCCACGTGTTCAGGCATCTGCGTCAGGGCATCGAGGTAGGCGCGCTCCAGATCCTGGCGGCGGTAGAAGTTGTACAGCACTCGCTTGGCGACGGTGGTGAGAAAGGCGCGCGGTTCGACCAAGGTGGGCGCTTCGCGGGCGGTGAGTATGCGGATGAACGTGTCTTGCGCCAGGTCTGCGGCGCTTTCCGGGCAGCCGAGTTTGCGTCGCAACCAGCCGGTGAGCCAGTGGTGATGGTCGTTGTACAAAACTTCGACGGTGTTGGACACGCTCAACGCAAACACTCCGCAAGTATCGGCATGCTTCAGAGAACAAGAATTGTTCGCATTGTAGGGGGCGTGGTCCGGTTCGGCAATGCGCCGGGGCAGGTGATTCATCCGTTCTTTTTTGCTTATGAGAATATTTATCATTAATATCGCGGGCTGATTAACCTGGCGCCTCCCGCATGAAGAGCAAACCCTCACTGCCGCTTGCCTATCGTTTCGCCGTGACCTCGCGCGTGTTGGCCGCGGTGATTGGCGGTTACCTGATGGCGTCCCTGGCCAGTGTCTGCCTGGCGCTGTGGCTGCCGGCCGCGCGCGTTGACGCGGTAATCATCGGGATGATGAGTTCGTTTGTGTTCTACCTGCTGGCGGTGTTGTGGTGCTTTGCCTGCCGTACGGCGTGGCGCGCCTGGGTGGGCGTGCTGTTGCCCAGCGCAGCGTTCGCCACCCTGGCGGGTGTCGGTTTTTGGATGACGCGCACATGAAAGAGGGATTCCGCCAGTCCATGGCCTGGTTGCACACCTGGGCCGGATTGATCTTCGGCTGGCTGCTGTTCGCGATTTTTCTTACGGGCACCCTGGCCTATTTCAAAGATGAGACCAGCCATTGGATGCAGCCCGAAGTGGTCGCCCACCCGTTGGACGATGCGCGCAGCCTCAGCGTCGCGCAACACTACCTGCAGAAAGTCGCGCCGAGCGCTGCGCGCTGGTTTATCACCCTGCCGGACAGACGTAACCCTGGCCTGTCGGTGATGTGGCAAAACAAGGTCGACCCCGGCAAGCGCGGTGATTTCACGCGTAAAACCCTCGATCCCGTCAGCGGGAAAGCCGTAGAAGCCCGCGAAAGCATGGGTGGGGAATTCTTCTATCGCTTCCACTTCCAGCTGCAAATGCCCTATCCCTGGGGCCGCTGGCTATCGACTATCGCGGCGATGGTTATGTTCGTCGCGCTGATCACCGGCATCATCACCCACAAGAAAATCTTCAAGGACTTCTTCACCTTCCGTCCCCGCAAAGGCCAGCGTTCCTGGCTCGATGGGCATAACGCGGTGGGCGTCCTGGTGCTGCCGTTTCACCTGATGATCACCTTCAGCAGCCTGGTGATCTTTATGACAATGGTGATGCCGGCGCCGATCCTCGCCGCCTACGACGGTAATAGCCGCGCCTTTTTCAGTGAGCTTTTCCCCGCCAGCAACAATGCGCCGGCGCAGGGTTCACCGGGCAAGTTGCTGCCGCTGCTGCCGATGTACGAGCAAGCGCGTGCGCAGTGGGCGGGTGGGCATGTGGGGCGTATCGCCGTGAATAATCCGAGTGATGTGAACGCCTCCGTCAATGTGTCCCGCGCCGGTTCCGACAACGTGGTGCATGACTTCGGCAGCGTGGTGCAATTCAACGGCGCCACCGGTGAGTTGTTGCGGGTCAGCGGTGAAGCATCGCTGCCGACGCTCGTCGCAGGTAGCTTCTTCGGCCTGCACATGGGCCATTTCGCCGGGCCGGTATTGCGCTGGCTGTACTTTATCTGCGGCCTGGCGGGCACGGCGATGATCGGCACCGGGCTGGTGATCTGGCTGGGCAAACGTCAACTCAAGCACGCAAAAACGGCAGTGATGCCGTTTGAGCTGCGGCTGGTGGAAGTGCTCAACATCGCCAGCATGTCTGGACTGCTGATCGCCATCGCAGCGTTCTTCTGGGCTAACCGCCTGCTGCCGGTGAGCTTCGCCGCGCGTTCCGACTGGGAAGTGCAGAGCTTCTTTATCGTCTGGGGCCTGAGCCTGGTGCACGCGATGCTGCGCCGGGGTCGCCGGGCGTGGGTCGAGCAATTGAGTGTTGGCGCACTGCTGTTCATGGCGGTGCCCGTGCTCAATGCCCTGACCACCGATCAACACATGGGCGTTTCACTGGCCCGGGGGGACTGGGCCATGGCCGGTTTCGACCTGACATGCCTGACCAGCGGCGTGTTCCTCGCCTGGGCCGCCTGGAAGATGCAGCAGCGCCTGGCGCCTCGGTCCAAGGCGCACCGGGCGGACGTACTCAACCTCAAGCAGGAGGCGCACTGAATGCTGCTCACGCTGCTGATGTGCTACGCCGGGTTTACCGCGTTGTGCCTGGGCACCGATCGCCACCATGGTGAACTGCTGCGCAGCAAGCCATCGCCGCGTCGACGTCTGGGGTTGCGAGCGGCGGGGTGGTTGTTGCTGACCGTTGCGATCTGGCCGGCGGTGAGCGCGGCCGGCTGGGGCCTGGGCCTGGTGCACTGGTGCGCGGTATTGATGCTCAGCGCGCTGCTGCTGGTGCTGTTGTTGCCGTATCGGCCACGGCTGGCCTTGATCCTGGCGGGTGTCGGCCTGCTGGCAAGTCCCGTTGCGGCGTTCGCCACCCTCTGAGCCCCTGCCATGATGACCATGACCCCACCCGAATCCGAGGACAGCCCACAGGCTGAAGCGGCGGGTGGGCGTGCGCATTTTTTGCAGGTGTTTTTGTCCCAGCGCTCGCAAATGGAAGCCTTGGTGAGTCGACGTGTGGGCTGTCGCGCCACGGCCGCCGACTTGGTACAGGACCTGTTCCTGCGTTTCTGGCGTCGGCCGCTGGTGCAAGTCGAAGAGCTCAGTACCTACCTGCTGCGCTGCGCCGGCAATATCGCCATCGACCACCTGCGCAGTGAAGGCGCCCGGGCGCGCAGCAGCGAAGGCTGGTTGCCCGAGCAGCAGGACAACCAAGGCTCCGAACCCCAGGCCGCGCTGGAAGCGGGCAACGATTTGCGCCATGTGGAAGCCGCCTTGCGCAGCCTGCCGGAACGCACCCGCCAGATTTTCCTGCTCAACCGCATCCACGGCCGCAAGTACGCGCAAATCGCCAAGGCCATGGGCCTGTCCCAAAGTGCCGTGGAAAAACATATGATGCGTGCCCTCGAAGCCTGCAAGGCCAGCCTTCGTGAGCCATCGCCCCCACGCACGCCAGGGAAAGCACCGTGAACGTCACTCCCACGCCCGACCAGGAACACGCCGCGCTGGCCTGGCTGAGCCTGTTGCATGACCAGCCCAGCAGCGGCGACCAGGCCACCTTCAGCCGTTGGCTGCGTGCCGACCCCGCCCATGTCGAGGCCTATGCCCAGGCCCAGGTGCTGTGGGAGTTGAGCGAAGTACCGGCGCGCGCCCTGGCCGACGAAGACGCACTGGCGTTGCAGGGCTATCTCAATGCGATGAACACCGCTAAGCGCTCCCGTGCGCTGCGCTGGTCCGGCGCCTTGGCCATGGCCGCCTGCCTGTTGGTGATGGTGTCGATGGGAGTCGGCTGGCAGCCGTCGCGCTGGGTCGATGATTTTGGCGCCGATTACGTCACGGCACCGGGGGAAGTGAAGACCGTCACCCTGGCGGATAAAACCCAGGTCACCTTGGACGCCGACAGCGCCATAGCGGTGGATTTCAGCCATGGCGAGCGGCATATCCAATTACGCCGCGGCGCTGGTTTTTTCAGTGTGACCCACACCGGTGAATCGTTTGTGGTGACGGCGGACAGCGGCGAAGCACGGGTCCTCGGCACGCAGTTCGAGGTGCGTTTGCAACCGGCAGGGGCGCAGGTGACCGTGTTGTCCGGCCGGGTGGGCGTGACCCCTTCGAGCCAGGGCGCGCAGCAAGTGCTCACGGCCGGCCAGCAAGTGGCCTACGCCGATGGCGTGGCTGAACCGCTGCATGCGGTGGACAGCGAATCGCGCCTGGCCTGGCGCGAGGGATGGCTTAACTACTACAAGGCGCCGTTGGCCGATGTGATCAAGGATCTGCGCCGTTACTACCCAGGCCGCATCCTGTTGCTCAACGAAGACATGGGCGCCAGGCGCGTCAGCGGCAGTTTCCCGAGCAAAGACCCGCAGGCGGTGTTGAACGCGTTGCAGGCGGTGCTTGGGTTTGAGCAGCACACGGTGCTGGGGCGGATGATCGTGGTGCGCTGACTACTTCAGCGCCGCCATGATCGCCTTAGGGTCGTAATCGCGAATCAGCGTGCCATTGACGTCCACGAACGGAATCCCGCCGCCGCCCAGCGCCTCATAGGCTTTGCGCGCCTGGGCGTCTTTCTCGATATCGAACGCCTGGTACGGAATGCCTTTCTGGTCCAGGAAGCGGCGGATCTGCTGGCAGTAGCCGCACCACCCGGTGGCATAGAGCACCACCCGCGCCGACGTGCGGACCTGTTCCAATACCACCTGCGAGGGGTTGAACAGCCGCTCGATCTTGCCCCAGTTCTGAATCACCACCACAACCAGCAACACCAGCAGGACTTTTTTCAGGACCCCGCCAAGCATCAGTTGCGGCGCTTGAGCTGGTCGGTCAGTTGGGTCGGCAGGCCCTTGATGATCAAAGTGCCAGCCGCTTCGTCGTATTCAATCTTGTCGCCCAGCAGGTGCGCTTCAAAACTGATCGACAGGCCCTCGGCGCGGCCGGTGAAGCGGCGGAACTGGTTGAGGGTGCGTTTATCGGCCGGGATCTCTGGCGACAGGCCGTAGTCTTTGTTGCGAATGTGGTCGTAGAACGCTTTTGGTCGATCTTCATCGATCAAGCCCGACAGTTCTTCCAGGCCCATGGGCTCACCGAGCTTGGCCTGGCTGCTGGCGTAGTCCACCAGAGTCTTGGTTTTTTCGCGGGCCGACTCGTCCGGCAGGTCTTCGCTTTCTACGAAGTCACTGAAGGCCTTGAGCAGGGTGCGGGTCTCGCCCGGCCCGTCGACACCTTCCTGGCAGCCGATAAAGTCACGGAAGTACTCCGAGACTTTCTTGCCGTTCTTGCCTTTGATAAACGAGATGTACTGCTTGGACTGTTTGTTGTTCTGCCACTCGGACACGTTGATCCGTGCCGCCAGGTGCAGTTGGCCCAGGTCCAGGTGACGGGAGGGCGTCACGTCCAGCTCGTCGGTCACCGCCACGCCTTCGCTGTGGTGCAGCAGGGCGATCGCCAGGTAGTCGGTCATGCCTTGCTGGTAGTGGGCAAACAGTACGTGGCCGCCGGTGGAGAGGTTGGACTCTTCCATCAGCTTCTGCAGGTGCTCGACCGCGGTGCGGCTGAAGGTGGTGAAATCCTGGCCGCCGTCGAAATACTCCTTCAACCAGCCGCTGAACGGGTGCGCGCCGGACTCGGCATGGAAGAAACCCCAGGCCTTGCCTTGTTTGGCGTTGTAGCTCTCGTTGAGGTCGGCAAGCATGTTCTCGATGGCCGCCGATTCGGACAGCTCCGAATCGCGTGCATGCAGAACTGCGGGCGTGCCGTCGGGTTTTTTGTCGATCAGGTGGACGATGCAATGACGGATCGGCATAGGCTTCTCGGCTGGTTGAAGGGGAGCGGTCGGCCTCCCCAAAAAGTCGCCCAGTGTACCGCACCCATTGGCCAAGACACGCGTCGAAGGCGGTTTTGAACACTGTCCGACGGGGCATATGCCCTTTTTTCACGGTTTAGAGCGATAAAGCTGACCAATTGGGTAGGTAGAGGCGGATATTTCCCCGTCTCTGTGCTAGTTTTGCCCCGTCTTACGCCACGTATCGGCGTTAAGCGTGCATTCAGCATCTGTCAGGTCGAACCAATCCCCGTTTCAAGCATCTATAACCCCGATCTCCGAGGTTATGGCCTGGGGTGCCAGACCTAGACGGTCGGGCTCGACGGCTGACACTGCACTCTGCAATCCATATGAATTTGATAGGGAAGGAACACCACAATGGCTATTACTAAAGACCAACTGATCGCTGACCTGGCTGAAGCAGTAGACGCACCGAAAACTACCGTGCGCGCTCTGCTGGACCAACTGAGCCAAGTTGTTGCTGATCAGCTGGAAAACGGCGGCGAAATCACTCTGCCAGGTGTTGGCAAACTGAAAGTGACCGAGCGTCCAGCCCGTACTGGCCGTAACCCTTCGACTGGCGCTGCCATCGAAATCGCTGCTAAGAAAGTTATCAAGCTGGTTGTGGCCAAAGGCCTGACCGACGCTGTTAACAAGTAAGACGCAGCAAAAAAAACCGTGCTCCGGAGCGATCCGGGCACGGTTTTTTGTTGCCTGCGTTTTTACTGTGGCGAGGGCAAGCGCCCTCGCCACAGGGTTAGTCGCGCACCCAGCGCTGGCGCCAGATCTGCTGTTCGTTTTTGGTCTGGAAGGTCCAGGCCACGAAACGGCTTTGCTTCTGACCCTGGGACATTTCCACCACTTGGCTTTCCAGCACGCCGGCTTTTTTCAGGGCGATCTCGATGGCGGGCAAGTTCGACGCTTTGGACACCAGGGTGCTGAACCACAACACCTTGTGGGCAAAGTGCGCACTCTCGGCGATAAGCTGCGTCACAAAGCGCGCTTCGCCGCCTTCACACCACAGTTCGGCCGATTGGCCGCCGAAGTTCAATACCGGCAGTTTACGCTTGGGATCGGCCTTGCCCAGGGCGCGCCACTTGCGCTCGCTGCCTTTGGTGGCTTCGTCCATGGAGGCGTGGAACGGCGGGTTGCACATGGTCAGGTCAAAACGCTCACCCGGCTCCAGCAGGCCCAACAGGATGTGCTTGGGGTTGTCCTGCTGACGCAGTTGGATGACCTTGCTCAGGTCATTGGACTGCACGATGGCCTTGGCCGCCGCCACCGCGATTGGGTCGACTTCGGAGCCGAGGAAGTTCCAGCGGTACTCCATGTAGCCAATCAGCGGGTAGACGCAGTTGGCGCCCATGCCGATGTCCAGCACTTTGACGATGGATCCCCGTGGGATCTTGCCTTCATTGACCCCGGCCAGCAGGTCGGCCAGGAAGTGCACATAGTCCGCGCGCCCAGGCACCGGAGGGCACAGGTAGTCAGCCGGGATGTCCCAGTGCTGGATACCGTAGAACGACTTGAGCAACGCCCGGTTGAACACGCGTACTGCATCGGGGCTGGCGAAGTCGATGCTCTCTTTGCCGTAGGGGTTGAGAATCACGAATTTCGCCAGCTCCGGCGTGGTCTTGATCAGCGCCGGGAAGTCGTAACGCCCCGTGTGGCGGTTGCGCGGGTGCAGGGTAGCCTCTTTGCGCGGCGCGACGGGTTTGGCCGTGGCGGCGGTTTTAGGCTTCTTGCGTGCAGGTTTGGGCGTAGTGGGGGCGGTCATGTTGATTCTGGTGTTGGCTCAAAGTGGTGGGCATTGTCACACATCTTGAGGGTAACCCGGTCAAATGTGGGTTGGGGGCCTACATGCCTTCCACATTGATCGGGTTCACAGGGCCAAAAAAAAGAGACTCTAAAGTCTCTTTTTTCACACGGTTCAAGCCTTACAGGCTGGAAATCCGCGCATGTTGCTCGGCCAACTTGCCCAGGGCCTGCTCAGCCTCGGCCAGTTTGGCGCGTTCTTTCTCGATCACTTCAGCCGGCGCCTTGTCGACGAACGCCGCGTTGGACAGCTTGCCGCCGACCCGCTGCACTTCGCCTTGCAGGCGCAGGATTTCCTTGTCGAGGCGGGCCAGTTCGGCGCCCTTGTCGATCAGGCCGGCCATCGGCACCAGCACTTCCATCTCGCCGACCAGTGCGGTGGCGGACAACGGTGCTTCGGCGCCTTCGGCCAATACGGTGATCGACTCCAGCTTCGCCAGCTTCTTGAGCAGTGCCTCGTTTTCAGCCAGGCGACGCTGGTCTTCGGCACTGGCGTTCTTCACGAACACCGCCAGCGGCTTGCCTGGCCCGATGTTCATCTCGGCGCGGATGTTACGTGTGCCAAGCATCAGGGTCTTGAGCCACTCGATATCGCTTTCGGCCGCCTCATCGATGCGCGCTTCGTTGGCCACCGGCCAAGGTTGCAGCATGATGGTCTTGCCTTCGATACCGGCCAGCGGCGCCAGGCGCTGCCAGATTTCTTCGGTGATGAAGGGCATGAACGGGTGCGCCAGGCGCAGCGCCACTTCCAATACGCGCACCAGGGTGCGGCGGGTGCCGCGCTGGCGTTCGATTGGCGCGTTTTCGTCCCACAGCACCGGCTTGGACAGTTCCAGGTACCAGTCGCAATACTGGTTCCAGATGAACTCGTACAAGGCCTGCGCCGCCAGGTCGAAACGGAACTGGTCGAGCTGGCGGGTCACTTCGGCTTCGGTGCGTTGCAGTTGCGAGATGATCCAGCGGTCGGCCAGGCTCAACTCATAGGCTTCGCCGTTCTGGCCGCAGTCTTCGCCTTTATCGAGCACATAGCGCGCAGCGTTCCAGATCTTGTTGCAGAAGTTGCGATAGCCTTCAACGCGGCCCATGTCGAACTTGATGTCGCGACCGGTGGACGCCAGCGAGCAGAAGGTGAAACGCAGGGCATCGGTGCCGTAGCTGGCGATGCCGTCGGCGAACTCGTCGCGGGTCTGCTTCTCGATCTTTTTCGCCAGTTTCGGCTGCATCAGGCCCGAGGTGCGTTTCTGCACCAGGGTTTCCAGGTCGATGCCGTCGATGATGTCCAGCGGGTCGAGCACGTTGCCCTTGGACTTGGACATCTTCTGACCCTGGCCATCACGCACCAGGCCGTGCACGTACACGGTCTTGAACGGTACCTGCGGCGTGCCGTCCTCGTTCTTCACCAGGTGCATGGTCAGCATGATCATCCGGGCAACCCAGAAGAAAATGATATCGAAGCCGGTGACCAGCACATCGGTGGAGTGGAATTTCTTCAGGAATTCGGTCTGCTGCGGCCAGCCCAGGGTGGAGAAGGTCCACAGGCCCGAGCTGAACCAGGTGTCCAGTACGTCGTTGTCCTGTTGCAGCACCACGTCCGCGCCAAGGTTGTGCTTGGCACGCACTTCGTCTTCGTCGCGGCCAACGTAGACCTTGCCCGACTCGTCGTACCAGGCCGGAATGCGGTGGCCCCACCACAGTTGACGGCTGATGCACCAATCCTGAATGTCGCGCATCCATGAGAAGTACATGTTTTCGTACTGCTTAGGCACGAACTGGATGCGACCGTCTTCCACGGCAGCAATCGCAGGTTCTGCCAACGGCTTGGTGGAGACGTACCACTGGTCGGTCAGCCACGGCTCGATCACGGTGCCGGAACGATCGCCCTTGGGCACTTTCAGCGCGTGGTCGTCGACGCTGACCAGCAAACCAATGGCGTCGAATGCGGCCACGATCTGCTTGCGCGCTTCAAAACGGTCGAGGCCGGCGTATTCGGCCGGGATCTGCCCGTCGATGCTCTCGTTCAGCGTGCCGTCCAGGTTGAACACCTGGCAGGCCGGCAGGACGGCGGCGTTCTTGTCGAACATGTTCAGCAGCGGCAGGTTGTGGCGCTTGCCGACTTCGTAGTCGTTGAAATCGTGGGCCGGGGTGATCTTCACGCAACCGGTACCGAATTCGGGATCGCAATAGTCGTCCGCGATGATCGGGATGCGGCGACCCACCAGTGGCAGCTCGACGAACTTGCCGATCAGTGCCTGATAGCGCTCGTCGTTCGGGTTAACCGCGACAGCGGCATCGCCGAGCATGGTTTCCGGACGGGTGGTAGCGACGATCAGGTAGTCGTTGCCTTCGGCGGTCTTGGCGCCGTCGGCCAGCGGGTATTTGAGATTCCACAGGAAGCCTTTCTCGTCGTGGTTTTCCACTTCGAGGTCGGAAATCGCCGTGTGCAACTTGGTGTCCCAGTTGACCAGGCGTTTGCCACGGTAGATCAGGCCGTCTTCATGCAGGCGCACGAACGCTTCTTTCACGGCTTCGGACAGGCCGTCGTCCATGGTGAAGCGCTCGCGGCTCCAGTCGACGGACGAGCCCAGGCGACGGATCTGACGGCTGATATTGCCGCCGGACTGGTCTTTCCATTCCCAGATTTTTTCCAGGAATTTCTCGCGACCCAGGTCGTGGCGGCTCTGGCCGGTGGCTTCGAGTTGACGCTCCACCAGCATCTGCGTGGCGATACCGGCGTGGTCGGTACCCGGCTGCCACAGGGTGTCGCGACCCTGCATACGGCGGAAACGGATCAACGCATCCATGATCGCATTGTTGAAGCCATGGCCCATGTGCAGGCTGCCAGTGACGTTCGGTGGCGGGATCATGATGGTGTAGGACTCGCCCGCACCTTGCGGAGCGAAATAGTTCTCGGACTCCCAGGTGTTGTACCAGGAAGTTTCAATTGCGTGCGGCTGGTAGGTCTTATCCATGCGCGGCGGGACCCTAGTTGGCATTTATTCAGGAAAGCCGACAAGTATAAGGGGTGAGGCAGCTGCAAGCTATAAGCTGCAAGCGGGTCGCAGTGTTCGCGCTTGCAGCTTATGGCTAGTTATTTGTGGCTGCGGCGATCAGCCGTTCCATGCGCGCATCCATCCGGCGCTTGATCTCGGTTTCGATATGCGGGGCAAAGTCATCGATCACGTCTTGCATGATCAGTTGCGCGGCGGCGCGCAGTTCGTTGTCCAGGTGCAGCAGCAGGGCGTCCTGGGTTTTTTCGGCGGCAACGGCCACAGGCGCCGCGTCCAGGACAGGCGGCTCGACAACTGCCGGGGCAGGCTTGCCGCCGACCATGTCGAACAGCAGCGGAATCTGTACTTCGCCATCGGCCGATTCGGTCAACAGCGGCGGCTGCAAACCGTCATCACCCAGCAACTGGCGGATCGACTCGAGGTCGTCCAGCAGGTGGTCGTCTTTTTTTACAGGCTTGGAAGTGTCCATCGTGTGCTCAAAGTCGTTGTAGCCGGTGATCCTGCAAAGGATAGCCCTGTTCGCGGTAGAAACGGAAACTCTCCCGCGCGGCCTGACGAATAGCCGGATCTTCCACCACCACTTCCGCCACGCGGGCAAAGGCTTTGGCAAAAGGCGGTACTTTCAGGTCCAGGTTGACCAGCAGGTCGTGATGATCGCCGCAGCTGTCGCCCAATCCCAGCACGACGTGGCCTTCAGGTTCTGACTCGGCAGGACCGTGGGGCACGAAGCTTTCGCCCTTGAAGCGCCACAGGCGGGCGTCAAGCTCGTCGCGTTGGGCGGCATCGCTGCAATGCAGGTAGATGCGGTGACCCATGCGCCAGGCTTTTTCGGTCAGTTTGCAGGCAAAGTCCAGGCGCGCGAGCGGGTCGGCGCTGGGCAATATATAGAAGTCGACTTGGGTCATTGCGGTTCCTGAGACCGGAGCGGCATGCTCGCCGCCCCGGCATCTTCAGTTTCAGGCTTTGGCGCGGTCCAGCAGGTACTGGGTCAGCAGGGGAACCGGGCGGCCGGTTGCGCCCTTGTCCTTGCCGCCGCTGGTCCAGGCGGTGCCGGCGATGTCCAGGTGCGCCCAGTTGAGGTTCTTGGCAAAGCGCGACAGGAAGCAGGCCGCCGTGATGGTGCCGGCTTTTGGCCCGCCGATGTTGGCGATGTCGGCGAATGGGCTGTCGAGCTGTTCCTGGTACTCATCGAACAGCGGCAGTTGCCAGGCGCGGTCGTCGGCGGCCTTGCCGGCGCTGAGCAGTTGCTCGATCAGTTCATCGCTGTTGCCCAGCAGCCCGGAGGTGTGGGAGCCCAGTGCAACGATGCACGCGCCGGTCAGGGTGGCGATGTCGATCACCGCCTGCGGCTTGAAACGCTCGGCGTAGGTCAGGGCGTCGCAGAGCACCAGGCGGCCTTCGGCGTCGGTGTTGAGAATCTCGACGGTCTGGCCGCTCAGGGTGGTGACGATGTCGCCGGGGCGAGCCGCGCCGCCGCTCGGCATGTTTTCGGCACACGCCAGGATGCACACCAGGTTGATCGGCAGCTTGAGTTCCAGCACGGCGCGCAGGGTGCCGAACACGCTGGCGGCGCCGCCCATGTCGTATTTCATCTCGTCCATGCCCGCGCCCGGCTTGAGGCTGATGCCGCCGGTGTCGAAGGTGATGCCTTTACCGACCAGGGCGTAAGGCTTCTCGGACTTCTTGCCGCCGTTGTATTGCATCACGATCAGGCGTGGCGGCTGGTCGCTGCCCTGGCCCACGGCGTAGAACGAGCCCATGCCCAGTTCTTTGATCTTTTTCTCGTCCAGCACTTCGACTTTCAGGCCCTTGAACTCTTTGCCCAAGGCCTTGGCCTGTTCGCCCAGGTAAGTCGGGTGGCAGATGTTCGGCGGCAGGTTGCCCAAGTCGCGGGTGAACGACATGCCGTTGGCAATCGCGGTGGCGTGGTTCACGGCGCGCTGGACTTCAGCCTGGGCAGCCTTGATGGTCAGCAGGGTGATTTTCTTCAGCGCGCGGGGTTCGGCTTTCTGGCTCTTGAACTGGTCGAAGATGTAAACGCCGTCTACCAGGGTCTCGGCCAGCAGGCGGGTCTTGCCGTAGCTGTCGCGGCCTTTGACCACGATTTCATCGAGTGCCAGGGTGGCATCGCCGCCGCCCAGGCCCTTGAGGGTGCCGAGGATGCCGCTGATGATCTTGCGGAACGGGCGGTCGCCCAGTTCGTCGTCCTTGCCCACGCCCACCAGCAATACGCGGTCGGCCTTGAGATTCGGCAGGCTTTGCAGCAGCAGACTCTGGCCGACCTTGCCGGCCAGGTCGCCGCGCTTGAGCACTGCGCTGATGGCGCCGCCGCTCAGTTCATCGAGTTGTTTGGCGGCAACGCCAAGCTTGCGGCCTTCGCCGATGGCGACCACGAGGGTGGCGGTTTTCAACGTTTCAGGGCTAACGCTTTTTACAACCAATTCCATTTTCGGGTCCCTTATAAAGGTCTGAGAGCCTGGCGTTTGTACCCAGGCTTTAAAGCGTGGCAGGCGTGTAAACCGCCAGCGACAAAGGCCGCAGTTTGAACCGCGCAGGCGAAGCCTGACAACCCTTGGCGCACGCTTTGTGCGCGTGGGTGAGGTTGCGCAGTGACAGGCGCGGCCAATCACAGGATAATGCGCCATCTTTTTAGCCGGCCCTTGTAAACGGGCTGACTCGGTATGCTTGCTTGTTTGGCCGCCTTAGCCTGACAACCCTGGAGTGTCTGGTTTGATCGTCTTCCGTTATCTGTCCCGCGAAGTCCTGTTGACCCTGAGTGCCGTGAGTGCGGTGCTGTTGGTCATCATCATGAGTGGTCGTTTCGTCAAATACCTGGCCCAGGCCGCTTCCGGCGCGCTGGACCCAGGCTCGCTGTTCCTGATCATGGGCTTTCGCCTGCCGGGGTTCCTGCAGCTGATTCTGCCGTTGGGCCTGTTCCTCGGGATCCTGCTGGCGTATGGCCGCCTGTACCTTGAAAGCGAAATGACCGTGCTCTCGGCCACCGGCATGAGCCAGCAGCGCTTGCTGGGCATGACCATGATCCCGGCCGCCGGCGTTGCCCTCATCGTCGCATGGCTGAGCCTGAGCCTGGCGCCTCAGGGCGCCATGCAGTTTCAGCTGGTGCTGAACAAACAGGACGCGATGACGGAGTTCGACACCCTCGAGCCGGGCCGCTTCCAGGCGCTCAATGACGGCACCCGGGTGACCTACACCGAAACCCTCACCGAAGACCGCGCCAACCTGGGCGGGGTGTTCATCTCCGAAAAACGCCTGGGCCAGGATAAGAAAGACCGTGGTATTTCCGTGCTGGTGGCCGACTCCGGTCGCCAGGAAGTGCGCCCGGATGGCAGTCGCTACCTGATCCTGGAAAACGGCTATCGCTATGACGGCAGCCCCGGCCAGGCCGATTACCGCGCGATCAAGTACGACACCTATGGCGTGATGCTTGCCCGCCCGGACGTCAGCAGCGAAGTCACCGACCGTGATGCTATCCCTACGCAAGACCTGTTCGGCAGTGAGGAGCTGCGTTCCATCGCCGAATTGCAATGGCGTATTTCCCTGCCGTTGCTGGTGTTTATCGTGACCTTGATGGCCGTGCCGCTGTCGCGCGTCAATCCGCGCCAGGGCCGCTTCCTCAAGCTGTTGCCGGCAATCCTGCTATATATGGCCTACCTCACCATCCTGATTTCCGCCCGTGGCTCGCTGGAGAAAGGCAAGCTGTCGCCGACTCTGGGCCTGTGGTGGGTGCACGGGATCTTCCTGATGATCGGTCTGGGCCTGCTCTACTGGGAACCTATCCGTTTGAAAATGATGAGCCGTCGTGGCCAGAAGGAGTTGGCTCGTGGCTAAGCTCGATCGCTACATTGGTAGCAGCGTCCTGATCGCCATCCTGGCGGTACTGGGCATTATCCTCGGCCTGGCCTCGCTGTTCGCTTTCATCGACGAAGTGGGCAACGTCAGCGATACCTACACCGTGTGGGACGTGATGAGCTATGTGGCGCTCACCGCGCCACGTCGTCTGTACGACATGATGCCGATGGCGGCGCTGATCGGCTGCCTGATCGGCCTGGGCAGCCTGGCCAGCAACAGCGAACTGACCATCATGCGCGCCGCCGGTGTGTCCATCGGGCGTATCGTCTGGGCGGTGATGAAACCGATGCTGCTGCTGATGCTGTGCAGCGTGCTGATTGGTGAATACGTTGCGCCGCCGGCCGAAACCACCGCCCAGGCCAATCGCGCCCTGGCACAGGGTTCGGGGGATGCACAAAGCTCCAAGCACGGCCTGTGGCACCGTCAGGGTGACGAATTTATCCACATCAACGCCGTGCAGCCCGGCGGCCTGTTGATCGGTGTGACCCGCTACACGTTCGACAAAGAGCGTCACATGTTGTCGTCCAGCTTCGCCAAACGTGCGCAATACAGCGATGAAAAGTGGCAACTGACCGATATCACCACCACGTACTTCCGCAATGTCGGCCAAGGCACCAAGGCCAGCACCGAAGTGATCAATGTGCCAAGCGAAGAGTGGGATATCGCCCTCAAGCCCGAATTGCTGAATACCGTGGTGATGATCCCCGAAAGCCTGCCGATCTCCGGGCTGTGGGGTTACATCCACTACCTTAAGGACCAGGGCTTGAACAACGGCCGTTACTGGCTGGCGTTCTGGGTCAAGGTGCTGCAGCCGGTAGTGACCGCTGCGCTGGTGCTGATGGCTATCTCGTTTATCTTCGGCCCGCTGCGCTCCGTGACCCTGGGTCAGCGTGTGTTTACCGGTGTGCTGGTGGGCTTCACTTTCCGCATCGCCCAGGACTTGCTCGGCCCGTCGAGTCTGGTGTTCGGGTTCTCGCCGCTGTTTGCGGTGCTAGTGCCCACCGCCATCTGCGCCCTGGCCGGGTTCTGGCTGTTGCGCCGCGCCGGTTGATACCGCGCTTATGAACAAAAAATGCCCCGGTCGAGCGATCGGGGCATTTTTGTTCCTGTCAGCAAAGATGACGTCTGGCCTGAGCATCAGGTACAATTCCCGGCTATTTTTCAGCGGGCAATCTGCCTGCAGCCTTTTTGAGTGTTGATCCGTGAGTGATTTGAGTCATATCCGCAATTTCTCCATCATCGCCCACATTGACCATGGTAAGTCGACGCTGGCCGATCGATTCATCCAGATGTGCGGCGGCCTTGCCGAGCGTGAAATGGAAGCCCAGGTACTGGATTCCATGGACCTCGAACGCGAGCGCGGGATCACCATCAAGGCCCACAGCGTTACTCTGTACTACACCGCCAAAGACGGTATCCGGTACCAGCTGAACTTCATCGACACCCCAGGCCACGTCGACTTCACCTATGAAGTCAGCCGGTCTCTGGCGGCCTGCGAAGGCGCGCTGTTGGTGGTGGACGCAGGCCAGGGCGTAGAAGCCCAGTCCGTGGCCAACTGCTACACGGCTATCGAGCAGGGCCTGGAAGTGATGCCGGTGCTGAACAAGATCGACCTGCCACAGGCCGATCCGGAACGCGTCAAAGAAGAAATCGAAAAAATCATCGGCATTGACGCCACCGACGCCGTCGAGTGCAGCGCCAAGACCGGCCTGGGTGTCGACGAAGTCCTCGAGCGCCTGGTCAAAACCATTCCTGCCCCAACCGGCAACATCGAAGATCCGCTGCAAGCGTTGATCATCGACTCCTGGTTCGACAACTATCTGGGGGTTGTCTCCCTGGTACGCGTGCGCCACGGCCGTGTGAAAAAGGGCGACAAGATTCTGGTCAAGTCCACCGGCAAGATCCACCTGGTGGACAGCGTCGGTGTCTTCAACCCCAAGCACACCGCGACCACTGATCTGAAAGCCGGCGAAGTAGGCTTCATCATCGCCGGTATCAAGGACATCCACGGTGCCCCGGTCGGCGACACCCTGACCTTGAGCTCCACCCCGGACGTCGACGTGCTGCCGGGGTTCAAACGCATCCAGCCGCAGGTCTACGCAGGCCTGTTCCCGGTCAGCTCCGACGACTTCGAAGACTTCCGCGAAGCCCTGCAAAAGCTCACGCTCAATGACTCGTCGTTGCAGTACACGCCGGAAAGCTCCGACGCCCTGGGCTTCGGCTTCCGCTGCGGCTTCCTCGGCATGCTGCACATGGAGATCATCCAGGAGCGCCTCGAGCGCGAATACGACCTGGACCTGATCACCACCGCGCCAACGGTTATTTTCGAGTTGGCGTTGAAAACCGGTGAAACGATTTACGTCGACAACCCGTCCAAGCTTCCAGACCTGTCTTCGATTGAAGACATGCGCGAGCCGATCGTGCGCGCCAATATTCTTGTGCCGCAAGAACACCTGGGCAACGTCATTACCCTGTGTATCGAAAAGCGTGGCGTGCAGCACGACATGCTGTTCCTCGGTACCCAGGTGCAAGTGACTTACGATTTGCCGATGAACGAAGTGGTCCTGGACTTCTTCGACCGTCTCAAATCCACCAGTCGCGGCTATGCTTCGCTGGATTACCATTTCGACCGTTACCAATCGGCTAATCTGGTGAAACTGGATGTGTTGATCAACGGCGACAAAGTGGACGCCCTTGCACTGATCGTGCACAAGGACAACGCGCACTATAAAGGTCGCCAGTTGACCGAAAAGATGAAAGAACTGATTCCGCGCCAGATGTTCGACGTCGCGATCCAGGCCGCCATCGGCGGGCAGATCATTGCGCGGACCTCCGTCAAGGCTCTCAGAAAGAACGTACTAGCCAAATGCTACGGCGGTGACGTAAGCCGTAAGCGCAAGCTGCTTGAGAAGCAAAAGGCCGGTAAAAAACGCATGAAGCAAGTGGGTAACGTGGAAATTCCACAAGAAGCCTTCCTTGCGGTGCTCAGGTTGGATAGTTAGGTCCTATGTCGCTAAATTTCCCGCTGTTGCTGGTCATTGCCGTTGCCGTTTGCGGTCTTCTGGCCTTGCTCGATCTGGTGTTCTTCGCCCCGCGTCGGCGGGCGGCTATCGCGTCCTATCAGGGCAGCGTCAGCCAGCCCGATGGCGTGGTGATCGAGAAGCTGAACAAAGAGCCTTTGCTGGTTGAATACGGCAAGTCGTTCTTCCCGGTGTTGTTCATCGTGCTGGTGCTGCGTTCGTTTCTGGTAGAACCTTTCCAGATCCCTTCGGGGTCGATGAAACCTACCCTGGACGTCGGCGATTTCATCCTGGTGAATAAGTTTTCCTACGGGATTCGCCTGCCGGTGATCGACAAGAAGGTCATTGAAATCGGCGACCCGCAGCGCGGTGATGTGATGGTGTTCCGCTACCCGAGCGACCCGAACGTCAACTACATCAAGCGTGTGGTGGGCCTGCCGGGCGATGTGATTCGCTACACCAGCGACAAGCGCCTGTTCATCAACGGTGAGTTGGTTGCCGAGAAACTGCTCGGTTCCGAACCGAACAGCCTGGGCAGCGCCGAGCTGTACCAGGAAAAACTCGGGGCGGTAGAGCACGAAATCCGTAAGGAAATGAGTCGCTACCGGGCCATGCCTGATGGCCAGTGGAAGGTGCCGGCCGGGCACTATTTCATGATGGGCGACAACCGTGACAATTCAAACGACAGCCGCTACTGGGATGATCCCAGCATTCCCAAGGAGCTGCTGGGTATGGTTCCCGACCAGAATATCGTCGGCAAGGCCTTCGCGGTCTGGATGAGCTGGCCGGAACCCAAACTCAGCCACCTGCCGAACTTCTCGCGGGTCGGGCTGATCAAGTAATACAAGCGGCGCTGTGAACACAGCGCCGAATGCTTTTCTGGGGTGGCGACAAATGTTTGTCCTGCCCCATGCAGCACCACTCAGGATTTGAATTTGAATACTGCGTCAATCGTCGATGGCCGCCGGTGCCACGAACTCGATATGCATCAACCAGGTATGGCTAAACAGTGACCGTTTCTCTCAGTCGTCTCGAGCGCCAGCTCGGTTACACCTTCAAGGATCAGGAATTGATGATCCTTGCCCTCACACACCGCAGCTTTGCAGGGCGCAATAACGAACGCCTGGAATTTCTCGGTGACGCCATCCTCAATTTCGTCGCCGGTGAGGCGCTGTTCGAGCGCTTCCCGCAAGCCCGTGAAGGCCAGCTGTCGCGGTTGCGCGCACGCCTGGTAAAAGGCGAGACCCTGGCCGTGCTGGCCCGTGGTTTCGGCTTGGGCGAATACCTGCGCCTGGGTTCCGGTGAATTGAAAAGCGGTGGTTTTCGTCGCGAATCGATCCTGGCCGATGCCCTTGAAGCGCTGATCGGCGCCATCTACCTGGATGCCGGCATGGAAGCCGCCAAGGAACGCGTCACCGCGTGGCTGACCTCCGAGATCGAAAGCCTCACGCTGGTCGACACCAACAAAGATCCCAAAACCCGCCTGCAGGAATTCCTGCAGTCCCGCGGGTGCGACCTGCCACGCTACGAAGTGGTGGATATCCAGGGTGAGCCCCATTGCCGCGTATTTTTCGTGGAATGTGAAATCACCTTACTGAATGAAAAAAGCCGAGGTCAGGGTGTGAGCCGTCGTATTGCCGAACAGGTAGCGGCCGCTGCAGCACTGATTGCCCTGGGCGTGGAGAATGGCCATGACTGATACAACCGCAACACGCTGTGGCTATGTTGCCATCGTTGGCCGCCCGAACGTGGGCAAGTCCACGCTGCTGAATCACATCCTCGGCCAGAAGCTGGCGATCACCTCGCGCAAGCCGCAGACCACCCGCCACAACATGCTGGGCATCAAGACCGAAGGCAGCGTGCAAGCGGTCTATGTCGACACCCCAGGCATGCACAAAGGCGGCGAGAAAGCCCTTAACCGTTATATGAATAAAACCGCTTCGGCGGCGTTGAAAGACGTCGACGTGGTGATCTTCGTGGTCGACCGCACCAAGTGGACCGACGAAGACCAGATGGTTCTCGAGCGTGTGCAGTACGTGACCGGCCCCTTGATCGTCGCGTTGAACAAGACAGACCGTATCGAAGACAAAGCCGAGCTGATGCCGCACCTGAGCTGGTTGCAGGAACAACTGCCGAACGCTCAGATCATGCCGATCTCGGCCCAGCATGGTCACAACCTGGATGCCCTGGAGCGCGTCATCGCCGGGCACTTGCCGGAGAACGAGCACTTCTTCCCGGAAGACCAGATCACCGACCGCAGCAGCCGCTTCCTCGCCGCCGAACTGGTACGCGAGAAAATCATGCGCCAGATGGGCGCCGAGCTGCCGTACCAGATAACCGTCGAAATCGAAGAGTTCAAGCAGCAGGGCAAGACCCTGCATATCCATGCGCTGATCCTCGTCGAGCGCGACGGCCAGAAGAAAATCATCATTGGCGACAAGGGCGAGCGCATCAAGCGTATCGGCACCGAAGCGCGCAAGGACATGGAATTGCTGTTCGATTCCAAAATCATGCTCAACCTGTGGGTGAAAGTTAAAGGCGGCTGGTCCGACGATGAGCGTGCACTGCGCTCCCTGGGCTATGGCGACCTGTAAGGACGTGAACGCACCGCAGGGCTGAACGTGTGGGAGGGGGCTTGTGCCTGATGGCGGTGGGTCAGTTAACAACTCAGTGACTGACCGGCTGCCATCGGGGGCAAGCCCCCTCCGACATTAGGTTTGTGTAGCTTTCAAAATTGCATTCCAGCAGTGAGCACCCATGTCCCAATCCCCGCCCCCCAGCCAACTCGCCTACGTCCTGCACAGCCGCGCCTACCGTGAGACCAGCGCACTGGTGGATTTCCTCACGCCTCAAGGACGTCTGCGTGCAGTCTTGCGCAGCGCACGCGGCAAGGCGGGGACGTTGGCGCGGCCCTTTGTGGCCCTGGATGTGGAGTTTCGCGGCAAGGGCGAGCTGAAGAACGTCGGACGCCTGGAAAGCGTCGGCACGTCCGCCTGGCTCAATGGCGATGCGTTGTTCAGCGGCCTCTACCTCAATGAACTGCTGATCCGCCTGCTGCCCGCCGAGGACCCGCACCCAGCTGTCTTCGATCACTACGCCGCCACCTTGCTGGCCCTGGCCGAAGGCCGTCCGCTGGAGCCGCTGTTGCGTGCCTTCGAATGGCGACTGCTCGATGACCTGGGGTACGGCTTCGAACTGAACAACGACCTGCACGGCGAGCCCATCGCCGCCGACGGCATGTACCGTCTGCAAGTGGATGCCGGTCTGGAGCGGGTCTACCTGCTGCAACCGGGCTTGTTCCAAGGCACCGAATTGCTCGCCATGAGTGACGCCGATTGGACCGCCCCCGGCGCGTTGTCCGCCGCCAAGCGCCTGATGCGCCAGGCCCTGGCGGTGCATTTGGGCGGACGGCCGCTGGTCAGTCGCGAGTTGTTTCGAAAGCCCTGACAACCCCGTGTATGCTGTGCGGCGTTTCTTTCCCTTTTCAGGAGCGCTTCCGTGACCACCAGCAATCGCATTCTTCTTGGCGTCAACATCGACCACGTCGCCACCCTGCGCCAGGCCCGGGGCACCCGTTACCCCGACCCGGTCAAGGCCGCGCTGGACGCCGAAGAAGCGGGTGCCGATGGCATCACCGTGCACCTGCGCGAAGACCGCCGCCACATCCAGGAACGCGATGTGCTGCTGCTCAAGGACGTGCTGCAAACCCGCATGAACTTCGAAATGGGCGTCACCGAAGAAATGATGGCCTTCGCCGAGCGAATCCGCCCGGCGCACATTTGCCTGGTGCCGGAAACCCGCCAGGAACTCACCACCGAAGGCGGCCTGGATGTGGCGGGTCAGGAAGCGCGGATCAAGGCGGCCGTGGAGCGCCTGTCGAAAATCGGCAGTGAGGTGTCGTTGTTCATTGACGCCGACGAACGTCAGATCGAAGCGTCGCGTCGCGTCGGCGCGCCAGCCATCGAACTGCACACCGGCCGTTACGCGGATGCCACCACGCCCACTGAAGTGGCCAATGAGCTGCAGCGCATCATCGACGGTGTGAACTGCGGGCTTGGCGAAGGCCTGATCGTCAACGCCGGCCATGGCCTGCATTACCACAACGTGGAAGCGGTGGCCGCGATCAAGGGCATCAACGAACTGAACATCGGCCATGCGCTGGTGGCCCATGCACTGTTCGTCGGCTTCAAAGGCGCGGTTGCCGAGATGAAAGCCCTGATTCTGGCGGCCGCCAAGGGCTGATCGGGCCACTGCGGCAATGCGAAGCCTTACTGTTTAGCCGATGCAGGTGTATCGTATCTGCCCTTTGCAGGCCACTGGCCTGCGGCTGATACGTGAGGTTGTTGTGTCCCGATCCTTTTCCCGTCGACAAATCCTGGGTGGCCTTGCGGGCCTGGCCGTAGTCGGTGCCGGCGCTGGCGGCGCCTACCGCTACTGGCTGGGAAAAGTCGCCGACGCCGAGGCGGGGCACGACTACGAGCTGATTGCCGCACCGTTGGACGTGGAACTGGTGCCGGGCCACAAGACCCCCGCCTGGGCCTTCGGCCCGTCGGCACCGGGCACCGAGCTGCGTGTGCGCCAGGGCGAATGGCTGCGGGTGCGTTTCATCAACCACCTGCCGGTCGCCACCACCATCCACTGGCACGGTATCCGCCTGCCGCTGGAGATGGACGGCGTGCCCTATGTCTCGCAATTGCCGGTGCTGCCGGGCGAATACTTCGACTACAAATTCCGCGTACCCGACGCCGGGAGCTACTGGTATCACCCCCATGTGAACAGCAGTGAAGAACTCGGCCGCGGCCTGGTCGGCCCGCTGATCATCGAAGAGCGCGAACCCACCGGCTTCAAGTACGAACGCACCCTCAGCCTGAAAAGCTGGCACGTGGACGAGGAAGGCGCCTTCGTGGCCTTCAGCATTCCCCGTGAGGCGGCGCGCGGCGGCACGGCAGGGCGGCTGTCGACGATCAATGGCGTGTCCCAGGCAGTCATCGACCTGCCGGCCGGGCAGATCACCCGCGTGCGGTTGCTCAACCTCGACAACACCCTGACCTATCGCCTCAACATCCCGGATGTCGAAGCGCAGATCTACGCGCTGGACGGTAACCCCATCGAGCCGCGCCCCCTGGGCAAGGAATACTGGCTGGGCCCCGGCATGCGCATCTGCCTGGCGATCAAGGCGCCGCCGGCGGGTGAAGAGTTGTCGATCCGCAACGGGCCGGTGCGCCTGGGCACCTTCCGCTCGGTGGCTAACACCGACGCGCCCACCGAGTGGCCGCCGGCGTTGCCCGCCAACCCGATTGCCGAGCCGGACCTGGCCAATGCCGAAAAGCTCAACTTCAATTTCGAGTGGGTCGGTACCGTATCGGTCGATGACGGCAAGCCGCCGAGCCTGTGGCAGATCAACGGCAAGGCCTGGGACATTACCGACAAAACCTGCGCCGACCGCCCGATTGCCAAGCTCGAAAAGGGCAAGAGCTACATTTTCGAACTGAAGAACATGACCCAGTACCAGCACCCGATCCACCTGCACGGCATGAGCTTCAAGGTGATCGCCTCGAACCGCCACAAGGTGATCCCGTACTTTACCGACACCTACCTGTTGGGCAAGAACGAGCGCGCCCGCGTGGCGTTGGTGGCGGATAACCCTGGGGTGTGGATGTTCCATTGCCACGTGATCGACCATATGGAAACCGGCCTGATGGCCGCCATCGAGGTGGCGTGATGCGCCAGATTCGCCCCGCTGCGATTATTGACCGCAGCCGCGACCAGGACTTCATGCGCGAAGCCCTGGCCCTCGCCGCCGAAGGCGCAGCGCTGGGCGAAGTGCCGGTGGGCGCCGTGCTGGTACAGGACGGTGAAATCATCGGCCGCGGCTTCAACTGCCCGATCAGCACCCACGACCCGAGCGCCCACGCCGAAATGGTCGCCATCCGCGCCGCCGCGCAGGCCATCAGCAACTATCGGCTGGTGGGCAGTACACTGTATGTCACCTTGGAACCGTGCAGCATGTGCGCGGGGTTGATCGTGCATTCGCGTGTTGCGCGAGTGGTGTACGGGGCATTGGAGCCCAAAGCGGGAATCGTGCAGAGCCAGGGGCAGTTTTTTACCCAGGGTTTTCTCAACCATCGGGTGCTGTATGAGGGCGGGGTGTTGGCCGAGGAGTGCGGGGCTGTCCTGAGTGAGTTTTTCAAAGCCCGCCGGGCCAGGCCCGCATCCTGAAAAACACGCAGGACCGGTGTGGGAGGGACCAAGCCCGCTCCCACATTTTTGATCTCCATTGACGCTGGAGAGAGGATTACTTCCTGGCGATGATCACCGCGCGCATCGGCGCCGGCAGCCCTTCGATGGTCTTGCTGTGGTCCTCAGGGTCGAGGAAATCACTCAGCGACTGATACTTCATCCACGCCGTCCCGCGCTGTTCCTCAACCGTGGTCACACTCACATCCACACAGCGCACATCGCTGAAACCGGCACGGCGCAGCCACAGCATCAACGCCGGCACCGAGGGCAGGAACCACACATTACGCATCTGCGCGTAGCGGTCTTCCGGCACCAGCACCTGCTGCTGATCGCCTTCGACCACTAAGGTTTCCAGAACCAGCTCACCGCCCTTGACCAGGGTGTCTTTGAGCGCCAGCAAATGCTCGATCGGCGAGCGGCGGTGATAAAACACGCCCATGGAAAACACCGTGTCAAAGCCTTCGAGGTTTGCCGGCAAGTCCTCGAATGGGAACGGCAGGTGCCATGCCTTGGGGTCGCACAGGTAGCGTTGCACCGCCTGGAACTGGCAGAAGAACAACCAGTTGGGGTCCACGCCAATCACGCTGTCGGCACCGGCGCCGAGCATGCGCCACATGTAATAACCATTGCCGCAGCCGACATCGAGGATACGCTTGCCCTTCAAGTCCAGATGCGGCGCCACGCGGGACCACTTCCAGTCCGAGCGCCATTCGGTGTCCACGTGCACGCCGAACAAATGGAACGGGCCTTTGCGCCAAGGACTCAGGCCCATCAGCGCGCGGTGCATCTGGGCGCGAGTTGCGTCGTCGCAATCGGTGTCCAGGGTCAGGCCATTGAGCAAGTCGACGGTGCTGGGCTGAATCTTCGGCAGCGCATCCAACGCACTCTGCCAACGTTCCAGGTCGCCATGACCTTTCTCCATTTTGCTGTCGAGCTGCGCTTGCAGGCCCTGGGCCCACACGGCCAGGGGAGTGCCGACCAGATGGCGGGCGAGGGGGGATAAATCAATCATGGCAAGGCAATCAACGAGGCAAAGTTAAGACACTGGAACCACGGCACGACCGTCGAGAACCCCGCCGCCAGCAGGCGTTCGCGGTGTTCTTCGAGGCTGTCGGGCTTCATGACGTTTTCGATGGCGCTGCGCTTCTGGGCGATTTCCAGTTCGCTGTAGCCGTTGGCGCGTTTGAACGCGATATGCAGGTCGGTGAGCAGCGCGTGCTCTTGCGCATCGTTGAAGCGCAGCTTTTCCGAGAGGATCAGCGCACCGCCTGGCAACAGCGACTGGCGGATACGCCCGAGCAGCGCCAGGCGTTCCTGCGGAGCAATGAATTGCAGGGTGAAATTCAGCGCCACTACCGAAGCCGGCTGGAACTGCAACGCGAGGATATCGCCCTCGATCACCTCAACCGGCAGCAACTCCTGAAACATCGAGTCCTGACCATTGAGGTATTCGCGGCAGCGTTCGACCATCGCCGCCGAGTTATCCACCGCGATCACCCGGCAACCGTCGGTGCGTACATGGCGGCGCAACGCCTGGGTCACCGCGCCGAGGGACGAGCCGAGGTCGTAGAGCACGCTGCCCGGCTGGGCAAACTGCGCGGCCAGGACACCCAGGTTTTCGACGATGGTCGGATAACCGGGCACCGACCGCTTGATCATGTCCGGGAACACCCGCACCACGTCCTCGTTAAAGGCGAAGTCCGGCACCTGGGGCAGGGGCTGGGCGAATAGCCGATCGGGTTCTTTGCTCACGGTTGTTCCGGCGACGAAGGGGGAAAGGCCGGCATTTTAGCCAAGTTGGCCCTCGTGTGCGCGGGTTGTCTGATGGAAAGCCGACGCGGTAATGCCCCACTGGCCCAGCCAGTACGTGGCAATTAACAGATAGGGCGCCGCCTCGAACGCCGCCACAAAGCGATTGATGCCAATCAGCGTGTCGGAAAGCACGAACGACACCGCGCCCGCCGCCGCCAGCAGTGCCGAGCGTTTCGGCACCGCGCTGTCCAGGCGGGCGAGGGCGCGCCAGAGCATGGCGCTGATCACCAGGGCGTAAACCATCACGGGAATCAGCAAGTCGCCCAGGCCATGGGCTATCAGGATGCTCAACAGGATCGCGCCCGCACCCAGCGCCAGTGCCAGCGGCAACAAGGCCAGGCGCCGACAATCACTGAAGTACGCCTTGAGGTACGCCAGGTGCGCAAACAGAAACGCGCCAAGGCCGAAGATAAACAGATCGCCGGGCCAAGCCAGCAATACATCGCCCACCAGGGAAAAAATCAGCCCCAGGCTGATCCAGCGTCGATAGTCAGTGGGCGGTGCGTCATGCAACCAGCCGAGCAGCGCCAGCACCGGCAAGGGTTTGACCAGCAGGCAAAGCAGTGCCGCATGCGTGGCCAGGCCGTAGACAAAGGTAGCAGCGCCCATCAACGCCAGAATCAGCCATGGCATATCAGTTCACCGTAATGGCGCAGTCGAACGTCTCGACGGGTTCGGCTTCCGGCTCCCAGGGTTGCTGGGAGGTCAGGCGCAAACGGCCCTGGCCGGCGGTGAACGCCTGGAAGCGCCACGTCGATTGGCCACCGCCACCGATCACGCCGGATTCTGTGCTGCTGTAAACCTCAGGGCTCAGCGCGCGCAGCACGCCGCCGGCGGAGTCCTGGATGGCCCAGCGATAACCGGTGGTAGGGTTGCTGGGCAGAGTCAGGATCAGGTTTTGCCCGGTTTTAAGCTGGAGCGGGCAAGCCCCCTGGTTGTCCACGGTGATGTTTTGCTTCGGGGCGCTGGCGCACGCGGCCAGCAGGGAGAGGCTCAAGGGGAGAAGCAGGCGGGCAGCGGTCATGGGGGCTCCGTTGTTTGACGACGAAGGCCGAGCATAACCGAAGATAAGACAACGTGTGACAGGCGGGAATGCCAGGCCAAGTGTGAGCATGCTTGTTGTGGTGTGGGTTTGCTGGAGGGAGCGCGCTTTTTGTGGTGAGCGGGCGTGCCCCGCGCCGGGCTGCGCAGCAGCCCCAAAACCAGTCACCGCGCTTTGCCTGGCAGAGCGCGGTGTTTTTCTGAGGAGAGCGCTTCGCCCCCCAGCGCGGCGCAAGCCCTCTCACCACAACAGAGGCACTGGAGATCCGTTAGAAAAGCACCTTCGCCACGTCCGCAAAGCGCTTGGCAAAGTGCACCGTCATGCCTTCTTTCAGGTACTCCGGCAGTTCCTCGAAACTGCCACGATTGGGCTCCGGCAATATCAGTTCGTGGATCTTCTGGCGCCGCGCCGCAATCACCTTTTCGCGCACCCCGCCAATCGGCAGGACATGCCCGGTCAGCGTCAGTTCGCCGGTCATGGCCACGCCTTTTTTCGGCGGCTGGTTACGCGCCAACGACAGCAGTGCACTGGCCATGGTCACGCCGGCGCTCGGGCCGTCTTTCGGTGTGGCGCCTTCGGGCACGTGCAAGTGTACGAAGGCTTCGTCGAAGAACTTCGGATCGCCGCCAAACGACTTAAGGTTGGAGCTGATGTAGCTGTAGGCAATTTCGGCGGACTCTTTCATCACTTCACCCAACTGCCCGGTGAGTTTGAAACCGCGGTTGAGCGTGTGGATGCGTGTGGCTTCAATCGGCAAGGTCGCGCCGCCCATGCTGGTCCAGGCCAGGCCCGTGATCACGCCGGTACCCGACAGCACTTGCTCGTTGCGGAACACCGGCATACCCAGAGAACTCTCCAGGTCCTTGTTGCCGATTTTGATCACCGAGTTCGGCTCATCCAGCAGCTTGACCACCGCCTTGCGCACCAGTTTGCCCAGCTGTTTCTCCAACTGACGTACCCCGGCTTCGCGGGCATAGCCGTCGATCAACGCGCGCAGGGCACCGTCGCTGATGGTCAGGCTGGTTTTCGCCACTCCGGCTTTTTCGAGCTGCTTGGGCCACAGGTGGCGTTTGGCGATGGCGACTTTCTCTTCGGTGATATAGCCCGACAGGCGAATCACTTCCATACGGTCCAGCAACGGGCCGGGGATCGAGTCCAGGGTGTTGGCGGTGCACACGAACAGCACTTTGGACAGGTCCATGCGCAGGTCGAGGTAGTGGTCGAGGAATTCGACGTTCTGCTCCGGGTCGAGGGTTTCCAGGAGCGCCGAGGCGGGGTCGCCCTGGAAGCTCTGGCCCATCTTGTCGATCTCGTCGAGCATGATCACCGGATTCATCACTTCGACATCTTTAAGCGCCTGCACCAGCTTGCCGGGCAGGGCGCCGATGTAGGTGCGGCGATGGCCCTTGATCTCGGCTTCATCGCGCATGCCGCCGACGCTGAAACGGTAGAACGGCCGACCCAGGGATTCGGCGATGGATTTACCCACGCTGGTCTTGCCCACGCCCGGCGGGCCGACGAGCAGCACGATGGAACCGGCGACTTCGCCTTTGTAGGCGCCCACCGCGAGGAACTCAAGGATGCGGCTCTTGATGTCATCCAGACCGGCGTGGTGTTTATCCAGCACCTTGCGCGCGTGTTTCAGGTCGAGTTTGTCCTGGCCATACACGCCCCATGGCACCGAGGTGGCCCAGTCCAGGTAATTGCGAGTGACCGCGTACTCTGGCGAGCCGGTTTCCAGAATCGACAGTTTGTTCAGTTCTTCATCGATACGTTTTTGCGCTTGGGCCGGCAGCACTTTGCCTTGCAGGCGCTGTTCGAATTGTTCGACGTCGGCGCTGCGGTCGTCCTTGGTCAGCCCCAGTTCCTGTTGGATGACCTTGAGTTGTTCCTTGAGGAAGAACTCGCGCTGGTGTTCACCGATCTTGCGGTTCACCTCGGCCGAGAGTTCTTTTTGCAGGCGCGCGACTTCGACTTCTTTGCGCAGCATCGGCAGCACTTTTTCCATGCGCTTGAGCATGGGCACGCAATCCAGCACTTCCTGCAACTCGTTGCCGGTGGCCGAGGTCAGCGCGGCGGCGAAGTCGGTGAGCGGCGACGGGTCGTTGGGGCTGAAGCGGTTGAGGTAGTTCTTCAGCTCTTCGCTGTACAGCGGGTTAAGCGGCAGCAGTTCCTTGATCGCATTGATCAGCGCCATGCCGTAGGCCTTGACCTCGTCGGTCGGCTCGGTGGGCTGGTGCGGGTATTCGACTTCCACCAGGTACGGTGGGCGGTGATGCTTGAGCCAGGTTTTGATGCGCACGCGGGTCAGACCCTGGGCCACGAATTGCAGCTTGCCGTTCTCGCGGCTGGCGTGGTGCACCTTCACCAGGGTGCCGTACAGCGGCAGGCTGGAGGTGTCGAAGTGGCGCGGATCTTCCGGCGGCGTGTCCATGAAAAACAGCGCCAGGGAGTGGTGGTCGGACTTGCTCACCAATTCCAGGGTCTCGGCCCACGGTTCTTCATTGACGATCACCGGCAACACTTGCGCCGGGAAGAACGGCCGGTTGTGGATAGGAATGATATAGACCTTGTCCGGCAGGTTTTGCCCAGGCAGGGCCAGGCCGGTATTGGGCGACGGGTTTTGCGCGTTTTCGGGGTCGGCGTAGTCGTTGAGATCGATATCAGGGGATTCTTGCTGGTCGCTCATGGGGCACCTGCATAAGGAAGTATGCAGCTTAGATGGGGCAGGGCAGTGGTGGTTTCAATGGCGGCAGGCAGTTAGCAACAAATTGCATGAATTCAGCTGATTTTATGCAGATAGCTCGGCAACGGCTGCTCCGGCAACACCGACAGCACTTTCAATCGCTGCAACATCCGCTGCCTGGCGCGTTGCAAATGCTCACGCAGGTTCAACGCCGCCGCGTCGAACGCGCCATGCAGCAGCAACTCGAGAATCAGGCGATGTTCGGCAAGCATCGCCGGATCCGCGCCGATCCCCAGCAAACGGTAAAAAATCCGACTGATGATCATCGGGCTTTGGCCCTGGCGAATCAGTGCGGCGATTTTGCGGTTCTGCAAGCCGGCCAGGCAGTGCTGGTGCAAGTCTTCTTCAATCTGTTCGATCACTGCCAGGCTGCACTCGGGGCTGTCCTGGGCCTCCAGCACCCGCTGCAACATGGCCTGGAGCATGTCGCGATCAAGCGTCGGCGCACTCTGGCGCAGGGCTTCGGGTTCCAGGCAGGCGCGCAGTTCGTAGTCTTCGGTGACTTCCCGCGCGGTCAGCGGCCCGGCCAGCCATTGGGAGTAGGGCTCTTTTTCCACCAGGCCGCGGTCGCGCAGGCGCATCAGCGCTTCACGCACCACCGCGCGGCTGACGCCGTAGTGCTCGGCGGCGGCTTGTTCATCCAGGCGGTAATGGCCGAACGCGATGCAGGTGGACAGCGCCGCGCCGATTTCCTCGACGATGCGTTCACCCAGTGGCCGTGTGTCCACCAACTCAGCTTCGCCGTTGAGGCCCAGGTGGGCATGGCTCAGGGGCAGACGCAGCGGTTCCATGACCAGGCCGTCGGGATTGATCAGATAACCCCGGCCATTGAAGCGGCAGATCAGGCCTTCGGCGTGCAGCAAGTCCAGCGCCTTGCGCACCGGCACACGGCTGGTGCCGAACAGTTCGGCCAGCGGTGCTTCGAGCAAGACCAGCCCGTGGCGGGCGGTGCCGTTGGCGATCGCATTACGCAACACTTGGTGAATCATCGCGTAACGAGACGCCGAGGCGGACACTGCTTTCATTACGTTCCCTGAGGCAAGTAGGACGGTGGCCGGGGATTCTCTCATAGATGCGCCTGTCACTCTGCGCCACGGCGGTGGCACTTTTTTGGGGCCGTTGAAGGAAAACTGTTACTTTTCTGCACCAAAATGTACTTATTAATAAAAGATACATTATTTCATTGAGGGTGTGAGGCGTTGCCGTCTCAGGATTATTTTCCGTCCGACAAAACCATCTATCCCGTAGCTCTCGGCAGAAAACCCCTGTCGGGTGCAATCACCTGCGCACAGACTGGCACGAAAGCTGCCTTTGTAAAACGTACATTTTATTAATATGTACGTTTTAAGAGGTTCTTTCCGATGTCAGACGCCACGTCAATGGCCGAGGATTTCGCCAGCGGTCGCAGCGACCCGGTGCAAGCCCTTGATCAGGCCCTCGATAAAGCGAGCCGCTCAGCCAGTGTGTTCATTTCGCTGACCGCCGAGCGCGCACGCCGTGAAGCCGAAGCCGCCGCCGCACGCTGGCGCGCCGGTCAGCCGCTGAGTGCATTCGACGGTGTGCCCCTGGCCTGGAAAGACCTGTTCGATATGGCCGGCAGCATCACCACAGCCGGCGCCGCCTACCGCCGCCATGCCCCCGCAGCCTCGCTTGATGCATCCTGCGTGGGCCTGTTGTGCCGTGCCGGGATGGTCAGCGTCGGCAAAACCAACCTCAGCGAACTGGCTTATTCCGGCCTGGGCCTGAACCCGCATTTCGGCACGCCGCACAATCCCTATGGCACCGACCAGCCGCGCATCCCCGGCGGTTCATCGTCCGGGTCGGCGGTGGCGGTGGCGGCCGGTATCGTGCCGATCGCCATGGGCACCGACACTGCCGGTTCCATCCGAATTCCGGCGGCGCTCAACGGCCTGGTGGGCTACCGCAGCAGCAGTCGCCGCTACAGTCGCGACGGCGTATTCCCCTTGGCCCACACCCTCGACAGCCTCGGCCCGCTGACTCGCAGCGTGCGTGACGCGCTGGCCATCGACGACCTGCTCCATGGTCGCCGCCAACGCCATGTGGCCCGCAGCGTGAAGGGCCAACGCCTGGTGCTGGAACACGGTGTTCTGGCCGAGGTAGACCCCGCTGTGCGCAACAACCTGCTGCGCGCCGTGGAACAACTGAAAGCCGCCGGCGCGCGGGTGGAAACCCGTGAAAGCCCCACGTTCCAAGCCACCCTGGCGCTGATCAAGAAGCACGGTTGGCTCGGCGCCTTCGAAGCCTTTGCCCTGCACCAGCCCTTGCTCGACAGCGCCGACGCCGAACAACTGGACCCGCGTGTACGCCGTCGTCTTGAAGCCGCGCGTTCACTGCCGGCCAGCCAGCTCATCCACGTGCTCGATGTCCGCCAGCGCCTGCAACAGCAACTGATCGATGAGCTCGACGGCGCCATCCTGATCACCCCAACCGTGGCCCATGTCGCCCCGGCACTGGCACCGCTGGAAGCCGATGACGAACTGTTCGTCAGCACCAACCTCGCCACCCTGCGCCTGACCATGCCCGGCAGTTTGCTGGATATGCCCGGCGTCAGCCTGCCCAGTGGCCGTGATGCCCAGGGCTTGCCCACCGGGCTGCTGCTCAGCGCCCCGACGGGGGAGGACGCACGCCTGTTGCGCGCGGCCTTGTCCGTCGAATCCGTACTTAATAATTAAGGAGACACACCATGGCTAAAGACATCCTCTGTGCATTTGGCGTCGACGTTGACGCCGTCGCCGGCTGGCTCGGTTCCTACGGCGGTGAAGACTCGCCGGATGACATCTCCCGCGGCCTGTTCGCCGGTGAAATCGGTGCGCCGCGCCTGCTCAAACTGTTCGAACGCTATGGGCTGCGCACCACCTGGTTCATTCCCGGCCACTCGATGGAAACCTTCCCCGAGCAGATGAAGGCCGTGGCCGACGCCGGACACGAAATTGGTGTGCACGGATACAGCCACGAAAACCCCATCGCCATGACCGCCGAGCAGGAAGAAATCGTCCTCGATAAATCCATCGAGCTGATCACCCAGGTCACCGGCAAACGCCCCACCGGCTATGTCGCGCCCTGGTGGGAATTCAGCAAGGTCACCAACGAACTGCTGCTGAAAAAAGGCATCAAGTACGACCACAGCCTGATGCACAACGACTTCCACCCCTACTACGTGCGCAAGGGCGACAGCTGGACCAAGATCGATTACAGCCAGCACCCCGACACCTGGATGAAACCCTTGGTGCGCGGCGAGGAAACCGATCTGGTGGAGATCCCGGCCAACTGGTACCTGGACGACCTGCCGCCGATGATGTTCATCAAAAAAGCCCCCAACAGCCATGGCTTCGTCAACCCGCGTCACCTTGAAGAAATGTGGCGCGACCAGTTCGACTGGGTCTACCGCGAACACGAACACGCGGTGTTCACCATGACCATCCACCCCGACGTGTCCGGCCGTCCGCAAGTGCTGTTGATGCTTGAGCGGTTGATCGAACACATCCAGAGCCATGCCGGCGTGCGCTTCGTCACCTTCGACGAAATCGCCGACGACTTTATCCGCCGCCAACCCCGTTCCTGACCCTCTGTCCCCACCCTTGAGGCGCGATCTATGTCCATCTACAACAAGCTTGACCTGACTGGCTGGAAACCCCGGCAACTGACGTCCCAGGAAGTGCGTTTCGCCACTTGGATCGCGTTCTTCGCCTGGGTGTTTGCGGTGTACGACTTCATCCTGTTCGGCACCTTGCTGCCGGAGATCGGCCGGCACTTTGGCTGGGGCGAAGTGGAGCAAGCTGAGATCGCGACCTGGGTGGCGGTCGGAACCG
Organism: Pseudomonas sp. EYE_354; assembly: GCF_023148575.1. NCBI lineage: Bacteria > Pseudomonadati > Pseudomonadota > Gammaproteobacteria > Pseudomonadales > Pseudomonadaceae > Pseudomonas > Pseudomonas sp. EYE_354. The sequence goes on from NZ_JAHXNQ010000001.1 coordinate 371,782, forward strand.
CCGTGGTCGCCCTGGCCATTGGGCCGATCGTCGATAAGCTGGGGCGGCGCAAAGGGATTATTTTCACCGTGGCCGGCTCCGCACTGTGCTCGGCGCTGACCGCCATTGGCGGCGCGTGGGGCAAGTCACCGCTGATTCTGATCCGCTCGCTGGGTGGCCTGGGCTATGCCGAAGAAACCGTCAACGCCACCTACCTGACCGAGTTGTATGGCGCCTCGGAAGATCCGCGGCTGACCAAGCGTCGCGGTTTTATCTACAGCCTGGTGCAGGGTGGCTGGCCGGTGGGGGCGTTGATCGCGGCGGGGTTGACCGCGCTGTTGCTGCCGATCATTGGCTGGCAGGGCTGCTTCATCTTCGCGGCGATCCCGGCGATCGTGATCGCGATCATGGCGCGCAAGCTCAAGGAGAGCCCGCAGTTTCAGATCCACGAGCGCATCACCCAACTGCGCAAAACCGGCGCGGTGAGTGAAGCGCAAAACGTCGCCGCGACCTACGGCGTGGACTACGACGAACACAGCAAGGCCGGCCTCAAAGCCGCCTTTCGTGGCCCGGCCCGTCGCGCCACCCTGGTGATCGGCGCGGCGCTGTTGCTCAACTGGGCGGCGATCCAGGTGTTCAGCGTGCTGGGCACCTCGGTGATCGTCAGCGTGCACCATATTTCGTTCGAGAACTCGCTGATCATCCTCGTGCTGTCGAACCTGGTGGGTTACTGCGGCTATCTCAGTCACGGCTGGATGGGTGACAAGATCGGCCGTCGCAACGTAATCGGCCTGGGCTGGATGCTCGGCGGCCTGTCGTTCGCCGGGATGCTGTTTGGCCCGAGCAACATGGCGATGGTGGTCGGGCTGTACAGCCTGGGCCTGTTCTTCCTGATCGGGCCGTACTCGGCGGCGCTGTTCTTTATCAGTGAAAGTTTCCCTACCAGCATCCGTGCCACCGGTGGCGCGATCATCCACGCCATGGGCCCGATCGGTGCCGTGGTCGCAGGCTTTGGTGCCACCCAGGTGTTGTCGGCCGGCAGCGACTGGCAGACCGCCGCGCTGTGGTTCGGCGCCGTGCCGTGCTTTTTGTCCGGGATGCTGATGTTTGCCGCCCGCCATGTGCGCCCGGAAACCATTCAGTAAGGAGTGATTGATGAGCCGTAAAGTTGCCGTGATTACCGGTGCCGCCAGCGGCATCGGCCAAGCCCTGGCCGTGACCTATGCGCGTGTGGGAGTGGCGGTGGTGGGCGGGTACTACCCGGCCGATCCCCATGACCCGCAGGCCACCGTTGCTCTGGTCGAGCAGGCCGGCGGCGAGTGCCTGATGTTGCCGCTGGACGTGGGCGACAGCGCCTCGGTGGACGCCTTGGCCAAAAGCGCCGTGGAGCATTTTGGGCGTCTGGATTACGCCGTGGCCAACGCCGGTCTGCTGCGCCGCGCGCCCTTGCTGGAAATGACCGATGCGCTGTGGGACGAGATGCTCAACGTCGACCTCACCGGGGTGATGCGCACCTTCCGTGCGGCGACGCGGCATATGACCGAGGGCGGCGCGTTGGTGGCGATTTCGTCGATTGCCGGTGGCGTGTATGGCTGGCAGGAACACTCGCACTACGCCGCCGCCAAGGCCGGTGTGCCGGGGCTGTGTCGCTCGCTGGCGGTGGAGTTGGCCGCACGGGGCATTCGTTGTAATGCGGTGATCCCGGGGTTGATCGAGACGCCGCAATCGCTGGATGCCAAGAACTCACTGGGCCCCGAAGGCTTGGCCAAGGCCGCGCGGGCGATTCCGTTGGGCCGGGTCGGGCGGGCGGACGAAGTGGCGTCGCTGGTGCAGTTTTTGACAAGTGAGGCGTCGAGCTACTTGACCGGGCAGAGCATCGTCATCGACGGCGGCCTCACCGTGCGCTGGCCTGACTGACGGCTGTACTCAAGGTAAATGCGCGAGGGGCAAGCCTCCTCCCGCATTGGAACTGTGTTTGCTTCAGGAGATTTTTCTATGGCTCAACTGGAAAACCGTCGCGCCGTGATCACTGGCGCCGGCAGCGGCATCGGTGCCGCCATCGCCCGTGCCTACGCCGCCGAAGGCGCACGCCTGGTGCTGGCCGACCGCAACGCCGCCAGCCTTGCGGAAACGGCGATCACCTGCCGCAACCTGGGGGCCGAGGTCTTCGAATGCCTGGCTGACGTGGGCACGGTCGACGGGGCCCAGGCCGGTGTCGACCGGTGTGTCGAACACTTTGGCGGCATCGACATCCTGGTCAACAACGCCGGCATGCTGACCCAGGCGCGTTGCGTCGACCTGAGTATCGAGATGTGGAACGACATGCTGCGCGTCGACCTCACCAGTGTGTTCGTCGCCAGCCAGCGCGCCTTGCCCCACATGGTTGCGCAGCGCTGGGGGCGGATCATCAACGTCGCCTCGCAACTGGGCATCAAGGGCGGTGCCGAGCTGACCCACTACGCGGCGGCCAAGGCCGGGGTGATCGGCTTTACCAAGTCGCTGGCTCTGGAAGTGGCCGGGGACAATGTGCTGGTCAACGCCATCGCTCCCGGCCCGATCGAGACGCCTTTGGTGGGTGGCATCAGCGAGTCGTGGAAACGCGCCAAGGCCGCCGAACTGCCCCTGGGCCGCTTCGGCCTGGCCGATGAAGTGGCGCCCACCGCGGTGCTGCTGGCCAGCGAACCGGGGGGCAACCTGTTTGTGGGCCAGACCCTGGGCCCGAACTCTGGCGATGTCATGCCATGAGCGAGGTGTAACCATGTGCGGACTCTGTGGACTGCTCGGCGAAGACCTGCACTGGAGCGATCCCCTGGGCGATGAATTGCCCCGGCGCCGCGAACGCCTGCGCCGCATCGCGGCGATCAATCAGGTGTTGGCGGTGTTCCGGCTCAAGGTCGAAGACTTTCAGGGCGCCTCGTACCTGCTGAGCGGCGCCACCGGCAAACAGGCACTGGCCAGCGGCCTGGATCAACTCTGGCAGGCGGCCGAAACCCTGCTCGGTCGCCCGTTGGACCCCCTCGACCCACGCCTGCTGGATCACTTGGAGTCCGCCCCATGAGCATTGCCCTCAACGTCATCACCGGCTTCCTCGGCAGCGGTAAAACCACTTTGCTCAAACGCCTGCTGCAAGGTGAAAGCCTGGGCGACACGGCGTTGCTGATCAACGAATTCGGAGATGTCGGCATCGACCATCTGCTGGTGGAGGAGGTCGCGCCGGACACCGTGCTGCTGCCCAGCGGCTGTGTCTGCTGTTCTATCCGTGGCGAACTCAAAGACGCACTGCTGGGCCTGTTGCAACGCCGTGAGCGCGGTGAAATCCCCGCGTTCAAACGCGTCATCCTCGAAACCACCGGCCTGGCCGACCCGGCGCCGATTCTCGCCACGCTCAACAATGATGTGCAATTGCGCGGGCGCTTGCATATCGGCCTGGTGGTCACCCTGGTCGACGCCAGTCACGCTGCGCTGCAGGAGCGCCTGCACCCGGAATGGCTGGCCCAGGTCGCGGCGGCCGACCGTTTGCTGGTGAGCAAGACCGACCTGGCCGGCGATTGCGCCCCGTTGCGCGCGCACCTGCAGGCGCTCAACGCCGGAACCCCCGTCCTCGCCACCCAGGATATCCACAGCGGCGATCAACTGCTGCTTGGCGAAGGCCTGCGCAGTGCCGAACCGGCGGTGGAAGTCAGGCGCTGGCAACTGCATCAAACCACCAGCGCCAGCCATGGCGCGGCGCAAGTGTGCAGCCTGACGTTCGACCAACCGTTGGACTGGGTCGGCTTCGGGGTCTGGCTGTCGATGCTGTTAAGATGCCACGGCGAACGAATCCTTCGCGTCAAAGGACTGCTCAACGTGAACGCCAGTAACGCCCCCATCGTCATTCATGGCGTGCAGCATTGCCTGCATGCGCCGGTGCACTTGCCTGCATGGCCGGGCACCGACCGCCAATCGCGCCTGGTGTTTATCCTGCGCGGCCTCGACCCGGCACTGCTGCGCCGCTCCTTCGAGGCGTTCTCGCGGCGGTTCGCGGCATGATCACACTGCGTGTCCTCGGCACCTCGGTCACCTTGCTCGAAACCTTGCGCGTACGCGCCGAGCAGGAACTGGGTATTCGCCTGGTGTATCAAGTGCACGACGTCGAGCAGGCCCAGCGCATCGCGGTGATGCAGCCCGACAGCTACGACCTCTACGACCAGTGGTTTCACAACGTCGATTTCGTGTGGCCGGCGCGGGCGATCCAGCCCATCGACACCCGGCGTATTGCGTTGTGGCATGAGATCAACGACCTGCCCAAGCGTGGTCGCCTGTCGCCGCACGACCGTCTGGGCAGCGGCAGCGTGCCCAGCGAGCGCCTGTTCGTGCAGCACGACGGCAGCCTGGGCAGTACCGTCACCGAGCGCATCAGCATGTTGCCCCTGACCCATAACGCCGACAGTTTCGCCTACCGCCCCGAACGCCTGCCCGCGGGCTTTTGCCACGGCAACGAGAGCTGGGGCTGGCTGCTGGACCCGGCATGGCGCGCGCGTACGGCGCTGCAAAGCGACGCCGCGATCGGCGCGCTGGATGCCGCGCTGGCTGTGCAGGGCGCGGGGCTGGCGCAGTTCCGGGACATCGGCAATATGAGCATCGAAGAGATCGACGTGCTCGCCGACATCCTGGTGCGCAAACAGAAGGAGGGCCATTTCGCAGCCTTCTGGTCCGACGATGAAGAGGCTGCGCAATTGATGCTCAGCCCCAGCATCGATATCCAGAGCCTGTGGTCGCCCACCTTGATGCGCCTGCACCGCGCCGGGGTGAAATACCGCCTGGCGGTGCCGCGTGAAGGTTATCGCGCCTGGTTTGGCGGCCTGTCACTGTCGCGCCACGCCAAAGGCCCGGTGCTGGATGCGGCCTATGCGTACCTGAACTGGTGGCTGTCCGGCTGGCCCGGAGCAGTGATGGCGCGCCAGGGTTACTACATCGGCAACCCCGCGCGCAGCCGCGATCACCTGAGCAGCGCCGAGTGGGACTACTGGTACGCCGGGCTGCCTGCGCGGGAGCAGTTATGTGGCAGCGATGGGTTGCCGCTGATCGACAAGGGTGAGATGCGCGATGGTGGGTCCTATGAGCAGCGCATGGGCCATATTGCCGTGTGGAACTCGGTGATGGATGAGCACAACTACCTCGTACGGCGCTGGGGCGACTTTATGCGCGCCCGCGGCTGAGGTCGCAGTCAAAGGCTTGTCGCCAACAAAGTGACGCTGAAAACCCTGTATTTATCGGGTTTACTTATCCCTGCTCCCAGCTAATCTGCTAACACCAAATATCCAGTCCTTATGATATTTTTTTGACGCCGAGTCAGCTGCCGCAGGGAATGCACATGGCAAAGGGACGCAGTGGCAGAAGAAGGTTAACGCTGCCAGAGGGCACTGCCATGACGTGGCGCCACACGTTCCAAACCCGAATCGCCGGGGTGCTGGCGCTGTTGCTGCTGGTCGTTGTTGCCGCCACTTATTTCGCCGTCAAGGCCGCCACCACCCGCGCGGTGGAGAATCAGGCGCGGGTCCAGTTGAAAACCGGCAGTCAGGTGTTCGAACGCCTGCTCGATCTGCGCGGGCGCCGTCTGCAATACGGCCTGTACTGGCTGACGGTGGACGGTCCGTTCAAACAGGCCGTGGTGGAGGGCGACCCGGCAAAGATCCTGACCGCGTTGCGCCGACACGGCAGCGGCATTCGTTCCAGCGAAATGTTTGTGCTCGGGCTCGAGGGCAACGTCATGGTCAGCACCTTGCCGATCCTCGCGCGTGGTCAACCCTTCCCCTACGACCACGCACTACGCCAGGCTCGGCGCAGTGGCTTGCAAATGCTGATTGTGGCCATGAACGGGCGGCCGTACCTGTTGGTACAGGATCAAGTGCTCGACCCGCAGCCCATCGCGCGGGTGGTGATGGGGTTCCCCATGGACACCCTGTTCGCCAATGAACTGCGCTCGATGAGCAATCTGGAGGTGTCGTTCCTCAGCGTGCAGGACGGCAAGCCCGGCCCGTTGTTCAGTACCCAGCCCGACGCGTATCAGGCTGCCACCGTCAGCCTGTTGCGCGATAAGGCGATCAATCCCGAGGCGTGGATCGATCTGTTTTATGGCGAGCGCGTGCTCAGCCAGGTAGTGCCGTTGGCCAACACCGGCGCGGGTGATGAGGTGCGCGTGTTGCTGCAAAGCCCGCTGGACCTTGCCCTGGAATCCTTTGCGCCGCTGGACCGGCAGTTCCTCGGAATCGCCCTGGCGGTGCTGGTGGTGTCGTTGGCCGGTGCGCTGTTTCTGGCGCGGCGGGTGTCGCGTCCGCTCAATGCGCTGGTGGAGGCGGCCGGGCGCATCGGTGCCGGCGATTACCGTACGCCGGTTCGCGTCCGCGGCCACGATGAGTTCGGCCTGCTGGCCCGGGCGTTCAATGCCATGCAAAGCGGGATCGCCGTGCGTGAGCGGCAGTTGGCGCATAACGCGCTGCATGACCCGCTCACCGGCTTGCCCAATCGTGCCCTGGCCATGGAGCGCCTGGGCAGTGCGATCAGCGCGCGGCGGCCGGTGGTGCTGCTGTACCTGGGCATCGAGAACTACCGGGTCATCAACGAAGGCTTTGGCCCTGAAGGCGTGGAAGAAATGATGCGCGAAGCCAGCCGCTGTCTGTCCATGAGCCTGTTGGCCAGCGACACGGCGGCGCGCATCAGCGGCAGTGAGTTCCTGATGTTGCTGGAAAACACCGAGGTCGACCGCGCCGTGGCGCGCGCCGACCGCCTGTATGCGTTGCTCACCGAACCCCTGCGCATTGGCCATGACGAAGTGCGCCATGAGGTGAGTATCGGCATTGCTGCCTACCCCGCCCACGGTCAGCAGGTGGAAGAGTTGATCAGCCGCGCCGCCATCGCCCGTCACGATGCGGCTGCCTTGCCCGGTTATTTGCAGATCTACGAACAGGACCGCGACCTCGCTCACCAGCGCCAGATCACCCTGATCCGCGACCTGCGCCGTGCCGTGGTCGAAGGTGAGTTGTACCTGTGTTACCAGCCCAAGCTCGACCTCAAGCGCGGCCACGTGTGCCAGGCCGAAGCGTTGCTGCGTTGGCAGCATCCGATGCTGGGGCTGGTGTCGCCTGGCGAATTCATCCCCCTGGCCGAACGCACCGGCAGCATGGCGGGCCTGACCCAGTGGGTCATCGAAGAGGCCATCCGCCAGATGGGTGAGTGGGCGCAGCGTGGCCTGCTGATCCAGCTGTCGGTGAATATCTCGGTGGACGACTTGGCCGATGATGACCTGGCCATACGCGTCACCACCTTACTGGCGCACTACGCTGTGCCGGCCCGGCAGCTGATTTTCGAGATCACCGAAAGCGCGATCATGCACAACCCGCAGCAGGCCCTCAGCGTGCTGGAGCAACTGCGCGATTGCGGCATCAGCCTGTCGGTGGATGACTTCGGCACTGGCTACTCGTCGCTGGCGCAACTGCAGCGCCTGCCGGTGCAGGAGTTGAAGATCGACCAGTCCTTCGTGCGCAACCTCGACAGCACCAGCGGTGACGCCGTGATCGTGCGTTCGACCATCGAAATGAGCCACAACCTGGGGCTCAAGGTGGTAGCCGAAGGCGTGGAGTTCGAGCCCAGTCTTGCGCTGCTCAAACAGTGGAACTGTGACACCGCCCAGGGTTACCTCATCAGCCGACCGCTCAATGCCATGGCGTTCGAGAGGTGGATGCGTCGCGAGCGCGCGCCGGTCTAGAAACCCGCCGCTGCGCTACAGAATTTTCCCGCAGGGTCGATAACCTTTACGCAGCTTGACCGATTGCATAGGTTTTTACCGACCGACGGTTGAGCGCCTGTCCTTATTGGATGATGGCATTTTGCCTTGATTGCGGCATGATGGACGCACATCGCAGTGCCAAGGCTGGCCGCTCTTTTTCCACCTGCTGCGGATCTCCCATGGCCCAAATGCTTCATCTGTTCTCTCTCGCAGCGCTGGCGCTGATGGTGGCGGGCCCCGCTTCGGCCGCGACCCTTGAGGTGCTGATGCGCCAGGCCGATGGCAGTCCCGTGGCGGATGGCGTCGTGACCCTTCAGGGCCCGGCCGGTGCGTTCAATGGCGGGCTCAAGGCCGATATGGACCAGCGCGGTCAACGCTTCGCGCCCCACGTCCTGGCGGTGCACACCGGCACCCAGGTGCGCTTTCCCAACAGCGATAACATCCGCCATCAGGTCTATTCCTTCTCCGCCGCCAAGCGTTTCGAGCTGCGCCTGTACGAAGGCACGCCCACCGAGCCGTTGTTGTTCGACAAGCCTGGCATCGTGGTGCTTGGCTGCAACATCCATGACTGGATGCTCGGCTATATCTTCGTGACCGACGACCCGCGCTTTGGCGTCAGCGACACTCAAGGCCGCGTGCGCCTGGAGCAGCTGCCGCCCGGCGACTACCACGCCACGTTATGGCACCCGCAACTCAAAGACATGCAGCCCCTGGACGGCGGCACCTTGCACGTACCTGCCGCCGGTCTCAGCCACAACGTGGTACTGAGTCTGGAACCCACCTCCGCCGATATCCCGCCGACGCCGAGTGCGTTTGGTGATGCGTTCAATCGAGCCGCCCATGAAACTGCGCAGTAGCTTCCAGGCGCGGGTCGCCTGTGTCCTGATCTTGCTGTCGCTGGTGGTAATCGGTGCGCTGTATTTCAGCGTCAAGGCCGCCACCCGCTCTGCGGTGCGCGGCCAGGCGCTGGCTCAGCTGGAGGTCGGTTCGCGGGTGTTTGAACGCTTGCTGGACGCACGCGGCCGTCGTCTGGCCGATGGCGTGCAACTGTTGGCCGCCGACTTCGGGTTTCGTGATGCGGTGGCCAGCGGCGATTCGGCAACGATGCGCTCGGTGCTGCTCAACCACGGCAAGCGCATCAACGCCAGCGACATGATCCTGCTGGGCATGGACGGCAATGTCCTGGCCAGTACCTTGAGCGAGGTGCCCGAGGGATCGATCTTCCAATACGATCAGTCATTGCGCGAAGCGCGGCACAAGCGCCAGGCCATGTTGATCGTGCCGCTGCAGGGCAAACCCCACCTGCTGGTGGAAACCCCCGTGCTGGCGCCATTGCCGATTGCGCGGGTGGTGATGGGCTTCAGCATGGACGGCGTATTTGCCGACGAGCTGCGTTCGTTGAGCAACCTGGAAGTGTCGTTCCTGGCGATTGATCATGATCGACCGGGCGAGTTGGTCAGCACCCAGCCCCAGGTCCTGCGCGACAGCATTCTGGCCCTGATGCAGGGCAACACCGCCCGCCGTGGGGTGTCCACCACCGATCACCTGGAACAGCGTTTTCTCAGCCAGTCCCTGGTGTTGGCCAGCGATGACAACGGCAAGGTCCTGGCCTTGCTGCAAAGCCCGCTGGATGCGGCGATGCAGGCGTTTGTGCCGTTGGACGAAAAGATCCTCGGCATCGCGCTGGTCGCCTTGCTGGCTTCGTTGATCGGTGCCTTGTTGCTGGCGCGCACTGTGTCGCGCCCGGTGCAGACGTTGGCGCAGGCGGCCGAACGCATTGGCCAGGGCGATTACCACACGCCGGTGGCCCTGGCGCGCAGCGATGAACTGGGGCTGCTGGCGAAGGCGTTCAACACCATGCAAAGCGGCATCGCCGAACGCGAGCAGCAGTTGGCGCATAACGCCTTGCATGATCGCCTCACTGGCCTGCCGAACCGTGCGCTGGCCATGGAGCGCCTGGGCAGCGCCATCGCCCAGCAACGGCCGGTGGCGTTGATTTACCTGGGCATCGATAACCTGCGCGTCGCCAGCGAAACCGCGGGGCCCGATGCGGTGGACCAGTTGCTGCTGGCCGTCAGCCGCCGCCTGGAGGCCGTGTTGCGCCCCGGCGATACCTTGGCGCACCTGATCGCCGATGAATTCCTGCTGTTGCTCGAAGGCGCGGGCAGCGACGAAGCGGTAGGCATGGCCGACAAACTGCAACAGTTGCTGCTGCGCCCCCAGCGCATCAACGGCCACGACCTGGCGCTGGATTGCCGCCTGGGCATCGCCGCCTACCCAGCCGACGGCGAAAGCCCGCACACCGTGCTTGAACGCGCGGCCATCGCCATGAACGACGCTGCGAAAATGCCCGGCCGCCTGCAGGTTTATGAGCAGGGCCGCGACCTGGTGCACCGCCGCCAGATCACCCTGATTCGCGACCTTCGCCACGCGCCCAGCCAAGGCCAATTGCTGCTGCATTACCAACCCAAACTGGACATTCGCCAAGGCCACGTACGCCAGGCCGAAGCCTTGCTGCGCTGGCAGCACCCGCAGTTCGGCATGGTTTCACCGGCCGAGTTCATCCCTCTGGCCGAGCGCTCGGGCAGCATTCAATTGCTGACCCAATGGGTGATCGAGGAGGGCATCCGCCAACTGTGCGAATGGAACCGTCGCGGCCTGTATTTACAGCTGTCACTGAATATCTCGGCGGACGACCTGCTCGGTGATGAACTGGCCCATCGGGTCTCGGCGCTGCTGCGGCGCTATGGCTTGCCGGCTGAGCAGTTGCTGTTCGAGATCACCGAAAGCGCGGTGATGCGCGAGCCGGAAAAAGCCCTCAAAGTTCTGCATCTGTTGCGCGATTGCGGCATCAGCCTGTCGGTGGATGACTTCGGTACCGGCTATTCGTCCCTGGCTCACCTCAAGCGCCTGCCGGTGCAAGAGTTGAAGATCGATCAATCCTTTGTGCGCAACCTCGATGAGACCAGCGAAGACGCAGTGATCGTGCGCTCCACCATCGAGATGAGCCACAACCTGGGGTTGAAGGTCGTCGCCGAGGGCGTCGAGTATGCCCATAGCCTGCGGTTGTTGGAACGCTGGCAGTGCGACACGGCCCAGGGTTACCTGATCAGCCGGCCCTTGAGTGCCGACGCTTTCGAAGCCTGGGTGGCGTTGCCCCTCAGTGCGCACACTTCCTTGGTTCATTGAGTAGCTGACGTGCGACTTTCTCTTCTGATCGGCTGCGTCGCGGCCCTGACCCTGCACACGGCGTGGGCCGACAACGGTCGTCTGATCGTCACCGGCGGCGCCAGCAGCCTCGAGGGCACGGCGGGCGGCGGCATCACGCCGTGGGCGGTATTGGCCGGCTACGGCGAACGGCACGAATGGGGCGCGACGGCGTTCGCCACCACGGTCAACCTGCCGGACTATCGGCTGGACGTCGCCGGTCTGGCGTTGGCCTACGACAACCGTGTCGAAGTGTCTTTCGCCCGCCAACGTTTCGACCTCGGCAGCCTGGTGCACGCGCTCAACCTGCCCGAAGACAACCTGGGCCAGGATGTGCTGGGGCTGAAGGTGCGTGTATTCGGCGATGTGATTTACGAGCGCCTGCCGCAGGTGTCGCTGGGTGTGGAGTACAAACACCAGACCAACTTCGATATTCCGAGCCTGGTGGGGGCCAGGCGCGACAGTGACGTCGAAGGCTACCTCGCCGCCAGCCGTTTGTTCATGGGCGCTGCGTTTGGCTACAACGTGCTGGTGAACGCCAGCGTGCGCTACAGCCGCGCCAACGAAACCGGGTTGCTCGGTTTTGGCGGCGACCGCCGGGACAGCCGCAGCCTGCTCAAGGAAGGCTCGGTGGCCTTGCTGTTCAACCCGCGCTGGGCGCTGGGGGTCGAATACCGCGAAAAGCCTGACAACCTGTCGTTTGCCGGTGAAAGCGATTGGGCGGATGTGTTTGTAGGCTACTTTCCCAACAAGCACCTGTCGTTTGTATTGGCTTACGCACGCCTGGGTGAAATCGCCACGCTGGACAACCAGAACGGCACTTACCTGTCTGTGCAGGGGAGTTTCTGATGCGCATCCTCCCCTTCGCGCTGGCGGTGCTCCTCAGCGCCTGCGCCGGTCAACCGCCGCAGGACGACAGCCTGTACCGCGACCTCGGCGCCCTGCCTGGCATCACTCGTATTGTCGAAGGCATGCTGCTCAACATCGCCCGCGATGAACGCATCGTCGAGCGCTTCCGGCGCATCGATATCCAGCGCCTGCGCAACAAATTGATCGAACAGTTCTGCGTCGAAGCAGGTGGGCCCTGTAACTACACCGGTGACAGCATGGCCGAGAGTCACAAGGGCCAGAACGTGAGCCGCAGCGACTTCAATGCACTGGTGGAAGATCTGATCAACGCGATGGACCGCGAAGGGGTTCCGGTGCCGGTGCAGAATCGGTTGATTGCCAGGTTGGCGGTGATGCGCGCAGACGTAATCGAACACTGATCCCATGAACACTGCCTTCAACCGTGGGAGGGGCGGTGCGACGATTCGACTTGCCCCACCCACGGTTTGATCTTCGTCGTCCATTAAAAAAGGCGGCTACCTGTTGAGGGTAGCCGCCTTGGTTTTACTGCCTGTCTTGCTTAATCCGGCAGTTTGAACGCCATCACATAGTCACCCTGCTTGGTACCCAGGGAACCATGACCACCCGCCACGACCAGCACGTATTGCTTGCCATCTTTGCCGGTGTAGGTCATCGGTGTGGTCTGCGCGCCGGCTGGAAGGCGGCCTTCCCACAGTTGCTTGCCGTTTTTCACGTCGTAGGCACGCAGGTACTGGTCGAGAGTGCCGCTGAGGAAGGCCACGCCACCGGCAGTGGTGAAGGTGCCGCCCAGGCTCGGTACGCCCATGCTCAGGGGGATCGGCACCGGCGAGCTGTCACGCACGGTGCCGTTCTTGTGCATCCAGATGGTTTTGTGGGTGGTCAGGTCGACTGCGGCCACATAACCCCACGCCGGTGCCTGGCACGGCAGGCCCATTGGCGACAGCATGGCTTCGAGGATCACGCCGTACGGCGCGCCTTTGTTCGGTTGCACGCCTTCGGTTTCGCTGACGCGTGGGCCTTGTTTGGCGATGTCGGCGGCGGGGATCAGCTTCGATTTGAACGCCATGTAGCTGGGGTTCACAAACGCGATCTGGCGCACTGGGTCGACGGAAATACCGCCCCAGTCGAACACGCCGAAGTTACCGGGGTAAACGATCGAACCTTGCAGCGATGGCGGGGTGAACGCACCGTCGTAACGCATGGATTTGAAATCGATCCGGCACAGCATCTGGTCGAACGGGGTTACGCCCCACATGTCGCGCTCTTTGAGCGGCGGCGGCATGAAGTTCAGGTCGGACTTCGGTTGGGTCGGGGAGGTACGGTCGCCGGCCACTGCGCCTTGCGGCACCGCCACTTCGTGGATCGGCACCACCGGCTGGCCGGTAGCACGGTCCAGTACATAGATGCTGCCTTGCTTGGTCGACGCCATCACCGCCTGCTTCACGCCGGCGTCAGTCTTGATGTCGATCAGCGACGGCTGGCCACCCACGTCCATGTCCCACAGGTCATGGTGGGTGAACTGGAAGGTCCACTTCACATGGCCGGTGTCGATGTCCAGAGCGGTCAGGCCGGCGGCGTATTTCTCGGAGTCGTCGGTACGGTCGCCGCCGTATTGGTCGGGCATCTGGTTGCCCATCGGCAGGTAGAGCATGCCGAGTTTTTCGTCCACGGCGAACATGGACCACATGTTCGGCGAGTTACGGGTGTAGGTCTTGCCCTCGGCCAACGGCGTGGTGTCGTCCGGGTTGCCGCTGTCCCAGTTCCACACCAGCTTGCCGGTATGCACGTCGAACGCACGGATCACGCCGCTTGGCTCATCCACCGAGACGTTATCGGTCACGTGGCCGCCAATCACCACCAGGTTCTTGGTCACGGCCGGTGGCGAGGTGGAGTAGTAACCGCCCGGGGCGAAGCTGCCGATGTTGGCACGCAGGTCGACCTGACCTTTGTCGCCGAAGTCTTCGCACATCTTGCCGGTGTCGGCATTCAGGGCGATCAGGCGGGTGTCGGCGGTCGGCACGAAGATGCGCTTGGGGCAGGCAGTCGGCGCGACGGCCGGGCTGGCGCTGCCGGTTGGGCTTTGTTCGGAGGCGTAGGCGGCGTCATCGTGATACGACACGCCACGGCAGGTCATGTGCGCCCAACCCTTGAAGTTCTCGGCACCCTGGGTGCTGAGCTTCGGGTCGAAACGCCAGATTTCCTCGCCGGTGTCCGGGTCCAGGGCGATCACCTGGCTGTGCGGAGTGCATACGTAGAGCATGCCGTTGACTTTGAGCGGGGTGTTTTCCGCGGTCGTCTCACCCGGATCGTTCGGACCTGGGATGTCGCCGGTACGATAAGTCCACGCCGGTACCAGCTTGTGGGCGTTTTCCGGGGTGATCTGCGCCAGGGGCGAGTAGCGATCGCCGAAGGATGAACGCCCGTAGGAGTTCCAGTCGCCATCGGCCTGGGACGGCGCGGCATTGGCCATGCCCGGTACCGCGTCGCGGTCCAGTTGGCCTTTGATCTCACCGGGGTTGGTGAACTGGCTGGCGAGTGCGGCAGCGCCGGCCAGCACCACGGCCACGCTCAGCGCGCCGGTGCCCAGCGGGGCGGTCTGGCCTCGCAGCAACGGACGGCGAACCCACGGCAGCAACATGACGATGCCCAAAGCGAACAGCAGCGCCAGGCGCGGCACCAACTGCCACCAGTCCAGGCCGACTTCCCACAGCGCCCACACGGTGCTCGCGAACAGCACCAAGGCGTACAGGCCCAGCGCCGCGCGGCGCGTGGCCAGCAGCAGGATGCCGGTGAGGGCGACGCCGATACCGGCCAGCAGGTAGTACAGCGACCCGCCGAGCAGGGCCAGCTTGATACCCCCGGCCAACAAGGCCAGGCCCATGATCAGCAGCAAGACGCCTAGCAGCCTGGGCAGCAGGCGGCTCGGGCTCGAAGCACCATCAGTGCTCATAGTGTGTTTCTCCGTGACGTTGGAATAATGATGTAACCCCGCGCTTCACTCACTGTAGATGACGATTCGGCGCGGGCTTGGTTCAGCGGTAATTCGGTTTTTCTGTGGATAGCCCAGGGTTATCCACAGGCGGGCGATTTATACCCGTGCGCGGTTCGGTGTAAGACAGCGCTGTCTTGGCAGGTGGGAATTTTCAGCAAGATGGGGTCGACCGCGGAGATGAAACGTTTCAGGTTGTTGCGAAGGATAAAGGGAGTGGCGGCGCAGAGAAAGCGCAAATCGCGATATGCATCATTTCCGATCCGGTAACAGTGACAGAGTGTCGCTGCAAAAACAGGCGCTGAACCCCGGCTCTTTTGTTGAGCCTGCTCACCATGACGTCCGCGCGCCCCAAAAAAGCCAGCCCGCCAACGTCCGCTTGTCACGCCGCTGGCGACGTGGGCAGCGGGGCGGTAAGGTGTGCGCCTTTCTGCGCACTTTTTTCATAGGCCCGGCATGACCGCGACAAGCAACGACCCCCTCCACGGCGTGACCCTGCAACACGTCCTCACCACCCTGGTGGAACATTACGAATGGCAAGGCCTGGCCGAGCGCATTGATGTGCGCTGCTTCAAGAGCGACCCGAGCATCAAGTCGAGCCTCACGTTTCTGCGCAAAACGCCGTGGGCGCGGGAGAAAGTCGAAGCGTTGTACGTCAAGCTGATGCGCACCAAACGCCCGCTGGATTGAGCCCATGAAGCGGTATGTAGCGGCAGCGGCACTGGCCGGTTGGATAGGGTTGGCGATTCAGCAGTACTTGATCTTCTATTCGCGCTGGTCCACCGGTGCGAGCCTGCTGGGCGGGCTGATCAACTTTTTCAGTTTTTTCACCGTGCTCACCAACACCCTGGCGGTGGTGGTGTTGAGCTATGCCGTGGTGAATCGCGATGGCAGGGCGAAGCGGTTTTTCCTCGCGCCCGCCGTCAGCAGCGCAATCACCGTGAGCATCCTGGTAGTGAGCCTGGCTTACAGCCTGTTGTTGCGGCATTTGTGGCAACCGGAAGGCTTCCAGTTCATTGCCGACGAACTGCTCCACGACGTGATGCCGCTGCTGTTTTTGATCTACTGGTGGCGGTGTGTGCCCAAGGGCACCTTGCGCCTCAGGCACATCGGCGCGTGGGTGATCTACCCGCTGGTGTACTTCGCCTATGCGCTGCTGCGCGGGGATTTGCTCGGGCAATATCAGTACCCGTTCATCGACGTCGGCACGCTGGGTTATCCACAGGTGTTTGTGAACGCCGGGGGCATATTGGCGGGGTTCGTGCTGATCGCGTTGGTACTGGTGGGGCTGGACAAAATCATCAAGCCCCACCCTTGATTCACTCTTCCTCACTGCCCTCGGCGCGCCAGTAACCCACGGCCTTGAGGAACGCTTCGTTGACCTTGTGAGTGTCCAGCAGCACGCGGCGCACCTGGCGCGACAGTTTGGCTTCGGTGGCGACGAAACTGTACAGCGTGCCGCCGGGCAGGGTCAGCGCTTGTACCGTGGCGAGCAGGTCGTCTTTGCCGCGCACCACCCAGATCACCTCGACCTCGGCAGCGCTGTGCAGCGCTTGCTGTTCGGCCGCATCGGCAATTTCAATCACCGCCAGCACCTTGCGCCCGGCCGGCAGTTCCTCCAGGCGACGCCCGATGGCCGGCAGCGCGGTTTCATCACCAATCAGCAAATAGCTGTCGAAGATATCCGGCACGATCAGCGAGCCCCGTGGCCCACCTATATACAGGTGTTGCCTTGGTTTGGCCTGTTCCGCCCAGGTGGACGCCGGGCCATCGCCGTGCAATACGAAGTCGATGTCCAGCTCGCCGATGCTCAGGTCGAAACGTCGTGGCGTGTAGTCGCGCATGGCCGGTTGCGGGCCATCGCCTTTGATGCTGAAGGTCGGGCTTTCCAGCGCGGTCTGTTCGGCGGCGTTCTGTGGGAACAGCAGCTTGATGTGGTCGTCACTGCCCAGGCTGACAAAACCGGCCAGTTCCGGGCCGCCCAGGGTGATGCGGCGCATGCGCGGGGTGATGTCGACCACGCGCAGCACCTCGAGGCGGCGGCGTTTGATCTCGTGGGTCACACGGTGGATGGCTTGTGTATTCATGAAATTTTCCCGTCGGCAATAGCTTGAGCGGTGCCGTTGAGCAGCGCCGCGACACGTTCGATTTCTTCCGGGCTCCAGCGCCCATGGTGTGAATGCAAGGCATGGCGCAGGTTGTGCACCGCCTCGTGGATTTGCGGCGGGCGGTCATGCCCGCGCAGCGAGCGTTTGCTCAGTTGGATGCGCATGCGCACACCGTCCAGCGCCACCGTTTGCTCACCTAAGAAGAGACGTCCGGCGTCGGTGATTGTGTAGCGTTTTTTCCCGCCCTCGGCGTCGCCGCTGATCAATTCGCTTTCTTCCAGGAAGGTCAACGTCGGGTAGATCACACCGGGGCTTGGGGTGTAGGCACCGTCGAACAGACCTTCGATGCGGCGGATCAGGTCGTAGCCGTGGCACGGTTGTTCGGCGATCAGTGCCGGCAGCAGCAATTTCAAGTCGCCCGGCGCGAACACGCGTGGCCCGCGCCCACCGCGTTCGCGGCCGGGGCGTTTCTCGAAGCCGTCAGGATCATTGCCGTGGTGGTGGGAAGGGTCGCGCATGCTCGCTGCTCCGTGAAAGATTTAGACATAACTTAAGATATATCTTAAGGCGTGTGTAGTGGCTGGCGACCGACGGTCAGGTCCGGCTTCGACAGGTGCGTCGCACAATCCCACGGCAAAAAAACCGTGGACGTCCCTATAAAGACAGGACTATAAGTAGTAATTAGAGTTAAAGCTCCAATCGATTGTTATTAGCTGTAGCGTTGAGTCGGTGTGTTGTCCTTGTGGTATTGTTCTGACAGTTTCTTCCCTTCGCTACACTAACTTGTCTGTGTGTAGTCTCGTTCTTACGGATACTTTGTTAGTTTTGGCAGAATGCCATCTTTTTCTCTCAAGCCCAGTTTCCTTAGGCCACAGGCCTGTGGGAAGCTGCCTGCATACCTGGATTTTTAGTTGGTGGATCATTGCCTGGCGTTGCAGTAGTTCAACTTACTGGCGGCGTATTTCGTTGTAAGTCACCTAAAGCCGCAGGCTTTTAACTCAACTTAACAGCGAGCCAACTCATGCTGAAAAATTACAGGTATTGATCATGTTCAAGAAGTTTGCGATTGCTGCTCCATTGGCTGTTATTGCACTGAGTTCGCAGGGGGCGTTCGCCGCCGGCGAAGCCAGCCATACCGTCAATCTCAAGGCGACCATTCCGACCACCGTGTTTCATGTGCAGCCACGCGATCCTAACTGGGGCCGTGACGAGACCATGAACTACAACCTGGTGAACGGTGAGCTGTCGCCGCTGAGTGCTATCTACGATATGCGCAACACCAACGGTTCGATCCACGCCTACATCGAAGGCGGCCCTGCAGTGTTGTTCAACGGTGACGCGTCTCAGAACATCCCCCTGACCGCGACCCTGAATGGCGTCACCCTCACCGGTACCCCTCAGGAAGTAGTCAATGAAGCTGACTCCACACCGGGTGTCGGTGCCGAGCTGCGCATTGCAGCCGCCAAGCCGACGGCCAACCAGCGTGGCGCTTACACCAGCGTCATGCCGTTGGTGTTCGACGCGGTACTGCCTGTAGGGCCTTGATGTTGATGGATGCCTGCTGAGCCTTTGCGCTCACGGGTAGCTGTTTGCAGGTCGGCGGGGGCCCCCACCTCGTCGGCCTGGTTTTCAACCCTGCATCTTGGCATTCAGAGTATCCGTTCATGTTCCCGATGACCCCCATCGCGGCTGCGCTTGCGCTATTGATTTGTACGAGTGCCTTGGCCGCTCCAGCGCCGGCTCCGTCGACGCCCGGCAGCTTGCTTTCGCAGTCCCAAGGTTTGCCCGCCGGGTTTTCCGACCATTTCTTCGATGTGCCGCTGGCCGTACGTGTGGACCTTGACCAGCAGTTGCTGGGTGAGGCGCTGATCGTGTTGTCTCGAGATGATCGGGTCACCCTGCTCGAATTCACCGATACCGGCGACAGCAAAGTGCCTGCGGCGACGCGCGACACCTGGCAGGCGATCCTGGAAGACGGCGTGGCCCTTGGCCCCTGCACCCAGTCGTGTCCTCAGCAGATGGTGTCGGCGTTCTACAACCTGGAAGGCTCGCAACTCTCGGTGATTACCCAGAACGTGGAGCACACCGGCGAAGCCCCGCGATTTTATGAACAACCCGAGGGCGGCAGCCTGGGGTTGATCGTCAATAACCAGTTGAACCTCAACGGCGGCGACAACCAGGACTTGGGCGGGCGCTATGGCCTGCAAGCCAGTTCCAGCGTGGGCAACTGGAGTCAGGTGTTCAACCTGCAGTTGGCGCGTCAAAGTGGCGACGATGAACCGATGCGTCACGCCATCCATGAGCTGTATACCCAGCGTGAACTGGAAGGGCGATTCTTCCGCCTGGGCCACTTCACCCCCAATTCCGACGGCCTGACCCGCCAGTTGCGCAGCTTCGGTGCCAGCCCCGATACCGCACTGGGCGTGATGTACGGCAGCTCCGACAACCTGGCCATAAACAACCCCAAGCCCAGCGTGTACCCGATCTACGTGACCGCCAACCGTCAGGCCGCCGTCGAGATCTACCGCAATGGCCTGCTGATCAACACCCAGGCCGTGCCGGCCGGCCTGCAGACCCTCGATACCCGCCCGTTACCCGGCGGTATTTATGAGGTGGAAGTGCGCTTGATCGAAGACGGCCTGACCGTCAGCACCACCCAGGAACTGGTGTACAAGCCCAATAACTGGCGCAACATTGAAGACCGCTGGCGCTACAACGTATTTGCCGGGCGCGAGACCAAACTGTTCAGTAACTGGGAAGAACAAGCCTCCGGTTCGATGACGGCGGGTGCGTCGCTCAACTACCTGGTGCACCCGCGTGTGATCCTTGGCCTGTCGGCCCGTGAAGTGCGCGAGCAGCTGCAATACGGTGGCTCGATCGACTGGAACGCGGCCAACAACATGAGCCTGTATGCCAACGTGTTCCAGACCCAGGATCACGGCACCGGCATGGATCTGCAGGGGCTCTATACCTTTGGCGCCACCAACCTGGTGTTCAGCCACAACCGCAGTTGGCTTGATACCCGCGACACCTACGAAACCCTGCCGGACGGCACCCGTCTGCGCCGCAACACGTTCGTCGGCGAAAGCAGTAACACCGCGCTGTCGGTCAACCACCGGGTCGATGCGAAAAACTCCTGGAACCTGCGCCTGTCCCACAGCGAAGGCAATGTGGAAGGGGCCGGCGTCGACCTGGGCTGGAGCCGCCGCGACACGCTGCTGGGCAGCGATGCCAACTGGCGCTTCTCACTGTTCGATCGCCCCGGCACCAGCGGCACCAACGATCAGCGCAACCGTGGGGTGGACGTCACCCTCAGCCTGGCGCTGGGCACCGATGGCCGGCAGATCTCCGGCAGCATCGGCAGCCGCACGGCCCGTGAAGGCGGGCGCGACAACAACGCCTCGGTCACCTATCGCCAGGACCTGCAGGATCACGCGCTGCAAAGCGTCTCGGCCACCGCTATCACCGACACCTATGGCGTGGGCCTGTCGGGCATGGCCAGCTTCAGTACCGACGCAGTCAGCGGCGACGGCTTTGTGCAGCGCAGCTCCTACAACAACGACCTCACCGGTGGCCTGAACCTCAACAGCACCCTGGTGGTGGGCGCCGGCAAGATGTTGCTGAGCAGCCAATACCAGGGCGACGGTGCCGGCATGATCATCGATGTGGAAACCGACCTCGACGAAATCGCCCTGCGTGCCGACGACTTGAGTGGCGGCAGCAGCGTGCTGCGTCCGGGGCGCAACTACGTGCCGGTGTCCGCTTACAAGAGCAGCACCGTGGCGTTCGACTTCGACGGCAACCACCCACCAGCGGCCAACATCCAGCCGGCGCGGTCCAGCTACCACCTGAACAAGGGCGGCGTGGACTACCGCAAGATCAGCGTGATGAAAACCGTCACCGTGCTCGGGCGCCTGCTCGACAACGAGGGCGCGCCGCTCAAGGGCCACCACGTGATCAACCACGCCAGCCGTGGCGTCAGCGAAGTCGACGGGTTCTTCTCCATGGAAATGAGCGCCAGCTCGCCGACCCTGGAGGTGCGTTACCAGAACCAATTGCTCTGCCAGTTCCGTCTGGACCCTTCCAAGGTCGTTGAGGAAAGGGATGTGTTGATGATTGGTGATCTGCGCTGCACGCCGGACACCCTGGCTGAAGCCACCACCCAAAGCCAAAGCGCCGGTTAGCGGTGATGTGGATAGAACGGAAACTAACCCTATGAGTGTTCTCGCACCAATCAAACAGGCGGGCCGCCGCAGTTGCTGGCTGTTGATCGCCGCGTTTTTCAGCCCGCCGGCGCATGCATTCGTGGAGGAAATTACCGCGTCCTTTCGTCCGGACCCGTCTAACCCGATGAGCAACAAGTTTACAAACACGACACCGCAAAGCGGCCTATGCCCTTGGCATGTGCCTGCCAAATGCGAAGCGGTCAATACGTTCAGTATCCGTAATACCCAGTTCCGGGCTGACTCGAACGGGCCGTTGGTGGCGTATCCCGACGATCCGCGCAAGGGGGCCTATTTCAAAATGCCTTCAGCGTGGCGCGACTTGCAAGTGATCCACCGGGGCACCGGCAAAGTGGAAACGGTACAAATGCGCATCGCGGGTATTGGTGCGTTCTTTACGGTGCCCAGGCCTCCGGGTGTATCGGCCTGGGGCACGGCGAGTTCGAGCTGGAATCAGTATTGGTACGGGGCTCCAGCGCCTTGCATGCCGATCAATTACTTTGCCGCGTCCACTTATTACGCGCTGTTTTTCTGGATCATTCCCGAAAATGCGGGGGCTTGCAGCGTGACGCCGGGTACCGAAATTCCCTGGATGAATTATTCCCATCTGGAGTATGGCTACGAACTCAAAACACCCAATCCTCTGACCATGGAGGCCGGGATCTATGAAGGAAGCATGACTTACAGCATGGGGCCAGGCGCTGATTTCGATTTCGGAGACGTGATGATTCCCGACGACAACAGTGCCACCTTCAACTTCACACTGACGGTCGAGCACATCCTCAAGGTTGAGCTGCCGCCGGGTGGCGACCGTATCGAGCTGCTGCCCCAGGAAGGCTGGCAAGCCTGGCTCAACCAGGGGCGACGCCCGACGCGGTTGTTCCGCGACCAGACGTTCAGCATCGCCGCCAGCAACCGCTTCAAGATGATGCTCGAGTGCGGGTTGGTCATCGGCAACACCTGCGGCCTGCAAAACAGTGACGGTGATCAGGTGCCATTGCAGATATCCACCACGCTGCCGTTCGGCTTGACCGACAGGTACGACCAGGCGCTGAAAAAACGGCCACTGCGCCTGGACGGTTCGGGCACCGACTTTATCCAGGCCATCCATTACGTGAACCAGCGTCCCGGCACCTTGCACTTTGAAGTGGCCAGGGACGACGTGGCCGACATGCTTGAAAAACCCGGTAGCACCTACCGTGGCACGGCCACCGTGGTGTGGGATTCGGAAGTCTAGTGCTGCCGTGGGCACGGTTGCCCAGGGCGCGCGTTCAATCAATGAGGCGTAATCAACAATGAAACATGCAGTGTTATGCATTGGGCTGTTCCTGTACTCCCTCACGGCCCAGGCCGGACCGGCGATCAACGTGGGCGTGGTGTACGACTACCTGGAGGGGGACCGCAGTTCCTACCTCAAACGCGTCTTCAACGGTGGCACCAGCACGGCGTTCATCAAGGTCAATGTGCTGGAGATTCTCTACAACGAAGACGGCACCTCCCGTGAAGTGCCCGTGGCCTCGTTGACCGACAACAAAGGCGCCACCACCAGCCGTGACGGCCTCATGGCCAGCCCGGCACGGATGATCGTGCCGGCGAACGGGCGCCAGGGCACGCGCTTGCTGTACATGGGTCAGCGCGACAAAGAGCGTTATTTCCGCGTGCGGTTTATCCCCGTGGTGCCGGAGAAGGAAGATGACTTCGCCGTCACCGACCAGGAGCGCGCTGATTACAAGCAAGGCCTGGCGGCCGGGGTCAACGTGTTGGCCGGCTACGGCACAGTGTTTTTCGTGCGGCCCAAA
The DNA here is from genome assembly GCF_023148575.1 of Pseudomonas sp. EYE_354. Lineage (NCBI taxonomy): Bacteria > Pseudomonadati > Pseudomonadota > Gammaproteobacteria > Pseudomonadales > Pseudomonadaceae > Pseudomonas > Pseudomonas sp. EYE_354. The sequence goes on from NZ_JAHXNQ010000001.1 coordinate 394,722, forward strand.
GACACCCGTTTCGACACGCAGATCATCGAGAGCGCCGAGCAGTACCGGTTGCGCAACGCCGGCAACAGCGTGGTGGTGCTCGACGAGTTCCGCAACTGCGCCAAGGCCAAGTCCACCGACTGCGAGCCCACTACCAAGCATCACATCCTGCCGGGGCGTGAGCTGAAATTCGAGATAAAAGCCGACCGTCAATACAGCTTCCAGATGATTGAAGGCCGCGACAAAAAACTGATGACGGTCAACAGCAACGGGTGATGACGATGTTCAAGCAACTGACACGACTCGCCGGGTTGGCGGCGCTGACACTCACCGCCACCCACGCCTTGAGTTTTCAGGAACGCCACAGCTTCGACGTATCGGTGACGATTCCAGTGCATGAAGCCTATGTGCTGCCGTCCGAAACCGACTGGATGGGCCAGGAGCAACAACTGGCCTGGAACCTGGCAACGGCGCAACTGGGCAGCCTGCGCAAAAACTTCGACGTGAAGAACCTCAACGGTGGCGTCGCCGCGCGACTGGGGGCTGAACCGTACCTGTTCAGCGGCCGCGACCGCATTGACTTGCAGGTGCTGTTCAACCGCGTGCCGCTGACCCTGGACGCCACCGAAGTGGTCAACGCCGACGAAGCCCGAGCAGGCCGGCGCGCGTTGCTCGACATCGCCGCCATCGAACCTGTCGGCGGCTATCAGGGCGGGGATTACTACGGCACCGTGCATATCGTGTTTGATTTTCTGGCGCCATGAGGCACGCCCGGTTTCATGTCAAAAGCCACGGGTTTATGTATGAACAGGCAACGTACGGACGCCGTCCGGTGTGCGTTGCCACCACCTGGCCGTCGCCGCACTCGACTGCGCGCAGCCCTGCGCGAGCGATGGATTAAATTGAGCGATTTATGAAAAGAAGTAGATTGATGGTGGCGTGCCTTGGACTCAGCGCGATGCTCTGGGACGGCCCTGCTGTGGCATTTGTCCAAGAGGTCACTGCCAACTTCCGCCCCGACCCCTCCAACCCGAACGTGAACCGCTTTACCAACACCACGCCAGTCAGTGGGTATTGTGCAAATGCGCCGGCCGTGTGCGAATACTTGAATATCTTCAGTATTCGCATGCCGGTGGTGTTCGAATCCAGTGCCCCGCTGGCGGCTGTTCCCACCGACCCGCGCCAGACTTCCATGTGGACCGTACCTGTTCAATGGCGTCCATTGACGGTGGTCAATGCATTTGGCGAACAGGAAACCGTGGAAATACGCATCAGTGGTATCGGCTCACGATACACCCTGGACCGGCGGGTTGATGAGGTGGTGCCTGGGCCTGTGGATCTGTACGAGGCGCACGACAGGTTATGGCGCCAAGGATTCTGGACTGCGCCGTCGCCTTGTCGGGCCGCCAACTCTTCGGGGCTCGGGTGGACCTATGTCTCGTTTTTCTGGATGACGCCACAGGAGGGCAATTGCGTAAAAACCGCCCAATTTGAAATTCCCTCGCTGCGCTATGACTACACGGATATCGCCTACGAGTTACGCACGCCCAACCCGTTGGGCATGTCGTCCGGCGTGTACACCGGCACCCTGACCTACGGCATTGGGCCTTATCAGGATTTCGATATGGGCGACGTGATGTTGCCCAATGACTCGGCGCTGACCCTGAATTTCACGCTGGACGTGCAACACGTGCTCAAGGTCGACATTCCACCGGGGGGCAATCGCGTTGAATTGCTGCCGCAAGGGGGCTGGCAGGCCTGGCTCAATCGGGGGCGCCAACCCGCCAGGCTGTTTCGCGACCAGACATTCCGCATCCACGCCAGCTCACGCTTCAAAATGTCGCTTGAGTGCGGCCTGGTGATCGGCAACACCTGTGGCCTGCGCAACGCGGACGGTAACGAAGCGCCGGTGCAACTGGCCGTCAGTTTGCCAGGGGGCATTACTGATCAGTACGGGCAACCGGCGAACAGGCGCGCACTGCGGTTGGATGGCGCGGGCACTGAGCTGTTCCAGCCGGCGCACTACATCAGCGATCGACCGGGCACTCTGCATTTTGAGGTTGAGCGTGATGACGTCAGCGACATGCTCGAGTACCCAGGCTCCACCTACGTGGGGGTGGTGACCGTGGTGTGGGATTCGGAAGTCTAGGCAGTTGTCGCACGCCGGGTCGGCGTTTCATTCGCAATAAATCATCCGCGCGCCGCTGGAGCAGGTTATTTGAGTTGGAGTTATCTATGAGCATCATCGTAGCGATCAAACAGGCCGCATGGCGGCGCGCCCTGGCTCTGGCGCTCGGCTGTTTCAGCACGCCGGCCCTGGCCGTTGTCGAGGACATTACCGCTGTATTTCGTCCCGACCCCGCCAACCCCATGAGCAATAAGTTCATCAACACTACGCCGCAGAGTGGCTTATGCCCCTGGCACGTACCGGCCAAGTGTGAGGCGGTCAATACCTTCAGTATTCGTAATACCGAGTTCAGGGCCAACGCGAGCGGCCCGATCCTGGCCAACCCCGAAGACCCGCGCAAGAGCGCGTACTTCAAGGTGCCTTCGGCGTTCCGCGATCTGCAAGTGACCCACCGAGGCACCGGCCGGGTGGAAACCGTGCAGATGCGCATTGCCGGCATTGGTGCTCGCTGGAATGTCAGCTATCCGCCGGGCGTGTCGGCCTGGGCGATGCCTGGTGTCGGTTGGTCAACCTACTGGCAAGGGGCGCCGGCGCCGTGCATGCCGATCAATTACCTCGCGGCAGGTACCGCCTTCGCGTTGTTTTTCTGGATCGTGCCGGAAAACGCCGGGGCTTGCAGCGTGGCGAACGGCACTGAAATTGCGCGGATGAACTACTCCACGCTCGAGTACGGTTATGAACTCAGGACGCCTAATCCGCTGGGTATGGACACCGGCATTTATGAGGGTTCCATCACCTACACCATGGGCCCCGGCGCTGACATGGATTTCGGCGACATGATGATCCCCCAAGATAACGTCCTGACCTTCAACTTCACCTTGTCGGTGGAACACGTGCTCAAAGTCGACCTGCCGCCCGGTGGCAATCGTATCGAGCTGCTGCCTGAAGGCGGCTGGCAGGCCTGGCTCAATCGTGGCCGGCAGCCGGCGCGCTTGTCCCGCGACCAGACCTTCACCATCGCTGCCAGTTCGCGTTTCAAGATGAACCTGGAATGTGGCCTGGTAATCGGTAACACCTGCGGCTTGCGCAATGACGCGGGGGATGAAGTGCCGATGCAGATTGCCGTCAGCCTACCGTTCGGTCTGCGCGATCAGTACGATCAGGCCGTCGACAAACTCCCTTTGCGGCTGGACGGCGTGGGCACTGAAATGTTCCAGCCGGTGCACTACGTTGACAACCGGCCGGGTACGTTGCATTTCGAAGTGGCCAAGGACGATGTGGAGGGCATGCTCAATGCACCGGGCAGTACCTATTCAGGCACGGCGACGGTGGTGTGGGATTCGGAAGTCTAGGTGGCCCATCGAAGGCAGGAGCCTGCGCCCGCTCTGAAAATGGCCACCCCTCTGGAAAGCACCACTCCCCTGTGGTGAACAGGGTTGTTGTGGTGGTCGGGGTCGTTGTAGTGAGCAGGCTTGCCCTGCGCTGGGCTGCGAAGCGGCCCCCCTTCAGGCGGTGAGGTTTTCCTCTTGGTGCGCGGCGGTTGGTTTTGGGGCTGCTGCGCAACCCAGCGTGGGGCAAGCCCGCTCACCACATAAGCTTACTCACCATAGAAGTCTTACCCACCACACAAAGCCTGCCCACTCAGCGTTACTGTTCAGCCTTCGATGCTGTTCAGGGCGTTTTGCGTGAAGGTGCGTTTGAGCTCCCGGTAGGGAAGCTCCGCCAGTCGGTAGAAGTTGTTCAAGGTTGCCTGCGACAGCGGTGTTTCGATCAGTACATCCTTTGCCTCGATACCCAATTTGGCGCCGTCCGGCCGGTTCAATTCGGCGAGCAGTGTGATCAGTTCCGTTTCCAGCTGTGCCTTGCGTTCAAGCGAGGTGGTGGTGCTCCACTCCAGTTGTTTGGGTTGCAGGTCGTCGTGCAGCAGGCTGAAGGCTGTTTGAAACTGTTCCCGCGCGCGCGTCACGGCGGGGTCCTGTTCCACGAGGTCATTCCAGAACCCTTGATCGAGCAGGCCGTCGAGCAAGGTATTGCCTGACGCCTTGCTGCTGATCAGTTCAAACGCGGTGTCGAGCTGGGCATCGGTGACGCCGGATAGATGCCGGTACACCATGTGCTCGGACACCCAGGGCAGGTCGAGGCGTTGTTTGAGTCCGGTCTGAAACGCCAGGTAGACCTCCACCTCGTCCACTTGACCAGGGTTGCTGCCGAACGTCTGGCCCAGGCCGCCTTCGCTCACCGGATCGGTTCGGTGCGCTATTTCGCTGCGGGCGATTTTACCGACTTCATCCAGCCGCCATTTCTGCAGGGCCAGTTTCACCAACTCGCGGGTGCGTGCGGCCAGGCCTTGGGGCGACGTATCGGTGAGGATTTTTTTCTTCAGCACCTCAACCCCCATGCTGTTGAAAATCGTCGCGCTGGCATCCGCGCAGTTGGTTGGAGCGCTGGCTTCGTGGAACAGCCGGTCGCGCAACTCGGCATCGCCGTGCAATGCAATCATCAACTCCCAGGCACGGCCGATCAGGTCTTTGCGGCCTTGTTCGAAGCGGGTTCTTTCGGCCGCGTCGTGAAACTCTTCCGGCGGCCTGAGCATCTTCAAAATTCTGAAAAAACCCTCCGAATCAGGCGCCGCTTCCAGTTCGTTCCAGATCGTCTCGGCCTCGCTGCGTTCGTTGAGCGGGCGGCCGCGCACCCAGAACGCGCGGTCCTGCGGGTCGCTGGCGGGCAGTGTGCGCTCGGGGTCGATGCCGTTGGCCAGGCGGTAACGGCTGAACCGCTGCTGTGCCTCGGGTTCCAGGGTGGTGCGGTCCAGCCAACTGTTGGCAATGATGCGCGTGGCCGGCGCGTCGTCGGGGTACTCCGGAACCGTGTTGATTGCGGTATCGAGCAGGTCCATTTCCATCAGGCTGTCGCGTGGTGTGTTCAACCCGGAGGGCCATTGGTCGACGCTGGTGCGGCGCAGGTTCAGCCTGCGCAGGCGTGGCAGCCGATTGAGATTGAGTTGTGCGCGCAGCTCGGTATTGCCTTGCAGATTGAGGCTTTCCAGCATCGAACAGGCGTACAGGTCCTTGATATCCACGGCGTCCCAACGAATCCCCGGGTTTGCGCTCAAGTCCAGGTTTGTCAGATGGCGCAGGCTTCGCAGCTGGGTGGGCACGCCATCCAGTTCGTTCTCCGACAGGTTCAGCTCGCGCACGTTGGGGAAATTTTTCAGAAACTCCAGGTCACGGTGCAGCGGTCGGGTGGTGCTCAGGTCCAGTTCCGTGATGTGGTCGAAGAATCCAGGGGGCAACTCCAGGCTGCGGATATACAAGGTCAGCACGCTGAAACTCAGGTCCAGCGACGAACTCTCCGGATTGGCCGCCGATTCGCTGATGCGCCCAGGGCAGGTCGATTCCCAGTTGCTGCGCAGTTGGTCGCTGATATAGCGCCGATAGTAGGGTTCGTTCTCGCGGTCGAAGAGGGGCTTTTTCCGCCAGGCGTCCAGATGCTGCTCAAGCACTTTTTTCTCGCTTTCCAACTGGCTCAACTGGCGTTGCCCCGGTTCAGTCTGCAGTTCCAGCAGCACACTCTGTGCCTGCGCATCGGTGAGCAACGGGCAGAGCCGGCGCATCCGGGTTTCCAGGGCCTGCGGCGTCGTAGCGCTGCCGCCCAGCAGGCTGCGCAGGGCGCCGAACATCGGTTTTTGCAGCAAGGTCTGGGTTTCTTGCTTATCGACCTGGCGCAGGGCAGCGGGCTCCAGCACCTCGCGGCGCGCCTCCGAGGAGAGCAACCGGTCCTTTAGCCAACCCTTGAACAGCCGCCCCTGGCCGGGTACGTAGTCGGTCTTGCCTTCCGGCAGTGCGCGCAGCAGGGCTTCGAAAAAGTCATATTCGGCGCCGCCAGGCGGGTCAATTGTGTAGCGGCCGTTGTCCAGGCGCAGCAGGGTTTTTTCGGCGGCGTCCAACGGTCCGGCCTGGCTGCGAAGGTCGCCATCGGGCAATTGGTCGCGCACGGTGATCCGCAGCTCACCCAAGGCATCGCTGTGCAGGCGCAAGGTATTGAGGGCCATGCGTTCGGTCTCGGCGCTCAGCAGGTCGTCGTTGTAAAAACCTTCGAAGGCGTGGCTGGCGATGGCTTCGTTTTGCAGTTCCCAGGCCAGGTTTTTCACGCGCAGGGGGATGTGCTGCTCCTCGGTCATCGCTAAGACTTCCCTGGGCGAGGTGCGCAGCATCAGGCGTTGCACCAGTTCGGCGGGCAACTGCGGGAACTCCTGCTGCAGCAACCTGCCGGGCGCACTGTCGAGCACCTGACGGCCGCTGTAGAGGTGGTTGAAGGTGGCGATCCTGTTGCGCTCCAGGTCATCGGCCATCTGGTCGCGCAACGCCTGGATACGCGCCTCGGCGGTGTCAGGCAAGGGCTCGGGGAGCAAGGCTTCGAGCTGCGCAGGTGACAGAAAGTCGTGGAGTCTTTGCGCCAACTGGCCGGCGCCGACGTCCTGGTGGCTGATGTCCAGCGTCTGGGCATCGCCGCGTGCACTGCCAAAGGTCAAATGATCGCCAGTCAGTTCGGCGTTATTGAACACCCGGATGGCTTTATCGGCTGGCCAGCCGCGGCGTTCGGTGGTGATTTGCGCCGCCCAGGTAAACCAGTCCGCGGTGGGGGCGCCGCTGCGTACCTGTTGCGGCAGCATGCGCGCTTCGTCTGCCAGGCGCAGACGGCTGAGGCTGTCTTCCAACAGTGGCGGCGTGGGCTCAAGGTTCAGGTACATCTTGCGCAGCGCACCGGGTTGGGTATCGCTGATGTCGCAGGCGTTGGCCACTTCATCGGCGCTCAGCCCGTCGGTTGCGTGGCCCAGGCGATTGCGCAACTGCGCGTCGTCCCAGGTCCAGGGATCTTCGCCTTCGTGCACCCAGGCCCCGCTGCCGTTGGCTTCGATAGTGGGCGCGTAGGCAGCGGGCCGGGTGGGGTGCTTGACCCGGTGCGCGTTGCGCTCGGTGTCCTCTTCGACCACAAACTGCTGAGCGTTCAGGCGCACCACCTTTTGCCCCTGATGATCGTACAGGCCCGTCTTGTCGGGCTTGGTATGCGCCGGCAGTTGCAGGTCGTTGCGCGCGTAAGGGCTCAGGTCCGGGTTCCATAGGCGGGTCTTGTCCCCGACCTGCACCGGCTTGAGGCGGTTGACGAATGGCGAGGGTTTGAACAGCAGCTCCTTGGCCAAAATACCGCCGCCGGCCATGGCCGACAGTTGCAGCACATCGGTGACCACGGCGATCACGTGTTGAGTGGCTTCCAGGGCCTGGCCTTCGCTGAAGTCGACGATGCTTTCGAACACTTCGTCGGCCAGTTGATAGGCGGTGTAGGCCAGCATCAGCTCACCCAGCAACGGCACGAACGGCGTGACCACCAGCAGGGCTGCGTTGAGCAGGTCTGCACCGATTTTCAGCACATTTTCCCACCAGGCCCAGCGCTGGTTGTCGTCAGCCTCGGCGGTGGAGACGGCCAGGCTGCGCCCATCGTTGAGGATTTTATTCAAGGCCGACTGGTACAGCTGCTCCCACAGCTCGCCGACGATGGGCAGCCCTTTGAATTGCAGCTTGGGCGTGTTGACCGCTTCTTCGCACCAGGCGGGCGCCGGGTCCTGGGTGTCGCGTTCATGCCATTGCACGCGGTACAGGCGCTCGGTCAGCTCGGCAAAAAACACGCCGCGCCGGGCGTGGGGAACGAACTGGCTGAAAAACTGCTGGTAGGTAGTGGGCGGCACTTCTTTACTGGAGGGCAGGGGCCGGTTGAGTTGCAGCTTGCGCGTAAGGTCCTGGATGAACGCGGTACTGGAATCGTATTCCTTCACCGGGGTTTCTGGGTCGTGGGGAATATAGGCGATCAGCTTCGACACGCTGGACACCTGATCCAGATTCCGCGCGATCAGCACAATGCCGCTCAGCGGTGTGTCGAGCAGGTCCAATTGATAAAAGTGCGCGCGTTTTTCCGTGCCATCGAGCACACCGGTTATGACGGCGTAGGCCCCCGCGCCCAGTTCCTCCTTGGCCAGTGCCATGAACGCGGCAGCTTTGAAGGCGGCCTTCTGGCTGGCGATAACCTGAGGTTTGAGCAACGCTTGGGCGACCGGTTCGGTCGGTGCCAGGTAGTCCTCGAGGTGGCGCTGATAAAGGCTGCCCAGGTCCAGTTCGCGGCACAAGGTTTTGAACTGCTCAAGGCTCATGTGCCGGTCGTGCCGTAGAATCTGGAAGTGACCGCGGTAGTCGGGTTTGGAAATGTAGCAGGAGTACTGCTCGAAGTGTTCCCCGCTGGCGAAGTTATGCAGCGCGGCATCGAGCAGCGACACCGAGCGTGACGTGACGCCCTTGGACAATTCGAGCGCGTACCACGGCAACTGTTTGGGCGTGTAGATGTGCAGGAACGTGGCTTTGACATCCAGGTCCAGGTTGTACTGGTCTTTGATCGCGCGTTTGAGCAACGGCTCGGCAAACGCGTACACGTCCTGCACCGGCCCAAGCTTGGCATCCAGCGCATTTTGCAGGCGCCAGGCCTCGGCATTGAGCTGTTTCAGGGTTTGGTGTTGATAGGCGCTGGCCGAGGCGTACCAGGCCGGCCGTCGCGCGAGCAGGTCATTGAGTGAATGCAGGCGGTGCAGGCTGGCTTGTGTCAGCCAGCCTGGCGCCTGCGCTTTGATCCAGGCGTAGTGCGGGCCTTTTGCTGCGAGGGCCATGGTGGAATCAAGCCAGTCAAGGCGTGTGGCGGAAACCGTTTTTAATCGTGGACGTTCAGACATGGGTGTTGGCTTTGTGGCTGGATTTAATGCACTAGCCTATGCCTGAACCGGCAGAACAAAAGTTCAAAATTCGCCGCTCATCAAGAAGTAATTATTCAATGAAATCAGTTATTTGAATGTGATCGATACATAGCTGACGCATACGCTATGGGGCTGCGTCCTCCCACGCCGGCAACGGACCGAAGCGCGCTTTTTCCACCGCCTCTTGCGTCAACTTGAGGGGCAGGGCGTTGTACCTGTCCTGAATGTTTTCATAGAGCCGTTTGAGCATGGCGTCCGGCAGCACGTGCTCTGCCAGGATCTCCTCAGGGGCGACACCGAGGGCGTCGGCCAGGCGCGTGATTTGTTGTTGCAGATGCGCCTTGCGCTTGGGCGTGATCTCGGCGCTGCGCCATTGCTCATGGGCGTCGCGCAGGTCTTCCACGTGGCTTGCCGCCTGCTCGCGCTGCTCGCGTCTTGCGTCGAACGCGGGCCCATGGGCCTGCTCCAGGTACTCGATCCAGAACGGCTGTTCCAGCAGGCCGTTGACCAGACCGGCGCCGGCTTCCCGTTCGGCCACGGTGGTGTACGCGCTTTTCAACTGTTGTGCGCTGACGCCTGCCACGGTGCGATAGGTCATGTGCTCGGACAGCCATGGCAGGTCGAGGCGGCGTTTGAGCCCGGTTTGATAAGCCAGATAGACCTCCACGTCGTCCACCTGGTCGGCACCGCTGCCGTAGTCCTGGCCTAAACCCCCCTCGCTGACCGGCGTGGTGCGGTGGCGGATAGCTTCGCGGGCAATCTCCTTGACCCGCTCCAGGCGCCAGGTTTGCCGGGCCAGGCCCAGCAAGCGGTTTTCGCGCTGGGCCAGGCCTTCGAGGCTGTGATCGCGCAGGACAGTCTCCAGCAGGGTTTCCACGCCGATGCGGTTGAAGGTGTTGGCGCCGGCATCCGCACAGTTGATGGGCGCGCCCGCCAGGCTGAAGACGCGCTCACGGAACCCTGTATCACGGTCGGCGGCGATCAACACGTCCCACACTCGTTTGCGCAGATCGTCGCGGCCGCGCACGAACAACGCGTGGTCTTCCAGCGTTTGGAAGCCTTCGGGTTGCAGCAATCTGATCATGTTGAAAAAGCCCTCCGAACCCGGTTCGTTTTCCAGGTCGTTCCAGATCAGTTGCGCGGTGGCCCGGGTCTCCTCGCTCAGGCCTTCCAGCCAGTAGCGGCTGTCCGTCGAACCGCGCACCGGCACCGTGCGGTAGGGGTCCAGACCTGCCGCCCGGCGATAGCTGACAAACCGTTGTTCGTCATCGGCGGGCAGGTGATGACGGTTCAGCCAACTGCGGGCAATGATGCGGGCGGCCTGGGAGTCCTCGGCCACGGCGGGCACGCTGTTGACCAGGGTCTGGGTCAAATCCAGTTCCGGCAGGTGCGCGCGCGGGCTGTCAAGCCCGGCCGGCCACGCGCTGATCCCGGTCCGGCGCAGTTGCAGGCGACGCAATCGGGGCCAGGGGCTGAGGTCCGGGGCGCTGAGCAATTGGGGGTGGCGAGACAGGTTCAACGAACGCAACTGCGAGCACTGAGCCAGTCGCTGATAGTCCTCGGCGCTCCAGGTAATCGGGTTGTGTTCCAGGTCCAGCAGCGCCAGGCGCGGCATCTGCGTCAACGATGCGGGCACGTGCTCCAGGCTGTTGGCGGACAGGTCCAGCGCGTACAGGTTGGGGAAGTTGTCGAGGAATGCCAGGGTCTGCGCATTGAAGTGGGTGCCACGCAGGTCCAGGCGCGAGACGTGTCCGAAATCGCCGCGCAACGGGCCCAGGCTGGGCAGGTAACGCCCCAGGTCGAGGCCGCCCAGGCTGAGCAATTCGCCTTGCACACGCACCCCGTGGGAAAGCAGCGCGGCGCGCGAGCGGCTCTCCCAGCACTCGATCAGCAGGCCGATGATGTGGCCGCGCAGCACGCGCTCGTCGCCGGCGGCCTGGCTGTGGGCGGCGGCGAGGGTGGGGTGGTCGCGCCAGGTTTCCAGGCCTTGCAGCAGGTTGCGTTTTTCGGTTTCGAGGTCGCTGAGAATCTGCTCGCCTTCGGTTGAATCGAGGTTGCGCACGTAGGCCTCGACGTATTCCCGGCTCATGTGCGGGTAGAGGTCACGTACACGGTCTTCGGTTGAGAGTGCCAAGCCTTGCATCAAGCGACAGAAGCTGCCGAACATCGGGCGTTGCAAAAGGGCCTGGGTGGTCGGTTCGTCTGCCTGGCGCAGGCTCGCCGGTTCCAGCACCTGACGGCGCTGCGCCGGCGCCTGCAGGTGCGCCTTGATCCACTGTCTGAACGCCCGGCCCTGGCCGGGTTGGAAGGCCAGTTTGCCGGGCGCGATAGCCTGCAGCAGCGCCTCGAAAAAATCCTGCGGCGCCAGGTTGGCGTTGTGGCGCTGATAACGGCCGTCGCCGTCACGCAGCAGCAGGACCCGTTCGCTGGCGTCCTGCGCGCCGACCTCGCAGCGCAGCGTGCCGTGGGGTGCATAGTCACGCACGCTGATGCGCAGGTCGCCCAGGGCGTCGCTGTGCAGGCGCAGGGTGTTGAGCACCATCCGTTCGCTGTCCGCGGTGGGCATGGCGTCGGCGTAAAGGCCTTCGTAGGCGTGGCTGGCACGGGTTTCCTGTTGCAGCGCGCGAGCCAGGTTGCTCAGGCGCAACGGCACGGATGCCTGCGCGTCCAGCCGCGCACGTTCCTCGGGCAATGCGCGGCGGACCAGGCGCTCCACCAGCGGCCTGGGCAACTGTGGGAAGTGTTCGCGCAGCCTCTGACCGTGGGCGCTTGGGGGCTGCTGTGTGGTGCTGTAGAGCTGCGCGAACAGCTCCGGCAGTTGTGGCTCGAGGGACTCGGCGATCTGCTCGCGCAGCGCCGCGATTCGCTCGCCGCGCAGCGATGGCAGCGGCGCCGGGAGCATGGCCTGGAGTTCGGCGTCGTCGAGAAAATCCACAAGGCCCGGCGCCAGTGCGCCCTCGGCCAGGCCCTGGCGGCTGAGCTTGAGACGGTCGGCCGCGCCGGCCGCATTGCTGCCGTAGACGCGGTGGTCGCCGCTCAACGTGCTGTTGTCGAACACCTGGATGGCCTTGCCCACCGGCCAACCGGGCAGTTCGCTTGCCAGTTGTGCCGACCAGTCATAGGACGCCCCCATGGGTTCGCCACGGCGCAGGCGCCCCGGCAACGCCTGCACTTCGCGCATCAGTTGCAGGCGCTGGAGGCTGTCGGCCAACAGCGGCGGGAGGGGCTCCAGGCGGGTGAACAGCTTGCGCAGCGCGCCGTCGTCGGTGCCGCTGATCTCACAGGCCTGCCGCACCTGTTCGACGCTGAGGCCGTCAGTGTTGTGCCCCAGGCGGCTGCGCAGGGTGGCGCCGTCCCAGGTCCTGGGGTTCTCGCCTTCATGTACCCAGACGCCCTCGCCGTTGTGTTCGAGCCTTGGTGAATAGGCGTCGGCGCGCGTCGGGTGGGTGATGCGATGGGTGTCGCTCGCTTGGTTGTGGTCGATGCGGTAAAGCCGATTTGCCATGGGCAGTACCTGCCCGTCCGGGTGGGCATGAAGGCCCAGGGCATTGGGTTGGGAATCGACCGGCAGCGCATTCTGCGCCAGGGAGTAGGGCGTAATGTCCGGGTTCCACAGGCGCGGTTCGCCATTGACCCGCACCGCCCGCAACCCATCGACAAAGGCTGAGCGCGGGTAGAGCAGTTGCTGCGCAAGCTCGCCGCCGACGGCCTGCGCGCCGAGTTGGACCATATCGGTCAACACCGCGACCACGTGTCGCGTCGCTTCGGCGACCTGGCCCTGGCTCAGGTCGACGATGCCCTCAAACAGATCGTCGGTCACTTGGTAGGCGGTATAGGCCAGCATCAGCTCGCCCACCAACGGCAAAAACGGCGCGGCAATCATCAGCGCGGCATTGAAAATATCCGCCAGCATGCGCGTGACGTTATCCCACCAGGCCTGGCGTGCCTGGCTGTCGGCATCGGCCGTGGGCACGGCGATGTGCCGCGCGTCATTGAGGATTTTATCCAGCGCGCGTTGATAGCCGTGCTCCCAGGTGTCGCCGCTGATCTTGCGTGCCTCGAACTGCAGGCGCGGCTGTTCCACCGGGGTGTCGCGCCAACCGGGGCGCGGGTCAAGCGGTTGCCGCGCATGCCACTGCACCTTGCACAGCCGCTGCTCCAGGCCGGCGAAAAAATAGCCGCGCTGGGCGTGGTTGACAAACTGGCTGAAGAACTGCCGGTAGGTGGGTCTGGGCATGCGTGCGCTGGAGGGCAATTCGGCGTTGGCGCGCAACTTGCGCGTCAGGTCGCGCATGAAGTCGAGGCTCGACGCGTACTCTTTCAGCGGGCTTTCCGGGTCGTGGGGGAGGTAGGCGATCAGCCGCGACACGCTGGCGGTCTGCTCCAGATCGGCGGCGATCAGCAGCACGCCGGTCAGCACCGCATCCAGGATGCTCAACTGATAGAACTGCATCAGGCCGGCTTCCCCGCGCAGGGCACGCAGCAGCATGTGATGGGCCGCCTGGCTGAGGTCTGGGGTGCCGCTGGCGTCGGTTTTCATCACGGCCAGTTGGGCGGCAGCCTTGAGCGCGGCCTTTTGACTGGCGATCACCTGTTGCTTCAAGGCATATCGTGCGTTGAGGTCGTCGGCCAGCAGGTGTTGAGTCAGGTGCTGCTGGTAACGCTTGCCCAGGTCCAGTTCGCGACACAGCTGCTTGAATTGCTCGATGGACATGCGCCGGTGCAGCTCAAGCACCTCGAAGTGGCCGCGCGCGTCCGGTTGGCTGATGTAGCACGAGGGTGTCACAAACCGCTCACCGGCGGCAAAGTTGTGCAGCGCCGCATCCAGCAGCGACAGCGTGCGCGTGGTCACGCCATTGGAAAAATCCTTGCTGTACCACGGCAATTGCCGAGGCAGATACAGGCGCAGGAAAGTGGTCTGCACGTTCAGGTCCAGGCTGTATGTGTCCTTGATCGCGCGTTTCAACAAGGGCAGGGCGAAGGCGTAGACGTCCTTGAGCGTGCTCAGTTGTCGGTCCAGCGTGTTCTGGCGGCGCCAGCTCTCGGCGTTGTCGGCCTTGAGCGCCTGGTGTCGGACCTGGCTGGCGTCGAGGTACCAGGCGGGAAGCACCGGTGTGACGGCGTTCAGGGCCTGTACCCGGTGCGGCGTCGCGCTGGAGAGCCACGCGGGGATGTGCTGTTGGATCAGGGCATGGTGCGGGCCAGGGTGTGGCGTGTCGCCGTCGGCGGTGCGCAGGGGAGTGCAGAGGCGGGCGGGTATTTGGAGGTCGGGCATGGGCGGGGCCAGGGCTGATGAACAAGCGCTTTAGCCTAGCCGGCAGTACCGCAAAAAAAAGTTCAAAAACTTAAGGTTTTCAAGGAGTAAGTAGTGATCCTGGACGAAATTACAGATGCGTGCGCTACCTGGCTGACACCCGTCGCATCAGGGCGCGTTGGTGGCCTGGCACAGGCTGTGTCCGTCCTGTTGCAGGTAGGGCGTGAGCAGCGGCGCCATGCCTTTGAGCACCTGCACCGGCAACGCCGAGGTGAAGGTGAAGTGCTGCGCGGAGCTGCCCGGCACAAAGGCCGTGAGGGTGCCGAAGTGATGCTCGCCGATGTAGAACACGAAGGTCGCCGTGCGGTTGATCGACTTGGACGCAATCACCCGCCCGCCGGCGCCGATGGCTTCGATGCGGTTGTCGCCGGTGCCGGTCTTGCCGCCCATGGCTAACGGCGTGCCGTCGGCCAGTTTGAAGCTGCCGGCCACCCGTTTTGCCGTGCCCGCGTCCACCACTTGCGACAGCGCGTTGCGCAGTGCCGCCGCGACTTCGGCAGGCATCACCCGGCGCGCGCGGTTCGGGTCGGGGATCAGCCGGGTGTCGTAGGGGGTGTCGGCGGCGAAGTGCAGGCTGTCGATGCGCAACACCGGCAAGCGCACGCCGTCGTTGAGGATGATGCCCATCAGCTCGGCCAATGCCGCCGGACGGTCGCCGGAGCTGCCGATGGCGGTCGCCAGCGAGGGCACGAGGTGATCGAAGGGGTAGCCCACGGCTTTCCAGCGCTGATGAATATCCAGAAAGGCCTCGACCTCCAATAAGGTGCGGATGCGGCTGTCCCGGGCGCTCTGATGCCGGCTTTTGAACAACCAGCCATAGACCTCCTGGCGTTCGAAGCGGCTGGCCTCGATGATCTGGCTGAGGCTGGCGTCCGGGTGTTGCAGCAGATAGCCCAGCAGCCATAGGTCCAGGGGGTGGACCTTGGCGATGTAGCCCTGGTCGGGCAAGTCGAAGCGGCCGGGGCCGTAGCTGTCATAGAGCGTTGCCAGGCGCTTGTCGCTGAGCTTTTCCTGGCTTTTGGCGCTTGTCAGGTGTGAGCGCACGAAGTGGTTGAAGGTGGCCGGGTCGGCATCGGGGAACAGGTAACGGTGCGCGGCGGCCAGGCGAATCGGCGTCGGGCGCAGGCTGTCGAGAAAGGTTTCGAGGCGCGCCTGGGTGTCTTTCTTCTGGTATTTCTTCCAGAACTTGCGCAGGAAGGTGCTGCCTTCGCGGTCGGCGAACGCAGCCAGGTATTCCTGGCGACGCGGGTCATTGTCGTCCTTGAGCAATTGCGCACTGTTGTCGGGGCCGGCGTAGGTGCTGTAGCGCACCAGGTCGCGCATCAGGCGAATGAACGGCAGGTTGATCGACTCGCGCAAGGCATCGCGCAGGGTCGGGTTGCGGCCGTTGTCCTGGCTGCGAAAGTTATTGAAGCGATGTACGCCGCCGCCGGTGAAAAACGCCTCGCCGGGGCTGGCCGAATAGGTGCGGTCGAGGGCGGCGTCGAGCATGGGGGCCAGTCCTTTGTCACGCGCCTGCAGCAGGTAGTCGACAGCCCAGCGACTGAGGCGGTCCTGCTCGGCGATGTCGACGCTGCGCAGCGCGGCGGGTGTCATGTGGGCGTAGCGCTGATGCAACTCAGCGATGATTTGCAGGTAGGTGGTGAGCACCCTCAGCTTGGCGGTGGACCCCAGTTCCAGCTTGCTGCCTTCGTTGATGTCGAAGGGTTGGTCGGTGTTGTCGGTCTGTACCCGCACCCGCGCACCGTCGGCGGTCCGCTCGAACAAGGTGAAGCTGTAGCGCACCTGCGCGGTGGTGCCGGGCGTGAGTAAGCGTTCGCCCACCAGCCCGACCTGCGCGGCAAACGCGGGGTCGGCCAGTTGCTTGAGGTACGCGGTGAGCCGGGCCTGCAAGTCGCCCTGCAAGGTGCTGGTGGCGGCCAGGTCGAGCCGGTCCAGGTCGTAGAGTGGGCGGTTGAGCAGGCTGCCCAATTGGCTGCGGGCCACGCTGATGCCTTTGTTGCTCTCGACCCGTTGCACGGTGGGCTGCAACTGCCAGTCGCGGTAGCTGAGGCGGGCGACGAGCGCGGCCTCGAGGGTGGTGGCATCGACGATGCCGTTCCGCGCGAGCAGGCGCAGGTGGCTGTCAGTCAGTTGCGCCAGCGCCTCGCGGCCCCTGGCCAGGTAGAACGAAGGACGGCGCTGGGCAATCATCAACGACAGCACCTGGCGCAGCGCCAGGCCGCGCGCTGCGGCGTTGACCGGGGCGGTGTCGGCCAGGGCCCGGTTGACCTGCTCGAAGTCTGCGCCGTACCACACGCGTAACCCCTCGGCCATGCCGTGCACCTCACCATGTCCCGGCACGGCCGACAGCGGCACGCTGTTGAGGTAGTCGCGCACCACGGTCTGGCGCGCCAGCAGGGTGTCGGGGCCATTGCGGTAGGCACGCACGCTGGCGGAGAACATCTGCCGCAACTTTTCACCGCCCGACAGGGTGCGGCCGTCCGGCGAGTGGCGGTATTTTTCCAACTGCGTGGCCAGGGTGCTGCCGCCAGCAGTTTGGCCGGGCAGGTGCAGTTGGCGGGCGACTTGCGACCACGCGGCCTTGGCAAAGCGCGGCCAGTCGACGGCGGGGTTGGCCTGGGGGTGGTCGGGGTCGAGCAGGTCGCGGTTTTCGATAAACAGCAGACTGTCGACCATCAGCGGCGGTATGTCGCTGAAGCGCGCATACAACTGCGGCGGGTAGTTGAACTGATACAACGGCGCCGCGCGACAGTCGGTGATGGTCAGCCCGGCCTGGCTCTTTTCGGCGTAGGGGATGAACAGGCCGTGGCGGCTGTAATCCATCAGTGCGGGCGAAAAACGCGACTGGGCGGCGATCAGGTAATTGCGCTTGATCAGGCGTGGCAGGAACTCGCCAAGGGCGCTGTAGCCCAGGCGCTGGTCGAACGGCCCGGCGCCGGGATAGACGATGCTGTCGCTGGCACCGGGCTCAACGCGGTAGGTGAGCCGAGACGCCAGTTGGCTGAGCTCACGGGCCTGCCAGCGGGCGCTGTGGAGTTCGCGCAGCGTGGCGTAACCCAGCCCGAGCAGGGCCATCAGCACAATCAATCCGCCGACCCGTCGCCAGGGGCGTGCGGGGGTGGTTTTCGCGGGCAAAGGCGCCTGTGACGGGCTGTCGCTGGCTTCAGCCTGGGTGGGATCTTTTTGCCACAGTGCGCCCATAGTCGATTGATCCATCCTACAGATTGATCGGACTTGTCTGAAGCGTAGACGCAGATTGCTGCGGCCACGAGGTTTGTCGCCGGGCAGCCACCGGATTGTGTGTGTTATGTATACTTCGCGCCGTTTTGCGCCGGGAGGGCCGGTCTAGACAGCTGGCGCACTCGCCGTCGAATGTCTGTTTGTCGGGGCTTATCGCCAAATTTTGCTGTTTATTGAGTGAAAAGCCCTGTCGGTAGCTTTTTATACTGCACGCCCGCTGACCTGGCCGCTGACGAGTGCCAGGCGAGTCTGCCCACGAGGCAGGCCGGTCCAGCCGGCGTATGAGCCCATCTGCTGATATGCCCAAGGCTCGGTGGTTATATCAATAACAAAATGAGGTTGTATTCCTATGCCAGTTGGCACTCCACTGCCCCATGACCAGGCCGCCCAGGGCGGCCCGCTCAAACGCGAATTGGGCGAACGCCACATTCGTCTCATGGCCCTTGGCGCCTGTATCGGTGTGGGCCTGTTCCTCGGCTCGGCCAAGGCCATCGAAATGGCCGGTCCGGCGATCATGCTCTCGTACATTCTCGGCGGTCTGGCGATCCTGGTGATCATGCGCGCCCTCGGCGAGATGGCGGTGCACAACCCGGTCGCCGGTTCGTTCGGGCGTTATGCCCAGGATTACCTCGGCCCGTTGGCGGGCTTTCTGACCGGCTGGAACTACTGGTTCCTGTGGCTGGTGACGTGCGTCGCGGAGATCACCGCCGTGGCCGTGTACATGGGCGTGTGGTTTCCCGACGTACCGCGCTGGATCTGGGCCCTGGCGGCGCTGATCAGCATGGGCAGCATCAACCTCATCGCGGTCAAGGCCTTTGGTGAGTTCGAGTTCTGGTTTGCCTTGATCAAGATCGTCACCATCATCGCCATGGTGCTGGGCGGCATCGGCATCATTGCCTTTGGCTTCGGCAACGACGGCGTGGCGCTGGGCATCTCCAACCTGTGGGCCCACGGCGGCTTCATGCCCAACGGCGTGACCGGTGTGTTGATGTCCCTGCAAATGGTGATGTTCGCCTACCTGGGCGTGGAGATGATCGGCCTTACCGCCGGTGAAGCGAAGAACCCCCAAAAGACCATCCCCAATGCAATCGGCTCGGTGTTCTGGCGGATTCTGCTGTTCTACGTCGGCGCGCTGTTCGTGATCCTGTCGATCTACCCGTGGAATGAAATCGGCACCCAGGGCAGCCCGTTCGTGATGACCTTCGAGCGGCTGGGCATCAAGACGGCGGCCGGGATCATCAACTTTGTGGTGATCACTGCGGCACTGTCGTCGTGCAACGGTGGCATCTTCAGTACCGGGCGCATGCTCTACAGCCTGGCGCAGAACGGCCAGGCCCCGGCGACGTTCGCCACCACTTCCAGCAATGGCGTACCGCGCCGTGCGCTGCTGCTGTCGATCGCTGCGTTGCTGCTGGGTGTGCTGCTCAACTACCTGGTGCCGGAAAAGGTATTCGTGTGGGTCACGTCCATCGCCACCTTCGGCGCGATCTGGACCTGGGTGATGATCCTGCTGGCGCAACTCAAGTTCCGTAAAGGCCTGAGCCCCGCCGAGCGCAGCGCCCTTAAATATCGCATGTGGCTGTACCCGGTCAGCTCGTACCTGGCGCTGGCATTCCTGGTGTTGGTGGTGGGCCTGATGGCGTACTTCCCCGACACACGTATTGCGCTGTATGTGGGCCCGGCCTTCCTGGTGCTGCTGACGGTGCTGTTCTACGTGTTCAAGTTGCAGCCAACCGGTGCTGCGGTGCGTGCTGAAGCCTGACTGCCCCGCGTTTGACAAAAAGCCCCGTGATCGGGGCTTTTTGCGGTTCAGGGGTTGGCCGCAGGGGCCGGCCGCCCCAGTTGTTTGTTGTACTCCAGCCAGGCCGCCAACAGCGCCATCAAGCCGGCGCCCACCAGCGCCGTGAACACCTGCATGGCGAAGGCATCGCCGGTCATGGCATTGACCATGTCCGCCAACGGTGCCAGCAACACGCCCAGGCAGAACACTTCCAGGGAGTAGCGCCCCATGCGGCAGGTTTGCTGGGCCAGCCAGTTGTGTGTCCACTCGCGACCGGGCAGCAGCTTGGCGGTGACGTAGGCCAGGGCCAGGAAGTGCAGCAAGCGTACCGGCGACAGGTCGGTCTTGCTGATGGGGTACAGCCATTCGCTCAGTCGCGCGGGCATCAGCGCATCGTGAATCTCCGGCCAGCGCCAGGACACCGTGATAATGCCCGCCGCCAGGGAGTAGGCGGCCGCGGCAATGAACAACGGCTGGCGTGACAACGGGCGGTCCTGCGTTGCCTGCGGGCGCTGACTGTGCAACGCCGCCGCGCCACCGAGTACAAATAGAAACTGCCAGGTGATCGGGTTGAAGTACCACACGCCGTCGGCAATCGCCCGCAGGTTCCAGCCCAGCTTCGGCGCCAGCAGGTAGACCGTCATCGACACCGCCACCACCGCCCACGTCTTGCGCACCAGCAACGGCAGCACCAGCGGCAGCCCGGCCAGCAGCACGATATACAACGGCAGCGGGTCCATCAGGTTTGGCTTGAAGCGCAGCAGCAACTCGTCCGTCAGGGCCTGTTGGGGGTGGGTGATGAAGTGGGTCAGGCCCATTTCCTGGACCAGGTCGCGGGTTTCGACATGGTTATTGGCGTAGAACACGATGCCCATCAGCATCGCCAGCAGGAAGATGTGCACCACGTACAGCACCCAGGCGCGCCGCAGGATTTTCACGCAGGTAATCCAATACCCCTCGCGTTGCAGGATCTTGCCGTAGGCCAGGATCGCCGCATAGCCGGCGAGAAATACGAACACTTCGGCCGCATCGCTGAAGCCGAAATTGCGCAGGGTGATCTGGCCGAGTGGGTTGTGGGGGACGTGATCCCAAAAGATGAAGATCAACGCCAGGCCCCGAAAAAAATCGATGCGTGGGTCGCGTCCGTTCAGCATGGCAGCGGGCTCTTGAACAATAGTTTTAGTCATGACCGGCGTACGCGCGCGGTGGCGTACGCCGCGCGTCGGGCGGGGGCAGGTTGGCGGTATTTGTAAGCAATTGCAAAGAGCGGTTATTACTGAATATCTCTGTCTGGCCGTGCCCTCGTCTACGTTCTTTAAGCGGCGACAATCTCAGCGGGTTCAAAACTGTCGGCGCGCGCCATTTGCCACATGCGTGAATAGAACTGGCCGTTCACATCCCCCGTGAGTAATTCACCGGGTTTGAGGAAGAGGTGCAACTGCGAGAACAGCTTGATCTCGGTGGCTGACATGCGCCGCACCAGGTGCTTGGCCGACAGCTGCGAGGGATGATCCAAACCTGCCGCCGCGAGCATTTCCGCCAGGGCCTTGAGCGTGTTGCGGTGAAAGTTGAACACACGTTGGGCTTTGTCCGGCACCACCAGCGCACGTTGACGCAATGGGTCCTGGGTGGCGACGCCGGTCGGGCATTTATTGGTGTGGCAGCTTTGCGACTGGATGCAGCCGATGGCGAACATGAAGCCACGCGCCGAGTTGGCCCAGTCGGCACCGATGGCCAGCACGCTGGCGATGTCGAACGCACTGACGATCTTGCCGCTGGCGCCCAGTTTGATCTTGTCGCGCAGGTTCAGCCCCACCAGCGTGTTGTGCACGAACAGCAGGCCTTCACGCAGCGGTACGCCGATGTGGTCGGTGAACTCCACCGGTGCGGCGCCGGTGCCGCCTTCCTTGCCGTCGACCACGATGAAGTCCGGCAGGATGCCAGTCTCGAGCATGGCCTTGGCGATGCCCATGAATTCCCACGGGTGACCCAGGCAGAACTTGAAGCCCACCGGCTTGCCGCCGGACAGCTCGCGCAATTGAGCGATGAACTGCATCAGCTCGATGGGGGTGGAAAACGCGCTGTGGCGCGACGGTGATACGCAGTCCTCGCCCATGGGGATACCGCGGGTGTCGGCGATTTCCTGGGTCACTTTGTGCTTGGGCAAAATCCCGCCGTGGCCCGGCTTTGCGCCCTGGCTCATCTTGATTTCGATCATGCGCACTTGCGGGTTTTGCGCCTGCACGGCAAAGCGTTCCGGGTCGAAGCGGCCGTCGCGGGTGCGGCAGCCGAAGTAACCGCTGCCCAGTTCCCAAGTGAGGTCGCCGCCGTTTTCGCGGTGATACGGGCTGATGCTGCCTTCGCCGGTGTCGTGGGCAAAGTTGCCCAGCTTGGCGCCGGCGTTGAGCGCGCGAATCGCGTTGGCGCTCAGCGAACCGAAACTCATCGCCGAGATGTTGAACACCGACGCCGAATACGGCTGGGTGCATTGCGGGCCGCCGACCATCACGCGAAACGCGCTGGGATCGCTCAACGGCGCGGGGCGCATGGAGTGGCCGATGAACTCGAAGCCCGACTGGTACACATCAATGAGGGTGCCGAAGGGTTTGTCGGCGGTTTCGTTCTTGGCGCGCGAGTACACCAGTGAGCGCTGGGCCCGCGAGAAGGGCAGGGCGTCGCTGTCGGACTCGAGCAGGTACTGGCGGATCTCCGGGCGGATGGCTTCCACCAGGTAGCGGATATTGCCCAGGATCGGGTAGTTGCGGCGTACCGCATGGGGGCTTTGCAGCAGGTCGAACAGGCCGATCAGGCTGAGCACGCCGGTGACCAGGGTGATGGGCCACAGCCATTCGTGTTCGATAAAGGGGAGGCTGGCGAGGGTGAACATGACGCATACAGCGAAGAAGGCGTAGCGGCTTAGCAAGGACAGGCTCATACGGTTTCCTTGGGTTCGGACTCTTCAGGTCGATGCGCGCATTCTGCGCCTGTCAGCCGATTGAAAACAGCTTGAGCGCCTGCACCGGGGGCTTTCACAGGGGCGCATAGACCTGACTGCGCTTGGCTTATTGCAATCGTTTCTCGTTTGAGTGCATGATTTACGTTACTGTATAACATGTGTAAAACACCCAATGCCCCGGAGGCCCTATGAAAGCTGGTATCCACGCCGACTACCGCACCGTGCTGTTCCATGACACCGCCGCCGATGTGTTTTTCCTGATCGGCTCCACCGCCGACAGCGATCGCACCCATAAACACAGCGATGGCAACACCTACCCTTACATCCCGCTGGACGTGTCCAGCGCGTCGCACCCGATCTACACCGGCCAGCAGCGCAAGACTCAGGCCGAAGGGCGGATTGCCGGGTTCAACAAGCGTTTTGCGGCGTTTGGTTCCAGCCCGAAAAAAGCCGAAGCATGAGCATGACTGCGGCGGCGTGTCCTACGCCGCCGTCTGCCGAATCGGCAACACCACGCGAAATTTCGTGCCCTTGCCCAGCTCACTGCTCACGGAAATATCGCCACGGTGTTTCTTGATAATGCCGTAGGAGAGCGACAGCCCCAGCCCTGTTCCTTCGCCCACCGGTTTGGTGGTGAAGAACGGATCGAAGATGTTCTTCACGGTCTCCGGGCTTATTCCGCAGCCGTCGTCCGCGATTTCCAGCCAAATGTTTTCGCCCTCCACGCCATTGCTGATGGTGATGGTGCCGCGCTCCGGGCCCATGGCCTGGGCGGCGTTGATCACCAGGTTCATCACCACCTGATTGAGCTGCGATGCCAGGCACTCGATGTCCGGCAACGGTGCATAGTTTTTCACCACATCGGCCTTGTACTTGAGTTCGCTGGCGACGATGTTCAGCGTCGAATCGATGCCTTGTTGCAGGTTGGCAAACTGCCAGGTCTGGCCGTTGTCCACGCGCGAGAAGTTTTTCAGGTCCTTGACGATCTGCGCCACGCGGCCGATGCCGTCCTTGGATTCGCGGATCAGCACCGGAATGTCGTCCTTGAGAAAGTCCACCTCCAGCTCGTTGCGCAGGGCCTTGAGCTGATCACGTTGCTCGCCCGGTGCGAGGCTTTCCTCGGCCTGCCGGTAAGCATCCAGCATTTTTTGCAACTGGCTGAAGTAGCCGTCGAGGCTGCTGAGGTTGGACGAGATAAACCCCACCGGGTTATTGATCTCATGGGCCACGCCCGCCGCCAGTTGCCCCAGAGAGGCAAGTTTTTCCGACTGCACCAGTTGGCTTTCCAGGTGCTTGCGCTCGTTGATTTCCACTTGCAGCGCCTGGGTGCGTTGCTCCACCAATTGCTCCAGGTGAATGGTTTGCAGGGAAGCGCGGCGTGCCATGTCCCATTTGTTGGCCAGGGTGTTGGCCATCTGTTGAACTTCGATGTTGTCGAACGGTTTTTTCAGGATCAGCAAACGGTCATAGCCGTGCAGGCGATGCAGCAGGTCATCCCAGGAATAATCCGAGTACGCGGTGCACACCACCACTTGCAGGCCCGGGTCGACCTTCCATAGCGCTTCGATGGTCCTGGCACCGTCCCAGCCCTGGGGCATGCGCATGTCGACGAAGGCCAACGCGTAAGGGCGTTGCTCGGTCATGGCGGTGGTGAGCAACTGCAGGCCCTCTTCGCCGCCATAGGCCGAGTGCAGCTCAAAGGCTTGAGCGGTGGGGGCGCTGGTATCGCCAAACAGTGCCGCCTCCATATCATCCAGCGCCTGGTTCGATTCAACCACGGGGGTGAGGATTTTGCGGAAGTCGTCATGGATCGACGGGGTGTCGTCGATCAGCAGGATACGCCGGTTGGGAGGTTGGTTCATGCGGGGCTTCCGGCAAGGGTGAGAGGCATCGTCAAGGTGAATATCGCGCCTTGGCCTGGCCCATCGCTGTGGGCGCTGAGCTGGCCATTCATTTCCACGGCGGCCAATGCGCAGCTGTGCAGGCCAAAGCCGTGCCCTTCTTTGCGGGTGGTAAAACCGTGGGTAAAAATGCGGGTCATATTCTCGGCCGGGATGCCTTCGCCCTCGTCCTTCACGCTGATCTGCAAGGTGTTGTCTTCCAGCGTTTGCACGCGCAAGGTCATCTGCCGTGGCCGGTCGCTGAGGTTGGACATGGCGTATTTGGCGTTGCTGATCAAGTTGACCATGATCAGCAGCAAGCGGTGTTTGTCCGCGAGCACTTCCGGCACCTGCCCGTACTCCTTGACCACCGTGACGTTGTGGCGGCTCAGTGCGCCGGCGTTCATGCGCAGCGCGTCTTCCATCAGTGCGCTGATGTGCACCGGCTCCTTGAGCGCGGACGCGCCGGCATAGGATTGCTGGGTGGAAACGATGTCTTTGATGTGGTCGACGCTTTTGCTCAATTGCGCCAGTTCGTCGGCCATGCCTTGCTGTTCGACGGCAATCGCTTCGACCAATTGGTTGAGGTAGCCAGGCAGCAACTTGCCTTTTTCATCCTCGGTGAGAAAGGTCCCCAGGTCACTCTGATGCTCGTTGATCAGTTGCATGGCCTTGCCCAGGCCCAGCGCTTTGCTACCGCGCAGTTTGCGGGTGACCAGCTCGGCGGAAATGTTCACGCTGTTGAGCACGTTGCCGACGTTATGCAGCACGTTGGTGGCGATCTCCGCCATGCCGGCCTGGCGCGCGCTGTCCAGCAGCTCGCTTTGCGCATCCTTGAGCTGCCGGGTGCGCCGCTCCACCCGCTGCTCCAGGGTTTCGTTGGCGGCCTGCAATTCGCGGTTGACCCGGTTGATCTCGGCAAAACTGCGCAGCAGGCTCACTGCCAGGTACAGCAACAGCACCACCAGCAAGGTCGAGAAAATCAGCAGGTAGCGGTGGTATCGATGCTCGATCATGTCGGCCGCTTGCTGGTCCTGGTCCAGGTGGCTGGTCAGGTCGTCCAGGCGCTCGGACACGGGCACTGCCGCGATCCGTTCGAGCAGGCTGTTGACCACAGGTTGTTCGCGCAGAATCAGCGAGATGTGATTGCTGAGGATCTCCACCGGGGCCTGGAACTCGATGGGCAGGCGCTCCTTGTTGATCGCCAGTTTGCCCAGGCCCACGAGGATATCGGCGGCGCGCTCGTCACTGGTGACCTGGGCGAATTCCAGGCTGCTGAGCAGCAGGTCATAGGTGTCGATGGCGACAGCATGCAATTGCAGGCGGCCTTCGTCATTGAGGCGGTTGAACTCGGCCTGGATGTCATCTTCTGCCGTCGGTAGAAAGGCCAGCGAGTTGCGCAGCACCGCGTTGTGGGATTTGAACTGGTCCACCAACCGGGCCTTTTCCTGGATCGCGGTTTGATATGCCTCCTGGTTGGCTTGCCAGGCATTCAGGTCCTGGGGGCTGTGGTAGGTCTTGCGGTCGTCCAGTTCGGCCCAGAGCCGGGTCATTTCCGCCAGCGGTGTAACCAGCGGGTCGTAGTTGTGGGTGATGGCGATACGTGCCTTGAGCACTTCGCTGTCCCATTGCGCATTGAGCTGCTGCAACTGACGGATCAGGTCCCGTGACTGGGTGTAGCTGGCCGTCTGGTCGCTGGAGGACTTGAGGTACAGAAACACCAGTGTCGAGGCCAGCAACATGGCGATCAGGCCCAGCGACACTTGGCTGGTGCGACGGCGGTTGAGGGTCATGACGGTATGCTCATAGTGGCTTGCCCGCCCATTCGCCGGTCAGGGTCTGGAGAAACAGGATGATCAGGTCTTTGTCTTCCTGGGAGGGGTTGCGTCCCAACTGGTACTTGAACATCACATCGACGGCTTCAGCCAGGGTCTTTGCCGAGGCATCGTGGAAATACGGCGCAGTGACGGCCACATTGCGCAGGCTCGGCACCTTGAACAC
Source organism: Pseudomonas sp. EYE_354 (assembly GCF_023148575.1). Lineage (NCBI taxonomy): Bacteria > Pseudomonadati > Pseudomonadota > Gammaproteobacteria > Pseudomonadales > Pseudomonadaceae > Pseudomonas > Pseudomonas sp. EYE_354. Next base: position 420,796 of record NZ_JAHXNQ010000001.1, read on the forward strand.
ATGGCGGTCGTCCTCATCCTTGGTCAGCAGGTAGCGCCCGAGGTCCGATTCGACTTCATTGCCGCGCGCCTTGAAGTAGTCGCCCATGACGCCGAACTTCTGGAACATATTGCCGCCGATGTTGATGCCCTGGTGACAGGCGATGCAGCCGTAATCCTTGAAGCGCTGGTAGCCGTATTTTTCCTGGATCGTGAGGATGTCGGTATTGCCCGAGAGGTATTGGTCGAAGCGCGAGTTTGGTGTGAGCAGCGTGCGCTCATAGGTCGCCAGGGCGTTTTGCACATTGGCGGCGGTGACACCGTCGGGGTAGGCCTCGCTGAAGGCGCGCTGGTAGAGGGGCAGGTCGGTGAGGTTTTGCACCACGGTGTGCCAGTCGCTGCCCATCTCCACCGGGCTGATCACCACTTGTTCGATCTGCTTTTCCAGAGTTTCCACGCGGCCGTCCCAGAACTGCTTGAAGTTCAGGCTGGCGTTGAACACCGACGGCGTATTGATCTGCACCGGCTTGCCGTCGACGCCGAGCGAGAAGGGTTTGTCGTCGGCGCCGCCCGTTGCCAGGCGATGGCAACTGGCGCAGGACAAGGTGTTATTGGCCGACAGGCGCGGCTCATTGAACAACTTGCGGCCCAGCTCGACCTTGGCCGCATCCAACGCCGGAACCGCCGGTAAGGGTTTGAGCGCCTCGTCCAGCGGTGCGGCGATCACCGGTTGACCGAGCCCCACGGCGAGGACCAGGCCGAAAGCGTAAATTGAGACGTCACTCAAGCGAGCACTCCTTGCTGGCGGGTGGGCTATAGACGGGTTATCGGCATGGCGCAGCCCACCTGCAGCAGTTGGGCGAAATCTTTTGCCGGTACGGCCTTGCTGAACAGAAAGCCCTGGCCCTCTTCGCAGTTCTGGGCTCTGAGGAAATCCAGCTGCTCGGCGGTTTCCACCCCTTCGGCGATAATCGTGAGCTCCAGGCTCTTGCCCATGCCAATGATTGCGCTGATCAACTGGGCGTCCTGACTGTTGGCGTTCAGCCCGCGCACAAAGGACTGGTCGATTTTCAGCACATCGATCGGAAAGCGCCGCAGGTAGCTGAGGCTTGAGTAGCCTGTGCCGAAATCATCCAGGGCCAGGCGTATGCCCATGGCCTTGACCCTTTGCAGCGTTTCGACGGTCTCGTCGACGTTCTGCATCAGCACGCTTTCGGTGATTTCCAGCTCCAGCTGGGCGGGTGGCAGACCGGTTTGCTTAAGGATCGCTGTCAGCTTGTCGACAAAGTCCCGTTGACGAAAGTCGATGGCCGAGATGTTGACCGACACACACAGTGTCGGCAGGCCCATGACACGCCAGATCTGTGCCTGCTCACAGGCATGGCGCAGCACCCACTGGGTCAACGGCACGATCAGCCCGCTGTCTTCAGCCACGGGAATGAAATCGGCCGGGCTCACCCAACCCACGCGCGGCCGGAACCAGCGTATCAGCGCCTCGGCACCGACTATTTTTCCGGATTTGAGCTCCAGTTTTGGCTGGTAATGCAGCACGAACTCATTACGCTCCAGGGCATGGCGGATAGCACTTTCCAGGTTTTGCTGGTGTTGGGCGCGCAAGTTCATGTCGTGGGTATAAAAACTGAAGCCGTCCGGGCCGCGCTCTTTACTGGTGTGCATGGCGGTTTCCGCGTGCTTGATCAACTCCACCGCGGTACCGCTGTCGTTGGGGCAAATGCTGATGCCCAGGCTGGCGGTGATGCTCAGGTCATGCCCCGCGACATGCCGGGTGGCGCTGATGGCCTTGAGCAGTTTGTGGGCGATGTGTTGGGTTTGCTGGGGGTGTTGCACATCGTTGAGCAGCACCACGAACTCGTCGGAGCCATAGCGAAACACCGAGTCGGATTCACGTACCGCCGCCGTCAGGCTCTGGCTGACCTGTTGCAGCACGTCGTCCCCCGCCGGGTAGCCCAATGCGTTGTTGACGCGTTTAAAGCGGTCGAGGCCGATAAACATCACTGCCAGCTGGGTGTCATGGCGCCGGCCCAGGGCAATTGCCTGGGTCAGCCGATCGCCCAGCAGCGTGCTGTTGGGCAACTGGGTGAGGGCGTCGTATTGCAGCAGGTGCGAGACCTTGAGCAGCTCCTGCACACGTTCTTCGATGGTGCGCTCAAGGTTAATGACCTTGAGCGCGGCGTCCTGGGCCAGCTGCCACTTCCAGGTCAGGGCGCTGGCCATCTGGCGGATTTCCAACGGGTCGAAGGGCTTTTTCAGGATCAGCAACTGGTCGTTGTATTTCAACCTGGCTTCGATGGCTTCGAAGGAGTAGTCCGAATAGGCGGTGCATAGCGCGATTTGCAGGTTGGGGTCTACGTTCCACAGCGCTTCGATGGTTTGCAGGCCATCCCAGCCGGGCGGCATGCGCATGTCGATAAACACCAGTGCATAGGGCGCGTTGGCGGCCAGTGCCTGGTTCACCAGGGCGAGGGCTTCCTGGCCCTGGTAGGCGGAGTCAAGTACGAACGCTTGGCGCGGCGGGGCAGCGGTGGCGCCGAACAGGGTGGCTTCGAGGCTGTCCAGTGACGGTGCGCCCGCAGTATCGGCGCCCAGGATCTTGCGGAAGTCCTCATGGATAGAAGCCGTGTCATCGACGATCAGGATCCGACGGTTGGCCCGCGTTGAATCCGGGTTCATGGCGCGCCTCCCAACAGCAAAAGGTCCGACGGCATCACGACTCCTTCCCTGGTTCGACCTCAGGGCGAGGGCGCTGAGCGGTTATGACAGCATAGCTGAGCTCCCTTGAAATCGTCGGCCAGTTGGCGTCAAATCAACCCCGCGCCAAAAGCGAGGGAAGACGGCTTGGCACAAGGGAGCGATTCAGCTCAACTCAGTTCAATGTGAAGGCGCAGCAAGCATGGATGAACCACTCGCGACGAAACCCACTGTCCTGTTGGTCGACGATGAAGAGTCGATTCTCAACAGCCTGCGCCGTCTGTTGCGCGGCCAGCCCTTTGATGTGGTGCTGGCCGGCGGCGGTGCCCAGGCCCTGGAGATCATGGCCGCCCAGCCCATCGACCTGGTGATGAGCGACGCGCGCATGCCCGGCATGGATGGCGCGCAGTTGCTGGCCGAGGTCCATCGGCTGTATCCCGCCACCAGCCGCATTCTGCTCACCGGTTACGCCGACCTGCCGACGATCATCAAGGCGATCAACGAAGGGCAGATCCACCGTTATATTGCCAAGCCCTGGAACGACGACGAACTCAAGCTGATCCTGCAACAGGCCCTGGAACACCAGCGTCTGGAACGCCTGACCCACGAACAGAACGATCAGCTCAAGCTGTTGAACGCTACCCTGGAAAAGCGCGTGGCGGCGCGCACCAGTGAGCTGCAACAGACCGCCGACATGCTCGACCTGGCCTACGACGAGCTCAAGCGCAGCTACGTGACCGGTACCGAGGTGTTTTCGCTGCTGGCCAACCTGCGCCTGCCCAAAGCGAAACAGACCAACCGCCCGTTGATCGAGTTGGTGCGCGTGTATTGCGCTGCCCAGGGTATCGACGAAGCCAGTTCGCGCGACCTGGCCATGGCGGCCGCGTTGTACAACATCGGCAAGCTGAGCTGGAGCGACAGCATGTTGGTCGAGCCGGCCGACAAGCTGCACAGCACCGATCGCGAACGCTATCGTGGCTACCCGACCCAGAGCGAATCGCTGTTGATGACTCTGGAACCGATGAAGGATGCAGCGCGCATTATTCGCCATCACCAGGAGCGCTGGGATGGCAGCGGGTTCCCCGACCACCTCAAGGGCGACGCGATTCCGTTCGGTTCACGCCTGCTGAAGCTGGCAGTGGATTTCATCGAGTTGCAGAAAGGCTTGATTCTCGAACGGCATTTGAACAGTGATGAAGCGCTGTTATACATCCGTAAATACGCCGGGCGCCTGTACGACCCGGAACTGATCGATGACTTCGTCCAGGCCTGTGCGGCGTTTCTCAGTGATGTGACCCTGGGTGACCCTACCGTCAAAGTGTTGAGCACCCGTGAGCTGGCCGATGGCATGGTCCTGGCGCGCAACCTCAACGCCGATAACGGCATGTTGCTGCTTAACGCCGGCAAGGTGTTGAACCTGCCGCTGGTGGACAAGCTGATCGCGTTCGAAGCGATGGAAGGCGCCAAGTACAGCGTCTTTATCAAGGAACCGGACGAGGCGTGAGCCGGGCTCCCTTATTGTTCAATTGAAGGCTTTTACTCGATGCCCATGACTATCCGTATCGCCGCTGCACTGCTTATCAATGGCGCCGGCCAGACCCTGCTGGTGCGCAAGCGCGGCACTCAGGCGTTTATGCAACCGGGCGGCAAGATCGACGCCGGCGAACAACCTGCGCAGGCTCTGGCCCGCGAACTGTACGAAGAGCTGAACCTGCAGGTTGACCCTGAGCACGCCGTTTACCTGGGCCAGTTTTCGGCACCGGCGGCCAATGAGCCAGGGTTTACCGTGCACGCCGAGTTGTTCAAGGTTCAGGTCGACGTGCAGGTGAGCCCCGCCGCCGAGATCGAAGAGATACGCTGGATCGACCCGACGGGTGATGGCGGCCTGCATTTGGCGCCGCTGACGCGTGACCTGATCCTGCCGTTCTATCGCTCGTCCCTGGCGATCCCGGCCTGATGCTCATACGCGGGTTGGCGGCCAGTGACGCGCAGGCTTATAGGGCATTGATGCTGGAGGCGTATGGGGTGTACCCGCAAGCCTTCACCTCCAGCGTGGCCGAGCGCGCGTCATTGCCCTTGAGCTGGTGGGAAAAACGCCTGGACAACCCGCTGGACCGACTGCTCGGCGCATTTGCCGGTGATCAACTGACGGGCATTGTCGGCCTGGCCTTCGAGCCACGGGAAAAGGCCCGGCACAAGGTGACGTTGTTCGGCATGTACGTGAACGCGGCCTATCAGCAACAAGGCCTGGGCCGTCGGTTGGTGGAGGCGGCGCTCGCGGATGCGCGCCAGCACCCGCGCCTCAAGGTCATTCAACTGACCGTCACCGCCGGCAACGACGCTGCGTTCGCGTTGTACCAGCGCTGCGGTTTTATCCAATATGGCCTGGAGCCTTTGGCCGTGCGGGTCGGCATTGAGTATTTCGACAAGATCCACATGTGGCGCGAACTCAAGGGCGACTGAGAGTGCGCCATGCAAGCGGGGCGCGAAAAATCAGCGCACCGCACTCACGCCATCCAGGGTCGAGAACGACGTGTCTTTGGCCGTGAGCAAAAAGTCGCGCATATATGGCGCATCCAGCATGTCCGCGCGGATCCCCGCATACAGGGTCGCAAACAATCCTTTCTCACCCAGGCGCTTGGCTTTCACGTAGCCGCGCGAGCTGTATTCATGCAGCGCCCAATGGGGCATGCCACACACGCCACGACCGCTGGCCACCAGTTGCATCATCATCACTGTGAGTTCCGAGGTGCGCACCTGGGCCGGTTCCACGTCGGCGGGTTCCAGGAAACGGGTGAAAATGTCCAGGCGGTCACGCTCCACCGGGTAAGTGATCAGGGTTTCGGTCAGCAGGTCTTCGGGCACGATGTAGGACTTGTTCGCCAGCGCATGCTGATTGGCCACGGCCAGCATGGCTTCGTAGGTGAACAGCGGCACATAGGTGATGCCCGGCAGCTCCAGCGGGTCGGAGGTCACCACCAGGTCCAGGTCACCACGGGCCAGCGCCGGCAGGGGGGCGAAGGCGAAACCTGAGGCCAGGTCCAGCTCGACCTCGGGCCAGGCGTCACGGAACTGGTCGATGGTCGGCATCAGCCACTGAAAGCAACTGTGGCACTCGATGGCCATGTGCAAACGCCCTGCGGTGCCGCCGGCCAACCGTGCAATATCGCGCTCGGCGCCGCGCAGCAAGGGCAGGGTGGCGTCGGCCAGTTGCAGCAGGCGCAACCCGGCGCTGGTAAAGCGCAGCGGCTTGGTCTTGCGCACGAACAACGGCATGCCCAGGCGTTCTTCCAGCTCTTTGAACTGATGGGACAGTGCCGATTGCGTCAGGTGCAGACGCTCGGCGGCTTCCACCAGGCTGTCGGACTCACGCAGCGCGTGCAGGGTCTTGAGGTGACGGATTTCGAGCACGGGCTCTCCATGAAGACAATTTGTGAAGAATTCGAATGGCGTGAGTTTGTCTCATGTTGCAAAGCCTGTCGACAGCGACCACCCGGCACTCTTCATCAAACTGTCATGGAACTGTGGCAGCGCGCTTGAACAAACTTCATCAGACTCGCGCTCTACTGGGGTTCTGCGTTTCGGTGTTTTTCATGCGCGTGTTGCTTTTACTGGCCGCTTTCTTGTTCGGCCTGCCGTCTTTTGCGGCTTCTCGATGTGATGTCAATGTCCCGACCCAAACGGTCGACCTGGAAACGGTGAGCATCGCCTACCAGAGTATCGGCCGTGCCTCCGACCCCGCCTTGCTGCTGGTGATGGGCCTGGGCGGGCAGTTGATCCATTGGCCGGACGAAGTGGTCGTTGCGTTGTGCCAGCAAGGCTTTCGGGTGATTCGCTACGACAACCGTGACGTGGGCCTGTCCACCTGGCGTCAGGCCCCGGCCAACGCCAACCTCACGTTTGAAGTGCTGCGCTACAAACTCGGTTTGCCGGTGGCGGCACCCTATACCCTGACCGATATGGCGGACGACGCGCTCGGGCTGATGGACGCGTTGCAGATCCGGCAGTTCCACGTCCTGGGTGCGAGCATGGGCGGCATGATCGCCCAGCACCTGGCGGCCATGGCGCCGCAGCGGGTGGAGAGCCTGACCCTGATCATGACCAGCTCCGGTGCCGAAGGCCTGCCGGCGCCGAACGCGGCGCTGGTCCAGTTGCTGTCGCGGCGCGGCGCGCCCAACCGTGAAGTAGCGTTGGAACAACAGGCCGACTTGCTGGCCGCATTGGGCAGCCCGAATGTGAAGGACGACCGCCAGGCCTTGCTGCACCAGGCGGCGCTGTCCTACGACCGCGCCTTCAACCCCGAAGGCGTGAAACGTCAGATCATGGCGATCCTTGCCGAGCCGAGCCGCGTGCCCTTGCTGAACCAGTTGCGCGTGCCGACGCTGGTCGTGCACGGCACCGCCGACCCGTTGTTGCCGGTGATGCATGGCGTGCACTTGGCGGCGCATATCCAGGGCAGCCAATTGAAGCTGATTCCCGGCATGGCCCATCGTTTCCAGGAAGCCTTCAAGGCGCCGCTGCTGACCGCGGTGCTGCCGTACCTGCAAGCCCATCGCGAAGACACGGCCCATTGGGCGCAGATTGATCAGGTGGCGCCTGCGAAGCTGTTGTGAGGTGGTGTATCGTGCAGCCTTTGCGGCGTATTACTGCTAACGAGGTTGCCTGTCATGAGTACTCCCCTGAAAATCGATTTCGTCAGCGACGTGTCGTGCCCCTGGTGCATTATCGGCCTGCGTGGCCTGACCGAAGCCCTCGACCAACTGGGTGCCGAGGTGCAGGCCGAGATCCATTTCCAGCCGTTCGAACTGAACCCGAACATGCCCGCCATCGGTCAGAATATCGTCGAACACATCACTGAAAAGTACGGATCGAGCGCCGAAGAGTCCCAGGCCACCCGTGCGCGCATCCGCGACATGGGCGCGGCGCTGGGCTTTGCCTTTCGCACCGACGGTCAAAGCCGTATCTACAACACCTTCGACGCCCACCGCCTGCTGCATTGGGCCGGTTTGGAGGGCTTGCAGTACAACCTCAAGGAAGCGCTGTTCAAGGCTTACTTCAGCGATGGCCAGGACCCCTCCGACCACGCCACCCTGGCGATCATCGCCGAGGGCGTGGGCCTGGACATCAAGCGCGCCGCCGAAATTCTCGCCAGCGATGAATACGCCGCTCAAGTGCGTGAGCAAGAGCAGCTGTGGGTCTCCCGTGGCGTGAGTTCGGTGCCGACCATTGTGTTCAACGATCAGTACGCCGTGAGCGGCGGCCAGCCGGCCGAAGCGTTTGTCGGTGCGATTCGCCAGATCATCAACGAAGCGAAATCCTGACCCCGCTCACACACTTCCCCCCTCATCGTCCCCAAGCAACCCCTGGCCCGGCCCTTGCATTGACCCCCTGAAGCCCATCCGGTCTGCGGATGGGCGCTGCCATTAGGGGTGAAACATTACCTTGAATATCCTTGATCTCGACCACAGCCTCACGGCTCAGGCGCCGATTGCGCGGCGCTTGGCCAGTGGCCGTGCCACCCGCATCGACCTGTTGGACCTGGGCCCCAAATTGCGCCTGTGGTCCACCGAGAAAACCTGGAAGCGCTTCGCCGAGCGCCTGGCCAAACGGCCACGGCCCACGGACGCGCGGCCGGAAATCCTGTTTGTCGGCTCCGGCGATTATCACCATCTCACGCCTGCGTTCCTCGCCGACCTCAAAGAGCCCATCAGCCTGATCCACTTCGATAACCACCCGGACTGGGTGCGCTTTGCGCCCAAGCGCCACTGTGGCTCGTGGGTCAACCGCGCGCTGAAAATGCCGGCGATCAAACGCATCGTCACGCTCGGGCCATGCAGCGACGATCTGCATAACCCGCAACTGCGCGGCGGCAACCTGAGTGCCCTCAAGCGCGGGCATTTGCAGCTGTTTCCGTGGCAGCACCCGCCGTCGAAAGTGTGGGGAAGGGTCGGCGATGGCGCCGGTCACCAGCAGCAGGAAAACTACCTGCACTGGCGCAATCTGGCGGAGTTGGACTGGACGGCGTTTCTTGAGCAGATGATCACCAGCCTGCCTACCGAGGCGATCTGGATCACTGTCGACAAAGACGTCCTGGCCAGCGAAGACGCGGCCACCAATTGGGACCAGGGCGGCATGCGCCTGAGCCATCTGCTGCAAGCCCTGCGCGCGTTGGCGGCGCGCAAGCGCATCATCGGCATCGATGTGTGCGGCGAGTTCGCCGCGCCGGCGTTCAGCAACGCCTTCAAACGCTGGGAAGCCAAGTCCGACCAGCCGCCGCCGGAGCGCTGGAACCCTGAAGATTTGCAGCGCAATGCCGCCACCAATGAAGCCTTGATCGAGCTGTTTGAGGAGCTGTTCCCGTGAGCCTGACCGTGGTGTTGCTGGTGGCGTTTTCCATCGTGCTCGATGTGATCGGCCAGTTGTGTTTCAAGCTCGGCCTGGACCGCTTGCCTGAACTGGACGGTGGCTTTCGCCTGAGTGCTTTCTGGGGCCAGGTGTTCAATGCGCCGTTGTTGTGGGCGGGTATCGGGGCCTACGTTATCGAGTTTTTCGTCTGGCTCGAAGCCTTGTCCCGTGCGCCGTTGAGCCTGTTGTTTCCGGCTGCGGCGCTGGCCTATTGCGGGGTGGTGCTGGTGGGCAAAGTGGTGCTGGGGGAAACCGTCAGCCGGCGTCGCTGGCTGGGTACGTTGGTGATTACCCTTGGCGTGATGTTGGTGGCAATTGCAGGGAGTCAGGCATGAAGACGCAAACGATCAATGCGGGTTGGTTGCATGAGCGCCTGGGTACCGTGGTGCTGTGGGCCTTGCTGATTTGTACCGAGAGTGCCGGGCAGTTGTTCACCAAGGTGGCCGGTGACCAGTTGGGGCAGATGGATTTCGGCTGGTCATGGCTGGCCGATGTGGCGCATAACCCGGCGATCCTGGCGGCGATTGCCTGCTATATCGGGGCTTTCTTCGTGTGGATGCTGATCCTGCGGCGCAGCAGTCTGTCCCTGGCGTTTCCGCTCAGTTCGCTGGTGTTCGTGGTGGTGCTGCTGGGGTCGTGGCTGGGGCTGGGGGAACATATCAGCGCGCTGCACTGGGTGGGAGTCGCGGTGATTATTGGCGGGATTGCGCTGTTGGCCGAAGGTGAAGAGAACTGACCGACTGGATCGTTCCCACGCTTCGCGTGGGAATGCCTCTTGTGACGCTCTGCGTCACGCTTTGGGACGCGGAGCGTCCACTGGCTGCATTCCCACGCGGAGCGTGGGAACGATCAGGACCCGTGTGAGTTAGTCGAAGGTGTAGCTGATCGCCGTCTGCACCTGGCCCTGGTTCACGTCACCGGCCTGTTTGACGATGCTGCTGTTCGCCGCCGAGCCCACCAGATGCACCCAGCTGGCACTGGTCAGCAACGACCAGTGGGGTGCCAGGGGCAACTGGAAACTCTGGCTCAGCGTCACGTTCTGAAACCCGCCGCTGGCGTTGTAGGGCTTGAAACCGGTGGCGGCCGCCTCGTGGTCATCCACCCCGAAAAACGTCTGGGTCTGGCGTGCATCGGCAAAATGCGCCACCAGGCCGCTGCTGCCGATGACGCCGCCGCCCAGCGGGTAGCCCAGCTCGCCGCCGATTTTGCCCAGCGCACCGCTCTGCGCGTGACCACCGCCGACCGTCTGGCCCAGCTGTGCATAGACGCGCCAGAAGTCAGCCGGAGCGTACTGGATAAACCCCCCGACCTCGGCCATGTCCGACACATTGCGCAGCCCCTGCAATGAGCCGTTGGAGGTGCGGCCCTGCAGGTAATTGATGTACGGCCCGGCGCTCAAGCCGTGGGTGTTCAGCGCGCTCCAGGCCAAGCCGTCGTCGGTGCCCAGGCTCACGGCACCCCAGTCCAGATCGAGATAGGGCACCGGCCGGGTTTCATAGCGGCTGCCGGTCGGGTCGTGAGGTTGGTAGCTGACGCCTGCGCCGACGTCACCGCTGATGCCTTGGGCCTGCGCGGTGAGGCTCAGTAAGCCGGCCAGTGCAGCGCATGTGATCCGCAACATGGTCACAGTTCCTTGAGTGAATACACGCGCATGAACGCGCAAACCGGCGCGCCTGTGCAAGCACTCATCTTGTTTGTAGCAAGCTACAAAAATTGTAGCTGTTGCGACACAAAACCCCTGGGCGCATCGAGAAAAACCCCGGCCACGCTGGGCTTGCGCCAATTGGCACAGTCCCTGCTCTAGCCCTGTTGAACGCGCAGACAGCGCACTCCTTCAGGGTAACCGCAATGATTGACTGGCATATCGTGTGCGACTTCGACGGGACCATCACCCCCACCGACGTCATCGACAACGTCCTCCAACGCTTCGCCGCGCCGGAGTGGGAAACCATCGAACAGCAATGGTTGGATGGGCACATCGGTTCCCGCGAATGCCTGAGCCGCCAGCTGTCGCTGATCAAGGCTACGCCCGCCGAGCTGCTGGCGTACTTCGACAGTGTTGAGATCGACCCGGACTTCCCGGACTTCGTCGATCATGTGATCGGCCTGGGCGCCTCCCTCGAGGTCGTCAGCGACGGCATCGAGCAAGGCATCGCGCGGATTCTGTCGCGCAACTACGTGAGCCTGTTGCCGATCCTTGCCAACCGCCTGCGTCAGGTTGACCAGAACAGCTGGCGCATCGACTTCCCTTATTCAAGCGATGCCTGCCGCGCTGCGTCGGGCAACTGCAAGTGCAAATCCACCCCGCGCAACAAGCGCGTGTTGGTGATCGGTGACGGCAAGTCCGACATGTGCGTGGCCTCAACCGCCGACTTTGTATTCGCCAAGGGCAGCCTCGCCGAGTACTGCGTCGCCCACAGCATTCCCCATGCGCGTTTCGACAGCTTTGCCCAATTGCCGGCGTTGCTCGCGCAACTGCCGCACAGCATTGCTGCCAACGCCACCTCCTTTACGACTGCTGACCTCTCTATTGAAAATCAGGAACTCTTCCATCATGTCTGATATCCGCATCGCTACTGCCGAAGACCAGATCCTTCTGGATAAAGAAGCCAAATATTGCTCCTACGGCGACACCGTCCACTACATCGAGCCGCCGCGTATTTTCAGCCGTTGCGAAGGCTCCTATGTGTGGGACACCGAAGACCAGGCCTACCTCGACCTGCAAATGTGGTACTCGGCCGTCAACTTCGGCTACGCCAACCCGCGCCTGAACAACGCGCTGAAACAGCAGATCGACACCCTGCCGCAAATCGCCAGCCAGTACCTGCACAAGGGCAAGATCGAGCTGTCGGAAATGATCGCGGTGGACGCCAAGAACAAATTCGGCCTCGACGGCCGCGTGCACTTCAACGTCGGCGGCTCGCAATCCATCGAGGACTCACTGAAAGTGGTGCGCAACGCCACCAACGGCAAGAGCCTGATGTTCGCCTTCGAAGGCGGTTACCACGGGCGCACCCTCGGCGCGTCGTCGATCACGTCCAGCTACCGCTACCGTCGTCGTTACGGCCACTTCGGCGAGCGCGCGCAGTTCATCCCGTTCCCGTATCACTTCCGTGGCCCCAAAGGCATGACGAAAGAGGAATACGGCAGCCACTGCGTGCAGCAATTCGCCCGCCTGTTCGAGACCGAATACAACGGCGTGTGGGACCCGAAAGTCGGTCAGAGCGAATACGCCGCGTTTTACGTAGAGCCGATCCAGGGCACGGGCGGTTATGTCATCCCGCCGATGAACTTTTATCGCGAGCTCAAGCATGTGCTCGATCAGCACGGCATCCTGATGGTGTCCGACGAAATCCAGATGGGCTTCTACCGCACCGGCAAGCTGTGGTCGATCGAACACTTCGATGTGCAGCCGGATGTGATCGTGTTCGGCAAGGCGCTGACCAACGGCCTCAACCCACTGGGCGGGATCTGGGCCCGTGAAGAGTTGATCAACCCGAAGATCTTCCCGCCAGGCTCCACCCACTCCACCTTCGCGTCCAACCCGTTGGGCACGGCGGTCGGCCTGGAAATGTTCAAGATGACCAACGAAGTCGACTACGGCGCGATGGTCATGGCCAAGGGCAAATACTTCCTGGAAGGCCTGCAGGACCTGCAAAAACGCTTCCCGATCATTGGCGACGTCGACGGCCTGGGCCTGGCGCTGCGCTGCGAAATCTGTGGCCCGGATGGCTTCACGCCGGACAAGGCGACCCTGGACTATATGGTCGAGGAAGGCATGAAGGGCGACATGCTGGTGGACGGGCGCAAACTCGGGCTGATCCTCGACGTGGGCGGCTACTACAAGAACGTGATCACCCTGGCGCCGTCCCTGGAAATCAGCTACCCGGAGATCGAATTGGGGCTCAAGCTGCTCGAGCAACTGCTGGTGCGAGCGACCACACGGTGAACAGCGCTGAGATCGACCTCGGTGAAGGTGATGCCGGCTTCGTTCTCGGTGACGGTCCGGTCGGGATCCTGTTGATCCACGGCCTGACCGGCACCCCGACTGAACTGCGCCAGGTCGCCAAAGGCCTGGCGAAGGTGGGCAATTGCACGGTGTACGTGCCCACGCTGGCCGGGCATTGCGGCGACAACAGCGACCTGCAAGCCACTGGCTGGCGGGACTGGTACGAAGGCGTGCGCAAGACCTTCGTGCAGATCAAGCGGCGCCACGGGCAGGTGTTTGTCGGCGGGTTGTCCATGGGGGCGGTGATGTCGATGTACCTGGCGTCCGAGCATCCGGGGCAGGTCGCGGGGTTGTTGTTGTATTCGACCACCCTGAAGTACGACGGTTGGAGCATCAGCAAGATGGCGTTCATCACGCCGCTGCTGATCCGCATTCCGTTCGGCGTGCGCTTGTTCCGTTTCACCGAGAAGCCGCCCTACGGCATCAAGAATGAACGCCTGCGGGCCATCGTCGAGCGCCAGATGAAAGAGGGCGAGAGCAGCGAGGCCGGCTTGCTGACCATGGAAGGCGTCACCGTGCGCGAGTTGCACTGGATGAACGCGGTGGTCAAAAAACGCATGCCGCAAATAAAGGTTCCGGCCCTGGTGCTGCACTCCATCGAGGACGACATCACCAGTCGTTGGAACGCCGACTACGTGGAACGCCACCTCGGCGGGCCGGTGACCAAGATCCTGTTGGACAACTGCTACCACATGATCACCGTCGACTTGCAATACCGACGGGTGATTGAGCTGAGTGCCGAGTTCATCAGCCGGCAACTGTCATGCAGTGAGCAGGGCTGTAATGAGCAGGGCTGTGGTGCTGAGCAGGCTTGTCCCGCGCTGGGCAGCGAAGCCGCCCCAAAACCTGCCATCGCGGTGTAGCTGGAGAAACTCATTGCCTGGAATAGGGCTGCTGCGCAGCCCCGCTCACCACAAAACAGCCTTTTCCCCACAAGAACGCCAATTGGAAGCAACTGTGATCACCACCCAAGCCTTCCCGACCATAAGGGCCATCCAGCGCAGTGCCTGGAACGACTGTTTTCCGGGGGCATTGGAGGACTGGGACTACTACGTCGCCGTGGAAAACGCCGCCATGGATGATTTTCAGTGGCGCTACCTCGCGGTTTACGAAGATGGAACGTTGGTGGCGGTCGCGCCGGCGTTCATCACCCATTACCGCCTCGACACTACGGTGTCCGGCGCGGGCAAGCGGTTGACCGAGCGCCTGGAGCGGCTGTGGCCTGGCGTCCTGCAATTGGGGCTGTATGCCATCGGCTCGCCGGTGGCCGAGCGCTGTGATGCCGGTTTTGCCGGTCACGTTCCCACGTCGCGCCGCCCGCTGTTGCTCAAGCACGTGCTGGACGTCGCGCGCCACGATGCCGATGACTTCGGTATCGGCCTGGTGGCGGTCAAGGACGCGCCGAGCAACGATTCCCACTGGCTGGAGAGTTGTCGCGCGGCCGGTTTCCAGACCATGCCGAGCCTGCCCACCGGTGTGCTGCCGTTGCCCTATGGCTCGGTAGACGCCTACCTCGGCTCCCTGGGCAAATCCACCCGCAAGGACCTGCGCCGCAAACTGCGTGCGCCGGGCCCACGGGTGGAATGGCGGCGCAATATCGATGACGTGCTGCCCGAGGTCATGCGCCTGTACGAGGCCACGCTGAGTCGCGCCGAGTTGCAGTTCGAACGCTTGCCCGCGAGCTATTTCACCGGTGTGCTCGAACGCCTTGAAGCACGGGCGGTGTGTGCGCTTTACTGGGTGGACGAGCAATTGGTGGCTTTCAACTTGATGCTGGTGGACGAACACCGGCTGGTGGACAAGTTTTTCGGGCATGACGTGGCGTTCAGTCGCGACTACAACCTGTATTTCCGCAGTTGGCTGACCAACGTCGATTACTGTATTGAGCACAACATTGCGCTGTACGAGTGCGGCCAGGCCGGGTATGCCAGTAAGCTGCGCCTGGGCTGCGAGTTCCAGGGCAACAATGTGTTTTTTCGCCACCGCAACCGGCTGGTCAACGGCCTGCTCAAGCTCGTAAAACTGTTTATTCGACCGGACCGTTCCGACCCTGCCATGGCTGCTGCGATAAGCGAAACCTGATGATCACCAAGACCCGCCAGAAAGCCCGCCCCTTCGCCATTTCACGCTGGAGCGTCCAGCGCAAGCTGGTGCTGGCGTTCTGGTTGGTCAGCGTCATTCCCACCATGATCGCCGCGGAGCTGGCGGCCACCACGCTGTCGCAGATTTTCGACAGCAACGTACGCATCTGGCTGCAGGAGTCGACCAAGATCGTCAAGGACGAGATTGGCGACATCCTTCATGACAACGCGCGCATGGCCAAACTGTTCCTGCGCTACACCAGCCCGCCTTCCAGCAAACAAGCGGCCAAGCACGACCGGTTGACGGCGGATATCGCCGATGCCACGGATATCGACGTGGTCGCACTGATCCGCGTCAGCGACCACAAAACCGTGTTCAGCACCGCCTCCGACGACATCGTCAAACAGATCAGCCTGACCAGCAATGCGGTGTTGCAGACCGTGCAAGTGGCGGGGGTGAGCACCGGTATTGTGGTCTCCACTTTTGACACCACCCAGGACGGCGTCGACTACCAGTTGTTGGTGGCCACCTACCTGGACAGCAGCTTCCTCACCAGCGTGGCCGATGTGCATTCCCTCGACCTGCGCCTGTACCTGGCCAACCCGGACGGCTTCTCGGAAATCTTCTCGACTCAACGTTTCGAGGACCACCCGTCGCGCATTCCCAAGAATGTCGAGACTGCCATGCGCGCCACCCGCCAGCCCAGCGAGCAGTTCACCAATAACTACAGCGGCTTGTACTGGCCGATCTTCAGTGATGCCGGTGACCTGCAAGGCGTGATTTTCAGCGGCCTGTTGCGCCACACCAGCCTGGTGGGGCTGGTCAACCAGAGCAACCTGTTCGTGCTGATCTTTTTGCTCAGCTCGGCGCTGTCATTGGCGGCGGGGGTATTGGTGTCACGTCGCCTGACCCGGCCGTTGCGGGATTTGTCCCAGGGCGTGGGCGCGGTGATTTCCGGCAACTACACCCACCGCGTGGCGGTCAGCGGTGGCGACGAACTGGCGCAACTGAGCAGCACCTTCAACCACATGACCGAGCGCCTGGGGGAGTTGCATCACCTGGAGGCCCAGTTGCGCCGCCGTGACCGCCTGCACGCACTGGGAGAAGTGGCCATGGGCCTGGCCCACGAGATCCGCAACCCTCTGGGTATTATTAAAACCGCCACTCAGTTGCTGCACCGCCGCGCCGACTTGCCGGACAGCGACAAACGCCACCTGGAATACGTGATCAGCGAAGTCAGCCGCATCAACGAATTGATCACCGAGTTTCTCGACTTCGCCAAACCCAACCCGCCGCTGCGCGTTTTGCAGGCGGCGCGCCCGCTGGTGGAGGAGATCCTCGGTTTTTGTGCGCCGGAACTGGCGAGCCATAACATTGATGCGCAGCTCGATGACCAGTCCCCTGGCGCGACGATCTATGCCGATGCCAAACAACTCAAGCAGGCCTGCCTCAACCTGATTCTCAACGCCATCGACGCGATGCCCGACGGCGGACGCCTGACCCTGGCGATTCGCACGGTCGATGCCAACACCGTGATCAGCATCGCCGACACCGGCCAGGGCATCGCCGCCGAGATGGTCGAGCGCATCTTCACGCCCTTTGTCACCACCAAGGCCTCGGGTACGGGGTTGGGGCTGGCTAAAGTCTATTCGATCATGGAAAGTCACGACGGCAGCATCGAATGTGCCAGCGAGAAGGATGCAGGCGCCACCTTCAGCCTGTACATTCCGGCGATTGGCGAAGACGACGAGGACACGCATGACGCATAACATTCTGGTGGTCGACGACGAACCCAAGCTGTGTGACCTGCTGGCATCGGCCCTGGGCCAGAACGGCGTCCAGGTGTTCATTGCCGGCAACGGCCTGCACGCGCTCAAGGTGCTGGAGCAGGAAGACATCGATCTGGTGATCAGCGACTGGCGCATGCCGGGCATGGACGGGCCGGCGCTGCTGGCCGAGATCAAGGTGCGTTACCCGCATGTGCCGGTCATTGTGATGACCGCCTACAGCACCGTTAAAAATGCCGTGCAGTCGATGCGCAACGGCGCCTACGACTACATCGCCAAACCGTTCGACATTGACGAGCTGGACATCACCGTGGCCAAGGCCCTGCAGTTTCGCGACATCATGCGCGACAACGCACGCTTGCGCGCCGAGTTGGACGCCCATGCGCAGTTCGACAGCCTGGTGGGTGACAGTCCAGCGTTTCGCAAGGTGCTGCAAGCGGTGGACTCGGTGCGTGACAGCAGCGCCACCATCCTGCTGACCGGTGAAAGCGGCACCGGCAAGGAAATGGTCGCCCGCGCGATTCACAAGCACGGCAGCCGTGCAGACCAACCCTTCGTGGCGGTCAACTGCGCGGCGATCCCCGAAGGCCTGCTGGAAAGCGAGATGTTCGGCCATCGTAAAGGTGCGTTTACCGGCGCCGTGGCCGACCGGGTCGGACGCTTTATGCAAGCGGACAAGGGCACGTTGTTTCTCGACGAAGTGGGCGACATGCCCCTGGCCCTGCAAGCCAAAATCCTGCGCGCTTTGCAGGAGCGCGTGATCGAGCCGGTGGGCGACCCTCGCGAGCGCAAGGTGGACGTGCGGGTGATTGCGGCCACCAACAAAAACCTGTTGGACGCGGTGGCCAACAAGGAATTTCGCGAAGACCTGTATTACCGCCTCAACGTGTTTCCGATCCCGCTGCCGGCCTTGCGCGAGCGCGTGGAAGACATCGCGCCGCTGGCACGCCACTTCGCCCACACCCTCAGCGCCACCGCCGGCAAGCGCATCACCGGGTTCAGCCCCGAGGCTTTGCAGGCGATGGCGGCGTACCACTGGCCGGGCAATATCCGCGAGCTGCAAAACTGTGTGGAGCGCGCGACCATCGTCGCGGCGTCACCAGTGATCGAAGACATCGATTTGCCGGGTTACCTGTTTGCGTCCAAACCGAACGGAGAGGGCGGGGTGGCGGCGATCCTGAGCGAGGGGCCGGGGATTCCGCAGGACCTGGATGCGGCGCTGGCGGAGGTGGAGAAGGCTTATATTCTGGCAGCGCTGCAGGAGAGCAATGGGGTGCAGGCAGCGGCGGCGGCGAAGATCGGGATCTCGGAGCGCAGCTTTTGGTATCGCTTGAAGAAGCTGGGGATTCAGGTGGACAAGATCGTCCGCTGAGTCAGTCGGGACAAAAGCGGGGGAGCGTGGTGGGTCAGGTGTGGATGCGCACCCAGATGCTCACCAATAGCGTTGCGGCCATCAGCCAAGCGACCGCCGCAATCGCTAAAGACGCCTCCAGCCGCATCCGGTCCACCATCACATACAACGTCGCCAAATACACAAAGTACGGAATGATCGACCACATCCCGAACAGGATCGTGGTCTTCAAGTCTTCGACCGAGCGGCCCTTGCCGACGATGTAGTGGGCGATCAGTGCGAAGGTGGGGAACAGCGGCACCAAGCCTGCGATGTAGTAGTTTTTGGTCTTGGCCAACGCCGCCAGGATCAGCACCACCGCCGCGCCGAGGGCGGCCTTCAGCAATAAATCCATCAGTGGCCCAACCCGTATTTCTTGACCTTGTCGAACAGGGTGGTCTTGGCCATGCCCAGTTCCTGGCTGGCCTGGGTCAGGTTGCCGCCGCTGCGTTGCAGGGCGTCGCTGAGCAGGTTGCGTTCAAAGGCTTCCACCGCTTCGGTAAAGGCCAGGCCGTGGCTGCCGCTGCTGGCGCCGCTTTTCTTGAAGGCGGGCAGGCCCAGGGCGAAACGCTCGGCGACGTTGCGCAGTTCGCGCACGTTGCCGGGCCAGTCGTGGCTCATCAGGCTGGACAGGGTCTGGTTGTCCAGCTCCGGCACGGTTCGGTCAAAACGCAGGGATGACTGCTGCAGGAAGTGTTCGAACAGCTGCAGAATGTCTTCACGGCGCTCGCGCAGGGGCGGCAGTTCCAGGGTGACCACATTGAGGCGGTAATACAGGTCGCTGCGGAACTGGCTGGCGCGGCTCAGTTCGTCGAGGTCCGACTTGGTGGCGGCGATCACTCGGCAGTCCACGGCCACGCTTTGGTTCGAGCCCAGGCGTTCCAATGTGCGTTCCTGCAACACCCGCAGCAATTTGATCTGCAGGTTGATCGGCATGCTTTCCACTTCATCGAGGAACAGCGTGCCTTCGTGGGCGTGTTCGATCTTGCCGATGCGCCGCTTGCCCGCGCCGGTGAAGGCGTTGGCTTCGTGGCCGAAAATCTCGCTTTCGAACAGGTTCTCCGGCAGGCCACCGCAGTTGAGGGCGACGAACTGGTGCGCGTGGCGCCGACTGAAATCATGCAGGCAGCGGGCGACCAGTTCCTTGCCGGTGCCGGTTTCACCTTCGATCAGCACGTTGGCCGAGGTGTCGGCGACGTTGGCGATCAGTTCGCGCAGGTTCTGCATGGCCGGCGAGCGACCGATGATGCGGCCTTCCAGGGAGTCACGCTCGGCCAACTGGCGGCGCAGCGACCAGACTTCCCGCGCCAGCCCGCGTTGTTCGAGGGCGCGCCGGGCGACCTCCACCAGGCGTTCCGGGGAGAAGGGTTTTTCCATGAAATCGTAAGCGCCATTGCGCATCGCGCCGACGGCCATGGAGATATCGCCATGCCCGGTGATCAGCACCACCGGCAGGCTTTTATCCAGGGCCTTGAGGCGGGTGAGCAGCTCCAGGCCGTCGATGCCCGGCAGGCGAATATCGCTGATCACAATGCCGGCGAAGTTCTCGCCGATGCGCTTGAGCGCCTCTTCGGCACTGCCCACGCCCACGCTGTGGATGTCTTCCAGGGCCAGGGCTTGCTGGCAGCCGAGCAGCACATGGGGGTCGTCTTCGACGATCAGCACGGTGAGGTCATTGGCAGGGGCTGTCGCGTCTATATTCATGTCGACTCAGCTAAATGAGCGCCCGCCAACGGCAGGCTCAGGACAAAGGCGGTACCACCACTGGCCGGGTGTTCCACGGCCAGATTGCCGCCGGTGGCGGCCGCGAGGCTGGCGGACAGGGTGAGGCCAAGGCCCAGGCCTTGCTCACCGGGTTTGGTGGTGAAGAACGGTTCGAACAAATGCTTGCGCGCCTCGGGGTCGATGCCGTGGCCATTGTCGCGTACGCACAGGCGATATTTGCCTTCGTTGCTGCTGCCTTCCAGCCAGAGTTCGGGGGCCGGTTGCGCCTGCATGGCGTCGAGGGCGTTGCCGATCAGGTTGACCAGGATCTGCTCCAGGCGTGTCTGGTCGATCTGCAATTGGGCCGGTGTGAAGTTGCGATGCAGGGTCAGCGGCAGGCTGTCCAGGCGCGCGCCGAGCACCTGGAACGCGGCGTCCACGGCCTTGACGAGGCTGGCTTCGCCCTGATCATCGCCGCGCCGGGCGAAGGAGCGCAGGCTGGCGGTGATGCGGCCCATGCGGTCGATCAGTTCGTTGATGGTCTTGAGGTTGGCGCTGGCGGTGTCCAGCGCACCGCGCTCGAGGAAGCGCACGGTATTGCCGGACAAGGTGCGCAGCGCGGCCAGCGGTTGGTTCAGTTCATGGGCGATGCTGGTGGACATCTGACCAATGGCCGCAAGTTTACCGGCCTGTACCAGTTCGTCCTGGGCACGGCGCAGGGTTTCTTCGGCCTGGCGGCGTTCGCGGATCTGGCCCTTGAGCCGTTCGTTGCTGGCGCGCAGGTCGGCGGTGCGTTCGGTGATGCGTCGCTCCAGCTGGCTGTTGGCTTCCTGCAAGGCTTCCCGCGCGGCGAGGCGGGTGGCGATGACCTTGCGTCGCTCGTTCCAGGCAATCAGCAAGAAGGCCACCAAGCCAAAGGCTACCGCCACCAGGATGCCCTGGTTGATGGCGGCGCGGCGCAGGTCGTTGAGCGGGGTGAGCAGGGTAAAATTCCACGGTGTGTCGTTGAGCGGGCGGGTTTGCGCCAGGTAACTGACTTCGTGCTCGTCGTTGACCACTTCGCTGTTGGCCGGGAAGGTCAGTTTTTCGCTGCGTTCGTTCAGGCGCTCGCGGGCCAGGGGTTCCAGCTCGTTCAATGTGGCCCAGTAATATTGCAGGCTGTGGGCCAGACGTTCTTTGGTCTCATCGCTCAGCGGTCGCACCGCCTTGAGACGGCGCGCCGGGTCGCTGGAGAGGATGATGATGCCGTTCTCGTCGCTTACAAAGGCTTCGAGACGCGCACGTTGCCAGCGTTCTTCCAGGGCTTCGAGGCGCACTTTGACCACGGCCACGCCGATGATCTTGCCGTGCTCTTCCAGGCCGTGGGCCAGGTAGTAGCCAGGCTCGCCGTTGGTACTGCCGATGCCGTAGAAGCGCCCGGGACGGCCGCGCACGGCGTTCTGGAAATAGGCGCGAAAGGACAGGTCTTCACCTTGGTAACTGTCGGCATCGCGCCAGTTACTGGTGGCCAGTACGCGACCGGTGGTGTCCATCACGTAGATGGCCCGGCTGCGACTGCGTCGGTTCAGGCCTTCGAGGTAATCGTTGACGGTTTGCCGCACGCCCTGGTCCGGCTCGGCCAGCAACTGCGAGACGCTGGACTCCAGCTCCAGCAGGCTGGGCAGGTAGGTGTATTTGCTGATTTCACTTTCGACGGTGCGGGCATGCAGCTCCAGCTGGCGTTCGCCATTGTCGCTGAGGGTGCGGATGCCGTAGTACTCGCTGATCCAGAAGCCGATATAACCCAGGCCGATCATCAGGGCGATGATCAACGGCGGCAGGAACAGTTGGCGAATCAGACGAGGTTTCACGGCAAGTGATGGCGGTGCGGCGCGAAATTGGTTGGGGTCGCATTTCATCACAGATGCCTTGGGTCAACCAGAGCTGCCAGGTGGGAGGGGGCTTGCCCCTCCCACATTGGCCATGTTTCTACAGTGGGAGCTGTCTGGTACTTAGTGCTGCAGGATTTTCTCGAGGAAGTGCTGGGCACGTTCGGAGCGGGCGCTGATGTCGCCGAAGAACTCTTCTTTCGGGCAGTCTTCGATGATCTTGCCCGCATCCATGAAGATCACGCGGTCGGCCACTTTGCGGGCAAAGCCCATTTCGTGGGTCACGCACATCATGGTCATGCCTTCCTGGGCCAGTTGCACCATCACGTCCAGCACTTCGTTGACCATTTCCGGGTCCAGGGCCGAGGTCGGTTCGTCGAACAGCATGACGATCGGGTCCATGGCCAGGGCGCGGGCAATCGCCACCCGTTGCTGCTGACCGCCGGAGAGTTGGCCGGGGTGCTTGTGGGCATGTGCCGACAGGCCTACGCGCTCAAGCAGTTGCAGGCCTTTCTTGGTGGCCTCTTCCTTGCTGCGGCCCAACACCTTGATCTGCGCGATGGTCAGGTTTTCGGTGATGGTCAGGTGCGGGAACAGTTCGAAGTGCTGGAACACCATGCCCACGCGCGAGCGCAGTTTCGGCAGGTTGGTCTTCGGGTCGGCGATGGAGGTGCCGTCGACCACGATGTCACCTTTCTGGAACGGTTCCAGCGCGTTGACGCACTTGATCAGGGTGGACTTACCCGAGCCCGACGGCCCGCACACCACGATCACTTCGCCTTTTTTGACATCAGTGCTGCAATCGGTCAGCACCTGGAAGTCGCCATACCACTTGTTGATGTTCTTGATAGAGATCATACGGCAAACCTTTTTTGCAGACGCTTGACCAGCAGCGAGGCGGAAAAGCTGATGATGAAGTAGACGACACCGGCGAAGATCAGGAACTCATTGGAGCGGCCGATGATGTCGCCGTTGGAGCGGGCGGAGTTGAGGAAGTCCACCAGGCCCACGGTGTAGACCAGCGAGGTGTCCTGGAACAGGATGATGCTCTGTTGCAGCAGCAACGGGGTCATCTTGCGGAACGCCTGGGGCAGGATGATCAGGCGCATGGTCTGGCCATAGGTCATGCCCATCGCTTGCGCCGCGCCCATCTGGCCCTTGGGGATCGACTGTACGCCGGCCCGCACGATTTCACAGAAGTACGCAGCTTCGAACATCATGAACGCCACGACGCAAGAAGCGAACGCACCGATCGGGGTGTCTTCACCGGTGATCCAGCGCAGCACGAAGGGTACCGCCAGGTAGAACCAGGTGATCACCAACAGCAGGGGGATCGAACGGAAGTAGTTCACGTAGGCGCCGGCCAGACGCGACAGCAGTTTGTTGGACGACAGGCGCATCAGCGCCAGGACCGTGCCCAGCGCGATACCGCCGACCACGCCCATGACCATCAGCTTCAAGGTCATGACCATGCCGTTCCACAGGCCTGGGAGGGCGGGGATGATGCCGCTGAAATCGAGTTCCATTATTTACCCCCCACGGAGATCAGGCCCGGCACTGCGACTTTCTTCTCGACCATGCGCATCAGCAGCATCAGGCTCATGTTCAGGGTGAAGTAGATCAGCGTGGCCAGGGTGAAGGCCTCAAACAGGTTGGCCGAGAACTCGGCGGTCTGCTTGGTTTGCGCCAGCAGCTCCATCAAGCCGATCAAGGACGCCACGGAGGAGTTCTTGAACACGTTGAGGAATTCGGAGGTAAGCGGCGGAATGATGATGCGGTAAGCCTGAGGCAGCAGCACGTTCCAGTAGATCTGCGGCAGCTTGAAGCCCATGGCGCGCGCAGCAGCCTCTTGGCCCCGCGGCAGCGCCTGGATACCGGTGCGTACCTGCTCGCACACACGGGCGGCGGTGAACAGGCCCAGGCACACGACGACGCTCAGGTAGGCCGAGGTGGTGGGGTTCAGGTCTTGTTTGTACCAGTCCTGCAGGTTCTGCGGCAGCAGGTCGGGTATCAGGAAATACCAGATGAACAGCTGAACCAGCAGCGGCACGTTACGAAACAGTTCCACGTAGCAGGTCGCGATGCCCGCCACGATACGGTTTGGCACGGTGCGCATGACCCCCAGAATGGAGCCCAGCAGCAAGGCGATAATCCATGCCACGACAGCGATGGCGATGGTCCAGCCCAGGCCGGCGATGTACCAGTCGAGATAAGTCTCGCTGCCAACGCCGGTGGACTTGAAGAACACGCCCCAGTCCCAGTTGTAATTCATTAGGGTCTCCCCTCGAAATCGATCGATGTACAAGCACCCGCTTGGGGAAAATCCATTCCCGCCTGACGATGAGCGTCAGGCACACGCGATCGGCTCGAAAACCGCCAGGTCGAGTGTTCCAAGTTAAAGCCAGCAGGTAGTAACAGACGCCTGAGGAAGGGTTGGCTCCCCCAGGCGATAAGGTTAGTCAGGAATCAGATTTTTACGTCAGGCGCCGGCTTGTCGGTCGGGTTCTTGATCAGTTCCTTGACCTTGTCGCTCATCGGGAAGTTGAGGTTCAGGCCTTTTGGTGGGATCGCGGTTTCGAACCACTTGGCGTAGATCTTGTTGATCTCGCCGGATTTGTACAGGCCCACGATGGCGTCATCCACTGCCTTTTTGAAGGCTGGGTCGTCTTTACGAACCATGCATGCGTAGGCTTCGAACGACTGGGGAGTACCGGTGATGACCCAGTCCGCCGGCTTCTTGGCCTTGGCTTCTTCACCGGCCAGCAGGGCGTCGTCCATCATGAACGCAACGGCGCGGCCGCTTTCGAGCATCTGGAAGGATTCGCCGTGGTCTTTGGCGGAGATGACATTCATGCCCATCTGCTTGTCGGCGTTCATCGCTTTGATGATGCGCTCGGACGTGGTGCCGGCGGTGGTTACGACGTTCTTGCCTTTGAGGTCGGCGAAGTCGGCGTAGCTTGGCTTGCCATCTTTATCTTTCTTGACCAGCAGACGGGTGCCGATTTCGAAGATGTTGGTGGTGAACGCGACTTGCTGGGCGCGTTCGGCGTTGTTGGTGGTGGAACCGCACTCGATATCGACGGTGCCGTTCTGGACCAACGGAATACGGGTCTGCGAGGTGACCAGGTTGTACTTGGCCTGCAGATCAGGTTTGTTCAGGTCTTTTTTCAGGGCTTCAACGATGGCCAGCTGAATGTCGTGGGAGTAGCCCACCGGTTTGCCCGAACCATCCGCGATATAGGAAAACGGAATGGAACTGTCGCGGTGCCCGAGGGTGATGGTGCCGGAGTCGTTGATTTTCTTCAGTGTGCCGGTGAGTTCGGCGGCAAAAACTGGAGTGCTGATCAGAGCAGCAGCGATAGCTGCGCCCAGGATATGGGGAACGATGCGCATCAATACTTCCTCGACATTTGTTTTTTTTATGAAGCCGGCTAAACGGCTCTGTTGTACAGCGAATGCCCGTGACGGCTCCTGAGGCATCTCAGGCAATCGTCCAGAAGTGTAGAGCATGAGTCGTGCCAGACCGGAAGCAAAAGGTTAAACCTATGATTTATATCGATATTAAATTTGTATGACGAGAATTCGGCAGCTCGGTGGTCCGGCAAACCGACCAATCGAGGGTGTGGCGTTCGGAAAACCGAATAGCACCCTGTACAAAAAGCCCCTGGACCTCACGGCACAGGGGCTTTTGTAGGAAGAGGCTTTCAGGCAGCCTGGGTCTTGCTGCGATTCTGCTCAACCTTTGACAGGTAACGTTGCAGGTTGTCCTGTTCCTGCTCGGTGGTGGACAGGCCGAGCTTGGTACGCCGCCACAGCACGTCCTGAGGTTGGGTGGCCCACTCCTCGGCGCACAGGTAGTCGACTTCGCGGGTGTACAGGCCACCACCCAAGTGGTCGCCGAGGTCAGCCAGCGATTGCACGCCTTCGAGCAGACGCCAGGTTCGGCTGCCATAGGTGGTGGACCAGCGGCGCGCGATGTCGCTCGGTACCCAGTCGAATTTGGCGCGAATGGCCTCGACCAGGGCTTCTGGTGTGGTCATGTCTTCACCGCCCGGCAGGCTGGCGTTGCCGGTCCAACTGGGGCGCATTTGGGTGAAATACGGCGCCAGTTGGGCCATCGCCGATTCGGCGAGCTTGCGGTAGGTGGTGAGCTTGCCGCCGAACACCGACAGGATTGGCGCTTCGCCGGTGCCACCGGACAGCGACAGGGTGTAGTCGCGGGTGATGGCAGAGGGGTTGTCCGACTCGTCGTTGCACAGCGGGCGCACGCCGGAGTAGGTATGCACGATGTCGTCGCGGCTCAGTTGCTTTTTGAAGTGCGCGTTGACCACCTTGAGCATGTAGTCGGTTTCGCCTTCGGTGATCGCCACTTTCGCCGGGTCGCCGGTGTATTCGCGGTCCGTGGTGCCGATGATAGTCAGGTCGTCCAGGTACGGAATGGTGAACACGATGCGCTGATCTTCGTTCTGCAGGATGTGTGCGTGGGCGCCTTCGTACAGTTTCGGCACGATCAGATGGCTGCCCTGGATCAGGCGGATGCCGTAGGGAGAGTCCAGCTTGAGGTCGTCCTTGATGAACTTGGCGACCCATGGGCCTGCGGCGTTCACCAGTGCGCGAGCGCGGATCGAAAACAAGCTGCCGTCGGCGCGTTCCATGTTCATGTCCCACATGCCGTTGCTGCGGTGCGCGCTGACGCAGCGGGTCTGGGTGTGGATATGTGCACCTTTTTCGCGGGCGGCCATGGCGTTGAGCACCACGAGACGTGCGTCATCGACCCAGCAGTCGGAGTATTCGAAACCCTTGGTGATTTCGCTTTTCAGCGGGCTGTCTGCGCCGAACTTGAGGCTTTTGGAGCCGGCGAGTTTTTCGCGCTTGCCCAGATGATCGTAAAGGAACAGGCCGGCACGAATCATCCACGCTGGGCGCAGGTGCGGACGGTGCGGTAATACAAAACGCATCTGCTTGACGATATGCGGCGCCTTGGCCAGCAGCACTTCGCGTTCGGCCAGGGCCTCGCGCACCAGGCGGAATTCATAATGTTCCAAATAACGCAGGCCGCCGTGAATCAGCTTGCTGCTGGCGGAGGAGGTATGGCTGGCCAAGTCATCCTTTTCGCAAAGGAATACCGACAAACCGCGACCGGCTGCATCTGCTGCAATGCCGACGCCATTGATCCCGCCGCCGATTACGGCAACGTCATAGACTTCGGCAAGCGGTGGAGCAGGCAAGGTAGAAGGGTTCATCGGCTGGCCTCGCGATTTTTTCGTATTGGAATTCGAACATTAATGTTCATTTTCGAAAATGGTAGCTGATAAATGCGGGCACAGCCAGCTGACTTCGATTGAAAAAACTGATCGAAGGGCGGGAAAAGGAAAATTTATGAACATGGGCCTGGGGAGGGCTCAAGAAAAAGGCGCTGGATAAATCGCCATCGGGGGTAAACCCCCGATGGCTTCCGGGCGGGCGTTACACGACTTCCAGACGAACCTTGTGTTGATTCAACAACTGCACCAGCGCCGGCACCGGCTCCTGGTCAGTCACCAGACAGTCCACCAGGCTGATCGGCCCCAGGCGAATCATGGCATTGCGCCCGAATTTGCTGGAGTCGGCCGCGAGGATCACCTGGCGCGCATTGGCGATGATCGCCTGGGAGACCCGCACTTCCTGATAATCGAAGTCGAGCAGGCTGCCGTCCTCGTCGATACCACTGATGCCCACCAGGGCAAAGTCGACCTTGAACTGGTTGATGAAGTCGACGCTGGCCTGGCCGACCACGCCGCCGTCACGCCTGACGTTACCGCCGGTGAGCAGCACGTCGAAGTCGTCCTTGGCGCTGAGCATGGTGGCGACGTTGAGGTTGTTGGTGATGATTTTCAGGTGGTTGTGGTTGAGCAGCGCACGCGCGATGGATTCGGTGGTGGTGCCGATATTGATGAACAGCGAGGCGTGATCGGGAATTTGTGCGGCGATGGCTTCGCCGATGCGCTGTTTCTCGTCGCGCATCTGGTCGGCACGCATGGCGTATGCGGTGTTTTCGACACTGGAGTCATAGGCCGCGCCGCCGTGGTAGCGGCGCAGCAGATTGGCGTCCGCCAACTGGTTGATATCGCGGCGGATGGTTTGCGGGGTGACAACGAACAGCTGCGCCATTTCCTCGATACTGACGTAGCCGCGTTCGCGGACCAGTTCGAGGATTTGTTGCTGGCGGGGAGGCAGATTCATGGGGCGTCCTTTGGGCTGCCATACAAAAGTGGCCCATGATGACCCAGGAATCGGCTCCCTGCCAGTTACAACCCTAAGCAGGTCCTGCGCATGGCTTATTCGGCGCCTTCGTGGGGCTCCCAATCGCGGGTGCGGCTGACCGCTTTTTGCCAGCCAGCGTAGAGTTTTTCTTTGGCCGCTTCATCAAGTTGAGGTTCGAATTCGCGCTCGATCACCGCCTTGCCACGCAATTCATCCAGGCTGCCCCAGAAGCCGCAGGCCAGCCCGGCCAGGTAGGCAGCGCCGAGTGCCGTGGTTTCGCGCATTTGCGGGCGCTCCACCTGGGTGCCGAGGATGTCGGCCTGGAATTGCATCAGGAAGTTGTTGGCCACTGCACCGCCGTCCACCCGCAGGGCTTTGAGGCGTTCACCGGAGTCCTGCTGCATGGCGTCGAGCACGTCGCGGGTCTGGTAGGCAATCGACTCCAGGGCTGCGCGAATAATGTGATCCACGCGTACGCCGCGAGTCAGGCCGAACAGCGCGCCACGGGCGTAGGGGTCCCAGTAGGGCGCGCCCAGGCCGGTGAAGGCCGGGACCAGATACACGCCGTTGCTGTCTTTGACCTTGCCGGCAAAATATTCGGTGTCATGGGCGTCGTTGATGATTTTCAGCTCGTCACGCAGCCACTGCACCGTGGAGCCGCCGTTGAAAACGGCGCCTTCCAGGGCGTACGCCACTTCGCCGCGCGGGCCGCAGGCGATGGTGGTGAGCATGCCGTGCTTGGATTTCACCGCTTTGTCGCCGGTGTTCATCAGCAGGAAGCAGCCGGTGCCGTAGGTGTTCTTGGCCTGGCCGGCTTCAACGCACATTTGGCCGAACAGCGCGGCTTGCTGGTCACCTGCGATGCCGCCGATGGCGATGCCGCTTTTGGTGCGGCCGTAGATTTCCGAAGAAGACTTCACTTCCGGCAACATTTCCCGCGGGATATCGAGGATCTCCAGCATCCTGCTGTCCCACTCCAGGGTGTGGATGTTGAAGAGCATGGTGCGCGAGGCGTTGGTGTAGTCGGTGACGTGGGTCTTGCCGCCGGTAAATTTCCAGATCAGCCAGCTGTCGACGGTGCCGAACAACAGCTCGCCGTTGCGCGCGCGTTCACGGCTGCCTTCGACGTTGTCCAGGATCCACTTGAGTTTGGTGCCGGAGAAGTACGGGTCGGTGACCAGGCCGGTGGTGTCGCTGATGTACGCTTCGTGGCCGTCGCGCTTGAGCTGCTGGCAGATCTCCGTGCTGCGGCGGCACTGCCAGACGATAGCGTTGTAGATCGGGCGGCCGGTGACCTTGTCCCATACCACGGTGGTTTCGCGCTGATTGGTGATGCCGATGGCCGCGACCTGGTCGTGGTGCAGACCGGCCTGGGCCAGGGCTTCGACCATCACCGCGCTTTGGGTGGCGAAGATTTCCATCGGGTCGTGTTCAACCCAGCCAGCCTGTGGGTAGTGCTGGGCAAATTCACGTTGGGCGGTGCACACCACGTTGGCGTCACGATCAAAGATGATCGCCCGGGAACTGGTGGTGCCTTGGTCCAGAGCAATGATGTAGTTCTTATTCTGAAGGTCGGTCATGTCGATTGCCTTGCACGAAAATAAGGAAGTCAGAATCAGCCTGGGCCTCAAAGGGCAGGAGGGCCAGGCCGGCGCTATCAGGAAATACGGGTGTTGCCGTTGACAGCCGTGTCAGGTGTTTCATCTATAGCAGGTGCGGCGCTTGGCAGGTGACGGGCTATCAGCCCGCGGTAGGCCGCCGCGCCAAGGCATGCGCCCACAATCGGCGCGAAAATCGGCACCAGGAAGTAAGGAATATCGCGGCCGCCGGTAAAGGCCATTTCACCCCAGCCAGCGAAAAAGGTCATCAGCTTGGGCCCGAAATCCCGCGCCGGGTTCATCGCAAAGCCGGTCAATGGGCCCATGGCGCTGCCGATTACGGCAATCAGCAGGCCGATCAGCAGGGGCGCCAACGGGCCGCGTGGCAAGCCGTTGTTGTCATCGGTCAGGGCCATGATCACGCCCATCAGTATGGCGGTGATGACCATTTCCACCAGAAACGCCTGGGCCGTGCTCAACAGGGCGTGCGGGTACGTGGAGAACACCGACGCCAACTCCAGGCTGGCTTGGGTGCCGCGCACCAGATGGTGGGTTTGTTCGTAATCGAAAAACAGGTTGCTGTAGAGCGTGTACAC
The DNA here is from genome assembly GCF_023148575.1 of Pseudomonas sp. EYE_354. Classification (NCBI taxonomy): domain Bacteria; kingdom Pseudomonadati; phylum Pseudomonadota; class Gammaproteobacteria; order Pseudomonadales; family Pseudomonadaceae; genus Pseudomonas; species Pseudomonas sp. EYE_354. The sequence continues at coordinate 451,165 of NZ_JAHXNQ010000001.1, forward strand.
CAGGGCGGCCGAGCAGAAAGCACCGGCCACCTGGGCGAGGATATAGAACGGCAGTTTGCGCTTGTCGAAGTCGGCGAACAGGCACAGCGCGATGCTGACGGCCGGGTTGAGGTGCGCCCCGGAAATGCCTGCGCTCAGGTAGATCGCCATGCTGACGCCGATCCCCCAGATGATGCTGATTTCCCATAAACCAAAGCTGGCACCCGCGACCTTGAGCGCAGCCACGCATCCGGTACCGAAAAAGATCAGAAGCGCAGTCCCGAGGAACTCGGCCATGCATTGGCTCGAAAGGGAGGGCTGTTGAAGAGCAGTTGTCATGGAAAACCTCGATTGTTGTTCTTGTCTGGCGCACGACCTCAACGGGTTGTTGCGCGATTTTCACCGTGACTTGGATCCCCATCCAAGGCACAGCTTACTGCTGGATTGCTGTGGACATATTCCTACAGCATTCGGAAACGAAAAAATATAGACAAGAATGACCGCTGTCAAAGGTCGAAAGTGAACTATTGGTCACTTTCAAACTATTGGTTTGATGAATGATCACGCTTTGCATGAGCTGGCGTAATTGGATAAATCGCCGCACTAGAGCGTTTTACGTGGGCTTGGCCTAGAATTGGCCCTCTGTTTGCCCCGCCTGGAGACTTCATGACCCCTGCACTGGATTTGTTGAAGAAAGTTCGCGCCGAACATCGCATCCACAGTTATGAACACGATCCCAAAGCGGCCTCGTATGGCCTGGAGGCCGCGGAAAAATTGAGCCTCGACCCGGCACGGGTGTTCAAGACCTTGCTGGCCAGCAGTGAAAAAGGTGAATTGTTGGTGGCGGTTGTGCCGGTCGTCGGAAGTCTGGATTTGAAAGCACTGGCCCATGCGGCCGGCGTTAAAAAAGTTGAGATGGCCGACCCTGCGGCTGCGCAGCGCTCCACCGGTTACTTGCTGGGTGGCATCAGCCCATTGGGGCAAAAGAAGCGTCTGCGCACATTTATCGATGTGACGGCGCAGCCGTTCGCGACGATTTTTGTCAGTGCGGGGAGAAGGGGGTTGGAAGTCGAGCTGGCGGCGAGCGTGCTGGCTGAACATACCCAGGCCAACTTCGCAGAAATTGGCCGGGCATGATGTCGGTTTATACCGGGCTGTAGCGCCGAACGCCGGATTCAGCTTTAGGGATTTGCGCTGCAACGCTGCCTGACGCCTGGAACAGCACCAGGTGTTCGGCGGCGACTCGGATGCCGACGTCGGCGCCCACCTGATGGTCGGCGTGGCTGGGGAAAATCGATTCCAGTTGTGCGCCGGTCGGCAGTTGCAGGCGGTACAAGGTTGATGCACCGAGGAAGGTCTTGCCGACGATCCGCGCTTTCAACGCGCTGTCCGGCGCATACACGATGTCATCCGGGCGCAGCAGCACATCAACCGCGCCGCCGGTGGGCCAGGTGTACGCACGATTGCCGCGCAGGTCACCCAGTTCGGTGCTGACGGACTCGGGCGAGCTCAACTGGCCACGAATGAAATAACCCTGGCCGATAAAGCTGGCAACATAGGGCGTCTGCGGTTCGTGATAGAGGTTGTACGGCGTGTCCCACTGTTCAAGCCTGCCTTCCTTGAAAACACCGACCTGATCGCTGACGGCGAACGCTTCTTCCTGATCATGGGTGACCAGGATCGCACTGGTGCCGCGTGCCTTGAGAATGTCGCGCACTTCATGGCTGAGCTTGCGCCGCAATTCACCGTCCAGGTTGGAAAATGGTTCGTCCAACAACAGCAGTTGCGGTTCCGGCGCCAGGGCACGGGCGAGGGCGACGCGTTGTTGCTGGCCGCCGGACAGCTCGTGGGGGAAGCGCTTTCCCAGGTTCTTCAGGTTGACCAGTTCCAGCAACTCGGCGACCACGCGTTCCTTTTGCGGGTGCTTGCGGATGCCGAACGCAATGTTGTCGGCCACGCTGAGGTGGGGAAACAGGGCGTAGTCCTGGAACACCATGCCGATACGACGTTTCTCCGGTGCCAGGGTAAAACCGGCACTGGAGATCACCTCGCCGGCCAGGCTGATCTCGCCTTCGTGTACCGGCTCAAAGCCAGCAATGGCACGCAGGGTGGTGGTCTTGCCGCAACCGGAAGAGCCGAGCAGGCAACCGATGTCGCCCGCATTGAGGTGCAGATTGAGGTTCTGCACCACCCGTTGGTCTTGATAACCGCACGCCAGATTGCGCAGGTTCAGCAGCAATGGATGGCTCATGCGTGGTGGTACGCCGGCTCGACGAGAAATTCGAGTAAGGCCTTTTGCGCGTGCAGGCGGTTCTCGGCCTGGTCCCACGCAACCGAACGCGGGTCGTCGAGCAGGTCGAGGCTGATTTCTTCGCCGCGGTGGGCAGGCAGGCAGTGCATGAACAGCACGTCCGGCGCGGCCGTGTCGAGCAGGGCGCGGGTGACCTGGAACGGTGCGAACAGGGCCAGGCGCTTGGCGGTTTCGTCTTCCTGGCCCATGGAGGTCCAGACGTCGGTGCTGACCAGATGCGCGCCGACCACCGCGTCCTTCGGATCGCGCAACAGCTGTACGCGACCGTCGGCCTTGGCCAGGAACTCGGCGTTTGGCTCGTAGCCTTCAGGGCAGGCGATACGCAGGTGGAAGTCGAACTGGATGGCCGCTTCTATATAGCTGTTGCACATGTTGTTGCCGTCGCCGATCCAGGCCACGGTCTTGCCCTGGATCGAACCACGGTGCTCGAGGAAGGTTTGCATGTCGGCCAGCAACTGGCAGGGGTGCAGGTCATCGGACAGGCCGTTGATTACCGGCACGCGCGAGTTGGCGGCGAATTCGGTCAGGGTGCTGTGGGCAAAGGTGCGGATCATCACCGCATCGAGCATGCGCGACATTACGATGGCGCAATCGCTGATCGGCTCGCCACGGCCCAATTGGGTGTCGCGCGGCGACAGGAAGATGGCCTGACCACCGAGCTGGATCATGCCGGCCTCGAATGACAGGCGGGTGCGGGTGGATGACTTCTCGAAAATCATCCCGAGCACGCGGTTTTTCAAAGGCTCGAACAGTACGCCGCGGTTACGCAGGTCTTTAAGCTCAATGCCTCGACGGATCACGCTGACCAGCTCTTCGGGCGTGCAATCCATCAGGGAGAGAAAGTGCCTTGCGCTCATCATTAACTACCTTTTTGCAACAGACCGCAGATACTCAAAGCCTTGTTTATTGTGACAACGGGCGAGACCTGCGGCGAAAGCCGCACGGGGCGACGAAATAGGGGGAGGCGCGATATTGACATTAAATGTCGCGTCTTACCAATAGGGCTACGTTTTTAGGGGTGTTCAAGAAGGGCGCTTACGCGCTTTTGAAGACGTTTTCCTGGCAGCAGCGAGCCATTTGTACACTGGCCTCGCAACCTTTTGCAATGCGCGCAGGCGCGGCCGGGCCAGGCTGTGTCGGTTTCAGCGACTTGGCCCGCAGCTTTGTAACATTTGCTCACGCTTGGCCATGGTCTGGCTTGATGCCAGTCGATTCACAGAACGAACGATGCTGGTGCGGTTACGCGGTGCGGCTCATAGTCCGGCCAAAGCCCTATAAAAGAGACTGGCCATGACAGCGACTCTCCACCACCGTGCATGCCATCTGTGTGAAGCCATCTGCGGCCTGACCCTGGAAACCACGCAGGCCGAAGACGGCAGCCTGGCGATAACCTCGATCAAGGGCGATGCGCTGGATACGTTCAGTCGTGGCCACATTTGCCCCAAGGCCGTTGCGCTTCAGGACATCCAGAACGACCCCGACCGCCTGCGCCAGCCGATGCTGCGGGTGGGCACCGAATGGCAGCCGATCCCCTGGGATGAGGCGTTTGCGCTGGTGGCCGAGCGGTTGGCGGACATCCAGGCCCGGCATGGGCAAAATGCGGTGGCGGTGTACCAGGGCAACCCCAGCGTGCACAACTATGGGCTGATGACCCACAGCAACTACTTCCTCGGCCAACTGAAGACGCGCAACCGGTTTTCGGCGACTTCGGTGGACCAGTTGCCCCATCACCTCACCAGCCACCTGATGTACGGTCATGGCCTGTTGCTGCCGATCCCCGATATCGATCACACCGACTTTATGCTGATCCTGGGCGGCAATCCGCTGGCCTCCAATGGCAGCATCATGACCGTGCCGGATGTGGAGAAGCGCCTCAAGGCCATCCAGGCTCGTGGCGGTAAGGTAGTGGTGGTCGACCCACGGCGCAGCGAGACGGCAGTGATTGCCGACCAGCATGTGTTCGTGCGTCCGGGCGGGGATGCGGCATTGTTGTTCGGCCTGCTCAACACGCTGTTTACCGAAAACCTGACCCGTGACAGTCATTTGCTGGTTGAGGGGCTGGAGGAGGTGCGCCGTGCAATCGCCGGGTTTACCCCGGAGGCCATGAGCCGCCAGTGTGCGGTGCCCGCCGAGCAGATTCGCCAACTGGCGCGGGACTTTGCCGGCGCGGACAAGGCGGTGTGCTACGGGCGCATGGGCGTGTCGACCCAGGCATTCGGCACGCTCTGCCATTGGCTTGTGCAGTTGATCAACCTGGTCACTGGCAATCTGGACCGGGTGGGTGGCGCGTTGTGCACGACCCCGGCGGTGGACCTAGTGGCGTCCACCGGAGGCGGGCATTTCAACCGCTGGCAGAGCCGTGTTTCCGGCCGCCCGGAGTATGGCGGCGAGTTACCGGTGTCGGCCTTGGCTGAAGAAATGCTCACCGAGGGCGAAGGACAAATCCGTGCGTTGGTCACGGTGGCGGGCAATCCCGTGTTGTCGACGCCCAACGGTCGCCAGTTGGAGCAGGCCCTCGATGGGCTGGAGTTCATGGTCAGCGTCGACCTCTACATCAACGAGACGACGCGCTATGCCGATCTGATTTTGCCCTCCACCTCGGCGCTGGAAAACGATCACTACGACACCACGTTCAATATGTTCGCAGTGCGCAATGTCACGCGCTTCAATCGGGCGATATTGCCCAAGCCAGAAGGTGCGTTGCACGACTGGGAGATTTTTGTCGGTCTGGCAAAGGCGTTCGCGGCACAGACGGGTGTGGCGCTCAAGCCAACCATGCCGCCGGCGCAGATGATCGATTTCGGGCTGCGAGCGGGTGTGTATGGCGAGGCGTCCAGCCATAAGCTGTCGGTGGCGATGCTGGCGGATCATCCCCACGGTGTGGATTTGGGGCCGTTGCAGCCTAACCTGGCCGCGCGTTTGAAAACGCCCGATGGCAACGTGCAGGCGGCACCGGCAGTCATTCTTGCCGACCTGGCGCGCTTTACGGCGCAGCCGGTACCGGAGGCGGACGAGTTGCTGCTGATCGGCCGTCGCCATGTGCGCAGCAATAATTCGTGGATGCATAACTATCACCGGCTGGTGAAGGGCAAGCCTCGGCATCAGTTGCTGATGCACCCCGACGACCTGCTCAGCCGCAAATTGAGCGATGGCCAACGGGTGCGTGTGAGCTCGCGTATCGGCGCCGTTGAGGTGGAAGTGATGGCCAGCCTGGACATGATGCCCGGTGTGGTCAGCTTGCCCCACGGCTGGGGACATGGCCGTCCCGGTGTGAAAATGGCTATTGCCAGCGGGCAGCCAGGGGCGAGTGCCAATGACCTGACCGACGAACGGCAGTTGGATGAATTGTCGGGCAACGCTGCATTGAATGGTGTGCCAGTACACGTGGCGGCTGCTTGAGGCGGCGGAGCACCGTGCGGGAATTTTGCGTTACAATACGCCACCGTGCCGACCCGTGAGTCGCAAAGTTCCTGCAGAGGTGTTCCATGGATATCATCGAAACGATCAAAGAGCAGATTGCCAACAACACCATTCTGCTTTACATGAAGGGCGCTCCGAACGCTCCTCAGTGCGGTTTCTCCGCGAAGGCTTCCCAGGCTGTCATGGCGTGCGGCGAAAAGTTCGCCTACGTGGATATCCTGCAAAACCCTGAAATCCGTGCCAACCTGCCAAAGTACGCCAACTGGCCGACTTTCCCACAGCTGTGGGTGGCGGGCGAGTTGGTCGGCGGTAGCGACATCATCACTGAAATGGCTGCTGATGGTTCGTTGCAGTCGTTGATCAAAGACGCAGCGGCAAACGCGGCGGCCAAAACCGACGCCTGATCGGCCTGCAATAAAAAGCCCCGCATCTCATTGAGAGAGCGGGGCTTTTTTGTACCTGCCTGTGCAGGTTTATTCGCCCATCTGCGATTGCAGATAGTTTTCCAGGGTGACCTTGTCGATCAGGCCCAGTTGGGTTTCGAGCCAGTCGATGTGCTCTTCCTGGTCTTCGAGGATGTCTTCGAGCAGTTCACGGCTGCCGAAATCACCCTGGGCTTCGCAGTGCGCGATGGCGGCCTTGAGGTCGCTGTGGCTCTTGCGCTCAAAGCCCAGGTCACTGCCGATCATTTCCTGGGTGTGCTCGCCGATGTTCAGCTTGCCCAGGTCCTGCACGTTCGGCAGACCTTCGAGGAACAGGATGCGCTTGATCAGCGCGTCGGCGTCCTTCATGGCCTTGATCGATTCTTTGTATTCACGCTTGCCGAGCTTTTCCAGGCCCCAATCGTCATACATGCGCGCATGCAGAAAGTACTGATTGATCGCGACCAGTTCATTGGCAAGGATTTTGTTGAGTTGCTGGATGACTGAGATGTCGCCTTTCATGACTGGGGTCCTGCCCTGTATTAGCTGTATATAGGGCGGAGTTTGAGCGGCGAATACCTTAGTGTCAAACCTAAGTTATTGAATAATAAATGAAAATTAATCGGAATAAGAATGTTTGTGTTCCGCGTCTTGGCGCTAACTGGTTGAATTACAGGCATAAAAAAACCGGACGAGAGGTCCGGTTCTTCAAAACATGCGATATCAAGCGTGTGTAAATTCTGCTGAATAGGGCAGCGCGCTCTGGGCTGTCTGTAGCTGCGTCAGGGTTTCCCGTACCACCTGCTTGGCGAGGCAAGCGCATTTACCGCACTGGCTGGCAACGCCGGTGGTTTCACGCACTTCCTTGTAGCTGCAGCAACCTTCATAGATTGCTTCGCGGATTTGTCCGTCGGTGACGCCAGTACACAGGCACACATACATAAGGGAGAACCGTCGCGGGTTTAAGGCTTAAGTGCGATGGATCTTAATGTTAACGAGAATGATTGTCAAAGTAGATTCGTAGGGTATTTGCCGACGGCGCCCTCGCGCTGACGAACGGTTTTTTCAGTGTATGATATTCGGTCTTCACGAAGCGTGACTGCGTCACAGGCCTGTCGCTTAAACGCGGCAGACTCAAGGCCGGTCCTTTTACTTCAATCGTCACCCCTGCATCAGGAGATACCCAATGAGCGTACTCGTCGGCAAACAAGCCCCGGATTTCGACGTACCTGCCGTGCTCGGCAATGGCGAAATCGTAGACAGCTTCAAACTGTCTGAAGCCATCAAAGGCAAATACGGCCTGGTGTTCTTTTACCCGCTGGACTTCACCTTCGTCTGCCCTTCGGAGCTGATCGCTCTGGACCACCGCATGGACGATTTCAAAGCCCGTAACGTTGAAGTGGTTGCCGTCTCCATCGACTCCCATTTCACCCACAACGCATGGCGCAACACGGCCATCAACGATGGCGGCATCGGCAAGGTCAAATACACCATGGCTGCCGACATGAAGCACGACATCGCCAAGGCCTACGACGTTGAGTCCGAAGGTGGCGTTGCCTTCCGTGGCGCGTTCCTGATCGACGACAAGGGCGTTGTGCGCTCGCAGATCATCAACGATCTGCCGCTGGGTCGTAACATGGAAGAGCTGATCCGTCTGGTCGACGCGCTGCAGTTCCACGAAGAGCACGGCGAAGTCTGCCCGGCCAACTGGAAGAAAGGCGACAAAGGCATGAACGCTTCGCCGGAAGGCGTTGCGGCTTACCTGACCGAGAACGCCGGCAAGCTGTAAGCCGGAATCTAGGTACAAAAAAACCGGCCTGAGAGGGCCGGTTTTTTTTGTGGTGAGCAAGCTCGTTCGCCACAACAAGTCTGCTCACCACAGCGTCCTGGTTAGTCGCCGAAGTCTTCCCAGCCGCCCATCTGCTTCCAGCGATTGACGATGCCGCAGAACAGCTCGGCGGTCTTCTCGGTGTCGTAACGGGCCGAATGGGCCTCACGACCGTCGAAGTCGATACCCGCTGCCTGGCAGGCTTTGGCCAGTACTGTCTGACCGTAGGCCAGGCCGGCGAGGGTGGCGGTGTCGAAGCTGGAGAACGGGTGAAACGGGTTACGCTTCATGTCCAGGCGCGCCACGGCGGCATTCAGGAAGCCCAGGTCGAAGCTGCTGTTGTGCCCGACCAGAATCGCGCGCTTGCAGCCATTGGCCTTCAACGCCTTTCGTACACCACGGAAGATATCGGTCAGCGCAGCCTCTTCACTCACTGCCATGCGCAGTGGGTGATCGAGCTTGATGCCGGTGAACTCCAGCGCGGCTGCTTCGATATTTGCGCCTTCGAACGGCTCGACGCGGAAGAAGTGGGTGTGTTCCGGGAACACGAAACCCTGTTCGTCCATGCCGATGGTGGTCGCGGCGATTTCCAGCAGGGCATCGGTGGCGCAGTTGAAACCACCGGTTTCTACGTCGATGACAACCGGCAGATAGCCGCGAAACCGCTCGGCCATCGGGTGGCGAGAGCCGCCACCACTGTGCTCGTGTTCGTCGTCGTAATGGTCTTCACTCACTTGCTTTCCTCCAGCAGGCGCCAGCGCAGTGTTTCACCGGCGCGCAGCGGGATAACGGTCAGCTCGCCGAAGGGCAGGCTGGCAGGGGCGGTCCAATCTTCACGGACCAGGGTAATGCGGTCGGTATTCGCCGGCAGGCCGTAGAAGCGCGGGCCATTGAGGCTGGCGAAGCCTTCGAGTTTGTCCAGAGCGTTGCGCTGTTCGAACGCTTCAGCGTACAGCTCGATGGCGGCATACGCGGTGTAGCAGCCGGCGCAGCCGCAGGCGGCTTCTTTGGCGTGCTGCGCGTGGGGCGCCGAGTCGGTACCGAGGAAGAACTTCGGGTTGCCGCTTGTAGCGGCATCCAGCAGCGCGACCTGGTGGGTATTGCGCTTCAGGATCGGCAGGCAGTAGAAGTGCGGCCGAATCCCGCCCACCAGCATGTGGTTGCGGTTGTAGAGCAGGTGATGGGCGGTGATCGTCGCACCGACATTGGCCGAAGCCTCGGTGACGAACTGCACGGCATCCGCTGTGGTGATGTGTTCGAACACCACCTTGAGGGTCGGGAACAGCTCGACCACACGGCGCATGTGCTCGTCGATGAAGATCTTCTCGCGATCGAACACGTCCACATCGCCACGGGTGACTTCGCCGTGGATCAGCAGCGGCATGCCCACTTCCGCCATGGCTTCGATGGCGGGCAGGATCTTGTCGATACTGGTCACGCCGGAATCGGAGTTGGTGGTCGCGCCGGCCGGGTACAGCTTGGCGGCGTGCACGAAACCGCTGGCCTTGGCCTGGCGAATTTCTTCGGGCTGGGTGCGGTCGGTGAGGTAGAGCACCATCAACGGTTCGAAGCGGCTGCCGGCCGGCCGGGCAGCGAGGATACGCTGGCGATAGGCGTCGGCTTGGGCAGCATCACGCACCGGTGGTACCAGGTTCGGCATGATGATGGCGCGGCCAAACGTGCGCGCTACATCGGCCACGGTATGAGGTAACGCAGCACCATCGCGAAGATGAATATGCCAGTCGTCGGGACGCAGCAGGGTCAGGCGGTCGGACATTGGGGATTCCAGGCGGGTCAATCTGGTGGGAATGCTACCGGAAAAGACTCTTGCAGGCACTCGCTATCAAGTTTTGCAGGATGCATCCGATAGCCTTTCGTATGCCTTTTCGATGTATGACGCTTTGAAGTGTTGTAGAAACCAGTGGAGCCTCCCGTGCGCCAGCATTATCTAGCCCTGCTCAGTGTGTTCGCCAGCCTGCCTGCGATGGCCCTCACGTTCCAGACACGTCTGGAGAACATTGAGTGGAAGGTAGAGGGCGACAAGTTCGAATGTCGCCTGACCCAACCGATCACCGACTTCGGTTCGGGGGAGTTCGTGCGCCGGGCCGGCGAGCAAGCGACATTTCGCCTGAAGGCCTATAACGGTTCGCTGGGCGCTGGGTCGGCCACGTTATTGGCCGCTGCCGCGCCCTGGCAGCCGGGTCGTGGCGATATCAACCTCGGTGCCGTGCGCGCCGGCAGTGGCGACGTGCTTTTCAACAGCTCCCAGGCCCAGGCCGGGCGCCTGTTCAATGGCTTGCTCGAAGGCCGCTCGCCGACGGTGCGGCATTACGGGCGTGAAGGTGGATACTCGGAAGTTCGCCTGCTGCCAGTGAAGTTCAACAAAGCCTACAGCGATTATCAGTTGTGTACCGCCAAGCTGCTGCCGATGAATTACGATCAGGTCAAGCAAACCGAAGTCGGCTTCCCGGGTGGGGGGATCGAGTTGGACGCCGCGGCCAAGCAGAAGCTGGCAGTGATCCTCGAATTCCTCAAGGCTGACCCTACGGTTAACCACATCGAGCTCAACGGTCACTCGGACAACAGCGGTAACCGCCTGAGCAACCGCGATGTCTCGCGTCGCCGCGCGTTAGCGGTCATGGATTATTTCAAGGCCAATGGTGTGCCGGAATCCCAGATCTCCCTGCGCTTCCATGGCGAAAGCTACCCGCTGGCGCCCAACACCAATGCCGCCAACCGAGCCCGCAACCGTCGCGTGAACGTTCAGCTTGAGCGGGTGGTAACCCCAGAGAAGCCAGCGCCCCAGGCCAGCGGCCCGAGCAATCCGGCGCACACTTCGTAAAGCCAGCCGTAACGGGCGGCCATCGGTCGCTCGCTCGACATAATCTGTCGCTTTATCTTCATTTGCTGTCGCGCCCCTGTAAATCCGCGGTTTTGGTCGGTAGAATCGACGCCTTTCCGTACAACCCCGTGGAGTGATGGCATGGCCGACGTAAACAAGGTCGTTCTCGCGTATTCCGGCGGCCTGGACACTTCGGTGATCCTCAAGTGGCTGCAGGATACTTATAACTGTGAAGTGGTGACCTTCACCGCTGACCTGGGTCAGGGCGAAGAGGTCGAACCTGCACGTGCCAAGGCGCAAGCCATGGGCGTGAAAGAGATCTACATTGACGACCTGCGCGAAGAGTTCGTCCGCGATTTCGTTTTCCCGATGTTTCGCGCCAATACCGTCTACGAAGGCGAATACCTGCTGGGTACCTCCATCGCCCGTCCGCTGATCGCCAAGCGCTTGATCGAAATCGCCAACGAGACCGGCGCGGACGCCATTTCCCATGGTGCCACCGGCAAGGGCAACGACCAGGTGCGTTTCGAACTGGGCGCCTACGCCCTAAAGCCAGGCGTGAAGGTGATTGCTCCTTGGCGTGAATGGGACCTGTTGTCCCGTGAGAAGCTGATGGATTACGCTGAAAAGCACGCGATCCCGATCGAGCGTCACGGCAAGAAGAAGTCCCCGTACTCAATGGACGCCAACCTGCTGCACATCTCCTATGAAGGCGGCGTGCTGGAAGACACCTGGACCGAGCACGAAGAAGACATGTGGAAATGGACCGTCTCCCCGGAGAATGCGCCAGACAAGCCACAGTACCTGGAACTGACCTACCGCAACGGCGACATCGTCGCGCTGGATGGCGTCGAAATGACCCCGGCCACCGTGTTGGCGACCCTGAACCGTATTGGCGGCGAACACGGCATCGGCCGTCTCGACATCGTCGAGAACCGTTACGTGGGCATGAAGTCCCGTGGCTGCTACGAAACTCCAGGCGGCACCATCATGCTGCGCGCTCACCGTGCCATCGAGTCCATTACCCTGGACCGTGAAGTGGCTCACCTCAAAGACGAGTTGATGCCCAAGTACGCCAGCCTGATCTACACCGGCTACTGGTGGAGCCCTGAGCGTCTGATGCTGCAACAGATGATCGACGCCTCCCAGGCTCACGTGAACGGCGTTGTGCGCCTCAAGCTGTACAAGGGCAATGTGATCGTCACCGGTCGCAAGTCCGATGACTCTTTGTTCGATGCCAACATCGCCACCTTCGAAGAAGATGGCGGCGCTTACAACCAGGCAGACGCGGCCGGCTTTATCAAGTTGAATGCACTGCGCATGCGCATCGCTGCCAACAAAGGTCGCTCATTGTTCTGAGTGTTGCCCCGTTGAGAAAAATGGCCCCTTTCGGGGCCATTTTTTTGTCTGAATATCTTGAATGCTTACGTGTTGTTTAGCGTCGTTTAATTAAATTTAAACTGCCTGGTACGTTCGTTTATTGATCGTGGTTATCCCGACCAAGTCCTAGTGGTGGAATGAATTTTTACACCTGTGTAGGAACTAGTCTTACAGATAATTCACTCACTATATTGAAGTGAGCAACTCTTCCTCCGAAAACTCTGTAGGAAATAAGGACGTAAATAAAAATGTTAAAGGGAACTGAAATGCACGCGTATTTTTTATTCAAGCCGGCCAGTTAATGCATCCCGCAAGAGGCTTTTCCTGAAAGCATCCTAGGATGCGCTTGCCAACAGCCCTTGGGTGTCCGGATATTTCTAACAAAATATGTAAGCCTCCGGAAAGATCTGAAGGGCTCCATAAAACTGGACACATCTGAACTGGCGTTTTTTTGTAGGGTAATTCTTTTATCCGTGTAGGTTGCGTCTCTGCTTGCTGTTGCTCGGGGGGGAGCGCTATGCCAACTAGGAAACGACTAGGCTATTGTGTTTGCTCTAAATAATTCGAACAGCGAAATTGGACTTTCTCATGAATAAAGTGCTGATCGTGGATGATCATCCCGTCATTCGTCTTGCTGTGCGTATGCTAATGGAGCGTCATGGTTATGAGGTCGTTGCCGAGACCGATAACGGTGTGGACGCGTTGCAACTTGCACGGGAGCATATGCCGGACATTGTGATATTGGATATTGGGATTCCAAAACTTGATGGCCTGGAAGTCATTTGCCGGTTGTCTTCAACCAAGCAGCCTGCGCCGTTCAAGGTGCTGGTGTTGACGTCCCAGGCGCCTGGCCATTTTTCCATGCGATGCATGCAGGCTGGGGCTGCGGGCTACGTATGCAAGCAGCAGGACCTGACCGAACTGCTGAGTGCGATCAAGGCTGTCCTGTCGGGCTACAGCTATTTCCCCAATCAAGCGCTCAATTCGGTGCGTTCGACCATGGGCAATGCCAGCGAGGCCGATATGGTCGAGCGCCTCTCGGGCCGCGAGATGATGGTGTTGCAGCAATTGGCGCGAGGTAAGACCAACAAGGAGATCGCCGACGGCATGTTTCTCAGCAACAAGACGGTCAGTACCTACAAGACCCGCTTGCTGCTAAAGCTCAATGCTCGCTCCTTGGTGGACCTGATCGAATTGGCTCAACGCAACGGCTTGGTCTAGAAGCGGATGCAACACCGCGTGTAGCAAAGGTAACTGGTAGCAAAAAGCCTCCGTCAGGGAGGCTTCCGGTCTGCAGCCGCTTGTTCAGAGGTCGAAGTCGTAATCGGCCAGTTGTTTCTGCAAGCGTCGCTCTTCCAGAAGATTGTCGATGGTGCGGCGTTTGCTCAGATTGGTCTTGGCCACCTCTGGGGGTGCTTCAGCCCCATCGTCGTCCGACTGAACGAGTTCATCGTCCAGTTCCAATTGTTCTTTGCCAGTGCTCATAAGGTTCACTCCAGGCTAAGACTGCCGTTGGCGCTCCTTATAACGATAATCCATGAACGGGTAAAAAAGATTTTTTCAATCGACGGATCGAGAAAACCAATGGGCGCTCAATCGTCGGACGTTTTTTCCTTGTATTCGCACAGGTCTTCGATGCGGCAGCTGCCGCAACGTGGCTTGCGGGCCTGGCAAACATAGCGCCCATGCAGGATCAGCCAGTGGTGGGAGTCGAGCAGGTAGGGCTTGGGAACGAACTTCATCAGTTGCTTTTCCACCTCCACCACGTTTTTGCCACGGGCAATGCCGGTGCGGTTACTGACCCGGAAAATATGCGTGTCCACCGCCATGGTCAGCTGCCGAAACGCAGTGTTCAGCACCACGTTGGCGGTTTTTCGACCCACACCGGGGAGTGCTTCCAGTGCCTCTCGTGTCTGTGGCACTTCGCTGCCGTGCTGCTCTATCAGCAGGCGGCAGGTCTCGATGACATTTTTGGCCTTGCTGTTGTACAGGCCGATCGTCTTGATGTATTCCGACAATCCGCCGACACCCAAGGCATAGATCGCCTCCGGTGTATTGGCCACGGGATAGAGCTTGGCCGTGGCCTTGTTGACGCCGACGTCTGTGGACTGGGCAGACAGAATCACCGCAATCAGCAACTCGAACGGCGATGAATAGGCCAGTTCGGTCTTGGGCTCGGGGTTGTCCTCGTGAAACCGGCGGAAAATTTCCAGGCGTTTGGCGGCGTTCATGGGGCGCAATGCTCCTTGCGGGCAGTCAACGTAGACTTGAATAGAGGGGGGCGGCTCAGGCCTGAAGGGCCCAGACACACCAGCAGCAGGCTCGTCAGACGTCGCTTCGGGTCAGGTGTCATGGGCAGCTACCTGGCGCTGCGCTTCATCCAAGCGCTGTTGCGCATCGGCCAACTGTTGGGGCGCTGCATGTTGATCTCTGGCCTGCTTCAACTCAGCCCGACGCATCGCCAGTTGGACCTTGGCGCGTTTCAGGTCGGCGTTGTTACGGGGCGGTAGGGGCGCTGCCGATGTGCTGCTCGCCTCAATGATGGCCAGTGCCTGTTCCGATGCTTCGAACTGTTGTTGCAGCGCGATCAGCTGCGACTGTTGCTCAAAGGTCGGCGGATGACCAAAGGCCTTCAGAGACTTGAGTAACTGGGCGCGGCTCATTGCGACGTTGATCTTGGCTTTTTTGACCGCCGTCTCCCTGGCCGCCTGTGCCTCGTCGAGTTGAACGGGCGCCTGTGCAGGCGAACGCTTGGCCCTGGCGATACGCTCAGCCAATGTGTGTTGTTCTTCTCGCTGCAAGCGCGCGTTACGTTGCTCAAAGCGCCGTCTTGCCCGGTTGCGCTTAACCTCGCGCTCGCGGCGCTGCTCGTCGCTCACCGCCAAGCCTCCCACAATTGGCAGCACTGTCACGGGCGGGCGCATCTCGATGCAATCCACAGGGCAGGGCGCGACACACAGGTCGCAGCCCGTGCATTCGTCGGTAATCACCGTGTGCATCCACTTTGCCGCGCCGAGGATGGCATCCACAGGGCACGCCTGGATGCACTTTGTGCAGCCGATACATTCAGCCTCACGGATATACGCCACCTGTGCGGGCGCCTCGCCTCGGGTCGTGTCCAGCTTCAGTACTGGCACACCCAGCAGCTGCGACAATCCGCTGATGGTCTCCTGTCCGCCCGGCGGGCACTTGTTGATCGCCTCGCCCTGGGCAATACCCTCGGCGTATGGCTTGCAGCCCGGATGCCCGCATTTACCGCATTGGGTTTGCGGCAATAGCGCGTCGATACGTTGAATCAGATTCATGGGGTGATCATTGGCACGCCGGTTAAACAAACAGGACCCGATTATCCGGCAAGCACGAGAGGGGTACTAGCGCAAAAGCCCTGTCGCCGAGGCGGCAGGGCTGCCTTTGCAGGGTTTACTTGATGCGCTGACCCGGCTTGGCGCCACTGTCCGGGCTCAACAGGTAGATCTCTTCTCCGCCAGGACCGGCCGCCATCACCATGCCTTCGGAAATACCAAACTTCATTTTCCGTGGCTTGAGGTTGGCGATCATCATGGTCAGGCGGCCGTCGAGTTTGGACGGGTCCGGGTAAGCGCTCTTGATTCCCGAGAACACGTTACGTTGCTCGTCGCCGATATCCAGCGTCAGGCGCAGCAGCTTGTCCGCACCCTCCACGGCTTCTGCCTTGACGATCAGTGCCACACGCAGGTCCACGGCCGCGAAGGCGTCGAACTCGATTTCCGGGGAGAGCGGGTCCTTCGCCAGTTCGCCATTGCCGGCAGGCGCTGACTCGCCGGTGTCCGTCTGGCTGGCGGCCAGGTCTTCTTTCGAAGCGTCGGTCATCGCCTGGACCTTGACCGGGTCGATACGGGTCATCAACGGTTTGAACTCGCTCAACTGATGGTTGCTGAGCAACGTGGTGTGGTCGTTCCAGGTCAGCGGCGCGACATTGAGGAACGCCTCGGCGTCGGCGGCCAGCAAAGGCAGCACTGGCTTGAGAAAGATCACCAACTGGCGGAACAGGTTGACGCCGGTGGCGCAGATCGCCTGAACCTCAGCCTGCTTGCCTTCCTGCTTGTTCAGTGACCACGGCGCCTTGTCGGCGATCCAGGCGTTGGCGCGATCGGCCAGGCCCATGATCTCGCGCATGGCGCGGGCGAAGTCGCGCGCTTCGTAGGCGTCGGCGATGCTTGGCGCGGCGGCCAGGAACGCGTCAGTCAGCTCCGGCGCGGCGTTTTCAGCGACCAGCACACCGGCGTTGCCCTTGTGGATGAACCCGGCACAACGGCTGGCAATGTTGACGACTTTACCCACGAGGTCCGAGTTGACCTTCTGTACGAAGTCTTCCAGGTTCAGGTCCAGGTCGTCGACGCCGCGGCCCAGCTTGGACGCGTAGTAGTAACGCAGGTATTCCGGCGACAGGTGGTCCAGGTAGGTGCGCGCCTTGATAAAGGTGCCACGGGACTTGGACATCTTCTGGCCGTTGACCGTCAGGTAGCCGTGCACGTTGATGCCGGTCGGCTTGCGGTAGCCCGAGCCTTCGAGCATGGCGGGCCAGAACAGCGCGTGAAAGTTGACGATGTCCTTGCCGATGAAGTGGTACAGCTCGGCGGTGGAGTCCTTGCCCCAGAACGCGTCGAAGTCCAGCTCCGGGGTACGGTCGCACAGGTTCTTGAAGCTGGCCATATAGCCGATTGGCGCGTCCAGCCACACGTAGAAGTACTTGCCTGGCTCGCCCGGGATCTCGAAGCCAAAGTACGGCGCATCGCGGGAAATGTCCCACTGTTGCAGGCCGGCGTCCAGCCATTCGGCGATCTTGTTGGCGACGGCGTCCTGCAGAGTGCCGCTGCGGGTCCAGGTTTGCAGCATCTGCTGGAAATCCGGGAGTTTGAAGAAGAAGTGCTGGGAATCCTTGAGCACCGGGGTGGCACCGGAAATCGCCGACTTCGGATCCTTCAGGTCTGTCGGCGCGTAAGTCGCACCGCATTTTTCGCAATTGTCGCCGTATTGGTCTTCGGTGCCGCATTTCGGACAGGTGCCCTTGATGAAGCGGTCGGCCAGGAACATTTTCTTTTCCGGGTCGAAATACTGCGTGATCGAGCGCTGGGCAATGTGCCCGGCGTCTCGCAGCTTGAGGTAGATCTGGCTCGACAGCTCACGGTTTTCTTCGGCGTGAGTGGAGTGGAAATTGTCGAAGTCCACCAGGAACTCGGCAAAGTCGGCGCTGTGTTCAGCCTGCACGTTGGCGATCAGTTGTTCCGGGGTGATGCCTTCCTTTTCTGCGCGCAGCATGATGGCCGATCCGTGGGCGTCGTCCGCGCAGACATAAATGCACTGGTTGCCGCGATGCTTCTGGAAGCGCACCCACATATCGGTCTGGATGTACTCAAGCATATGGCCAAGATGGATGGAACCATTGGCATAGGGCAGGGCGCTGGTGACGAGGATCTTGCGTGGCTCGGACATGGGGCTCGGCTACTTGATGAAACGGAGGTCGGCCACTATAAAGCGCCGGGAAATTTATTTCACCCCGTGGCGCCGCTTCAGCAACCTCCCAACCTGCAAAAGCATGCCGCTCGGCGGCTGGAACGGGTAGGATAGCCGCCTGTTTCAGTCAGTCTTTTTCGGGAGTAGCCCATGAGCGCCGTGAATCGCGCAGCGGTGGAAGCCGTTCTTCGCCAGTACACCGACCCCTATTTGAACCAGGATCCGGTCAGTGCCGGCTGCGTGCGTGCCATCGAGGTCCAGGGTGATCAGGTGTCGGTGCAGTTGGAACTGGGGTACGCCGCCGGTCTGTTCAAGAACGGCTGGGCGCAAATGCTGCAAATGGCCATTGAAGGCCTGGACGGCGTGCGCTCTGCCAAGGTCGACATCCACTGCGTGATCGCATCGCACAAGGCCCAGGCGCAGATCCCAGGGCTGGCCAACGTCAAGAATGTCGTGGCCGTAGCTTCCGGCAAGGGCGGCGTGGGTAAATCCACCACGGCGGCCAATCTGGCGCTGGCCCTGGCCCGTGAAGGTGCGCGTGTGGGTATTCTCGACGCCGATATCTATGGCCCCAGCCAAGGCGTGATGTTCGGCATCGCCGAAGGCACGCGACCGAAGGTCAAGGACCAGAAGTGGTTCGTGCCCATCGAGTCGCTGGGTGTAGAAGTGATGTCCATGGCGTTCCTGACGGATGACAATACGCCCATGGTCTGGCGCGGGCCAATGGTCTCCGGTGCCTTGCTGCAGTTGGTCACCCAGACGGCCTGGGGCGATCTGGATTACCTGGTGATCGACATGCCGCCAGGCACCGGCGATATCCAACTGACCCTGGCACAGAAAGTCCCGGTGGCTGGTTCCGTGATCGTGACCACCCCGCAGGATCTGGCGCTGCTCGACGCGAAAAAAGGCATCGAGATGTTCCGCAAGGTCAACATCCCAGTGCTCGGCGTCGTGGAAAACATGGCGGTGCACATCTGTTCCAACTGCGGCCATGCCGAACATCTGTTTGGTGAAGGCGGCGGTGAGAAACTGGCCACCCAGTACGGTGTTGAATTGTTGGCCTCACTGCCGCTGTCGATGCTGATTCGTGAACAGGCTGATGGCGGTAAGCCAACGGTCATGGCTGAGCCCGACAGCCAGATCGCCATGATCTATCAGGAACTGGCCCGCCATGTGGGCGCGCGAATTATGCTGCAGGAAGCCGCTGCGCCAGCGATGCCGACGATTACCGTCAGCGACGATTAAGCGAGTGGCGGTAAAAAAGCCTCGATGTGTCGGAGCTTTTTTGCGCCCGACAGCTAGGCAATGTACGTGAGTTCCCCTATTACGCACTTGCCCGTGTAAGCATTGGCTTACTTTTTCGTAAGTGTTTGGGGCTTTTATTCGGTCGGAGCGTCTCAAAATTTCGAGATATTTTTCTATCTCGTTGAAATATAACAACTATTTATGTCGTGTCTAGCGGCTAAGCCCGTTGGAGCGTCGGTAGCATCCCGTTGAACTTCCCTTGGAACTCTCTAACATCAGCCCTGTGTCCACGGATTGACACAGCCATCACGGAACGATGGCTCAGGGAACGTCGCAGGATGCGATTCATCAGGATGATGAAAAAGGAATACAGGGACTAGGGAAAAAATGTGGGCGGGTCATACCGCCCCTTTTTTCGCCTGTAGAAAAGTGAATGCGTCTTCCAGAACGCAAAAAAGGCCCTTGAAGGGCCTTTTTCCGTTGGGGTGCGGCGCTTTTAACGCTCTAGTTGCTCAACCTTGTTGGGTTTGCCATCCCATTCGGCGGCGTCCGGCAGCGGGTCTTTCTTTTCGGTGATGTTTGGCCAGATTTCAGCCAATTCAACGTTCAACTGAATGAACTGTTCCATACCTGCCGGGACTTCGTCCTCGGAGAAAATCGCGACGGCCGGGCATTCCGGTTCACACAGGGCGCAGTCGATGCACTCGTCCGGGTGGATAACCAGGAAGTTCGGGCCTTCGTAGAAGCAGTCCACCGGACACACTTCTACGCAATCGGTGTACTTGCACTTGATGCAGTTGTCGGTGACGACGAAGGTCATTTCTAATTCTCTCCTCAGGCGGCGGCAGCGAAACCCTTTGTGGCAGGGCTCGCGAGGTTCGGGAGCGATAGTCTGCAGGCCAGGCTAAGAGCCCGCAGCATCCCAAACCGCGCGAGAGTCTACCAGCTTGAACGCATCAGCGTTATATCCGAGTCTTCAGTGCATATAACATTTCAAGCGCTTTGCGTGGCGTCACGTCATCCAGATCAAGCTTTGCCAGCTCGTCCAGCACCGGATGGGGCAGGCTGGCGAACATATCGCTCTGATGTGGCGCAGCGGGTTTGCGGGTGGCCTTGGCCGGGCTGGCGACTACGTTTTCATGGGGCAACGCAGTGGTCTCAAGGCGGTTGAGGTGCTCGCGGGCGCGCAGGATTACGTCGTTCGGCACACCGGCCAGTTGTGCCACGGCCAGACCGTAACTCTGGCTGGCCGGGCCTGGCAGCACATGGTGCAGGAAGACGATGCGCTCGTTGTGCTCCGTGGCATTGAGGTGCACGTTGGCCACCAGAGGCTCGCTTTCCGGCAATACGGTCAGCTCGAAGTAGTGGGTGGCAAACAAGGTATAGGCGCGCAGATGGGCCAACCGCTCGGCCGCCGCCCAGGCCAGGGACAGACCGTCGAATGTGCTGGTGCCGCGACCCACTTCGTCCATCAGCACCAGGCTGCGCTCGGTAGCGTTGTGCAGGATGTTCGCGGTTTCGCTCATTTCCACCATAAAGGTCGAACGCCCACCGGCCAGGTCATCGCTGGAGCCGATCCGGGTGAAAATCCGATCGACCAGGGACAGCTCGCAACTGGCTGCCGGCACAAAGCTGCCGATGTGCGCCAGCAACACGATCAACGCGGTCTGGCGCATGTAGGTGGATTTACCGCCCATGTTCGGACCTGTGATCACCAACATGCGGGTATCGTCGTCGAGCGAAAGGTCGTTGGCGACGAACGGCGTGGTCAGTACCTGCTCCACCACCGGGTGACGACCTTGCACGATCCGCATGCACGGCTCGCTGACGAATCGTGGGCAGTTCAGGTCAAGGTTCAACGCACGCTCGGCGAGGTTACTCAGCACATCCAGTTCCGACAGCGCCGCGGCGGTATCCTGCAGCGGTGCCAGTTGGCCGATCAAATCCTCCAGCAGCGCTTCATACAGCATCTTTTCCCGGGCCAGGGCGCGGCTCTTGGCCGACAGTGCCTTGTCTTCAAATTCTTTGAGCTCCGGCGTGATAAAGCGCTCGGCCCCTTTGAGGGTTTGCCGACGCTGATAATCAATCGGCGCCTGCTCGGCCTGCTTGCTTGGCAGCTCAATAAAGTAGCCGTGGACGCGGTTGTAACCGACCTTCAGGTTGGCCAGGCCGGTTCGGGCTTTTTCCCGGGCTTCCAGATCGATCAGGAACTGTCCGGCGTTTTCGCTCAGGGCTTGCAGCTCGTCCAGCTCAGTGTCGTAACCGGTCTTTAGAACGCCGCCATCACGGATGATCGCCGGCGGGTTGTCGATGATCGCTCTGGCCAGCAGGGTCGCCAGTTCCGGATAGGTGCTGGCGGTTGCCGCCAACTGTTGCAGGTGCGGCGCATCCAGCTCGGCCATCGCGCTTTGCAGTTGCGGCAGGGCACCGAGGGCATCGCGCAGGCGCGCCAGGTCACGAGGACGTGCGTTGCGCAGGCCGATCCGCGCCAGAATGCGCTCGATATCGCCGATTTCTTTCAACTGCGGCTGCAGGTTCTCAAAGCGGTAACCGTCCAGCAGGCAAGTAATAGACGACTGACGCGCTTGCAGCACGCTTAAATCACGCAGCGGACGGTTCAGCCAACGGGTCAGCAAGCGGCTGCCCATGGCGGTCTGGCAGCGATCCACCACCGATTGCAGGGTGTTATCGCGCCCGCCGGCGAGATTGGTATCCAGCTCCAGGTTGCGACGGCTGGCGCCATCGAGCACCACGGTATCGTCCAGGCGCTCATGGCGCAGGCTGCGTAAATGCGGCAGGGCCGTGCGCTGGGTTTCCTTGGCGTAGCTGAGCAGGCAACCGGCGGCACCGATGGCCAGGGTCAGGGTTTCGCAACCGAAGCCCTTGAGGTCTTGCACCGAGAATTGCTGGCACAGGCTTTTCAGTGCCGAGTCACGCTCGAAATCCCACGGTGCGCGACGCTTTGTCCCACGGCGTTTTTCTGCCGGCAGGTCCTTGGGCCAATCGTCCGGGATCATCAGCTCCACCGGATTGATCCGCTCCAGCTCCGCCAGCAGGTTCTCCCAGCCCTTGATTTCGAGCACGGTGAAGTTGCCGCTGGTGATATCCAGCACCGCGAGGCCAAACAAACGCTCATCACCCAGCACCGCGGCGATCAGGTTATCGCGACGTTCATCCAGCAACGCCTCATCACTCACCGTGCCCGGCGTAATAATGCGCACCACCTGGCGTTCCACCGGGCCCTTGCTGGTGGCCGGATCGCCGATCTGCTCACAGATCACCACCGACTCACCCAGCTTGACCAACTTGGCCAGGTAGCCTTCCAGCGAATGGTAAGGAATCCCACACATCGGAATCGCCTGCCCCGCCGACTGCCCGCGCGCGGTCAGGGTGATATCCAGCAACTTGGCGGCCTTCTTCGCATCTTCATAGAAGATCTCGTAGAAGTCGCCCATGCGATAGAACATCAACTGATCAGGGTGCTGGTTTTTCAGGCGCCAGTACTGCTGCATCATGGGGGTGTGGGAGGACAGATCGGACGTGTTTTTACTCATTGGATAATTGGCAAATTCTTTAAAAGGTCTGTGACAAAAGGGGCGCTTGGCCCTGCTGATTGTGCGATGGCGGCAAGGTTAACACGCAAGGTCGGCGGTTCGCAGGTCTGCTAAAAGGCATGGCAAGTGCATAAATAATGCATGTTTAATGCAATTTAGCATTTGCCAGAGCTTAAAAGTCCCGTCACTATCCGCGCTATGCAAAAACGCAACGTTTCTATCGTCCTAAGAGAGCTGCTGGACCGCGACCGGATCTCCCCCACGGAGCTTCACCGGCGCACCGGCGTGCCTCAATCCACGCTGTCCCGGATCCTCAGCGGCAAGATCGTTGATCCATCGGACAAGCATATTTCGCGTATCGCCGAGTACTTCCGCGTCAGCACGGACCAACTGCGTGGGCGTGCGTCGCTCGGGGGGGCGCGCGAAGAAGGGCGTGACCCGATGCATTCGGAACTCAAGGACATAAGCCTGTGGGACGACGACACCCCCGTTAATGATGACGAGGTGTCGATCCCCTTTCTGCGCGAGGTTGAATTGGCTGCTGGATCAGGAAGATTCGTCATCGAGGAAAGCGAGAAGGCCAGCCTGCGTTTTGGAAAACGCAGCCTGCGGCATAACGGTGTGCAGTTCGACCAGGCCAAGTGTGTGACGGTCCGAGGCAACAGCATGTTGCCAGTGCTGCGCGATGGCGCGACGGTCGGGGTCAATGCTGGCAAGAGTGGGATTGGTGACATCGTCGATGGCGACCTGTATGCCATCAATCACAACGGCCAATTGCGGGTCAAACAGCTCTATCGCCTGCCTTCCGGGATACGCCTGCGCAGTTTCAATCGCGACGAACATCCGGACGAGGACTACAGCTTTCAGGAGATTCAGGATGAGCAGATCAGCATTCTTGGTCATGTGTTCTGGTGGGGTATGTACGCTCGCTAATCTTCTTCTGTAAGACGAAGCCCGCTAACGAAGCGGGCTTTTTTTTCGCCTGTAGAAAACACCAAACCCCACGCCGGCAAGGCTTTGAATGCATTAGTGCATTTTTAGGTAAAAATAAATGCATTAATGCATTGACTGTATATGCATTCATGCATATTCTTCATCTCAAGCCGGCCAACAAGGTCTGGTGGAGGCGGCAAGGATGCTGTCGAGGAAGACAAGGAAGGCACGCAACATCGGCAAGGACGCCATCGAAGCGGTGGCAAGGATGCCAGGCAACACCGGCAAGGACGCCGACGCTCTTTAGTTGTACCGCTTCAAAAACAGGCAGCGATGAACCGGCCTTGACGGTTCAGAGGGTTGGCAACTGACCCGGGTGTGCAGCGTAAAGCACCAGAAGCAGTTATTCGGCAGACAGGGATCGTGGTCGGAAAAACATTGAGGAAAGGACCGTACCGCGCCAGTAGCGCCGAAAGTCCGAGGACATCATTACTGAAAAGCCCGGGCGACCGGGCTTTTTGGAATGACTACCTATCGAAGCCTGTGTAAATGAAAAAATGGACTATCTAGTGCTCAGCCAGGAGGCGTGACATGACAAATGAACAGCAAGCGTTAGCGGAAATGCCTATCTGGCTGGTCGTCGTATTGGCAGTCATCGGCGGGGTGTCGGGAGAAATGTGGCGTGCAGACAAAGAAGGCGCGCGGGGGTGGTCGCTGATCCGCCGCCTGGCCTTGCGGTCCGGGGCCTGCATGGTCTGCGGCGTTTCAGCCTTGATGCTGTGTTATGCCGCGGGCATGTCGATTTGGACGGCCGGTGCCATTGGTTGCCTGACCGCCATGGCTGGCGCCGATGTGGCTATCGGGCTTTACGAGCGCTGGGCGGCCAAGCGCATCGGGCTCGCCGAAGGCTCCCGCCAGGATCCGCAGTAACTGTTGCAAGGATGCTACTCAAATGACGCTCGAAAAGCCATCTCAACTGCCTCAAGCCATTGCTGAGGCGCTGCACGCCGTCTTCCCGGACCTGAAGGTCGGCAGTCACCAGGACTTCCAGGGCGATGGGGTAAAAACTGGCGTGTTGGTCACGGTCGAAGGCAATGGCCCCGGGATTCGCTCCCGCGAAGGGCGCAAGGCGCATGCCTTGGCGATTTCGCTTACGGCCATGGTGGCGCAAGGGGCCTTGCCGTTTGAGGCCTGCGACCTGGCCAGCCAACTGATGGATCTGGTGCTGGATAACCGTTGGACTCTGCCTCAGGCCCAGTGCGATTTGCCGACGAATATTGTTGCCGCTCCGTCTTCGCAGGCTGCCGGAGAAAGGGACTACGACACCTGGACGGTTTCCTTCACTCAAACGCTCTACATCGGACCGGTGTTGCTCAACGACCCTACAGGCCAATCCCTGTTCGCCAGCACCTGGGACGTCTCGAACATCGATGACCCTGATCAATACAAGCCACTTGGGGAGTAGCCCATGTTCGATGCATTGCTGCGTATGCAATTGGGGCCGATCGTCGAGCGCCTGGCAGAAATGGAAGCCCAGCTCGAAGACCTGTACCGACGTGCTGAAAGCTTCTGCCGGATTGGCGTTTGCCAGCAGGTCGATGCCGCCAGCAACACCTGTAAGGTCAGCCACGGTGATTTGCTTACCCCGGCCATTCGCTTCTTCAACCCCAGCGCGGGTGCGCAGACCGAAACCCGCATTCCTTCGGTCGGCGAACAATGCCTGTTGCTCAACTATGGCGGTGGGGAAGGCGGCGCTCAATCCGTGGCGTTGTTCGGCCTCAACAGTAGCCTTTTTCCACCCGTTTCCAGCGTTGCCTCGCTGACCCGGCGACGCCATCAGGACGGCACGCAAAGCGACTACGACGACGCGAGCCACACCTTCAACTGGGTCAATGGCCCGACCACGTTCACCGGCTCTCGTGAACATGTCGAGGCCAAGGTCGGCGCCGCCAGCCTCACGATCAACGCTCAGGGCCTCACCCTGCAAATCGGCGGCACCGCCTTGGTACTGGATGCCAGCGGCGCGCACTTCAGCGGCCCGATGGTGGACCACCAAGGTCGCGTCATCAGCCCCTGACAAGGACCTCCCATGATCGGCATCGATCGAAACACCGGGGCAGCCGTCGACGACTGGCTGCAATTTGTACAGCGTGCCACCCGAGCGCTGACCACCCCCCTGGGCACTCGCCAGAAGCGCCCGTTGTATGGCTCGCTGATCCCCCAACTGCTCGGCCAAAACCTCGGCGATGACCTGTTGATTCTCGCCCAGAGCCACGCTGCCCAGGCGTTTTATAACGTGCAGAACGGCATCGCCGATTTTCAACCCCAGGTCATCGTTGCTACCCGCCAGGGAGCCGGTTTGCTGTTGCGGTTCGCCGGCACCTGGAAAAACCGCCAACAATCCTTCGAGGTCGTGACATGAGCATGTTGATCCCAGGCCAGAACCAACTGGCGGAGCCGGCCCTCATTACCGTCGATGAATTCCAACCGTTATTGGCCGAATTCAAGGCGTTCGTCGTCGATTACGTCGCCACCCGAGCGCCGCAAAGCGCAACCAAACTCAAGGCCAGCCTCGACAATGAAAGCGAACTGCTGACCCTGGCCCTGGAAGCCTTTTGCGTGCGCCTGCAAACCCATGAACGCCAATACAACGCCCGTATCAAGCAGATGCTGGCCTGGTGGGCCACCGGCAGCAATCTGGATGCACGCCTGGCCGATATGGGCCTGGAGCGCCAAGTCTTCGACCCCGGTGACCCGGCGGCTTTCCCACCGGTGCCGCCGACCCTGGAAAGCGACGACGACGCCCGTCTGCGCTACTACCTGGCGCCGCATGCCCCTGCGGCGGGCTCGCGCATGCAGTATCGCCGCGAGGTTTTCACCCTGGGGGAACGGCCGGCGGTGAAAGTGCAAAGCGCCACACCGGGCGTAGTGACCGTTACCTATACCTTCGATCCAGATGGTTACGCAGTGCAGGTCAAGGATGGCAATGGCCGGCGTACCGCGCCTGGTGAAGTCATGGTCACCGTGCTTTCTCGTGAGGGCGACGGTACGCCATCTGCGGATTTGCTTGACGGTGTTCGCCGACATTTCGCACGGCCGGATGTACGACCAGAGACCGATCTGGTGACCGTGCAAGGGGCGCAGATCCTGCGCTACAACATTCGCGTGGTCGCCAGGATCAATGCCGGCCCGGATTCGGGTTTGACTCAGGCCGCAGCCCAAGCGTTGCTGCGAAGCTACGCAGAGTCCTGTCATCGCCTGGAAGGGCGGGTGGATCCGAGCTGGATCGACTACGCCATCCACAGCGCCGGCGCGGCGCAGCTGCAAATCCTTGAACCGCTGGAGCCGATTGTCGGCACCGCGTTCCAGGCCCCGTATTGCACGGGTGTCGAGGTGGAGGTGCGTACGCTATGAGTAAACCTGAAACGAGTTTGTTGCCGGCCAACAGCTCACCGTTGGAGAAAGCGTTGGATATGGGGTTTGGCACGTTGCTGGATCGGGTTGTACCGCCGTTTCCGGCGCTGATGAACCCGCTGCAAACGCCGACCGAGTTTCTTCCTTACCTGGCTGCAGATCGGGGTGTCAGCGAATGGGACGCCGACGCCAGCGAGACAGAAAAACGCCTGACCGTGGCCTTGTCCTGGCAGATCCAGCGCCAGGCGGGTACGCCCAAGGCGCTGAGTCATGCGGTGGAGTCGCTGGGCTTCACTCCCAACATCAGCGCCTGGTATCAGCAGCGGCCATTGGGCATGCCCTACACCTTTGATGTGCAGGCAATCATCGGGCGCTACTGGTCCAGTGGCGATCACAATCGGCTGATCCGCCGTGTCAATGCAGCGAAGAGTGAGCGGGATCAGGCGACGATCACCATCGTTCACGAAACCGAAGCTCAGCTTGCGTTCACGCAAGTTCTCCATCCGCCATTAATCGACGCAGAGCTGTATCTAAACGGTGCCTTGCCGGAATTGGCGCTGGTTGCTCGGCTTAACAGTGCCGGGGTTGCCCAGCACTGCACCATTAACGACTACGACCTCAGGGCGCAGCCATGACAGATGACATTACGCGCCTGGTGCGCTTCACCTCCAAGGGTTTGGATGAAGTGCTGCAGGCTAAAAATCAAGGTTTGAAGGGCGAAATCACCCACATCGGCGCCGGTACCGGCCGTTACAACCCAGACGGCACGGAAGTGGCCTTGCGCGACGAGCGCCAACGGGTCGCCATTGTGGATTACGAAGACCTGGGCGACCGCCAACTCAGGATGGCCGCGCTGTTTGATGGCGACGGTGAGTATGAGATTGGCGAGTTCGGGTTTTACCTCGCCAGCGGGACGTTGCTGGCGGTGTATTCCGTGGCAGGAAAGTTGCTGACGTATAAAGCGGCGGCGGCGCGGGTACTGCAGAAGTTCACGTTGGATGTTTCGCCGTTGCCGGCGGAGAGCGTGACGATTGTGGTGGGGGTTGAAAATCTTAATGTTCTAATTGCTGAGGAGTTGGCGTCTGTGGCGGCAGCCAATATCGATAATATGGCTCGTCATCTTGATGTGCTGTTTAGGGTTGTAAAGCTTGAGCGCAAATAGATGGGGCTGTATTGTGATTTTTCTAAGTTTTTAATGGTCTTAAAATAGAGTGAAAGGAGAGTATTTTGAGTACGGAAACGCAAATTGCTAATTTGGTTCAGGCTTCAAATAACCTGACAAATACTGTAAATGGAAAAATTGGCGCTATCGACATACGAATGGATCAGGCACGTGCGGAGTTTGATCAGTTTCGTGCTCTCAAGGATGTTGTAGGCGAGGCAGGGGCGCCTGGAACATTGCTGATGAGCGTCTTTCAAGGGCTGATATGGGGAACGGGAGCGCCTTATAACGTCAGCGCAACAGGTGGGATGGTCGCGACTGATTTAGGTTCCTCACTGAATGTGTATGTTCATTTTAAATTGCCTTTTTCTATTAATACGGATGATCAGATGTTTTGGTTGAATGTTCGTGGATATAGTTACGGTAGTTCTTTGGTGCTGGATGAAACCTTCGCAGGTTATGTATATGCGCCGCAGCGTGCCGTCATTAACCAGTCATGCATTGGTAAATTCGATCCGGCTATTTATGCCGATGCCGCCGGTAACGCAGTTTGCAGGATCAAGATTCCCAATGTGTATGTGACTTCGCTACGAATTGATACCATGCAGATTGGCCACTATCGCTCGATTAAGCTCGGGGATATAAGTTCTAAGCTTTCTCTTTCACCAACGGTGGTTTTCTAAATGAACGAAATTTCCATGGATGTTGTTCCATCTCTCATTCCCAGTAAGGAAGGCTTGGAACTCTTGGAGTGGTCTTCCATTCGCGTTCGTCGTGATCGGCTATTACGCGAGACCGATCACACCCAAGTTCAGGACAGCCCATTGAGTGACGCCCAGCGTGCTCAGGCCGCTGCATATCGCAAATTGTTGCGAGACGTGCCGCAAGATGTAGGGGACCCCTTTGCAGTTATATGGCCGGAAAAGCCTGGCTTCCTTAAATAGTTAATGTCACCGCGAAAGCGGTTTTTTTTCGCCTCCCCAAAGCCCCTCCCGCAGGGGCTTTGGCGTTTTCTACCCGGAGAATTCCACTCATGCCTGACCGCCAAACCTACACCGTCCTCATCCCATTCCCCACCGGCAATGGCCATTGGTCTACCGCTGGCGAGGAACTCGAACTGTTGGACGTCGAAGCATCCGCCCTGCGCACCGCCGGCCGTCTGGAACTGACCAGCGTCCTCAACTCCACCCCAAAGAAGGCTGAATAACCATGGCTGAGGTTTTGAACTTCGAGCACAACGGCATCACCGTCAATGCCACCGAATCCCCCGAGGCCATGGGTGGCCTGGGCGATAACGTGATCGGCCTGGTCGGCACCGCACCGAACGCCCATGCATCGATCCCGAAAAACGCGCCGTTCCGCATCAATAGCTTCACCACCCAGGCGCTTCTGGACCCTACCGGTACCGAGTCGGGCACCTTGTTCCAGGCGGTGTACCAGATTCTCAAAGTGGTGAAGGTGCCGGTCTACGTGGTGATCGTCGAAGAGGGCGCGACGGCGGCCGACACGATCAACAATGTGATCGGCGGCAACGACCCCGTCACCGGCCGTAAACTGGGCCTGGCGGCCCTGAGCAGTGTCCCGGAAGACCTGACCATCATCGGTGCCCCAGGCTTCACCGGCACCAAGGCCGTGGCCGGCGAGTTCGCCTCGTTCGGCAAACGTATCAAAGCCCGTGTGGTGCTGGATGGCAAGGACGCTTCGGTGGCCGACCAAGTGACCTACAGTGGCGAACTGGGCGGTGCCGACCTCGGTTTCGACCGTTGCCTGCTGGTGCACAACATGCCGTCGGTGTATTCCAAGGCAGCGAAGAAAAACGTGTTCCTGTCGCCATCTTCGCTGGCCATCGCAGCCTTGGCCAAGGTCAAGCAGTGGGAAGGCCCGGGCAACCAGGTGACGTTCGCCGAGGACGTTTCCCGCGTGGTCGAGTACAACATCCTCGACACCTCCACCGAAGGCGACCTGCTCAACCGCTACGGCGTGAGCTACTACGCCCGCACCATCCTCGGCGGTTTCTCACTGCTGGGTAACCGTTCGATCACCGGCAAGTTCCTCAGCTATGTCGGTCTGGAAGATGCCATCAGCCGCAAGCTGGTCAAGGCCGGCCAGAAGGCCATGGCCAAGAACCTCACCAAGTCCTTCATGGACCAGGAGGTCAAGCGCATCAATGACTGGTTGCAAACCCTGGTCGCCGACGAAACCATCCCCGGCGGCAGCGTGTACCTGCACCCGGAATTGAACAGTGTCGAGAAGTACAAGAACGGCACCTGGTTCATTGTCATCGACTATGGCCGCTACGCGCCGAATGAACACATGGTTTATCAACTCAATGCCCGCGATGAAATCATCGAGCAGTTCCTGGAGGACGTTCTCTAATGTTTACCAACCGAGTCAGACAGGCCATTGCGGCCACCCTTCAAGGTCTGCCGTTGTCCGCGACCGTTGAGGAGTTCACTCCGCCGAAGATCGAGTTCGAGATGGAACCGATGTCCGGCGGCCGCTTCATCGCCGAGGAAATGGCCAAGAGTGGCAAGGTGCTCAACGCCACGTTGATCCTGCAAGGCGCAGGCCCGGAAATCATGCTGGCGCTGGGCGTGCGCCTGGGCGACGACATCCTGCTGAACGTGCGTGAAGCAGGTCAGGACCAGGACGGCAAGACCTACTTCACCTACCACACCGTCGGCGGCAGGCTCAAATCGCTGAGCGAAGGCAAGCTGAAGATGGGCGAGAAGGCCATCACCACGTTGGAGCTGTCGTGCCGCACCTACAACCGCCTGGAGAACGGCATTTCGGTGATCGACATTGACGTGCGCACCCAGAAGTTCGTGCTCAATGGCGTCGACATTCTGGGCGACGCCCGCCGCGCGGTGTTGATGCCGTAACCCCTCGGGGGCGGGCTCGCTCGCCCCCATACTTGATCAAGGAATTGCCCCATGGCCTGGATGCCACCGCTGCACCGCCTGCTGTCCCCGATTAGCGCTGACACCGGCGCGACGATCGAGCAGGTGCAACTCAAACCGCTGTACTACGCCGCGCAAAAAGACGCGCTGGCCCGGGCCGGTGATGACGAGGACGACCAGTTTTTCGAGCTGGCGAAACTCGCCACCGGCCTGTCGGAAAAAGAACTCGACCAACTCAAGCGCCCGGACTACGTCAGCATCGCCCAATACGTACACGAAATGTCTACGCGCCCGGCGTCGTTCTTCCTGCAAGCGCCCGAAGCTGCGACGCAAGACCAGCCCGTCGACCTGCTGTTGCCCCTTGACGCGGCCGGCCGCACCTGGACCGAACTGCCCCTGGAAATGCCTGCGCTGCGCGCCACCAAGGTGATGAAAAAACTCGCCACCAATAAAGAGCGCGCCGAGTTCATTACCGCCCACTGCACCGGCCTGATGATCCCCGACCTGGCCGGCCTGACGGTGCCCGACTGGACGGAACTGCAGGAGCGTATCGACGATTTTTTAAATCAACCGGCGGACTTCTTTCGGAGCGCGACATCGAAGTAATCCTCGATGTGGTGCCGCTGATTTACGCAGTCAATGAGGCGGAAATCCTCGACTGGAACGCCGGAAAAGCATTGCGCCGCTACGACATCGCGATCACTCGCCTTGGCGTTAAACAGGAGTAAGCGGGATGCAAGAGACTCAATTTGCGACCAGGCTCGCCCAGGAAGATAGGCGCTGGTTGATGGGCGATGCCGACCTCGGCAATGTGCTGGCGCCGTTCTACGCGGGCCTCGCCGCGCCTGTGGGCCTGGATGCCGCGCCACCGCCGGAGCCCCAGTCGCAACTCAGCTCAGCGCTGGTCACTGTCAGTGTCGACCTCAATGCGTTAACACTGGAGCAAGTGCGGCTGCGCGAGACGCTGGAGACGCTTAACAGTACGTTGTTCATTAACGGTCATTCGCTGGAAACCAAGACGGTTGATGCCACGTCGATTCCTGAGAAAAACCAGCAAAAAGAGCCTGCTTCATCGACAGGCTCCTGGACGGATAAGGGCCTGGAGTACGGCGCGACTGCCGCGAAATTTGTCGGGAAGGAACTGCTCACCAGTCTGTGGGATACGGCCAAAAGCAGAGTCTCTGGCAAAGCGGTAGATGCCATCGCCGAGCGGTTTCCCAACGCCGGTAAATGGCTTAAAAACGATAAAAGCAAGGGCGGCTGCTGCCCCGCCTTACCTGTTCCAGGCCCGGCCAGCCCCGGCATTTACCTGCCATCTGACTATCGCCGCACGGAAGAGAAAAAAACCTCTGGCAAAAAAACCGGAAAGCTTGGTACGTGGCTGCGAACCGCGTCGGACAGGTTGGGCAATGGCGCGGGGTACTCATCGCGGGTGGGCTTTCAGGCCGTAGCGACGACTCAAAGTGCCCTGAGCAGTGCTCAGCGTGTGAGCGGCAACGCAGGCAAACCACTCGGTTTGATCGACGCGTTGGAGCGGGGGCCGTTCGAGAGGCCGGGTGGTGCCGGTAGCCTGCCGCCCAAGCCCGTTCCGATCACAGTGTCCTTGCCACGCCCAACGCCTGCAGCGACTACGCCTCATGCCCCAACGTCCCGCCTGGCCGCTGCGATGACCCGGCTGGAGTCCACTGGCGCCGGCCGTCTTGGCCCGTTGAGGTACGCCGACGCGGCCTACGACGTTGTTCAAGGCCTGCGCACCGGCGATACCAAAGCCATTGCCTCCGGCCTCGGCGCTGCCGGCGGCACCTGGGCGGGCGCCTCGGCAGGCGCCGCCATCGGCACAATGATTTTCCCTGGCGTCGGCACCGCCGTAGGCGGTGTCATCGGTGGCTTGCTCGGCGGCGAGGCGGGCACCTGGCTGGGTGACAAGCTGTTCGGCTCAAATGATCGTCTGCCCGCGCCCAATGCCGTCAGCAAGGAACTCAACACCGCCCGCACCGAACACGTGCAGGTCACGATCGCGCCAAGCATCCAGATCACCGGCATTAACCCGGCCGATGCCCAGCAAGTCGTCAACCAGGTGATCCAGGCCCTGCAATTCCAATGCATGCCGATGGTCACCGACACCCTCGGCATCCGGCGCAACGCGGCACTGGCCGACCCACCAGGAGGTGATTGATGCGACAACAAATGGTATTGGGCGATTTTATTTTTGGCCTGTCCCGAGGCTTCGCGTATTCCACACTGGTGCGCAACAGCGATGGTGGCTGGGCCGACCTGACGATCATTGCCAGCAAGTCGCAGTCACGCCAGAACGGCCAGAAACTGGAAAAACTCACGTTCGGCGGCACGGCGATGCACGCCATGGGCATGCAGCGCCTGGACGAACTGCGCGCCTTGCAAAACGCCCGGGCGCCGTTGCCGCTGGTCGATGGCATCGGCCGCAACTGGGGCCTGTGGCGGATCAATTCGGTGGTGGAAAACCAAAGCAATGTGATTGATGACGGCACCTCCATGGTTATGGCCTGGACCCTTGAACTGGAGGAATTCGCCAATGCGTAGGGTACGAAGTATTGCCGGTGATTCGGTCAACCTGCTGCTCTACCGCGAACTTGGCCGTTGCGATGATGCGGCGGAAGAAGCCCTCTGGCGGCTGAACCCCGAGCTTGCCGAATATGGCCCGGTGCTGCCGGCCGGCGTGTGGGTGGTCATCCCTGAACTGGCGACACGGCCCGCAGCCGTGCGTCCCGTTTCGGCCTGGGATTGAGGAGGCGGCATGGCACAGGGATTTACGCCCATCGTGGAGTTCTACGGCGCCAACGCGGCGCTGCTCAACCAACGCCTGATGCACTGGAGCCACACCGACGCCGCCGGCATCCAGACGGACCGACTGGAACTGACACTTAATGTCGAGGGTCTGGAAGGCCTGCCCAGCCTGAGCGGCAAGATCGGCCTGCGGGTCGGGTATCAGGAGTCGGGGCTGGTGGAAAAAGGCGAGTTCGTCATTACCCAGCGCACCCCGGTGTTGTTTCCCATGCGCTTGATGATAGTGGCGACGGCTGCGCCCTTCAGCGTGGCGGACGCCAGTGGCTATCGCCAGCGTCGCTCCGCCAGTTATGGGCCGACGACGCTGGGGGCATTGTTCCGGCAGATGGTCAGCCGCCACGGTTATTCACCGCGTGTGGCGCCTGCGTTGGACGGTATTGCGATTCCTCATATCGACCAGTCCAACGAAAGCGACATGGCGTTCATCACTCGCCTGGCCAAGTGTTATCGCGCAGTGACCAAGCCGATCAATGAACTGTATGTACTGGCTGAGGCCGGGCGGGTCAACTCGCTCTCCGGCCGGTTGCTGCCGGAGGTGAAATTGTCTGTCACCGAGGATAACCGCCCCGGTGAATCCGCCTTCATCACCGCCAGGCTCGATGAAACATCCCGCTCGAAATACAAGGGCAGTCGCGTCACCTGGTGGGATGACGCCGGGGGTAGGCAGCATGTGGTGCAAGTCGGCACCGCGCCGTTCAAGACCCTGCGCCAGCGTTACCAGAACGAAGCGCAAGCGCGTGCCGTGGCTGAAGCGGAACTGCGCCGCGTCGAGCGTGAAGGCCAGACACTGATGATCGATTGCCCAGGCAACCCGCTGTTGGCCGCTGAAGGGCTTTTGCTGCTGGATGAGTCCTGGCCTTCCTATATGCAGGGGCGATGGTCGATCACCCAGGTGACCCATGTGGGCGACCCGGCAACGGGCTACCGCAGTTCGATCACGGCCGGTGGCTTGTCCATATAAAGACGTTTAAGAGTAAAGCCAATGGTGATTTCGCTCCCACAACTGCTTCAAGTGATGCCTGGAGCCCGCCTGAGAGCGGGCCTTTTTTTAACCGCTCTGAATGCGGCGTTTGTTCGGCACGACATAAACAGTCCCAAACGCACCGCCGCCTTCCTCGCCCAAATTGGTCATGAATCCGGCGAACTGCGCCACGTACGCGAACTGGGCAGCGATCAATACCTGAGCAAATACGATACCGGCACCCTGGCCGCCCGCCTGGGCAACTCCCCCGAGGCCGACGGCGACGGTCAGCAGTACCGGGGCCGGGGGCTGATCCAGATTACCGGGCGTCGCAATTACCTGGCGTGCAGCCAGGCACTGTTTGGCGACGATCGTTTGTTGCGGCAACCGGAACTGTTGGAGCAGCCCCAATGGGCGGCGGAGTCGGCGGCCTGGTTCTGGCAAAGCAATGGCCTGAACGAACTGGCGGACAAGGACCAGTTCACCGCCATCACCCGACGTATCAACGGCGGGCTCAATGGCCTGGAAAACCGCTTGCAGTTGTGGGGCCGGGCGAAGGCGGTGTTATGCGTTTCCTAGGGGCTTGGCGCCTGATTGGCGCTTGCTTGTTGGTGGTGCTGACTTGGCAGGTGCAGGCCTGGCGGTTGGGGGCGCAGATGGAGCGGCAATCAACGGCCCATGCCCAGGCGCTCAGTCAGCAAAGTCAGGCGGCCTTGCGTCAACTACAGGCCGAATACGACAAACGGCTGGCCCTGGAGCAACAACTCAGCGCCAGCGACCAACAACATGCTCGGGAGTTAAGCGATGCCCAACGTCACCAGGCTGCTCTGCGCGACCGCCTGGCCACTGCTGATGTGCGGTTGTCAGTCCTTCTCGACGCCACCGAGCCCGGTGGTGTCGGTTCTATGCCCGCCACCGCCCCCGCCGGCGGCGTGGTTCATGCAGCCACGCGAGCCCGACTTGACCCGGCGCATGCTCAGCGAATTATCGGCATCACCGATGCCGGCGACGAAGGATTGATTGCACTGCGTGCTTGCCAGGCCTATGTGCGCGCAGTTGCCCGCTAATCTCTTGTTCCAGTCTGTCGCTTGCATGAGCGATTTGCTCCTGTAGGGTAGGCGAACTCCCACCCACTTCTGGAGACGAACGTGAAGGAAATCACTCAACTGGCTGCTGATCTGGGTCGCCGTTTACAGGTGCTCAATGCTCACGTCACCACCGCCGAGTCCTGTACCGGTGGCGGTATCGCGGAAGCCATCACGCGGATTCCTGGAAGTTCGGCCTGGTTCGAGGCGGGGTATGTCACCTATTCCAATCGACAGAAGACCCGGCAGTTGAATGTGCCGCAGGAACTGTTCGCCAAAGTGGGGGCGGTCAGCCAGGAAGTGGTGGAAGCGATGGTGCGAGGAGCCCAGGAAAACAGCCTGGCGCGATTTGCCGTGGCGGTCAGCGGAGTGGCGGGGCCGGATGGCGGTTCGCCGGATAAACCGGTGGGCACTGTGTGGCTGGCTTTTGGTGTGGGCGATGAGATCACGGCCGAGCGCCAGCACTTCCCCGGTAACCGCGACGAGGTCCGCCGACAAACGGTAAAGGCCGCCTTAGAGGGCTTGTTGCGACGAGCTGCAGCAGAAATAGAAAATCAGGGGTAGGCGATCTCTGATCTTTATGGAACAATACTGTCTACTTATACAGGTGTTGGCCGTCAGGCCTTATTGATTACGTGAGGACTTTAATGGACGACAACAAGAAGAAAGCCTTGGCTGCGGCCCTGGGTCAGATCGAACGTCAATTCGGCAAGGGTGCCGTAATGCGTATGGGCGATCACGACCGTCAGGCGATCCCGGCTATTTCCACTGGCTCTCTGGGTCTGGATATCGCGCTCGGCATTGGCGG
The DNA here is from genome assembly GCF_023148575.1 of Pseudomonas sp. EYE_354. Taxonomy (NCBI): domain Bacteria; kingdom Pseudomonadati; phylum Pseudomonadota; class Gammaproteobacteria; order Pseudomonadales; family Pseudomonadaceae; genus Pseudomonas; species Pseudomonas sp. EYE_354. Next base: position 487,725 of record NZ_JAHXNQ010000001.1, read on the forward strand.
CCTGCCAAAAGGCCGTATCGTTGAAATCTACGGTCCTGAATCTTCCGGTAAAACCACCCTGACCCTGTCGGTGATTGCCCAGGCGCAAAAGATGGGCGCCACCTGCGCGTTCGTCGACGCCGAGCACGCGCTGGACCCTGAATACGCCGGCAAGCTGGGGGTCAACGTTGATGACCTGCTGGTGTCTCAGCCGGACACTGGTGAGCAGGCCCTGGAAATCACCGACATGCTGGTGCGCTCCAACGCCATTGACGTGATCGTTGTCGACTCCGTGGCTGCCCTGGTACCCAAGGCTGAAATCGAAGGCGAAATGGGTGACATGCACGTGGGCCTGCAAGCCCGTCTGATGTCCCAGGCGCTGCGTAAAATCACCGGCAACATCAAAAACGCCAACTGCCTGGTGATCTTCATCAACCAGATCCGTATGAAGATCGGCGTCATGTTCGGCAGCCCGGAAACCACCACAGGTGGTAACGCGCTGAAGTTCTACGCTTCGGTCCGTCTGGACATCCGCCGTACCGGCGCGGTGAAGGAAGGTGACGAGGTTGTTGGTAGCGAAACCCGTGTGAAGGTTGTGAAGAACAAAGTAGCTCCGCCATTCCGTCAGGCCGAGTTCCAGATTCTCTACGGTAAAGGTATCTACCTTAACGGCGAGATGATCGATCTGGGTGTACTGCACGGTTTCGTCGAAAAATCCGGTGCCTGGTATGCCTACAACGGCAGCAAGATCGGTCAGGGCAAGGCCAACTCGGCCAAGTTCCTGGCGGATAACCCGGACATCGCTGCCACGCTTGAGAAGCAGATTCGCGACAAGCTGCTGACTCCTGCGCCAGACGTGAAGGCTGCCGCCAGCCGCGAGCCGGTTGAAGAAGTGGAAGAAGCTGACACTGACATCTGAAGCAAACGATGACTGTTGTACTGGATACACTCGTCGCCGTTCGGCGCACTGCGATGGACCTGCTTGCTCGCCGCGAGCACGGTCGAGTCGAGTTGATGCGTAAACTGCGTCAGCGCGGCGCAGATCCGGAGATGATCGACACAGCCCTCGACCGCTTGACGGAAGAAGGGCTGCTGTCGGAATCCCGTTATCTTGAGAGCTTTGTCTCCTATCGCGCTCGGTCCGGTTACGGCCCGGCGCGAATTCGTGAAGAACTGAGCCAGCGTGGCTTGCAACGCGCCGATATCGATCTAGCCCTGCGTGAGTGCGGTATCAGTTGGCAGTCACAGTTGGAAGACACTTGGCGTCGAAAATTTTCCGGCCATCTGCCTATCGATGCGAAGGAACGAGCCAAACAGGGTCGCTTCCTGAGTTATCGCGGATTTTCGATGGAGATGATCAACCGCTTGTTCAGCGGTCGAGACTTGGACGATTGAGCGGTGTGACAAAAACCAGATAGGTACTTGCCGTGGTAAGCGTGTGGGCTCTGTAGCGAGCGGGCTTGCCCCGCGCTGAGCTACGCAGCAGCCCCAATCCCGTCAATGCCGATCCAATTGAAACACCACAAAAAAGACCCGCTATGAAGATAGCGGGTCTTTTTTTGCTCAAACAATCAAACCGTCTCCGGCACCACCCGCTGCTGCAACTTCCCCTGAGCCTGCGCCCAGTTCTCAGGCAAGTTGATGTAATCCACCAACTCCCGCAATCGGCCCTGGTCCCGTCCATTGAAGTTGAACACCAATCGGGTCAAATGGCTGAACCTCGGCTCATCGTGTTCCTCACCGGTGTAGGCAAGTTGTTGAAACTCTCCGCTCAAGCGCAGGCTGGCAAACTCAGTCTGCAGGTGCTTAAGGGCCCGATCACTGAGCGCATGATTCATGCGCACCACAAACTCACGCTTGAGCCAGCGTGTGGAATGGAAATTGGCGTAGAACTGGTTGATCTCCTCAACCGCTTCTTCAGCGCTGTACACCAGACGCACCAGCTTGAGGTCTGTCGGCAGGATATAGCGGTTGGCCTCCAGCTGACTGCGAATAAAATCCAGCGCGCCTTGCCAGAAGCCGCCGCCCGGCGCGTCCAGCAGCACCACCGGTACCAGTGGACTCTTGCCGGTCTGGATCAGGGTCAATACTTCCAGTGCTTCATCCAGCGTGCCGAAGCCGCCGGGACACAACACCAGCGCATCGGCCTCCTTGACGAAGAACAGTTTGCGGGTAAAGAAGAAGTGGAAGGACAGCAGGTTCTCGGTGCCATCAATGGTCGGGTTGGCATGCTGTTCAAACGGCAAGGTGATATTGAATCCCAGGCTGTGCTCAAGCCCCGCGCCTTCGTGCGCTGCAGCCATGATGCCGCCGCCACCGCCGGTGATTACCATCAGGTCGGAGCGTGCCAGTGCGGCGCCTACTTCGCGGGCCAGGGCATACAGGGGACTTTCCAGCGGTGTCCGTGCCGAGCCGAATACTGTGACCTTGCGTCGCCCCCTGAACTGTTCGAGCGCGCGGAAGGCATGGTCCAGCTCACGAATGGCTTGCAGGGTGATCTTGGCGTTCCAGCGGTCACGGTCGTCCTGGGCCATGCGCAGCACGGTGAGGATCATGTCACGGTACAGAGGGATATTCGCGCTACCGGGGGCGATCAACTGGAGTTGGGCTTCGACCTGCTGTGTGAGGTCGGTTCCGTGCTGCTCAAAATGCTGAAGCAGGCTTTCGTTCGGTTGGTAAGGCATTCAACGTCTCCTTTTTGCAGGGCCCGGGTCGCCGACTAAATTCGCCGGAGGCTACGACACTGCGTGTGTCGCTGCTTGCCGCAAGGGGCAACCTTCTTTTGCCCTGAAAATGTTACAGAACAGCATGAAAAATGCTGTGAGTGAGCGGTTGGGATGACGATGATCATGGGCCGAAAAACCCTTACCTGGCAACCGCTTATTGGTCGCTCAACAGGGAGTCTGGCTATAGAAGGGGAGTCAAAACGGCGGAGTGCGCGCCACCGGGCGGCAGCGCGCGATAATCAGGCAGCGGTTACTTTTTCTTCTTCGTCGCAGCCGGTGCGGGGCAATCGGCCTCTACAAACTTGACCGAGGCCACCGGACGGTTGGTCTTGTTCTCGGTGATGTCGTAGCGCATGACTGCGCCTTTAGCCATCAGCTCGCGGTAGCCCTTGTTCAGGCACACGCTCTGACCCAGTTGGAAATACACGGCCTTAGGGTTGGCGCGCATCTGTTCGGCGCGGTCGGGCAGCACGCTGAGGTGGTCGATCAGTTGCATGCCTTCAACGGTGTAGGCCACTTCCAGGGTTTTTTCGTCGATTTCCCGAGGCAGGTCCTTGTTGCTCTCTGCCGCGACGCTTTGCAGTTTCTTGTTCATTTGGGCCTCCAGCAGCGAGGCCGCCTGGGCGCCCATAGGCAAGACCAGCGCAAGTGCGACGGATGGGGCAACAAGACGCAGCATGGAACGCAGCATGAAACTCTCCTGATTCGGTTACTGGTGCATAGACCAGCCACTGCGCCGTGCGTTCAGTGGCGCGCAATTATAGGTGAGCCCTTGCCACTACAGCCAGGCGTATCGCTGGTAAACTGCGGCTACTTCAACCTTTCCTGAGTACCCCGTGTCGATTTCCATGTCCCTACGGCGCATCCAATGAGCCACGCCGTCTCCCGTCTGCGTACCCAGCGCCTGGCGCGCGCGATCAGGCCGTTCGTCAATCGCGGCTCCCGTGCCGAACGCTGCCCCGGCTGCCGTGTGATTCCCGAGTACTGCTTCTGCGCCTGGCGGCCCAAGGTCCAGGCTCGGTCCGCCATGTGCCTGCTGATGCATGATGTCGAGCCGATGAAACCCAGCAACACCGGCTGGCTGATCGCCGATGTCATCGAAGACACCACAGCGTTCGCGTGGTCGCGCACCGAGGTCGATCCCGAGTTGCTCACGTTGCTGGCTGATCCGCAATGGCAAGCCTATATCGTGTTCCCCGGCGAGTTCGTGTCCCCCGAGCGGGTGGTCAGCGAGGTCAACGTGGCGGAGGGCAGGCGTCCGCTGTTTATCTTGCTCGATGGCACCTGGAGTGAGGCGCGCAAGATGTTCCGCAAAAGCCCGTATCTGGAGCACCTGCCGGTGTTGAGCCTGGCGCCGGAGCAAATGTCGCGCTACAAGCTGCGTCGCTCCAAGCGCGATGACCATTTTTGCACCGCCGAAGTCGCCGCGCTGTGCCTGGAACTGGCCGCGGACGGTACCGCCAGCGAAGTGCTGGACGCTTACCTCGACGTCTTCAGCACCCATTACCTGGCCGCCAAGTTCCAGATGCCGTTGGATACGACTGACGCCGTCCATACTCGACTCGCGCCCTATCTACCCACCGTCTAACCAGACGACGTTGGCATGATGGCACTGCAAACCCGCAACCCGCTAAACTGCCCTCGGGCGTAGTGCTTGACCCCCCAGGCTACGCTGGGCATGCTGGGCGCCGATTGGGGCTCAACCGTGAATTTTCGACGTCGTTCCAGGTGCTTTCGACGTCGAGCTTGCCCTGTGGCAATGGCTGCCTGGCCGTTGCCGTGTGTACTGGCGAACCCTGAACCCATCAGGGCTGCCATAAAAAACAGGATCATTTAATCAATGGCCACATACGAAATCCTGATAGCCGATGACCACCCACTGTTTCGCAGTGCGTTGCATCAGGCGGTGACGTTGGGCCTTGGCCCCGATGTCCGCCTGGTCGAAGTGGCCAGCATCGCCGAGCTGGAAGCCCGCCTCACCGAAAAATCCGACTGGGACCTGGTGCTGCTCGACCTGAACATGCCCGGTGCCTACGGTTTTTCGGGATTGGTGTTGTTGCGCGGGCAATACCCACAGATTCCCGTGGTGATGGTCTCGGCCCAGGAAGAAGCTGACGTGGTGGTGCGCTCCAAGGAGTTTGGCGCCAGCGGTTTCATTCCCAAGTCCAGCGCCATGGAAGATATTCAGAGCGCTGTGCGCAAAGTGTTGGACGGCGACGTGTCCTGGCCGCCCCAGGCGTTTGAACACATCAACGTGTCTGACGAAGCCAAGGCCGCCCGTGATGGCCTGGCCAGCCTGACACCGCAGCAATTCCGGGTATTGACCATGGTCTGCGAGGGCCTGTTGAACAAGCAGATCGCCTACGAGCTGAGCGTGTCGGAAGCGACCATCAAGGCCCACGTGACGGCAATTTTCCGCAAGCTGAATGTGCGTACGCGCACGCAGGCGGCGTTGCTTTTGCAACAACTTGAGTCAATTTCGCAGCATTAAGATGCCACCCATTCACGCTTTTTTGACTTGGCGTGATCTAGCTTCCCCACTCCTTTGGTTCAGTTGCCTACATCTATGTCGCCTTTCAAGGGTCAAACCGGTATCAAACGTATCTTCAATGCAGGGGGTTACTCCCTGGATGGCCTGCGCGCAGCGTTCACGGGCGAGGCAGCCTTCCGTCAGTTGGTGCTACTTAATGTCATCCTGATCCCGCTGAGTTTTTTCCTTAACGTCAGCCGGGTCGAGCGCGCTCTACTGATCGCGGTTTGCCTGTTGGCGCTGATCGTCGAGTTGCTCAACTCTGCCGTGGAAGCGGCGATCGACCGCATTTCGCTGGACCGCCACCCACTGTCGAAAAACGCCAAGGACATGGGCAGCGCCGCGCAATTCGTGGCACTGACCATGATCACCCTGGTGTGGGTCGTAATCCTTATCTAAACCTCAGGCGATGCTCGGCAGCACGATCTCGTCGCTGCGCTGAACCCCTGCGGTGAAGGTGCGGCACAGCTCCAGAAACTCGCGCATCGCCGAGGTCTGGTACTTCTGTTTATGCCAAATGAAGTAAAACTGCCGCGCCAGGTCCAGGTCCGGGGTTTCCACCGGCACCAGGCTGCCTCGGCGGAAGGCATCGCGCAGGGCCAGCCGTGAGATGCAACCAATGCCCAACCCGGACTCCACGGCGCGCTTGATCGCCTCGGTGTGCTCAAGCTCCAGGCGGATATTCAGCGCGCTGCGGTGATGGCGCATGGCTTGATCGAAGGTCAGTCGCGTGCCCGAGCCTTGTTCGCGCAGGATCCAGGCCTCATGGGTCAATTCATCCATCGTGGCCACGCCGCGTTTGGCCAGGTGGTGCTGCGGCGCGCAAAACACCACCAGCTCATCTTCTACCCAGGTTTGCACTTCGATGTCCGGGTGGCTGCAGTCGCCTTCGATTAGACCCAGATCAATTTCGTAATGCGCAACCTGGTGCACGATATTGGCAGTGTTCTGCACATGCAGCTTCACCTGACTCTCCGGGTGCTGCTGCATGAAACTGCCGATGAGCAGGGTGGCCAGGTAATTGCCGATGGTCAGGGTGGCGCCGACCGCCAGGGAGCCAAAGCCGGACTTGCCGTTGAGCAGGTCCTCAATTTCCTTGGCCTGGTCCAGCAGCGCCACCGCCTGGGGCAACAATTGGTGCCCGAGGGCGTTAAGGCTCAGGCGTTTACCGGCGCGGTCGAATAATTGGCAGCTGGATTGACGCTCCAGCTCAGTGATTGAGGTGCTGGCGGCGGATTGAGATAAGGCCAGAAGGCCAGCAGCGCGCGAGACGCTTTCCTGCTGGGCGACGGCGACGAAGACTTGCAGTTGACGGAGAGTAAATCGCATATCGATATAACCGATAACCCTTATCTTAATAATCCAGTTAACAGATATTGTCGCCGCCATTAGAATGCTGTGCAATTGCGCACTTCACCTCTGGCGCAGACCCATTTCCAGGAGTCCCCCGTACATGAGCAACATGAACCACGAGCGTGTCCTCAGTGTTCATCACTGGAACGACACTCTGTTCAGCTTCAAGTGCACCCGCGATCCGGGCCTGCGCTTCGAGAACGGTCAGTTCGTGATGATCGGCCTGCAACAGCCTAACGGCCGCCCGCTCATGCGCGCTTACTCCATTGCCAGCCCGAACTGGGAAGAGCATCTGGAGTTTTTCAGCATCAAGGTGCCCGATGGCCCGCTGACTTCCCAGTTGCAGCACTTGAAGGAAGGCGACGAGATCATCATCAGCAAAAAACCGACAGGCACCCTTGTGCTTGACGATTTGAAGCCGGGCAAGCACTTGTACCTGCTCAGCACCGGTACTGGCCTGGCGCCATTTATGAGCGTGATCCAGGACCCGGAGACGTACGAGCGTTTCGAAAAAGTGATCCTGTGCCACGGCGTGCGTTACGTCAACGAAGTCGCGTACCGCGAGTTCATCACCGAGCACCTGCCGCAGAACGAATTCTTTGGCGAGGCCCTGCGTGAAAAGTTGATCTACTACCCTACCGTGACCCGCGAGCCGTTCGAAAATGAAGGCCGCCTGACCGATCTGATGCGCAGCGGCAAACTGTTCAGCGACATCGGCCTGCCACCGATCAACCCCGAAGACGACCGCGCCATGCTGTGCGGCAGCCCAAGCATGTTGGATGAGACCAGCGAAGTGTTGAACAGCTTCGGCCTGAAAGTCTCGCCACGTATGCGTGAGCCGGGTGATTACTTGATCGAGCGTGCGTTCGTCGAGAAGTAAGGCTGAAAAAAACCGCGCTGCCCGAAAGGTCAGCGCGGTTTTTTTGTGCCTGTGATTTACTGCGCCGGAACCACTTCCAGCACACAAATCAGGCCCGCCTCAGGATAGTGCCAGCGCACATCCACATCCCAGAACTGCGCGCCATATTCGCGTTCAGGCCCAGGCGTCTGATACGCCGGCCTTGGGTCCTGCGCCAAGCACTGATCAATCAGCTCCACCAATGGCTCACCCAGACGCTGGGCATGGCCTTGCGCCTGTTGCAGCGCTGCCTTCAGCCACTGCACTGGAATCGGCTGCGGGGCGTCGCTGGCGATGCGGTTAGTGGCGCAGTCGACGATGTCGGCATACGGCACGTACGGCTTGATATCCAACACCGGCGTACCGTCGAGCAGGTCGATCCCGGAGATCCACAACCGGCCGGGCTCCACCTTGTCCAGCTTCACCACCGACTGGCCGATGCCGTTGGGTCGGTGGGTCGCACGGGTGGCAAACACGCCCATGGACGTATTGCCGCCCAGGCGGGGCGGGCGCACTTTGAGGCGCGGCTTGTCTTCCAGGGCCTGGTGGAACAGGAACAGCAGCCACACATGGCTGACCTGCTCCAGGCCTTGCACGGCTTCACCCTGGTCGAACGGCGCCACCAACTCCAGCACGCCCCGGGCGGCGGGCGCCAGTTGCGGCTGGCGTGGGATAGCGAACTTCTCCTTGAAACAGGAGCGCACGAAACCGACGGGCGAGACCTGATAACTCATGGTTTACGCACGAACCCGCAGGGTCAGACCCTTGAGGAAGTTACGCAGCAACTGGTCGCCACAGGTGCGGTAGTTGGTGTGGCCGAACTTACGAAACAGCGCGCTCAGCTCGGGCTTGGATACCGGGAACTCGGCAGCCTTGAGGATGGCGTGCATGTCGTCTTCTTTCAATTCGAAGGCCACGCGCAGTTTCTTGAGGATGATGTTATTGGTCACCGGGGTTTCGATTGGCTGCGGTGGACGGCTTTCGTCCTTGCCGCGCTTGAAGATCACCAGGCCGTCGAGAAAGTGCGCCATGACCTCATCCGGGCAGAACACAAAGCCTTCTTCCTCGTCTTTCTTGAGGTAGGTCAGCAGGTCTTCCTTGGTCACGTCCATGCCGCCGAGCTTGATGAGCTCAACCATCTTGTTGTCGCTGATGTCGAGCATGTAGCGCACGCTGCGCAGTACGTCGTTGTGAATCATGGTGGGCAATCCTGGTATTCAACTGAGGACGCCGCCCATCAGGCGGTGTCGAGAAAAGGGGAACGGCTTAGAACTTCTCTTTGCCGGACAGGTAACGCCATTGACCGACCGGCACTTTGCCGATGGACACGCCGCCGATACGGATGCGACGAATGGCCACGACCTTCAGGCCAACGGCTTCGCAGAACAGTGCGATCACACCGGGCTGCGGGTTTTTCAGCGCAAAACGCAGACGGTTTTCGTTCTGCCAGCTGGCTTTCACCGCCGGCAGCTCCTTACCTTTGTAGGTCAGGCCGTGATTCAGGCGGTTAAGGCCATGGGCAACCATGTCGCCCTCGACCTCCACAACGTATTCCTGCTCGATCTTGGCGGCATCGGCGGTCAACTTGCGCAGAATCTTCCAATCTTGGGTAAACACCAGCAGGCCGCTGGCCTTGGCTTGCAGGTCAGCACTGGCGGTCAGGCGCAGGAAGTGACCCTTGAGCGGGCGCTTGCTGAAGCGGTGTTCTTCGGACAGGGTGTCGGCGCTGATCGAGGCCATCGCCGTTTCGGCGTCCATACCCGCAGGCGCGTGCAGCAGGATGGTCACCGGCTCCGGCGCAGTGGCCTTGGCCTCGGGGTCGAGTTCGACCTTCTGGGTGGTGATCTTGAACTGCGGCTCGTCGATCACTTCACCGTCCACCGAGACCCAACCGCCCTCGATAAACAGCTCAGCCTCCCGACGGGAGCAACCGACCAGTTCGATAAGGCGTTTGGAGAGGCGTATGGGGTCAGTCATGACAAGGGCCGTAACAAAAGGGGGCGGCTATTGTACCTGTGTGGGCGCGGTTAATCCCGGCCCCATTTCATTTAGCCCTGTCGCGCCTGTTGTGGCACCTGGCGCAAACGCAGATGCAACAACGGATAAGGCTGGCCCAGGCCGTCATGCTCCGTGCGTCCGATCACCTCGAAGCCCTGCTTCAAGTAAAAGCCCAGGGCCTGGGGGTTCTGCTCATTAACGTCCAGCTCCTCGGCGTTCATGTGCTCGATTGCGTAGTTCAACAGCTGCTTGCCAAGGCCCTGGCCCCGGTGTTGCGGGTCGATGAACAGCATCTCCACCTTGCCCGCCACCACCCCGGCAAACCCGGTGATGCGCTGGCGTGAGTCCTTGGTGCAAATCAGCATCACGGCGTCGAGGTAACGGGTCATCACCAGCTCTTTGAGCAACGCAATGTAACTGTCCGGCAAAAAGTCGTGGGTGGCCCGCACCGACGCCTCCCAGATCTGCGTCAACCGCGTGTAGTCGCTGGTTTTAGGTGTGTGGATAACCGAATGCTGACGCATGCCCGCAGCCCCTTCCTGTAAATGCCGCTGATGGGCAAAACAATAGACCTAAAAAAGCCCCGCATCTTGTCCAGAGGCAGGGCTTTTTGCATTTCTATAGTGGGTCAATCGCGTTTTTCGGCCCACAGGTCGTACTCGTCGGCGTCGGTCACGGTGCACCAGACCTTGTCACCCGGCTTCAAACCGCTGGCATCGTCGATAAATACGTTACCGTCGATTTCCGGTGCATCGAAGAAGCAACGGCCGACCGCGCCTTGCTCGTCGACTTCGTCGATCAGCACTTCGATTTCCTTGCCGATGCGCAGTTGCAGGCGCGCCGAGCTGATCGCCTGTTGATGCGCCATGAAACGCTCCCAACGGTCTTGCTTGACGTCATCCGGCACCACGGCCAGGTCCAGCAGGTTGGCGGGAGCGCCTTCCACCGGCGAGTACTGGAAGCAGCCGACGCGATCCAGCTGGGCCTCTGTCAGCCAGTCGAGCAGGTACTGGAAGTCTTCTTCGGTTTCGCCGGGGAAGCCGACGATGAAGGTCGAACGGATAATCAGCTCAGGGCAGATCTCGCGCCAGTTCTTGATACGCGCCAGGGTCTTGTCTTCGAACGCCGGGCGTTTCATGGCCTTGAGCACTTTCGGGCTGGCGTGCTGGAACGGGATGTCCAGGTACGGCAGGATCTTGCCGGCGGCCATCAACGGGATCAGCTCGTCCACGTGCGGGTACGGGTAGACATAGTGCAGGCGTACCCACACACCCAGGCTGCTCAAGGCTTCGCACAGTTCGGTCATGCGGGTTTTCACCGGTGCGCCGTTCCAGAAACCGGTGCGGTACTTCACGTCGACGCCGTAGGCGCTGGTGTCCTGGGAGATCACCAACAGCTCTTTCACGCCGGATTTGACCAGGCGTTGCGCCTCGTCCAGCACGTCGCCCACCGGACGGCTCACCAGCTTGCCGCGCATCGACGGGATGATGCAGAAGCTGCAGCTGTGGTTGCAGCCTTCGGAAATTTTCAGGTACGCGTAGTGGCGTGGCGTCAGCTTGATGCCTTGCGGCGGCACCAGGTCGATCAGCGGGTTGTGATCCTGACGCGGCGGCACCACGTCGTGCACGGCATTGACCACCTGCTCGTACTGCTGCGGGCCGGTCACGGCCAGCACGCTTGGATGCACGTTGCGGATATTGCCTTCTTCCACGCCCATGCAGCCGGTCACGATGACCTTGCCGTTTTCCTTGATCGCTTCGCCGATCACTTCCAGGGACTCTGCCTTGGCCGAGTCGATAAAGCCGCAGGTGTTGACCACCACCACATCGGCGTCCTGGTAAGTGGAGACAACGTCATAGCCTTCCATACGCAGTTGCGTAAGGATGCGCTCGGAGTCGACCAGAGCCTTCGGGCAACCCAGGGAAACAAAGCCAACCTTTGGGTTGGCTTTTGCGATGGTGGTGGACATGTCTAACCTCGGTATTGAATGGCGCTGCCGATCGCGCACGACGAGGCAACGGACGGGCGCTTGGTGCGCCTCTGATCAAAAAGTGCGCAATTCTAGCGACGGGCAACGCACTTGACCAGCTTTATGCAGGGAAATGCGACGAGTGCTGCGCTATGCTTCGCGCCGTTGCGCATGGGTAAAACCCCTGGGTCAATAAAACGTCTGTTACGAGAAGTAAAACAGCGCATGCTAGGGTCAGCTTAGTCGTGTTGTTTATAAGAGACCTCAGGTCAAAAGGGCAGGAGTGGTTGATGGGTCAGGCAAGTAGTCAGGCAGCAGGTGCCGAGCATGCAAACGCCAAGCCGATTGGCATGCTGGTGGCAGCGGTCGGGGTGGTTTATGGCGATATCGGGACCAGCCCGCTCTACACCCTTAAAGAGGTGTTCACCGGTGGTTATGGGGTGCAGGTCAATCATGACGGCGTGCTTGGGATTCTGGCGCTGATCTTCTGGTCGCTGATCTGGGTGGTGTCGATCAAGTACATGCTGTTCGTGCTGCGCGCGGACAACCAGGGCGAAGGCGGCATCATGGCGCTGACCGCGTTGGCACGACGGGCGGCGGGGGAGCGCAAGAAGTTGCGCAGCTTCCTGGTGGTGTGTGGCCTGTGCGGCGCGGCGCTGTTCTACGGCGACAGCATGATCACCCCGGCGATTTCCGTATTGTCGGCCATTGAAGGCCTGGAGTTGGCGTTCGATGGCCTGGACAAGTGGGTCGTGCCCATTGCCCTGGTGGTGCTGGTGGCGCTGTTTCTGATCCAGAAACACGGCACCGATCGCATCGGCAAGCTGTTCGGGCCGGTGATGGTCACCTGGTTCCTGGTACTGGGCGGCCTCGGGGTGTACGGCATTACCCTGCACCCTGAAGTGCTCAGCGCCCTGAACCCGATGTGGGCGGTGCGGTTCTTTGAGGCGCACCCTGGCATCGGTGTGGCGATTCTCGGCGCCGTGGTGCTGGCGTTGACCGGCGCCGAAGCCTTGTACGCCGACATGGGCCACTTCGGCCGCAAGCCCATTGCCCGCGCCTGGTTCATCCTGGTGCTGCCGGCCTTGGTGCTTAACTATTTCGGTCAGGGCGCGATGCTGCTCGGTGACCCGGAAGCCGCGCGCAACCCGTTCTACTTGTTGGCGCCAAGCTGGGCGCTGATCCCGTTGGTGGTGTTGTCGACCCTGGCCACGGTGATCGCGTCCCAGGCGGTGATTTCCGGCGCGTTCTCCTTGACGCGCCAGGCGATCCAGCTGGGTTACATCCCGCGCATGCACATCCAGCACACCTCCAGCGCCGAGCAGGGCCAAATCTATATCGGCGCGGTGAACTGGTCGCTGATGGTGGGTGTGATCCTGCTGGTCGTAGGCTTCGAGTCGTCCAACGCCCTGGCGTCGGCCTACGGCGTGGCGGTGACCGGCACCATGCTGATGACCACCATCCTGGTGTCGGCCGTGATGCTGCTGCTGTGGAAATGGCCACCGATACTGGCCGTGCCGGTGTTGCTCTGCTGCCTGCTGGTGGACGGGCTGTACTTCGCGGCCAACGTGCCGAAGATCATCCAGGGCGGCGCGTTCCCCGTACTGGCGGGCATCGTGTTGTTCGTGCTCATGACCACATGGAAGCGCGGCAAGCAATTGCTGGTGGACCGTCTCGACGAAGGCGGCCTGCCGTTGCCGATCTTTATCAGCAGTATCCGCGTGCAACCGCCCCATCGGGTGCAGGGCACGGCGGTGTTCCTCACCGCACGGCCGGATGCGGTGCCCCATGCGCTGTTGCACAACCTGCTGCATAACCAGGTGTTGCACGAGCAAGTGGTGCTGCTGACGGTGGTGTACGAAGACATCCCGCGTGTGCCCGCGTCGCGGCGCTTCGAGGTGGATTCCTACGGTGAGGGGTTCTTCCGCGTGATCCTGCACTTTGGCTTCACCGACGAACCGGACGTGCCCGAAGCGCTGAAGTTGTGTCATTTGGATGACCTGGATTTCAGCCCGATGCGCACCACCTACTTCCTCAGCCGCGAGACCGTGATCGCTTCGAAAATCGAAGGCATGGCGCGCTGGCGCGAAGCGTTGTTCGCCTTCATGTTGAAAAATGCCAATGGCAACCTGCGCTTCTTCAAACTCCCGGTGAACCGGGTGATCGAGCTGGGCACCCAGATCGAAATGTAACGCTGCGCTGCACGGGAGCCGGCAATCGGCTCCCGTATTCCTTCTGAACCCTGTGCAATCGATGGTTGTCGACTAGGCTCTAAGCACTGTTGAACAGTGCCCACAGAACCCAGAAGAGGTGCGCCATGAGTCAGCTGCTCGAACCCTATACCCTGCGCCAATTGACCCTGCTCAATCGCATTGCGGTCTCGCCGATGTGCCAATACTCAAGCGACGATGGCCTGGCCAATGACTGGCACCTGGTGCACCTCGGCAGCCGTGCCGTCGGTGGCGCCGGGCTGATTTTCACCGAAGCCACCGCCGTGGCTGCCGACGGCCGTATCACCGCCCAGGACCTGGGCCTGTGGAACGACCAACAGATCGAACCGCTGCAACGCATCACGCGGTTTATCGCGGCCCAGGGCGCGGTGGCGGGGATTCAACTGGCCCACGCCGGGCGCAAGGCCAGCACCCATCGGCCGTGGCTTGGCAAACACGGCAGCGTCAAGCCGGAGGACGGCGGCTGGGTGCCCGTGGGCCCATCGCCGATTGCCTTCGACCCACAGCACACCCAACCCAAACCACTGGACGAAGCGCAGATCCGCCAGGTGATCGCCGACTTCGTCGCCGCCGCCAAACGTGCGCTGACCGCCGGATTTAAAGTGGTGGAGATCCATGCGGCCCATGGTTATCTGTTGCATCAATTCCTGTCGCCCATCAGCAACCAGCGCCAGGATCGCTACGGCGGCTCGTTTGAAAACCGTATCCGCCTGGTGCTTGAGGTGACAGAAGCGGTGCGCGAAGTCTGGCCCCAGGAGCTGCCGCTGTTCGTGCGGGTGTCGGCCACCGACTGGGTGGAAGATGGCTGGAACCCCGACGAAACCGTGGAGCTGGCGCGCCGCCTGAAAGTCCTGGGCGTGGACCTGATCGACGTGTCCTCCGGTGGCACCGCCGCCAACGCCGAGATCCCCACCGGCCCCGGCTACCAGACGCGCTTTGCCGAACGTGTGCGCAAGGAGGCGGACATCGCCACCGGCACCGTGGGCATGATCACCGAGCCGGCCCAGGCCGAGCACATCCTGCGCACCTGCCAGGCCGATATCATCTTCCTGGCCCGTGAACTGCTGCGCGACCCGTACTGGCCGCTGCATGCCGACGATGACCTGGGCGGGCGCAAGGCTATCTGGCCGGCGCAGTACCAGCGGGCGACCCATCGCGATCAGCCGATTCATGAGTCTGACTTGCGCGATTGAGCTCTTCTCGCCAACCGTAAAACCCACCCTGATCCGGTGGGTTTTTTTGTACCTGGTCGTGGGATTTGGCTGTAGGTATTTGTTACCGAAGAAGTTTTTTAAGTGAATACTCTAAAAAAATCCCACACGTAACGAGATTGTTTCTACGCTTAGGTCAGGACTGGTTGCTGGCCCAGGGAGTCAGTCTTGTCCAGGGAGGCACAGGCTTCACGGGAGACAGTGGGGTCGTTGGGCGCTGTGAGTATTTGATCGAGATCAGGAGAAGCAGTCATGGCCAAGTCCTATGGTGTAGCGGGTGTGGTGGCGTCTTTTCTGGCCCGCAGGCTGTCCTTGCGTGGTCGCGGGTTAAGTGCGGATGAGGCCGAATTGCTCACGCAGTATCGCGCCCTGAACGAAAGCGATCAGGTGGCGATGCGATATTTGATGGGGGCGATGAAGAGTGTTTCGCGCTTCTGAAAGGCGCCGCAACCAATCGATAGGGGAGCGGGCAAGGCCGCTCCCCTATTCAGTGACGTATCAGGTGTACTTGCGCAGCTCCGGTGCCGGCGGGAAGTACTGATACAGCCAGGTCTCACTCAAAGTGCGGTCCTGGGTACGGATAAACAGGCGCAGCTCCACCGGCTCCACGCTGTCGCTGGTGGGGTACCAGTCGAACAGAATCCGATAGCCCTTGATGTTGTCCAGCACCAGCACGCTGAAGTCTTTGACCTCACCGTGGGAGCAGGTCACCACCGGCTCGATCCCGGTGCCGGCAGGCAGGCGATCCAGGCCGCCGCCCTTGAAGTCCACGGCGAAGCGACGTGCCCATACGTTCGGGTAATGCTCGCCCGGCGCCCAGCCTTCGGTAAAACCGCCCATGCCCGAACGGGTCGCGTCCACCTGCGCCAGCGGTGTGCTCACCGGCGGTAGAGCGCTCCAGTACAGCTTGTAGCCGTAGTTGAGCGAGTCGCCCGCGGCCACCGGTTTTTTCGGGGTCCAGAAGGCCACGATGTTGTCCAGGGTTTCGCCGGTGGTGGGGATTTCCAGCAGGTCGATCGAGCCTTCGCCCCAGGCGGTGGTTGGTTCAACCCACAGACTCGGACGCTTGCTGTACCAGTCCACGGTGTCCTGGTAACTGGCGAACTCGTGGTCGGTCTGCACCAGGCCGAAGCCTTTCGGGTCTTTGTCGGCAAATGCATTGAATTGCAGTTTGGCCGGGTTGTTCAGCGGACGGCAGATCCACTCGCCATTGCCACGCCACATCGCCAGACGGTCCGAGTCGTGGATTTGCGGGTGAATGGTGTCGCACATCCGCCGTTCATGGGTGCCACAGCTGAACATGCTGGTCATCGGCGCGATGCCCAGTTGTTCGATGCTGGTGCGCGCGTTGATATGCGCGTCGATGGCCATCACCACCTGGTTGGCCTGGCAATCGATGTCGAAGCGGTAGGCGCCGGTGGCACTCGGAGAGTCGAGCAGGGCGTAGACCACAAAGCGAGTGGCGTCCTTGTCCGGCGTTTCGAACCAGAACTGCGTGAAGTCCGGGAATTCCTCGCGTTTTTTCGCGTAGGTGTCGATGGCCAGGCCGCGGGCCGACAGGCCGTATTGACCGGTGGAGTCCACCGCGCGGAAATAGCTGGCGCCGAGAAACGACAGCACGTCATGGCGGTCCAGTTCCGGCGCTTTGAACAGTTTGAAACCGGAGAAACCCAAGTCGCCGGTCAACTGCTTGGTGTCGACAGTGGTTTTTTCATAGTTGAACAGCGAAGGGCGGAAGTGCACTTCGCGGGCTTCACGGGTTTTCGGATCGACGCTGTGCATGCGCACCGGCGTCTTGAAACCCATGCCCACGTGGAAGAACTGCACGTCCAGTTGGCCGTTCAACTCTTTCCACAGCGAATGTTTGCCGTCGTAGCCGATGGCGTTGAAGTTCTGCGGGGTCATGGTCGCCAGGGTCGGCGGCAGCACCTGTTTGGTGTCTTTGTACGCGGTGCCGGCGAGGCTCTTGGCCTGGGCCTTGAGCGCGTCGAAGTCGAATGCCACAGCCTTACCATCGGCGGCGCGGTTCCCCGCCCAGGCCTGGGCGGCGAGCAGGCCGCTGGCCGACAAACCGGTGTAAGCCGCAATGGCCATGGACGCTTTGAGCAAATTCCTGCGGTGCATAGAGACAACCTGTCGTGAGCAAATCCCGCGCCGTTCCTGGCACGTAGCGGATCAGAAATTACGGTTCGGACATGCCTTCGACCAAACGCAACGGACATTAAACAGACGCCGGATAGCTTAAGCGGTTCGACCGTGTAGGAAAAATGATTGATAGCGGGGTGATGGCGTTGTAAATGCGACAAGACATTTCCGGGCCTGCACGTGACCCACAGTACGTAAAGATTATGAAGATCACATGTGGAAGGAGGCTCGCCCGCTCGCACCTTTAAACCGCAGTTCAGCCTGGTTCAGCGACTGCTCTGTAAGCCTCGTTTTCAGAGGCAGGGGACCGGCACCCAGCATGGGTGCCGGGGAGGCGCGCAATCAGTGCTTGAACATCACATGGCGAACCGTGGTGTAGTCCTCCAGCCCGTACATGGACATGTCTTTGCCATAGCCCGACAACTTCTGACCGCCATGGGGCATTTCGCTGACGAGCATAAAATGGGTGTTCACCCAGGTGCAGCCGTACTGCAAACGTGCGGCCAGGCGATGGGCGCGGCCGACATCGGCGGTCCATACGGACGACGCCAGGCCGTAGTCCGAATCATTGGCCCAGCCCAGCACTTGGGTTTCGTCGGTGAACTTGGTCACCGACACCACGGGCCCGAACACCTCGCGGCGCACGATTTCGTCATCCTGCTGCGCGTCGGCCAATACGGTCGGCTCAAAGAAGAAGCCATTGCCTTCCACCGCCTTGCCGCCGGTAATCAGGCGGATATGCGGTTGCGCCACGGCACGTTCGACAAACCCCGCCACGCGGTCGCGGTGTTGCGCGGTAATCAGCGGGCCCAGTTCGGTGGACGGGTCATCCTGCAAGCCGTACTTGATGCTTGCCACGGCGGCGCCGAGTTTCTCGACGAACGCGTCGTAGATGTCGGCGTGCGCATAAATGCGGCAGGCGGCGGTGCAGTCCTGGCCGGCGTTATAGAAACCGAAGGTGCGAATGCCGTCCACGGCGGCGTCGATATCGGCGTCATTGAAGATGATCACCGGTGCCTTGCCGCCCAATTCCATGTGCATGCGCTTCACGCTGTCGGCGGTGCTGGAGATGATATTCGCCCCGGTGGCGATGGAGCCGGTCAGCGACACCATGCGCACCTTCGGATGGCTCACCAACGGGCTGCCCACCGTCGGCCCACGCCCGAATACCAAATTGAGCACGCCCGCCGGGAAAATCTCTGACGCCAGTTCCACCATGCGCAACGCGGTCAGCGGGGTTTGTTCCGACGGCTTGAGCACCACGGTATTACCGGCAGCCAGGGCCGGGGCGATTTTCCAGGCGACCATCATCAGCGGGTAGTTCCACGGCGCGATGGAGGCGATCACGCCCACCGGGTCGCGGCGGATCATCGACGTGTGGCCCGGCAGGTACTCGCCGCCGGCCGAGCCGCTCATGCAACGGCTGGCGCCGGCGAAGAAGCGGAACACGTCGGCAATCGCCGGGATCTCGTCATTCAACGCGGCGCTGTAAGGCTTGCCGCAGTTGTCCGACTCCAGCTTGGCCAGTTCTTCGCCGTGGGCTTCGATCGCATCCGCCAGCTTCAGCAGCAACAGCGAGCGATCCCTCGGTGCGGTCTGCGACCAGCCTTCGAAGGCCGCATCGGCGGCACGCACGGCGGCGTCGACCTGGGCTTCGCTGGCTTCGTTGATGTGCACCAGCACCCGGCCCAGCGCCGGGTTGAATACGGCCTGTGCCGGGCCTTCGCCGTCGACCAGTTGGCCGTTGATCAGCAGTTTGGTTTGCATAGCCATGTCCTCTTCAAACAATTATTTACCGCCACTACCGGCCACGCTTTCACCGCCGCGTGTCAGGTAATAGGCACCGAGAATCGGGAACATCGTAACCAGCATCACCAGCATTGCGACCACGTTGGTCACCGGCACATCCCGTGGGCGGCTGAGCTGGTTGAGCAGCCACAGCGGCAAGGTGCGCTCGTGGCCGGCGGTAAAGGTGGTGACGATGATTTCGTCGAACGACAGCGCAAACGCGAGCATGCCGCCGGCGAGCAGCGCCGAACCGAGGTTGGGCATGATGATGTAGCGAAAGGTCTGCCAGCCATCGGCGCCAAGGTCCATCGAGGCTTCGATCAGGCTGTGGGAGGTACGGCGCAAGCGCGCGATGACGTTGTTGTAGACGATCACCACGCAAAAGGTCGCGTGGCCGACGATGATCGTGAACATCCCAGGCTCGATGCCCAGGGTTTTGAACGTCGCCAGCAGGGCGATGCCGGTGATGATCCCTGGCAGTGCAATCGGCAGGATCAGCATCAGCGATACGCCTTGTTTGCCGAAAAACTCGCGGCGATACAACGCCGCCGACGCCAGTGTGCCGAGCACCATGGCGATCAACGTGGCGATGGCGGCGATCTGCAGCGACAGCTTGATCGACTCCAGCACGTCCGGCCGGGCGAAGGCCACGCTGAACCACTTCAGGGTGAAGCCCTGTGGCGGAAAGCTGAACGCCGCCTCTTCGGTGTTGAAGGCGTAGAGGAAGATAATCAGGATCGGGAAGTGCAAAAACACCAGGCCGCCCCAGGCTGCGATCTTTAGTCCCAGCGAAGATTTCTCAGAGTGCATCGAAGGCCCCCAGGCGTTTGACGATGGACAGATACACCGCGATCAGCACGATCGGCACCAGGGTGAACGCGGCGGCCATGGGCATATTGCCGATGGCGCCTTGTTGCGCGTAGACCATGCCGCCGACGAAGTAACCCGGTGGGCCCACCAGTTGCGGCACGATGAAATCGCCCAGGGTCAGCGAGAAGGTGAAGATGGAGCCGGCGGCAATCCCCGGCACCGACAGCGGCAGAATCACTTGCATGAACGTCTGGCGCGGCTTGGCGCCCAGGTCGGCGGAGGCCTGCAGCAACGAGGGCGGCAAACGCTCCAGCGAGGCCTGGATCGGCAGGATCATGAATGGCAGCCAGATGTAAACGAACACCATGAACCGCCCCAAATGCGAGGTGCTCAAGGTGCTGCCGCCCACGCCGGGAATGCCCAGCACGAACTGCAACACCGGTTCCAGGCCCAGGTGCTGCACGAACCATTGCGCCACGCCGCCCTTGGCCAGCAGCAAGGTCCAGGCATACGCCTTGACGATGTAGCTGGCCCACATCGGCATCATCACCGCGATATAGAAAAACGCCTTGGTCTTGCCCGTGGTGTAGCGCGCCATGTAGTAGGCAATCGGGAACGCCACGATGGCACTGGCGATCGACACCACAATCGCCATGCTCAAGGTGCGCAGGATGATGTCGAAGTTGGACGGCTGGAACAGCGCGGCGAAGTTGGCCAGGGTCAGGTCCGGCGTGACCGCCATGGTGAAGTCGTCGAAGGTATAGAAGCCTTGCCACAGCAGGGTCAGCAGCGAACCGAGGTAGATCGCGCCAAACCAGATCAACGGCGGTATCAGCAACATCGCCAGGTACAGGTTGGGCTTGCGGTACAGCAGGTTGGAAAACCTGCGCATCGGCGCGTGGGAATGGGCCAGGCTCATGTCACACCTCGCCTGCGTTGTCGGCCAGCGGTGTCATGGCTTGCCGCGCCCAGCGTGCGGTGATGGGCTGCCCGACCTGATGGCCACTGCTGATGTCCAGCCACTGGCTGTTGGCCTGGCTGATGTTCAGTGTCTGGCCGTTTTCCAGTTTCAGCTCGTAGCGGGTCGCGCTGCCCTGGTACTGGATGTCGTGCAGCAAACCGCTGACTTCCACGTCACCGGCCGCCAGCGGGCCCTCGGCGAAGCGCACGTGTTCCGGGCGGATCGAGAACGCCCGCGCGCTGCCGCTGAGGCGCTGGGCCAGTTCGCCGCGAATCACGTTGGAGGTGCCGACAAATTCCGCCACAAAGGTGGTGGCCGGTTTCATGTACAGGTTGCGCGGGGTGTCGACCTGCTCGATGCGACCTTTGTTGAACACCGCCACCCGGTCGGACATCGACAGCGCTTCGGTCTGGTCGTGGGTCACGAAGATAAAGGTGATGCCCAGTTGGCGCTGCAGCTTCTTCAGCTCGCTTTGCATCTGTTCGCGCAGTTTGAGGTCGAGGGCGCCCAGAGGCTCATCAAGCAGCAACACCCGAGGGCGATTGACCAGCGCGCGGGCCAGGGCCACGCGTTGGCGCTGGCCGCCGGACAATTGCACCGGCTTGCGCTCGCCGTAGCCGCCGAGGGCGACCATGGCCAGGGTTTCTTCGGCACGGCGCAGGCGCTCGGCCTTGCCGACGCCTTTGACCTTGAGGCCGTAGGCCACGTTGTCGCGCACGTTCATATGGGGGAACAGCGCGTAATCCTGGAATACGGTGTTTACATCACGTTGGTAAGGCGGCAAGCCGGCGGCTTCCTCGCCATGAATGCGGATCGAGCCTGCGCTCGGCTGTTCGAACCCGGCGATCAGGCGCAGGCAGGTGGTTTTGCCCGAGCCGGAAGGGCCGAGCATGGAAAAGAACTCGCCGTCCTGGATATCGATGGAAACCCGGTCAACGGCCTTCACTTCGCCGAACTGACGGGAAACGTGGGTGAACTGGACTGCAAGCGTCATGGTGCGGAGCTCCAAAAAGGCACGGGTCGTCGCAGCGGCCCGGCCTGGACTTCTGAAAAATCAAAACATCTGTATGCGGTCATTGTGGGAGGGGGCCGATAGCGCTGGCTCAGAAACAGATGTGTTGGCTGACACTTCGCTATCGGGGGCAAGCCCTCCCACAGTGGGTTTATGTGGCCCGTGACATCTCAGCGCCCGCCCATGATCGCGATGTAGTCCTGGGTCCAGCGGCTGTACGGCACGAACTTGCCGCCCTCGGCCTGTGGCGTTTTCCAGAAGGCAATTTTCTCGAACTGATCGAAACCGTTGGTCTTGCAGCCTTCAGCACCCAGCAGCTCGCTTTCCTTGCACGCCGCAGGCACCGCCGGCAGCGAGCCGAACCAGGCGGCGACATCACCCTGGACCTTGGGCTGCAGCGACCAGTCCATCCACTTGTAGGCACAGTTGGGGTGCTTGGCTTCGCTGTGCAGCATGGTGGTGTCGGCCCAGCCGGTGGCGCCTTCCTTGGGGATGGTCGAGGCGATCGGCTGTTTCTCATTGATCAGCCCGTTGACCTGATACGGCCAGGCGCTGGAGGCCACCACGCCTTCGTTCTTGAAGTCGCTCATTTGCACGGTGGTGTCGTGCCAGTAGCGGTGGATCAACGGTTGCTGGGCGCGCAACAGGTCGAGCACGGCTTTGTACTGGGTTTCGGTCAACTCGTAGGGGCTCTGGATGCCCAGCTCCGGTTGGGTGCTCTTGAGGTACAGCGCGGCATCGGCGATGTAGATCGGGCCGTCATAAGCCTGCACGCGGCCTTTGTTCGGCTTGCCGTCCGGCAGGTTCTGCGCGCTGAACAGCACGTTCCAACTGGTGGGCGCGGTCTTGAACACGTTGGTGTTGTACATCAACACGTTCGGGCCCCACTGGTATGGCGTGCCGTAGGTTTGCTGGCCCACCACGTACCACGGTGCGTCCTTAAGGCGCGGGTCGATGCCTTTCCAGTTGGGAATCAGCGCGGTGTTGATCGGTTGCACCCGTTTGCCCACGATCAAGCGCAGCGATGCGTCGCCCGATGCGGTAACCAGGTCATAGCCACCCTTGGCCATCAGACTGACCATTTCGTCAGAGGTGGCGGCGGTTTTCACGTTGACCTTGCAGCCGGTTTCCTTCTCGAAACCGGTGACCCAGTCGTAGGCCTTGTCGCTTTCGCCACGTTCGATATAACCGGGCCAGGCGACGATATCCAGTTGGCCTTCGCCAGCGCCTACCGCCTTGAGCGGTTCGGCGGCCTGAAGGCTGGCGCTGGCCAGCAGCGCGGTGGTCAAGGCACTGAGCAGTGCGGTCTTATGCGCGGACATGGGGGTTCCCTCTTCTTTAATTATGGTCGGGGCAGTGGGTGCAACCGGTGACGCATGAGCTTAGTTGTTGTTTTAAAGATGCTGGCCGTGGCGGGCCATGATGTGGCGCACCACGCTGTAGTCCTGTAGCGAATCGCTGGACAGATCTTTCCCATACCCCGAGCGTTTCAAACCGCCATGGGGCATTTCGCTGACCAGCATGAAATGGCTGTTGATCCAGGTGCAGCCGTACTGCAGGCGTGCTGCAACCTGCATGGCTTTGTCCAGGTTCTGGGTCCATACCGATGAGGCCAGGCCGTATTCAGAATCGTTGGCCCAGTCCACCGCCTGCGCCAACTCGTCGAAGCGGGTCACGGTGACGACCGGGCCGAACACTTCGCGCTGGACGATTTCATCCGTCTGTTTGCAGCCGGCCAGCAGCGTGGGCTGGTAATAGAAACCCGCTCCGGAATGCACGGCGGCCCCGGTCACCCGTTCAATATGCGGCTGGCCGAGGGCGCGTTCGACAAAGCTGGCCACACGGTCGCGCTGGCGCGTGCTGATCAGCGGGCCGAGTTCGTTGTCGGCGTCGCGTTTGCCGGCAAAGCGCAGGCTGCTCACCGCGGCGCCCAGTTCTGCGACCAACGTGTCGTGAATGCCGGCCTGGGCGTAGATGCGGCAGGCGGCCGTGCAGTCCTGGCCGGCGTTGTAATAACCGTAAGTGCGCACGCCTTCGACTACCGCTTGCAGGTCGGCGTCATTACACACGATCACCGGCGCCTTGCCGCCCAGTTCCAGATGGGTACGTTTGAGCGTCTTGGACGCGGCCTGCAGGATTTTTTGCCCGGTGACGATATCGCCGGTCAGCGAGACCATGCGCACTTTCGGGTGGCTGACCAGATGGCTGCCAACGCCTTCACCGCCGCCACACAGGATGTTGATCACCCCGCGCGGTAACAAGTCCTTCAGCACAGGCGCCAACGCGAGGATAGACAACGGGGTATGTTCCGACGGCTTGAACACCAACGTATTACCGGCGGCGAGGGCCGGGGCGATTTTCCAGGCGGCCATCATCAGCGGGTAATTCCACGGTGCAATGGATGCCACTACGCCAATCGGGTCGCGGCGCACCATGCTGGTGTAACCCGGCAGGTATTCGCCGCTGAGCTGGCCGGTCTGGCAACGCACGGCTCCGGCAAAAAAGCGGAACACATCGACCGTGGCGCTCAAGTCATCCTGGCGCGCCAGGTGCAGCGGTTTGCCGCAGTTCAGGGATTCGAGGCGGGCCAGGTAGTCGGCGTGTTTTTCGATGGCGTCGGCGATGCTCAACAAGATATTCGAGCGCTGCTGCGGTGTGGTCCGCGACCAGCCGGAGAACGCGCGGTGGGCGGCAAGGATGGCGCTTTCGACCTGCTCGGTGCTGGCCTCGGCGATCTGGGTGAGCACTTCACCGGTGGCCGGGTTGAGGATCGGCTCGACAAAGCCTTGGCCCTGGACCAGTTCGCCATCGATCAGCAACGCGGTGAGCAGCGGGGTGGGCGCGCCGGACATTTTTCGCGATCTCTTTTCTTGTGTGGTCATGGGCGTTCTCTTACAAGGCGCCTGACCTTCTCTCAGGGAATCAGCAGAGACTAGAGGTCAGGGGCGAGGTCAACAAATACTAAATACTGAATGCAGCATTCGATTAAATAGATGGCTTGCGTGGATGGGGTTGTTCCCGCGCCACGGTGAGGAACGGGTCCACCAAGGCAGGCCGCGCGGTGCCGCGGCGCCAGGCCAGGCCCACATCGAGGGTCTGGCTGAGGTCGGCGATCGGCCGCGCTTCAATAATGTCGCCTTCCAGGGACCACGGCCTGTAGGTCATGTCCGGCTGGATCGACACGCCCAGGCCTGCAGCCACCAGGCTGCGCACCGCCTCGGTCGAGGCCGTACGCAACGTGATGCGCGGTTGCAACCCTGCGCTGGTCCACAGACGTTGAGCGTTGTGGCCCATTTCGTCGACATTCAGCTGGATCAACGGCTCACGGGCCACATCGGCGAGGTTGATGCTGTCGTGTTCCAGCAGCGGATGTTGCGCCGGCAGCCAGAGGCGGTGGGGCGAGTGGGTCAGTACCTCGGTTTGCAGGGCGTGGCGGTCTTCCAGGTTGGAGAGGATGAGCACGCCCACGTCGATTTCACCGCTGACCAGCAAATGCTCGATGTACGGGCGCTCATCCTCCATTACGCGAATTTCGACATTGGGGTAAGCGCGCTGGAAACGGGTGAGCAAGTCCGCCAGGTAATAGCCGGCCACCAGGCTGGTGACGCCGATGATCAACTGCCCGGCCACTTGATCGGTGCTCTGCTGCAGGCTGCGCTTGGCATTGTCGACGGTGGCGAGAATCAAGTGCGCCTGGCGCAGAAACTGATGGCCCTGGTGGGTCAGGGTCATGCCCTTGGCGTGGCGATTGAACAGGTTGACGCCGATTTCCTGCTCCAATTGCTGGATCGCCAGGGTCAGGGTGGACTGGGAGATAAACGCGGTTTGCGCGGCGGCAGAGATCGAGCCGGTCTCGGCCACGGCGATAAAGTGCCGGATTTGGCGCAGGGTCATCATGCTGGAATTACCCGTGGGGTATTTTTATCGATGCGTCTGAGTGTATATCGATTTAAGCGAATGGCCGTCGCAAGCTTCAGACTGCGGGTGTGGCGTTACATCTGGAAGCACTATAGATCAGGGCTTTTTGGCACTTAGTTTTACGCTGGAGGCCTATTGGTCCTATGAACCCAAGTGTCTGGAGGCTTTTATGAACACCCGTGGATTGCTCGATCAGTTGCTCAAGTCCGGCCAGGACATGTTGCAAAACAAGGCTGGCGGCCAAGGTAAGGGCCAGGACAAAGGCGCCTTGGGCGGCCTGCTCGGTGGTGGCGGGCTGGGCAGCCTGCTTGGCGGCGCAGGGGGAGGCGCCCTGGCGGCGGGTGCCATGGGGCTGCTGATGGGCAACAAGAAGGCGCGCAAATTTGGCGGCAAGGCCCTGACCTACGGCGGTTTGGCCGCATTGGGTGTCATCGCCTACAAGGCCTATGGCAACTGGCAGGCCAATCAGGCCAGCGCCCCCCAAGGCGAGCCGCAAACCATCGACCGCCTGCCGCCGGCTCAGGCCGAACTGCACAGCCAGGGCATCCTCAAGGCGCTGGTCGCGGCGGCCAAAGCCGACGGGCATGTGGACGAGCGTGAGCGCGAGCTGATCGAGGGCGAGTTCACCAAACTGGACAACGACCGCGAACTGCACAACTGGCTGCACGCCGAACTCAATAAACCGCTGGACCCGGCCGACGTGGCGCGAGCCGCCGGCACGCCGGAAATGGCCGCCGAGATGTATATCGCCAGCGTGATGCTGGTGGACGAAGAGAACTTTATGGAGAAGGCGTATCTGGATGAATTGGCTCGTCAACTCAAGCTGGAGCCGGGCTTGAAGCTGGAGCTGGAAAAGCAAGTACGGCTTAACCAATAGGCGCGGGTGTACGCAAAACTTACGATGTGGCAGGGGGCTTGCTCCCGATGAGGGCGTGTCAGTGAGATTTGTTTAACTGACCTGCCGCCATCGGAAGCAAACCTACCTCCATAGTTGCATTGGCAACCGTCCAACAAGTACAGCGCCGTCCATTTCCAGCCCTCCGAGCGCAGCAGCCTTTAGTACGAACGCCATGCGTTGACCCATATCGGCAAGATTAACGAAAAGGCATTTTCTGTTCATGGATGTACCCAGGGTTTGCCTAAGCTCAGCTTGATGAGATAACGCTCTTCGTTGGGATACCGGTCATCCTTGAATCGATTAACCACCATCATCAATTGGTATTTTTCACCAGCCTGCCAGTATGACGTTGCGCCCTGATACACGTCCCTCAATCGGGCACGCCATTCGGGTGTGTCAACGAAGGGGGGATCGTATTCGACTCGGATGGGTACCCAGCCGCCTTTACGCCATTGCTCCTGTAAATCCAACATGACCTTTATTGTGTCGTCGAGCTGTAGCGGTTCGATTTGAGGGGACATGCGGACGTTGCGTACCAACTGATCATCGAAGCCTATCGTGAAGAAACGGGCCAGTGGGGTTGTGAATCCATATTGCGGATCAATGAAACGAAGGCGTGCATCGGTTTTTGGGATCCTGAACCAGTGGCGTCCGGGAATGGTTGAATCAATGCGTGCGCTGGAGCGTTGCCGCATGTTTTCCCAGGGCTCGCCAAGCGTCAGTGCGATTTCCGGTTCATCAGCAACGTGGTGTATTGCTACCCATGAGAGGAGTAGAGCAACCAACAATCCCAGTCCGCAACGGCGCCAACTTATCTGCAAGTTCCGACTCATCGAACGCCTTTACCGTCAGCGATATCTTCCAGCGTCTGTTCGATCTGATGTCGCTGAGGGCCATGTAGCAACTTGTCAAACTGTTCGGCGGCCTTCAGCACGAACGACATGCGTTGACCCACATCGGCAAGGTTAACCAAAGGGCATTTGCTGTTCATGGATGTACCCAGGGTTTGCCTAAGCTCAGCTTGATGAGATAACGCTCTTCGTTGGGATGCCGGTCATCCTTGAATCGATTAACCACCATCATCAATTGGTATTTTTCACCAGCCTGCCAGTATGACGTTGCGCCCTGATACACATCCCTCAATCGGGCACGCCATTCGGGTGTGTCAACGAAGGGGGGATCGTATTCGACTCGGATGGGTATCCAGCCGCTCTTACGCCATTGCTCCTGTAAATCCAACATGACCTTTATTGTGTCGTCGAGCTGTAGCGGTTCGGTCTGGGGGGACATACTCAGATCTGCAACCCGCATGTCGTCGTATCTAATCATGAAGAAACGAGCCGTCGGGGTTATGAATCCATACTGGGAATCTATGAAGCGCAGGCGAGCATCAGATCTCGGTAATGTTCCCCAGTACTGTCCGGGAATAGCTGGACCAATATTTGCGCTGGAGCGCTGGCGCATATCTTCCCAGGGTTCGCCTAGTCTTAACGCTATTTCCGGATCGTCCGAACCGAGGCGTATCGTTACCCATACGAGAAGTATGGCAACGATCAGCCCCAGTCCACCTTGTCGCCAACTTACTCGTGCGCTCCTCCTCAGTTGCTGCGCCGCCTCGTACTCCGCCTGAATTTTCTCGATGGCGTCAGCCGCATGCAGCAAGCCGCACCCCACCTGCTTGGATGCAAACGCCGCAAGGCCCGCCCACTGAAAACGGTTGTCGAGCCGCCAGAGCTGAGCGTAAGCAGAGTTGATCACGCGGTTGCGCTGCCTGGGATCGGCGATCAGCGTGCCGCTTGGCGCGACAATGTCTTCTGCCTGCTGCTGGTAGAAGCGCCAATTGCGTTCGCAGGAAGATTCGAGCATCTCGCTGAATGCTGGAGTGGTGGGCCGTGAGGCCGAGGTGGACATGGTGCGAGGCATTGTCGCTGGAGCTTGCAATGGGGGCGATACAGGGGCGGCTTTGCTGTGTACCGAAGTGTCTTCGCGAGTAATGGTCTGATACCACTCCAACTGGTTGGCAATCAGGCGAGGGGCCGGGTCGCATTTGCACAAACAGAGATCATCCGAAAGCGCAACGTTTCGCCCATGTGCTTCCATTTTAAGCCGCGGGTCGACACAAACGATGGCGCCTGCGGTCTGGCACACCGGGCAAAGCACCTGATGCCCTTCAAGGGCAATTTCTACCCCTTTGATGCCGAAGCTTTTCAAACCGTCGACCACTGTACCGCCAGCAGTGGTTTTGGCGCCTCGTGTAATTAAATAGCGTCGCATGCCAGATATGTCTTTTTGTTAACTGGGACCAGCACGCTAGGGGAGGCGACAAGAACCGGGTAGTCGGACATTTCCTGGTGTGGTGTAGGGTGGTTCTGCAATCACCCTTCGGCGTTTTTTGTATTCTGCGAGCGCCCCTATAAAAACCGGTTGATTAATAAGGCCTTGCGCTCGGCTATACTCCCCTCCATTTGAATGGCCCTCCGAGGAATAACTGTGAAGAACTGGACCTTGCGCCAACGCATCCTGGCAAGTTTTGCGGTCATTATCGCCATCATGCTGTTAATGGTTGTGGTCTCCTATTCACGGTTGATGAAAATCGAATCCAGCCAGGAAGCCGTGCGTGACGACGCGGTGCCGGGGGTTTATCTGAGTTCGATGATCCGCAGCGCGTGGGTCGATAGCTATCTGATGACCATCGATATCATTGGTCTGCGTGACGAAAAAACCTTCACCGGCAGCGACAGGGCCGACTACAACTCCTTCGAAGCGCGCATTGAACAGCAGATGGCCAACTATGAGCACACGGTTCATAACCAGGCTGATCGCATGGAATTCGATAATTTCAAGGCCGCCCACCTCACCTACAACAAGGTGCTCAAGCAGGTGATCGAGCGCATCGAAGCCGACGACCTGGCAGCCGCGCGCCAGTTGCTCGAAGAGCAGTTGACGCCGATCTGGGTCGAAGGCCGCATGAAGCTCAATGACATCATCACCGAAAACAAAGCCGTGTCCGACAATGCGACGGCCGCCATCGACGAGGCGGTATCGTCTGCCAAAATCAGCATGTTCGTGTCGCTGGCCGTGGCCATCCTGGCCGCCGGCCTGTGCGGCCTGCTGCTGATGCGCACGATCATGGCGCCGATGCAGCGCATTGTCGAAATCCTCGACATCATGCGCACCGGTGACCTGAGCAAGCGCCTGAACCTTGCGCGCAAGGACGAATTCAACGCGGTGGAAACCGGCTTCAACGACATGATGACCGAACTCACGGCCCTGGTGTCTCAGGCCCAGCGTTCGTCGGTGCAGGTCACAACCTCGGTGACCGAGATTGCTGCCACGTCCAAGCAGCAACAGGCCACCGCCACCGAAACTGCGGCGACCACCACCGAAATCGGCGCCACATCGCGGGAAATCGCGGCAACCTCCAAAGACCTCGTGCGCACCATGACCGAAGTGTCCACCGCTGCCGATCAGGCATCGGTGGCCGCCGGCTCCGGCCAGCAGGGCCTGGCGCGCATGGAAGAAACCATGCATTCAGTGATGGGCGCCGCCGACCTGGTGAACGCCAAGCTGGCGATCCTTAATGAGAAGGCCAGCAACATCAATCAGGTGGTGGTGACCATCGTCAAGGTCGCCGACCAGACCAACCTGTTGTCCCTCAATGCGGCGATCGAGGCCGAAAAGGCCGGTGAATACGGTCGCGGTTTCGCCGTGGTCGCCACCGAAGTACGGCGCCTGGCCGACCAGACCGCCGTGGCGACCTACGACATCGAACAGATGGTGCGCGAAATCCAGTCAGCGGTCTCGGCGGGCGTGATGGGCATGGACAAGTTTTCTGAGGAGGTGCGCCGCGGCATGTTCGAGGTGCAGCAAGTGGGCGAGCAACTGTCGCAGATCATCCATCAGGTGCAGGCCCTGGCGCCTCGGGTGTTGATGGTCAACGAAGGCATGCAGGCCCAGGCCACCGGCGCCGAGCAGATCAACCATGCCCTGGTGCAACTGGGCGATGCCAGCAGCCAGACCGTGGAGTCACTGCGCCAGGCCAGCTTTGCGATCGATGAGCTGAGTCAGGTGGCGGTCGGTCTGCGCGGCGGCGTATCGCGTTTCAAAGTCTGATGAGCGACCTGGCGGCTAGACGCGGCACCGTGCCGGCAGCGAAAAAGGCATTGTTCCTGGTGTTTCACATCGGCAGCGAACGTTATGCCGTGAAGGCCACCGAAGTGGCCGAGGTGCTGCCGTGCCTGCCGCTCAAGCCGATTGCTCATGCGCCGCATTGGGTGGCGGGCATCTTTGCCCATCGCGGGGCGATGGTGCCGGTGATCGACCTCAGCGCCTTGACCTTCGGCACGGCCGCCCAGGCCCGCACCAGCACCCGGCTGGTATTGGTCAATTACCAGCCGCATCCCTGGAGCGAGGCGCGCCGGCTGGGGTTGATCCTAGAACAGGCCACCGACACCCTGCGTTGTGACCCGGCGGACTTTCAGCCCTATGGCCTGGATAACCGTGACGCGCGCTACCTGGGGCCGGTGCGCGAAGACGCATTGGGCCTGATGCAGTGGATCGGCGTGAATGACGTGCTGACCGATGACGTACGCGCGCTGTTATTTTCTGACGAGCTGAGCGTATGAGTAACGACCCGCGCTTCTTTGCCTTCTTGAAAGAACGTATCGGCCTGGACGTCGCGTCGGTCGGCGAGGCCATCATCGAGCGCGCGGTGCGCCAGCGCAGCCAGGCGGTGCAGGCACACAGCGCCGCTGAATACTGGCAGCACCTGCAAAGCTCCCACGATGAGCAGCAAGCGCTGATCGAAGCGGTGATCGTCCCCGAAACCTGGTTTTTCCGTTACCCCGAATCCTTTGCGACCCTGGCCCGACTGGCCAAGGCGCGCCTGGCCGAGATCAATCAGATGCGTGCGCTGCGCATCCTCAGCCTGCCGTGCTCCACCGGCGAAGAACCCTATTCGATCGCCATGGCCTTGCTGGATGCAGGCATTGCGCCGCATCAGTTCAAGGTGCTGGGCCTGGACGTCAGCCCGCTGTCGGTGGAGCGCGCCAGACGCGGGGTGTATGGCAAAAACTCCTTTCGTGGCAGCGATATAGCTTTTCGTGAGCGCCATTTCACGGAGTCTGGCGACGGTTATCACATCGCCGACCGGGTGCGCGAGCAAGTACGCCTGCAAGTTGGCAACCTGCTCGACCCGACGCTGCTGGCGAACGAACCCAGCTATGACTTCGTGTTCTGCCGCAACCTGTTGATCTACTTCGACCAGCCGACCCAGAAACAAGTGTTTGATGTGCTCAAAGAGCTGACCCACGTGGACGGTGTGCTGTTTATCGGCCCCGCGGAGGGCAGCCTGTTGGGGCGCCACGGCATGCGCTCGATTGGCGTGCCGCAGTCGTTTGCCTTCAGCCGGCACGCCGAGCCTGTGGTAGCTGAACCGCTGTTCGTGCCTAATCCCGTGCTCCCGCGCAGTGCGGCACCGATCCCCGTCAAGCCGCGACCGTTCAGTACGGTCAGTGCCCAGGTGGTACCGATCAAGGCGTCATCGTCCGATGCCGGTGCCTTGCTCAGCCGCATCGCTACCCTGGCCAACGAGGGCAAAAGTGCCGAGGCCCGTGCCGCGTGCGAACAGTATCTGAACAGCTACCCGCCGGCCGCCCAGGTGTTCTTCTGGCTGGGGCTGCTCAGCGACGTGGCCGGCAGTGCCCTGCAAGCCCAGGGGTTTTACCGAAAAGCCTTGTACCTGGAACCCCAGCATCCGCAGGCCTTGATGCACCTGGCTGCGTTGCTCGAATCTCAGGGCGACAGCGAGGGGGCGCGCCGTATGCAGGCGCGCGCCGCCCGTAGTGAGCGAGCTGACAGTGAGTCCAAACGATGAATAGCACCGAGGCGCTCGACACTGGCGGCCTGACCCTGATCGATAGCCAGGCCATCGACGATTGCTGGAACCGTATCGGTATTCACGGTGACAAATCGTGCCCGCTGCTGGCCGACCATATTCACTGCCGCAACTGTGCGGTGTATTCGGCGGCCGCCACGCGGCTGCTGGACCGGTACGCCTTGCAGCAGGACGATCGGCGTCCGGTCACGGCGGTCGAGGTCGACGAAGACATCGTCACGCGCTCCCTGCTGATGTTCCGCCTCGGTGAAGAATGGCTCGGCATTGCCACGCGCTGCCTGGTGGAAGTGGCGCCGTTGCAACCGATTCACTCGCTGCCGCATCAGCGCTCACGGGCATTGCTCGGGGTGGCCAATGTGCGTGGCGCGCTGGTGGCGTGTCTGTCACTGGTCGAGCTGCTGGGCCTGGAGCAGACCGCTAACGCCACAGGCAGTGGCCGGATCATGCCGCGCATGTTGATCATCGCGGCCGACGACGGCCCGGTGGTGGTGCCGGTGGACGAAGTGGACGGCATCCACGCCATCGATGAACGCACGTTGCAGGCGGCATCGGCGTCCGGTACCCAGGCCAGCGCGCGCTTCACCCAAGGTGTCTTGCCGTGGAAGGGCCGCAGCCTGCGCTGGCTGGACGAGGCGCAAGTGTTGTCCGCCGTGACCCGGAGCCTTACATGACCCCCGATCAGATGCGCGATGCCTCGCTGCTGGAACTGTTCAGCCTGGAAGCCGACGCGCAGACCCAGGTGCTCAGCGCCGGCCTGCTGGCGCTTGAACGTAACCCGACCCAGGCCGACCAGCTCGAAGCGTGCATGCGCGCGGCCCATTCGCTCAAGGGCGCGGCCCGTATCGTGGGGGTGGACGCCGGCGTCAGCGTGGCGCATGTGATGGAGGACTGCCTGGTCAGTGCCCAGGAAAGTCGCTTGTACCTGCAGCCCGAACATATCGACGCGTTGCTGCAGGGCACCGACCTGCTGATGCGCATCGCCACGCCGGGTAACAACGTGGGGCCGGCGGACATCGAGGCGTATGTGGCGCTGATGGAGCGCCTGCTCGACCCGACGCAACCGACCGCCCGCGTCGCGCCACCGCCCGCCGCGCCAGTGCCGGTGGTTGAAGCACTGCCGGCGGAACCGGAACCCGCGCCACCGGTGGCCAGCGACCCGCCGCGTCAGAACAAGCGCATGACCGAAGGCGGCGAGCGCGTATTGCGCGTGACCGCCGAGCGCTTGAACAGCCTGTTGGACTTGTCCAGTAAGTCCCTGGTGGAAACCCAGCGGCTCAAGCCTTACCTGGCGAGCATGCAGCGCCTCAAACGCATTCAAAGCCAGAGTGTGCGTGCCCTGGACACCCTGGACGGCCAGCTCAAGACCCTGGGGCTGAACCTCGAAGCCCAGGAAGCCCTGGCCGACACCCGGCGCTTGTTGAGCGAGGCCCAAGCTCTGCTGGCGGAAAAAGCCGCCGAGCTGGATGAGTTTGGCTGGCAGGCCGGGCAACGCGCCCAGGTGCTCTACGACACCGCGCTGGCCTGTCGGATGCGCCCGTTTGCCGATGTGCTGGCCGGGCAGGTGCGCATGGTGCGCGACCTGGGGCGCAGCCTCGGCAAGCAAGTGCGTCTTGAGATCGAAGGCGAGAAAACGCAAGTCGACCGTGACGTCCTGGAAAAGCTCGAAGCGCCCCTCACGCACTTGTTGCGTAATGCTGTTGATCACGGCATCGAAATGCCCGAGCAGCGCCTGCTGGCGGGCAAACCGGCCGAAGGGGTGATCCGCCTGCGTGCGTCCCACCAGGCCGGCCTGCTGGTGCTGGAGCTGAGCGACGATGGTAATGGCGTCGACCTGGAACGCCTGCGCGCCAGCATTGTCGATCGCCACCTTTCCACCGTGGAAACCGCGCTGAGCCTGAGTGAAGAAGAGCTGCTGACGTTCCTGTTCCTGCCGGGGTTCAGCCTGCGTGACAAGGTCACCGAAGTGTCCGGTCGCGGTGTCGGGCTGGATGCGGTGCAGCACATGGTGCGCCAGTTGCGCGGCGCGGTGGTGCTGGAGCAGGCGGCGGGGCAGGGCAGTCGTTTCCACCTGGAAGTGCCGCTGACCCTGTCGGTGGTGCGCAGCCTGGTGGTGGAGGTCGGCGAAGAGGCCTACGCCTTCCCACTGGCGCATATCGAACGTATGTGCGATCTGGCGCCCGACGACATCGTGCAGTTGGAAGGTCGCCAGCATTTCTGGCACGAAGGCCGGCATGTCGGCCTGGTCGCCGCCAGCCAGTTATTGCAGCGCCCTGCGGGGCAGAACAATGACGAGACCTTGAAGGTGGTGGTGATCCGCGAGCGCGACGCGGTGTACGGTATTGCCGTGGAACGCTTTATCGGCGAGCGCACCCTGGTGGTGTTGCCGCTGGATGCCCGCCTGGGCAAGGTCCAGGATATTTCCGCCGGCGCGTTGCTGGACGATGGCTCGGTGGTGTTGATCGTCGATGTGGAAGACATGCTGCGCTCGGTGGACAAGCTGCTCAACACCGGCCGCCTGGAACGCATCGCCCGGCGCAGCCAGCAGGCCAGCGAGGCGCCGCGCAAGCGCGTGCTGGTGGTGGACGACTCGCTCACGGTGCGCGAATTGCAACGTAAATTGCTGCTTAATCGCGGTTACGAAGTCGCCGTGGCGGTCGATGGCATGGATGGCTGGAATGCCCTGCGCTCCGAAGACTTCGACCTGTTGATCACTGACATTGATATGCCTCGCATGGACGGTATTGAATTGGTCACACTCTTGCGCCGTGATACTCGCCTGCAATCGTTGCCGGTGATGGTGGTGTCGTACAAAGACCGTGAAGAGGACCGTCGACGGGGCCTGGACGCCGGCGCCGATTACTACCTGGCCAAAGCCAGTTTCCACGATGACGCGCTGCTGGACGCCGTGGTGGAACTGATTGGAGACGCGCGGGCATGAGAATAGCCATCGTCAATGACATGCCCCTGGCGGTTGAAGCGTTGCGCCGGGCCTTGAGCTTCGAGCCCGCGCACCAAGTGGTGTGGGTGGCCGGCAATGGCCTGGACGCCGTGCAGCGCTGCGCCGAGCTGACTCCGGACCTGATCCTGATGGACTTGATCATGCCGGTGATGGATGGCGTCGAGGCCACGCGGCAGATCATGGCCCAGACGCCATGTGCGATTTTGCTGGTGACGGTCGACCGCCAGGCCAACATGGGCCGGGTGTTCGAAGCCATGGGCCATGGCGCGCTGGACGTGGTGGACACGCCGGCCCTGGGCGTGGGCAACCCCAAGGATGCGGCGGCGCCGTTACTGCGCAAAATCCTCAACATCGGCTGGCTGATCGGCCAGCGCGGCAGTCGTGTACGGGCTGAAACCGCGCCTGCACGAGGTACCGGCCAACGCCAAAGCCTGGTGGCTATCGGCTCCTCGGCGGGCGGTCCGGCAGCCCTGGAAATCCTGCTCAAAGGCTTGCCCCGTGACTTTTCTGCCGCCATTGTGCTGGTTCAGCACGTGGACCAGGTGTTCGCCGCCGGCATGGCCGAGTGGCTGAGCAGCGCCTCCGGCCTGCCGGTGCGCCTGGCCTGTGAAGGCGAACCGCCGCAAAGCGGGGTGGTGTTGCTGGCAGGTACCAACCACCATATTCGGTTACTCAAGAACGGTACGCTGGCCTATACCGCTGAGCCGGTGAACGAAATTTACCGGCCTTCAATCGACGTATTTTTCGAAAGCGTGGCCAGCCACTGGAGTGGCGATGCGGTCGGCGTACTGCTGACCGGTATGGGGCGCGATGGGGCTCAAGGCCTCAAGCTGATGCGGGAACAAGGATATTTGACCATCGCCCAGGACCAGCAAAGCTGCGCGGTGTATGGCATGCCCAAAGCGGCGGCGGCAATTGATGCTGCTGTTGAAATTCGCCCACTGGATAGGATTGCGCCCCGATTGCTGGAGATCTTCGCAAAATGAGCATGATCTTCGGCAATGCTGGCTTGCAGGTGGTAATTCAGGTAACTGCACATGAATGATTTACAGATCGACGACATCAAGACCGACGAAAACGCCGCCATGGTGTTGCTGGTCGACGACCAGGCCATGATCGGCGAAGCCGTGCGGCGTGGCCTGGCCCATGAAGAGAATATCGACTTTCACTTCTGCGCCGATCCGCACCAGGCGATCGCCCAGGCTATCCGCATCAAACCGACGGTCATCCTGCAGGATCTGGTCATGCCCGGCCTGGACGGCCTGACCCTGGTGCGCGAATACCGCAACCACCCGGCCACGCAGAATATCCCGATCATCGTGCTTTCCACCAAGGAAGACCCGTTGATCAAGAGCGCGGCGTTCTCGGCGGGGGCCAACGATTATCTGGTCAAACTGCCGGACAACATCGAACTGGTGGCGCGCATCCGCTATCACTCGCGCTCCTACATGACGCTGTTGCAGCGCGATGCCGCCTACCGTGCCCTGCGGGTCAGCCAGCAACAGTTGCTGGACACCAACCTGGTGCTGCAACGGCTGATGAACTCCGATGGCCTGACCGGGCTGTCCAACCGTCGCCACTTCGACGAATACCTGGAACTGGAATGGCGCCGCGCCATGCGCGACCAGGCCCAGCTGTCGTTGCTGATGATCGATGTGGACTTTTTCAAGACCTATAACGACAGCTTCGGTCATGTCGAGGGTGACGAAGCCCTGCGTAAAGTCGCCACCACCATCCGTGAGGCCAGCAGCCGTCCTTCTGACCTGCCGGCGCGTTATGGCGGCGAAGAATTCGCCCTGGTGCTGCCCAACACGTCGCCAGGCGGCGCGCGACTGGTGGCCGAAAAACTGCGCATGGCCGTTGCTTCGCTGAAAATCCCGCATATTGCACCGGCCGAGGGTTCCAGCCTGACCGTCAGTATCGGCCTGTCGACCATGACACCCGTGCAAGGCACCGATTACCGGCAACTGATCCTGGCGGCGGACAAGGGGCTCTATACGGCCAAGCACAATGGACGCAATCAGGTCGGCATCGAGTAATGCCGCGCGCCGCAGCGGGCCCGCCGCAGCGAGCAGTCTTGCCGTGAAGAACAAGCTCTCTGTGGCGAGCAGGCTTGCCCTGCGCCGGGCTGCGTGGCAGCCCCCTCTCACCCGTGGCGCCGAATCGCCCATCCGTTCGTAGACAACCCCCGCCTTTTCGCCAAGCGGGCTGCCGTTTCACCCCGTTTGCCGTTATACTCGCCGGCTTTCAAAAGTTCGCCAACGAGTGCTGCCCGCCATGGAAATCAACCCGATCCTTAACACCATCAAGGACCTGTCCGAGCGCTCCGAAACTATTCGGGGGTATCTTTGACTACGATCAAAAGCATGAGCGTCTGACCGAAGTCAATCGCGAGCTTGAAGATCCGAGTGTCTGGAACAAACCCGAATATGCCCAGGAACTGGGCCGCGAGCGCTCTGCCCTGGCGCAGATCGTCGACACCCTCGACGAACTGAACACCGGTCTGGCCGATTGCCGTGACCTGCTGGACATGGCCGTCGAAGAAGACGACGAAGGCGCAGTGGGCGATGTCGTCGCCGAGCTGGCCCGTCTCGAGGAAAACCTCGCCAAGCTTGAATTCCGCCGCATGTTCAGTCACGAAATGGACCCGAACAACGCCTACCTGGACATCCAGGCCGGCTCCGGTGGCACCGAAGCCCAGGACTGGGCCAACATCCTGCTGCGCATGTACCTGCGCTGGGCCGACAAACGCGGCTTCGACGCGACCATCATGGAGCTGTCGGCCGGTGAAGTCGCCGGTATCAAAGGCGCAACGGTGCACATCAAGGGTGAATACGCCTTTGGCTGGTTGCGCACCGAGATCGGTGTACACCGCCTGGTGCGCAAAAGCCCGTTCGACTCCGGCAACCGTCGCCACACCTCGTTCTGCGCGGTGTTCGTCTCGCCAGAGATCGACGACAAGGTGGAAATCGAGATCAACCCGGCCGACCTGCGTATCGACACCTACCGCTCCTCCGGTGCCGGTGGTCAGCACGTAAACACCACCGACTCGGCCGTACGTATCACCCACGTACCGACCAACACCGTGGTCAGCTGCCAGAACGAACGTTCCCAGCACGCCAACAAGGACACCGCCATGAAAATGCTGCGGGCCAAGTTGTACGAGCAGGAAATGCAGAAGCGCAACGCCGCTTCCCAGGCGCTGGAAGACACCAAGTCGGATATCGGCTGGGGCCACCAGATCCGCTCTTACGTACTCGATGCGTCGCGGATCAAGGATCTGCGCACTAACATCGAACGCAGCGACTGCGACAAGGTGCTCGACGGTGATATCGACGAGTACCTGGAAGCCAGCTTGAAATCGGGGCTGTAAACCGTCAGCCAAGACCTTAAGTCCCCCGCCACCAGTGGGGGCAACGAACCTGTGATGGAATTTCAAAAGACATGAGCGACCAACAACTCGACCCGCAAGCCCTGCAACAGGAAGAAAACTCCCTGATCGCCCTGCGCAAGGAAAAGCTTGCTGCCGAGCGCGCCAAGGGCAACGCCTTCCCCAACGACTTCCGTCGCGAGAACTACTGCGATGCGTTGCAGAAGCAGTACGCGGACAAGACCAAGGAAGAGCTGGCAGAGGCTGCGATCCCGGTCAAGGTGGCAGGTCGCATCATGCTCAACCGTGGCTCGTTCATGGTGATCCAGGACATGACCGGTCGCATTCAGGTCTACGTCAACCGTAAAACCCTGTCCGAAGAAACCCTGGCCGCGGTGAAAACCTGGGACATGGGCGACATCATCGCCGCCGAAGGCACCCTGGCCCGTTCCGGCAAGGGCGACCTGTACGTCGAGATGACCAGCGTGCGCCTGCTGACCAAGTCGCTGCGCCCGTTGCCGGACAAGCACCACGGCCTGACCGACACCGAGCAGCGCTACCGCCAGCGCTACGTTGACCTGATCGTCAACGAAGACGTACGCCATACCTTCCGCGTGCGTTCGCAAGTCATTGCCCACATCCGCAGCTTCCTGATGGCGCGTGACTTCCTCGAAGTGGAAACGCCGATGCTGCAAACCATCCCCGGTGGTGCCGCGGCCAAGCCATTCGAAACTCACCACAATGCGCTGGACATGGAAATGTTCCTGCGTATCGCGCCTGAGTTGTACCTCAAGCGCCTGGTGGTCGGCGGCTTCGAGAAGGTGTTCGAGATCAACCGCAACTTCCGTAACGAAGGCGTCTCGACCCGTCACAACCCTGAATTCACCATGTTGGAGTTCTACCAGGCGTACGCCGACTACGAAGACAACATGGACCTCACCGAAGAACTGTTCCGCGAACTGGCGCAACTGGTCCTGGGCAGCACCGACGTGCCGTACGGCGACAAGGTGTTCCACTTCGGCGAACCGTTCGTGCGCCTGTCGGTTTTCGATTCGATCCTCAAGTACAACCCTGAACTGACCGCTGACGACCTCAACGACATCGACAAGGCCCGTGCCATTGCCAAGAAAGCCGGCGCCAAGGTGCTGGGCTTCGAAGGTCTGGGCAAGCTGCAAGTGATGATTTTCGAAGAGTTGGTGGAGCACAAGCTGGAACAGCCGCACTTCATTACCCAGTACCCGTTCGAAGTGTCGCCGCTGGCGCGCCGCAACGACGACAACCCGAACGTCACCGACCGTTTCGAGCTGTTCATCGGCGGCCGCGAAATCGCCAACGCCTACTCCGAGCTTAACGACGCGGAAGATCAGGCCGAACGCTTCATGGCCCAGGTGGCCGACAAGGACGCCGGCGACGACGAAGCCATGCACTACGATGCCGACTTTGTACGTGCCCTGGAATACGGCATGCCGCCAACCGCGGGTGAAGGCATCGGTATCGACCGTCTGGTGAT
Organism: Pseudomonas sp. EYE_354; assembly: GCF_023148575.1. Lineage (NCBI taxonomy): Bacteria > Pseudomonadati > Pseudomonadota > Gammaproteobacteria > Pseudomonadales > Pseudomonadaceae > Pseudomonas > Pseudomonas sp. EYE_354. The sequence continues at coordinate 527,887 of NZ_JAHXNQ010000001.1, forward strand.
GTTGCTGACGGATTCGCCGTCGATCCGCGACGTAATCCTGTTCCCGCACATGCGGCCGCAAGCGTAACCTTAGTGAAATCCGAAGCCGCCTTTATAAGGCGGCTTTTTTATGGGGCGTTAATAAGCGTCAAGCAAACAGCGCCAGGTTTTGATCTATTCAAGGATGTGTGTCGTGAACCGCGTAATGGCTCAAGAAGGCGCCGCCGGCATTGCTGCTGCCGTGGCTGAAAGCGTCCAGTACCAGGGCCGTAAGGCCAGCCGTCGGGGCAGTGAGCAACGCAGGCAGGACATTCTCGATGCGGCCATGCGCATCGTGGTGCGCGACGGCGTGCGAGCCGTGCGCCATCGCGCTGTGGCGGCCGAGGCGGGGGTGCCGTTGTCGGCCACCACTTATTACTTCAAAGACATCGATGACCTGCTCACCGATACCTTCGCCCTATACGTCGAACGCAGCGCCGCGTTCATGGGCAAGTTGTGGGTGCGTAACGAAGGCCTGCTGCGCGAGATGGTTGCCTATGGCGATGGCAGCGCCGAATCGCGCTCGCAATTGGCCGATGACATCGCGCGGCTGACCGTCGACTACGTGCTGCGCCAACTGACCCACCGTCGCGATTACCTGATGGCTGAAATGGCTTTTCGCCAGGAAGCCCTGTTAAACCCGCGTCTGGCGGAACTGGTGCGTTCTCACCAGCAAATCCTGTTGCAGGGCACGGGGCAGTTTTTCCAGGTATTGGGCTCTCGCGAGCCGCAACAGGACGCCAAGGTGTTGACGGCGATTATCAGTCGGATGGAATATCAGGGCCTGTTGGGCGGCGCAGAGCCGCTGACCGGTGACGAGATGCTTGAGATCCTCAAGCGTTACATGCATTTGGTGTTGGCCTCGGTCTGACACCGGGGGATGTCCGATGAAAACCTGGCGTGTCGCGCTGATCGCCTTGTCGTTCCTGCTGCTGGGCGGTTGCCTGGTGACGTTCAAGGAGCCGCTGGCGAACCCTGAGGCGGCGCCAAGTGAACTGCTGGGCCGCTGGGCCAGCAAGAATGCCTGGGGGGAGCCGCTCAACCTGCGCATCACCCGTGTGGGTAAGCACCGTTACAAAGCCGTGAGCTACCCTGAAGCCACGCCGCGCCAGCGCGATGAATACCTGTTCACGGTGTCGCGCCATGGCAACCGTTGGTACTTGTCGGCGCCGTTACCGGTCAGGTTCGGCGGGCATTTTATCCTGGCCGGGTTTGAGTTCGACGAAAAGCATGAATTGGTGGTCTACACCCTCGACCTGGAACAGATCCGCCAGGCCATCGGCCAACAGCTGTTGCAGGGCCACGCCGCAGAGACGGTCGAAGGCGACGGCGTGTTGCTGGACAGCCCCATGGACCAGGTGTTTGCTTACCTGGATAACCCGGCCAATGCCGATGTGTTCGTTGAAGCCGTGCGCTACCGGCGCGCGGGCAAATAACGTTTAAAGAAGGAAACCCCGGTGGACGATTACCAGCAGACGATACGCAGCCTGTCCGATCGCATTGTGCTGGCACAAACACCGATTCGCGTCCTTGACGCTGTGAAGTGGGACGAGAACATTCGTCAAGGGTTCCTCAAGGCCAAGGGCAAGGCGATGCCTGCCGTGGACCGCGACTACTACCTGAACCGGCCGCTGTCGTTCGATTCCAGTGCAGTCAAGCTGGAGTTCCAGAACATCGAGCGTGACATCACCCGCCGCCTCGGCCAGTTCAGCCCGGTGGGGCAGATCATGCGCCGCATGTGCCGTGAATACCGCATGGTGGTGCGCATGCTCGAAGCCCGTGGCACCGAGGATTTCGGCCTGATCTCCCAAGAGCTCTACGGCGCCGCCTCCGACGCCTTCCACGCCGGCGACCCGACCCTGGCCGACCTGGGCCTGATGCTCTCCGACTACCTGAACAATATCGACGGCCGTGGCGACCTTAAGGACGAGGCCAAGACCCTTACCGCCAAGGACGCCGTCGCGCTGCTGCAAACCCGCCTGAACAAGGTGTTTGGCGAGGCGGAAGAAACCATCCGCGTGTTCGAGTCCGACGGGATCGTCGCCGATGCTGCGGCCGGTGCCGACTACATCAAGATCCGCGCCGACGCGATGTTCAACAGCCGTGACGTACGCGCCCTGGAAGTGCACGAAGGCCTGGTCCACGTCGGCACCACCCTCAATGGCCAGAACCAGCCGATCTGCACCTTTCTGTCCAAGGGCCCGCCTTCGTCCACCGTGACCCAGGAAGGCCTGGCGATTCTGATGGAGATCATCACCTTTGCCTCCTACCCCAGTCGCCTGCGCAAACTGACCAACCGCACCCGCGCTATTCATATGGTGGAGGAGGGCGCCGATTTCCTGCAGGTGTTCGAGTTCTTCCGTGAGCAGGGCTTTGAAATGGCTGAAAGCTATGGCAACGCCAGCCGGGTATTTCGCGGTTCGGTGCCCAATGGCCTGCCGTTTACCAAGGATTTGTCCTACCTCAAGGGCTTTATCATGGTCTACAACTACATCCAGCTGGCCGTTCGAAAGGGCAAGCTGGAACAAGTGCCGCTGCTGTTCTGCGGCAAGACCACCCTGGAAGACATGCGCACCCTGCGCCAATTGGTCGATGAAGGCCTGGTGGTGCCGCCCAAGTACCTGCCCGAGCAGTTCCGCGACATGAACGCACTGGCGGCGTGGATGTGTTTCTCCAACTTCCTCAACCACCTGAGCCTGGATCGGATCGAGGCGGATTACTCGAATATCCTTTAGGAGATTTGCTGAAGGAACCGGGTCAATGTGTGGGAGCGAGCAAGCCCGCTCCCCTCATGAATCTGCAGATTTCAACTCAATTACGAGGCTTCAACGGATGAGAATCCTCGGCATTCTGTGCCTGCTACTCACTTTGAACGGTTGCAGCTCGCTGCTGTTCTACCCCGAACCTGGCCTGCCGTTCACCCCGGAAAAAGCCCGGCTGGCGTACCGCGACGTCACCCTCACCACCGCCGATGGCGTGAAGCTGCACGCCTGGTGGCTGCCGGCCAAGGCCGGCGTGCCGGTCAAAGGTACGGTGCTGCACCTGCATGGCAACGGCGGCAACCTGGCCTGGCATCTGGGCGGCAGTTGGTGGCTGCCCGAGCAGGGTTATCAAGTGCTGCTGCTGGACTATCGCGGCTACGGGCTGTCGCAGGGCAAACCGTCATTGCCGGCGATTTATCAGGACGTGGATGCGGCCTTCAGCTGGATCGACAACGCCCCCGAAGCCCAGGGCCAGCCGCTGATCGTGTTGGGCCAAAGCCTGGGGGGCGCGCTGGCCGTGCACTACCTGGCCGAACACCCGGCGCGGCAGGCCAGGCTCAAGGCCCTGGTGCTCGACGGCGTGCCTGCCAGTTATCGTGACGTAGGACAATTCGCCCTCAGCACCTCCTGGTTAACATGGCCGTTTCAGGTGCCCTTGTCCTGGCTGGTGCCCGACAGTGACAGTGCAATCAATGCCATGCCCCAACTGACCGGCGTGCCGAAACTGCTGTTCCATAGCCTGGATGATCCGATTGTGCCCCTGGCCAACGGCATCCGCCTGTACAAGGCCGCGCCGCCACCTCGGGTGCTGCAGTTGACCCGGGGCGGACATGTGCAGACCTTTGCCGACAAGACCTGGCAAACCGTGATGCTGCGCTATCTGGACGACCCGCAGCACTTCAATGGCCTGCGGCGTCTGGGCGAAATTCCGAATTACCCACTTCCTAAAGTCGATTCATCAGAGAGCCCGCAATGAGCGAAGAACGCAACATGATCCCGCTGATCCTCACTGGCATCGGCACCATCATCGGCACCGTCGGCTGCCTGTGGTACTACGGCTACCTGCACTTCGCCAAACCGGAAGACGCCTTGCTGCTCAGCGACTTCACCATGCTCAAGACCGTACCCGGTGAGGACTACAAGATCTCCCTGACCCCGGCGGCCCAGGTGGCGCAGTGCGTCGATGGTGTGCTGGTGATGTTTGACACTGAGCAAAAGGGTCTGAGCGGCGTGCTGGTGAACAACAAGAAGCAAGCGGTGCGCTGCATGGGGCAGGAAACGCCGCAATTGCAGCAATAGCGCTTTCATTGCATCCGTTCGCTTGGAATTTCTGGAACCGTTATTCGTAAGTCGCCACTGACTGACTTGTCGGTGTGACTCACGCACACCTTACGAATACGGAACGCTGGAGAGAGAAGATGGATATTAGTGCTATAGGCAAAATGCTTGGCATGGCCCGGGGCCACGAGCGTCTGGAGCGGGAAACCGCTCAGTGTCGCGAGCGTTCAGGGGGTTGCGGCAGTCAGCTTGATGAGGATCAGATCAAGCAGATGTTCGCGGGACGCAAAGGTCTTGAGGCGATGCTGCCGGACAGTGACAACGGTCGTAAGGTCGACGCCTGACAGGCAAAAAAAACCCACCGTGAGGTGGGTTTTTTTCAGCTTCGATCAATCAGTTCGTCATGGACGAACGTGGTTTGACCGGCTGGTTGTCGTTGGAGATGGTCACTTCAACGCGGCGGTTCATCGCACGGCCCGACACGCTGCCGTTGTCGGCAACCGGGTATTCCTTGCCGTAGCCGGTGGTCACGATGCGGCGTGGATCGACGCCCATCTTGATCAGCGCCACTTGTACCGAAGCGGCACGGCGCTCGGACAGGCTCTGGTTGTAGGCATCGCTGCCGGTGCTGTCGGTGTAGCCTTCAACGATCACCTGGCGATCCGGGTTTTCCTGGAGGAACTGCGCCAGTTTGTTGATGTTCACCAGACCGCTGGATTTCAGGTCGGCCTTGTTGGTGGCAAACAGCACATCACCAAAGGTCACCAGCGTACCGCGATCGGTTTGCTTGGCGTTCAGGCTGTCTTGCAGTTGCTTGATCTGCGCGTCACGGGCGTCCAGCAAGGCACGGGCACGTTCGTCGCCGGCATTTTTCAGCTTGGCTTCGGATTCGCGCAGCGCGATGGTGTCTTTGGCCACTTCAACGCGCTGGTTGGTCAGGTAGGCCAGTTGGTCGACCTTCTTCTGGTCTTCCTTGTCGCGGTAGGCTTTGTCAGCCTTGTCCAGCCAGTCTTGCGCGTCCTTGGTTTCCAGGGCCGCTACTTTCGTGGCGTTAGGGTTCGATTGCAGGGCCGAGAAGTTGGTCCGTGCATTTTCCAGGTTCGCGTTGGGTGGCGTGGAGCAGGCCGCCAGGGCAACGCTCATCGCCAGCAGGGCAGGGATCATCAATTGTTTACGCATAGTCGTGTCGTCCTTTCAATTCGATATCAGGTGCGATGCAGTCAAGGGGCGGCGGCTTATTTCTGCTGGATAGCAGCCGGGCGCATGCCTTCCTTGCGCAACTCATCAACGGCCTTCTGAGAATCCTTCACCGCCTGCTCAGCCTTGGCGGCCTGGGCCTTGCGCTCTGCAACGCGGGCGTCCCACTCGGCTTGTTCGGCCAGGCGACGGGCCTCTTCGTAGTTCTTGTCGTGCATGGCGATTTCAGCTTGCTTGAGCTTGTCCTGCGCCGACTTCATTTCCACAGCCGCATACTCGGTGCCGCCGGCGCTCACAGCGCTGTTCACCGCAGACTGCGTGACCGCGTATTGCTCGGTCGGAGGATTGCCGGCGCAGCCAGCCAGAACGAAGCTGGTGCCGATTGCCAGCGCGGCCAATTTAAGCCCGCGCAAGTGGTTAAACGTGGATTTGGCAGTGCTGGTCTTCATCGTCTTCAACTCCATTGGATAACTCCTGAAAAACTTCAACATCCATCGTAGGTGGTCAGCGGTGGCGGGCCTGGCGGTTAGCGCATGGCACCGATTCAAACGGCTGTTCCAAGTGATGGCTTACTTGGTGTGACCGGCGGCTTTTTTGAATAGTTCAGCGAAGATGGCTATTTGCCTAAAAAAATAACTGACTGAATGGTCAGCCTGAAAATTTGGAACTTTTGCTGCGCGCAACGGTACGCCGGACCTTTGGGAGGCCCAGCGTACAGGGGGATTTATGGGGGTATCAGTGCTTGGGTTTGTCGACGCCGGTCGATAAATCGTGCAGGTAGCGGCGGGACAACGTGAGAAAGCGCGGGGTAGGGCCGACGTCTTCGTACAGCGGGTCGCCCTCTTCATCGGTGGCGATCACCTGCTGGCCCTTGATATACGGAAAACTGGCTTCCAGCTCTTCAAGGGCAGCCCCGATCAGCTCGCCGAGCAGTTCCTCGGGGTGGCGCTTGGGGTACATTTCGGCGATGGCCGCCAGCCGTGCGGCCGCTTCGACATCCAGGTGGATGGCGTATTCGGTCTTTGTCAGACGCCCTGTGGCGTTCTCTTCCCAGTGCTGGGCCAGTTCTCGAATTTTCATGGCAACCTCAATAGAACCCACGGTAGTGGGCGGTGATGAGTGAGCCGTCGCCTGCGTGGATAAACGCGACGACTAACCATGAGACTAGCTGCAAGTCACAAGGTTTAAAGTCTTGTCATAAAACGCTGTCAGCGGCACTCTGGCAGGCCTGCGCGTCCCGGATTTCTGGCTGGAGATTGGCTGATGAGTGATATCGATGCACGCTTGCGTGAGGATGTTCACCTGCTGGGTGAACTGCTGGGTAATACGATTCGAGAGCAGTACGGCGATGATTTTCTCGACAAGATCGAGCAGATCCGCAAAGGCGCCAAGGCCGACCGCCGCGGCGCCGGCGATGAACTGAGCGCCAGCCTCAACCAGTTGCAGGAAGACGAACTGCTGCCCGTGGCCCGTGCATTCAACCAGTTCCTCAACCTGGCCAATATCGCCGAACAGTACCAGTTGATTCACCGTCGCGATGAGTCGCAACCGGCGCCTTTCGAGTCGCGCGTGTTGCCCGAGCTGCTTGCCCGCCTGCAAAGCGAAGGTCACAGCAACGAGTCCCTGGCCCGTCAATTGGGGCGCCTGGAGATTGAGCTGGTCCTCACCGCTCACCCCACCGAAGTGGCGCGCCGCACGCTGATCCAGAAGTACGACGCCATCGCCGCGCAACTGGCGCTGCAGGATCACCGCGACCTCACCACCGCTGAGCGCGAGCAGATCCGCCAACGCCTGCAACGCTTGATCGCTGAAGCCTGGCACACCGAAGAAATCCGTCGCACCCGGCCGACCCCGATGGACGAGGCCAAGTGGGGCTTTGCGGTCATCGAGCATTCGCTGTGGCACGCCATTCCCAATTATCTGCGCAAGGCCGACCAGGCCTTGCACGCCGCCACCGGCCTGCGGCTGCCGCTTGAGGCGGCGCCAATTCGGTTTGCGTCCTGGATGGGCGGCGACCGCGACGGCAACCCGAATGTCACCGCGCCGGTCACCCGTGAAGTGCTGCTGCTGGCGCGCTGGATGGCGGCTGACTTGTACCTGCGTGACATCGACCATTTGGCCTCCGAGCTGTCGATGCAAAAGGCCAGCCCGGCGTTGCAGGCCAAGGTCGGTGACAGTGTCGAACCCTACCGCGCCTTGCTCAAGCAACTGCGCGAACGCCTGCGCGCCACGCGCCAGTGGGCCCATAGCGCGTTGAGCAGCAGCACGCCCGCGCCGGCCGAGGTGCTGCAGAACAACCGCGACCTGCTGGAGCCGCTGGAGCTGTGTTACCAGTCGCTGCATGAGTGCGGCATGGGCGTGATCGCCGACGGCCCGTTGCTCGATTGCCTGCGCCGGGCCGTGACCTTTGGTTTGTTTCTGGTGCGCCTGGATGTGCGCCAGGATTCCAGTCGTCATTCGGCGGCCATGACCGAAATCACCGATTACCTGGGCCTGGGCCGTTACGAGGACTGGAGCGAAGAGACGCGCATCAGCTTCCTGATCAAGGAACTGGCCAACCGTCGACCGTTGCTGCCGGGGTACTTCAAGCCGTCGGCAGACACCGCCGAGGTGCTCAACACCTGTAAGGAAGTCGCCGCCGCACCGGCCGCTTCGTTGGGGTCTTACGTCATCTCCATGGCGGGGGCTGCGTCGGACGTGCTCGCGGTGCAACTGTTGCTTAAAGAGTCGGGCGTACAGCGCCCGATGCGGGTGGTCCCGCTGTTCGAAACTCTCGCCGACTTGGATAACGCCGGTCCTGTAATCGAGCAACTGTTGCTGCTGCCGGGCTACCGCGCGCGGTTGCAGGGCCCGCAGGAAGTGATGATCGGCTACTCCGACTCGGCCAAGGACGCCGGCACCACGGCGGCTGCCTGGGCGCAATACCGTGCCCAGGAGCGCTTGGTGGATATCTGCCGTGAGCAACAGGTCGAACTGCTGCTGTTCCATGGTCGCGGCGGCACCGTCGGGCGAGGCGGTGGCCCGGCCCACGCGGCGATTTTGTCGCAGCCGCCAGGTTCGGTGGCCGGACGGTTCCGCACCACCGAGCAAGGCGAGATGATCCGCTTCAAGTTCGGCCTGCCGGATATTGCCGAACAGAACCTCAACCTCTACCTGGCGGCGGTGCTGGAAGCGACGTTGTTGCCTCCGCCGCCACCGCAACCGGCCTGGCGCCACTTGATGGACGAATTGGCCGCCGATGGTGTCAGTGCTTACCGCGCGGTGGTGCGGGAAAATCCGCAGTTCGTCGAGTACTTCCGCCAATCGACGCCGGAGCAGGAGTTGGGGCGTTTGCCGTTAGGCAGTCGCCCGGCCAAGCGCCGGGCTGGGGGGATAGAGAGCCTGAGGGCGATTCCGTGGATCTTCGGCTGGACCCAGACCCGCTTGATGCTGCCAGCCTGGCTGGGTTGGGAAGCGGCATTGAGCAAGGCCCTGGAGCGTGGCGAAGGCCAGTTGCTGGGGCAGATGCGCGAACAGTGGCCGTTCTTCCGTACCCGCATCGATATGCTGGAAATGGTGTTGGCCAAGGCCGACGCCGATATCGCGCGTTTATACGACGAGCGCCTGGTGCAGCCGGACCTGCTTCCATTGGGTGCGCACCTGCGCGACCTATTGTCGCAGGCCTGTGCTGTGGTGCTTGGCCTGACTGGCCAGTCGCAACTGCTGGCCCATAGCCCTGACACCCTGGAGTTCATTCGACTGCGCAACACCTACCTGGACCCGTTGCACCTGTTGCAGGCCGAGTTGCTGGCCCGCTCCCGTCGCCAGGAAGCGACGCAGGACAGCCCTCTGGAACAGGCGCTGCTGGTGTCCGTGGCCGGTATTGCTGCCGGTTTGCGCAACACCGGCTAAGGTTTTTTGCGTGTTCTCAAAGGCTTGCAGATAAACCACGCTGGCCGCCCTTAACAGGGCGGTCGGCGTTTATGGCATCGGGTTGCACTCAGGCACACCCCTACCTATGACGTATGCCGGGCGCGGTTCCTGCGACTTTTGGCGGCTTGTGTGGTTAGGGCCTGCTGTGTATCTTGATCAGCCTTTGGCCGTTTGTGCGGCCCGAATCCTATTTTTGCGAGCCATATTTCTACGGGATTTGCCCCCACGTGGCGAATCCGAGCGTCATCTCTATAAAAAATTGAGGAGCACATCGATGCGCGTCATTCTGCTGGGAGCTCCCGGGGCCGGTAAAGGTACTCAGGCAAAGTTCATCACTGAAAAATTCGGCATTCCACAAATCTCCACCGGCGACATGCTGCGTGCGGCCGTCAAGGCCGGTACCGAGCTGGGCCTGATCGCCAAGAGCGTGATGGACAGCGGTGGCCTGGTCTCCGATGACCTGATCATCAACCTGGTCAAGGAACGCATCAGCCAGGAAGACTGCAAGAACGGTTTCCTGTTCGACGGTTTCCCACGCACCATTCCCCAGGCCGAAGCCCTGGTGAAGGCGGGTGTCGAGTTGGACGCGGTGGTCGAAATCGCCGTTGAAGACGAAGAGATCGTTCAGCGTATCGCCGGCCGTCGCGTTCACGAAGGTTCGGGCCGTGTGTATCACGTGGTCTACAACCCGCCGAAGGTTGAAGGCAAGGACGATGTCACCGGTGAAGACCTGGTGCAGCGCAAAGACGACACCGAAGAAACCGTGCGTCATCGCCTGTCGGTCTACCACTCGCAGACCAAGCCGCTGGTGGACTTCTACCAGAAGCTGTCCGCTGCCCAGGGCAAGCCGAAGTACAGCCATATCCCTGGCGTTGGCTCGGTCGAAGCGATTACTGCCAAGGTGCTTGAAGCACTCAAGTAATTCGGCGATCAGCTTCACTGACAACGGCCCGCTTGCGGGCCGTTGTTGTTTATACTGGCGCACTTTTTTTCGACTTGGACACCTACACCGATGAGCACCCTGCTGGCCCTGGACACCGCGACCGAAGCTTGCTCCGTTGCCTTGCTGCACGATGGCAAAGTAACCAGCCACTACGAGGTGATCCCGCGGCTGCACGCACAGAAGCTGTTGCCGATGATCAAGCAACTGCTGGAAGACGCCGGCACCACGCTGGCGGCCGTCGATGCCATCGCCTTCGGGCGTGGCCCCGGTGCGTTTACCGGTGTGCGTATCGCCATTGGCGTGGTGCAAGGCCTGGCATTTGCCCTTGAGCGTCCGGTGTTACCGGTGTCCAACCTTGCCGTGCTGGCCCAGCGTGCATTACGTGAACACGGTGCCTCGCAAGTCGCCGCGGCGATCGACGCGCGGATGGATGAGGTCTATTGGGGCTGCTACCGCGAAACCGCTGGCGAAATGCGCCTGGTGGGAGTTGAAGCGGTGCAGCCGCCGCAGGCGTCGGTACTGCCTGACGATGCCAGCGGTGAGTGGTTCGGTGCCGGCACCGGCTGGGGCTATGGTGAGCGCATCGGCGTGCAACTGGTCGGCCAGGACGCCACGCTGTTGCCTCACGCCGAAGACTTGCTGACCTTGGCGCGTTTCGCATTCGAGCGCGGCGAAGCGATTCCTGCTGACCAGGCAGCGCCGGTTTATTTGCGCGATAAAGTCGCGCAGACCAAAGCAGAGCGCGGGATTATTTGACGTCAAAAATGATGGCAATTTGAAGCAAAAGTCGCCAATCGTCAGAATTTGCCCCCGGTTTCAAACCTTTTTCAAATTATGTGTTCTAGTTATCACCAGAGCATTTGCGCGTTACGGATAGCGCCACTAAAATGCCATTACTGATAGCGAGTTCGCGCCTATGCGTATTGATGGATTTTCCTCACAGTCGTACCCAATCAAGCGTAAGCCACGCAAGGCGAACGCCACGGTGGACGACTCCGTCGAGGATTCGCCGGACTTCATCGAAGTCCAGGCCGATGCGCAGCCCAACGCCCAAGCACGTATCAGCGGTGTTCCTGCCCGTCAGCAAGACATGGTCTTCCCGCGCTCCATGAGCAAAAGCGTTGCCACCGCCCTGGCCAGCTACCTGACCACCGCCGGCTTTGTCGAATGGGATATGGAAGTGCTGGGCCTCGACATCCACATCTGATGCGTCTGCCTTATTTCATCGGTTGCCCGTCCTGGAGTGAAAACGCCTGGCGCGAGTACCTGTACCCCGCCGACGCCCGTTCCAGCGATTACCTCGCACTGTATTCCCAGGTTTTCAACGCCGTTGAAGGCAACACCACGTTTTATGCCCGCCCCTCGGCCGCCACGGTGCAGCGCTGGGCCGAGATCATGCCCGCTGACTTTCGCTTCACCGCCAAATTCCCCGGTGATATCAGCCATGGTGGCGACTTGCGCGAACAGTTGCCGGCGGCAGAAAGCTTTGTCGGGTTGATGAGCCCGCTCGGCGAACGTGTTTCGCCGTTTTGGCTGCAACTGTCGGCGGGTTTTTCACCGCAACGCCTGGCCGAACTGGCCGGGTTTATCGATGGCCTGGAGCGTCCGATGGCCGTGGAGGTGCGCCACCCGGAATTCTTCGCCAGGGGCGACGCCGAGCGCAGGCTCAATCGCTTGCTGCGCGATCGCGGCGTTGAGCGGGTCTGCCTAGACCCGCGGGCGCTGTTCAGTTGCACATCCACCTCGGCAGCGGTACTGCATGCTCAATCCAAAAAGCCCAAGGTGCCGCCACGCCCGGCCGCGCTGACCCTGTTCCCACAAGTGCGTTTTATCGGCCATCCGGAGTTGGAGGCTAACGATCCGTTCCTGATCCCATGGGTGGAAAAAATTGCCGGCTGGATCGAAGAGGGCCGCACGCCCTACGTGTTCCTGCACACCTCGGATAACCGCCTGGCCGCCCAACTGGCCCTGCGTTTTCATGCGCAGCTGATGAACCGCCTGCCTGGCCTGCCGGCACTGCCGACCTTGCACCGAGAACCCGAAGTGCAGCAACTGGGGTTACTCTAGGGCTCCTTTTCTCGCCAGGAGTCAGTCATGGATGCCCAAGCCCTTCGCGCCGAAACCTTCAAGGCCTTGCACGAGCGCGACCGCGCGTTTGTGATGCCTAACCCGTGGGACGCAGGGTCTGCCGTGATGCTTGCCAGCCTGGGTTTTGAAGCGTTGGCCACCACCAGCGCGGGCTATGCGTTCAGCATGGGGCGCCCGGACGCGGAAGGGGCGTTGTCCCTGCAAGACACGTTACTCAATGCCGCCATGATCGCCCAAGCCACCCCGTTGCCGGTGGCAGCCGACCTGGAAAACGGCTTCAGCGACACCCCAGAAGGCTGCGCCCAAACCATCCTGGGCGCGGCAGCGAGCGGTATTGTCGGCGGCTCCATCGAAGATGCCACGGGGATCGCCGTTGACCCGATCTACCCCTTCGATCTCTCCGTTCAGCGTGTCGAAGCCGCCGTGGCTGCGGCCCGCAGCCTGCCATTTGCCTTTACCTTGACCGCCCGAGCGGAAAACCTCCTGCACGGTCGCCTGGATCTGCCCGACACCATCCGCCGTCTGCAGGCGTACGCCGAAGCCGGTGCCGACGTGCTGTATGCGCCAGGCTTGCGCAGTGCCGAGGAGGTGTTGGCGGTGGTCAGGGCGGTGGCGCCCAAACCAGTGAATGTACTGATGTCCGGCGGTTTGAATTTGACGGTCGCGCAGCTCAGCGAGATGGGCGTGCGGCGCATCAGCCTCGGCTCGGCTCTGGCCTTGGCCGCTTACGGTGAGTTTTATCGTGCGGCCCAGGAGGTGTATGAGCTCGGCACGTTCACCTTTACTGAGCGCAAAATGCCGTTCAGTCAGGCCAACCAGTTCTTCAAGGTCTGAACCGTGCGGTTTTTCAAAGTGCTGGGTGTGTTGTTGTTGCTGGGGGGCGCGTGTGCCGTGGGCGTATGGCGGGGCTGGTTGCCGCTGGCGGATGCGTGGAACCCCTGGGCACCGCTGGACGTGCGCGCCAGCCCCAACCTGCTGACCCGCTACAAGCTGGGGCGCCTGCAGGATGACCCTGCGTTGTGTGATCGGGTGCTGCAAACCTCAGGGCTGCGCGTGAGCCATCAGGCGGATACAGCCGTCGACGCGGCGTGCCCGCTGCGCAACACCTTGCGGGTGCAAGGGGCACAGGTGGGGTTAAGCAGCAGCTTTCTCGCCACTTGCCCGCTGGCCGTGGCGTTCGCCCTGTTCGAGCGTCACAGCCTGCAGCCGGCCGCCCAGGCGGTGTTTGGCCAAGCGGTGACACGGGTCGATCACTTGGGCAGCTTTGCCTGCCGAAATATGTATAACCGTGCTGAAGGGCGACTGAGCCAGCATGCCTCGGCCAATGCCCTGGATATCGCCGGCTTTCGTCTGGCGGACGGGCGCACCATCAGCGTGCTCAAGGATTGGCCGGGGCAGGGCGACAGCGCGCGGTTCCTGCGGCAGGTGCGTGACAGCGCCTGCGATGATTTCAACGTGGTGTTGAGCCCGGACTACAACGCCGCGCACCGCAACCACTTCCATTTGGACATGGGCCGATGGTGGGTGTGTCGCTGAGGGTCAGGCGGCCAGGCGCAGGTTTTGCGTGATCAGTGGGCGTGCCCAGTGATAGTCGAAGTCCAGGGCCTTTTGTTGGGCCAGCAGCTCTTCAGTCGGGTAAGGCGTGGCAGGCGGTGGCAGCAGGTCCAGTTCGAACTCGGCAATCGGCAGGTGCAGCGCACGCGGTTGCGGTGCCGGGCCCGGCTCTGGCAGCGGCTGGCCGGCGGTCAGCACGATAGGACGTACCCAACCGCTTTCGAAGTTTTGCTGGCGTTGCTGGGCGACGATCTCTTCGTCCGGGAACGGCGTGGCGGCCGGTGGCAGCAACTCGGTTTCGAATTCGGCGATGGGCAGGAACAGCGGCTCGGGTGGGGCGATTTCTGTATCTTTCACGTCGCACTCACGCTGGGTGAGGATCTGCGACAGCAGGTCGGCACCAGCGCCTGGTTCTACCGCCGGGTCCATCGGTGCCGACGCCTGGGTGGCCAGCGCGTGCGGCGCATCGCCGAGCTGCTCGGCCAGAGCCCGTGCGAAGAAGTCCTGCCACACATGGCTAACCCCGGCCAGCGCTTGGGTATTGCGCAGGCCGTAGTGGTTGTGGGTCGGCAGTACACCGATGGTTAGGGGGAGAATGTCTGACATTTTTTTCGGTCGACGCTCAGCTCTGGCAAAATACCTGACTGTTGTTTTTATCGGCCGTGGTTTGCCGATCCTTAATATTTTTGAGCGTAGCGATTGATGAGCGAACATCCAGCGGCCAGCCGCATCCAGGTCGAGGCCATGGCCGAAGGTTTCAAGGCGCGCGCCGAGCATTGGGCGCAGCTGCTCGGTTTACCGTTGCAGTGTGCGGAGGCGGAGTTTTCCCTGCAGGTGGGTGAGCACGGTCTGCAACTGCAACAGCTCGGGCCTGACGCGCCGGGGCCGGTGCGCGTGGACTTCGTTGAAGGTGGCGCGGCGCATCGCCGTCTGTACGGTGGCGGCAGTGGGCAGATGATCGCCAAGGCCGTGGGCATCGCCCAAGGTGTGCGTCCACGGGTGCTGGACGCCACGGCAGGCCTGGGCAAGGACGCGTTCGTGCTCGCCAGCCTGGGCTGCGAAATGAGCCTGATCGAACGCCAGCCGCTGATCGGCGCCTTGCTCGAAGACGGCCTGGCCCGTGGTGCGGATGATTTTGAAGTGGCGCCGATCGTCGCGCGCATGAAACTGCTCAAGGGTAATTCCATCGACGTGATGCTCAATTGGGAAGGTGAGCCGCCCCAGGTGATCTACCTCGACCCGATGTTTCCTCACCGTGAGAAAACCGCGCTGGTGAAGAAGGAAATGCGCCTGTTCCGACCTCTGGTGGGCGATGACCCGGACGCACCGGCTTTGCTGGCCGCGGCCCTGGCACTGGCCAGCCACCGTGTGGTGGTCAAGCGCCCGCGCAAGGCGCCGTGCATCGAAGGGCCCAAGCCCAGCCATGCGCTGGATGGTAAATCCAGCCGCTATGACATCTATCCCAAGAAAGCGCTCAAACCTTGAGGTTCAAGGTCTGTAGGCCCGCATAAACAACCCCACTACGTCCCGTACATGCGCTTCGGCGGCGTCTTCGCTCAGTTGCCCGCCGCAGCCATACAGCAAGCAGAAGTTTGCAGTGCCCTTGAGCAGGCAAAAGAAGTGCTCGGCCGCCGTAAACGGCTTGTCGATGCTCAGCGCGCCGCTCTGGTCGATCTTACTCAGCAGGCGCTCCATGCCTTGCAGCATGCGCATGGGCCCGGCTTCGAAGAAGATCTGCGACAGTTTCACGTCCTGATTGCCGGTGGTCATCATCAGGCGATGCAGGTTCACCGACTCCTCGCTGTTGATCAGTCGATGAAAGCCCCGCGCGATGTTCAATAACACCGTTTGCACGGGCACACCTTCGGGCAGCTCGAAGAACATCACCGGCAATTGTTCTTCGCACTTGGCCACTACGGCAGCGGTGAACAAGGTCTCTTTGTCGGTGAAGTGGCTGTAGACGGTCAGTTTCGATACGCAGGCCTCAAGGGCCACGGCATCCATGCTGGTGTTGGCGTAACCATTGCTCAAAAACAGAAATTTCGCTGCTTCGAGGATTGCCTGGCGTTTTGCCATGTCCTTGGGGCGCCCGGGGCTGTTGGTGTTCGCAGGATTGTCGGACATCTTCACCTTTAATACTGGACTGGTGAGTTTGGTATTAATAACATACCGGCCAGTATAATTATTCCTAGCTCCATTTGCGAAAGGTCCTTCAGCATGCGCAGCACTTTCCTGCCCTTTGCGTTGCCTGTCGGTCTGGTCCTTCTGTTGGCCGCGTGTGGCCATGAAGAAGCGGCCCAGACCACCGTCCGCCCGGCCATGGTGGTGCAGCCGCAGCCCTCGGCGCAGTCCACGGACAGTTACCCCGGTGAAGTGCGCGCTCGCTATGAACCTGACCTGGCCTTTCGTATCGGTGGCAAAGTCAGCAAGCGGCTGGTGGAAGAGGGCGAGCGGGTCAAGGCTAATCAACCGCTGGCGGAACTCGATCCTCAGGACGTGCGCCTGCAACTGGAAGCCACCCGTGCGCAAGTGGCCGCCGCCGAGGCCAACCTGAGCCTGGTGCGTGCCGAGCGGGATCGCTACAAGACCCTGATGGACCGTCAGATGGTCAGCCGTTCTCAGTACGACAATTCCGAAAATCTCTACCGATCCGGTGAAGCGCGCCTCAAGCAAATCAAGGCTGAATTCGACGTGGCCAGCAACCAGGCCGGTTACGCCGTGTTGCGTGCGCCGCAGGATGGTGTGGTCGCCAAGCGCGCGGTGGAGGTCGGCCAAGTGGTGTCAGCCGGCCAAACCGTGTTCACCCTGGCCACCGATGGCGAGCGTGAAGTGTTGATCAGCCTGCCCGAACAAGGTTTTGGTCGCTTCAAGATCGGCCAGCCGGTGGCGGTGGAATTGTGGAGCCAGCCGGATCAGCGTTTCTCCGGGCGCATTCGTGAGCTGTCACCGGCGGCCGATCCCAAGTCGCGCACCTTCGCTGCCCGTGTCGCCTTCACCGGCGGCAAGGTCCCGGCGGAGTTGGGCCAAAGCGCTCGCGTCTTCATCCAGGTCGATGGCGTGGTTCCGCTGTCGGTGCCGCTGTCGGCCCTGAGTGCCGAGAACGGTGCGTCCTACGTTTGGCGTGTGCAGCCGGACAACACCCTCAAGCGCGTCCCGGTGCGTATCGGCGCGTTCGGCGAAAAAACCGTCTCGGTGCTGGAAGGCCTGACCCCCACTGACTGGGTAGTCGCGGCGGGCGTGCATGTGCTCCACGAGGGCCAGCAAGTGCGCCCGGTGGATCGCTCCAACCGTGTGGTGAATCTGGCGGCCAAGGAGTAGTCCCCGATGGGTTTCAATCTTTCCGAATGGGCGTTGCGTAATCGCCAGATCGTACTGTTCCTGATGATCCTGCTGGCAGTGGTCGGCACGTTGTCCTACACCAAGCTGGGGCAAAGCGAAGATCCGCCGTTCACCTTCAAGGCCATGGTGATCAAGACCAATTGGCCAGGGGCCACGGCCGAGGAAGTGTCGCGTCAGGTCACCGAACGCATTGAGAAGAAACTCATGGAGACCGGCGAGTACGAACGCATTGTCTCGTTCTCGCGGCCCGGTGAGTCCCAAGTCACCTTCATGGCCCGCGACTCCATGCATTCGGCGAAGATTCCCGAGCTGTGGTACCAGGTGCGCAAGAAAATCAGCGACATCCGCCAAACGCTGCCGCCGGATATCCAGGGGCCGTTTTTCAACGATGAATTCGGCACCACCTTCGGCAACATCTACGCCCTGACCGGTGATGGGTTTGACTACGCCGTGCTCAAGGACTACGCCGACCGCATCCAGATTCAACTGCAACGTGTACCGGACGTGGGCAAGGTCGAGCTGCTGGGCCTGCAGGACGAGAAGATCTGGATCGAGCTGTCCAACCTCAAGCTCGCCACCCTCGGCTTGCCGTTGGCGGCGGTGCAGCAGGCCTTGCAGGAGCAGAACGCGGTGTCCACGGCCGGCTTCTTTGAAACCCCGAGCGAACGCGTGCAGCTGCGCGTGTCGGGTAATTTCAAGACGGTGGAGGAGATCCGTAACTTCCCGATTCGTGTCGGCGACCGCACCTTCCGTATCGGCGATGTGGCCGACATCCACCGTGGCTTCAACGACCCACCGGCACCGCGCATGCGTTACATGGGCGCTGACGCTATCGGCCTGGCGGTGGCCATGCGTGAAGGGGGCGACATCCTCGTGCTCGGCAAGGCGCTTGAAGGCGAATTCGCACGCTTGCAGAAGAACCTTCCGGCCGGCATGGAGCTGCGCAAGGTGTCGGACCAACCGGCAGCGGTGAAAACCGGCGTCGGTGAATTCGTGCAAGTGCTGGCGGAAGCGCTGGCGATTGTGTTGCTGGTGAGCTTCTTCTCCCTGGGTGTGCGCACCGGCATGGTCGTGGCCCTGGCGATTCCGCTGGTATTGGCGATGACCTTCGCCACCATGTATTACCTGGGCATCGGCCTGCACAAGATCTCCCTCGGCGCGTTGGTATTGGCGCTGGGCTTGCTGGTGGACGATGCAATCATCGCCGTGGAAATGATGGCGATCAAAATGGAGCAGGGCTACGACCGGCTTAAAGCCGCGAGCTTCGCCTGGACCAGCACCGCCTTTCCGATGCTCACCGGTACGCTGATCACCGCCGCCGGCTTCCTGCCGATTGCCACCGCGCAATCGAGCACCGGCGAATACACCCGGTCGATCTTCCAGGTGGTGACCATCGCGCTGCTCGCTTCATGGGTTGCTGCGGTGGTGTTTGTGCCGTATCTGGGAGAAAAACTCCTACCCGATCTTGCGAAGATTCATGCCGCCAAACACGGCACGGATGGCCCCGATCCCTACGGCACGCCGTTCTACCAGCGCGTCAGACGTTTGGTGGAGTGGTGCGTGCGCCGCCGCAAAACCGTGATCGTGCTGACCTTGCTGCTGTTTATCGGCTCGGTGGCGTTGTTCCGCTTTGTGCCGCAACAGTTCTTCCCGGCCTCCGGCCGCCTGGAGTTGATGGTCGACCTGAAGCTGGCCGAAGGCGCGTCCCTGAGCAACACCGCCGACCAGGTCAAACGCTTGGAAGGCTTGCTCAAAGGCCACGCGGGCATCGACAACTATGTGGCTTATGTCGGCACCGGCTCGCCACGGTTCTACCTGCCCCTGGACCAGCAACTGCCGGCCGCCAGCTTTGCGCAGTTTGTGGTGCTGGCCAAGACCATCGAGGAGCGCGAAAGCCTGCGCACCTGGCTGATCGAAACCCTCAATGAACAGTTTCCTGACCTGCGTTCGCGCGTGACCCGCCTGGAAAACGGCCCGCCCGTGGGTTACCCGGTGCAGTTTCGCGTGACCGGTGAGCACATCGAAGAAGTCCGCGCCCTGGCGCGTAAAGTGGCAGCCAAGGTGCGCGAAAACACCCACGTCGCCAACGTGCACCTGGACTGGGAAGAACCGAGCAAGATCGTCTACTTGAACATTGACCAGGACCGCGCCAGAGCGCTGGGCGTGAGCACCGCCAACCTGTCCAAATTCCTCCAAAGCTCCTTGACCGGCTCCAGTGTCAGCCAGTATCGGGAGGACAACGAATTGATCGAGATCCTCTTGCGCGGCACCGTGCATGAGCGCACCGAACTGTCGCTGTTGCCCAGCCTGGCCGTGCCGACCGATAACGGTAAAAGCGTCGCCCTGTCGCAGATCGCCACCCTCGAGTACGGTTTCGAGGAAGGCATCATCTGGCACCGTAATCGCCTGCCGACCGTGACCGTGCGCGCCGATATCTATGGCAAGGAACAACCGGCGACGCTGGTCCAGCAGATCCAGCCGACGCTCGCGGATGTGCGTGCCCAGTTGCCCGATGGCTACCTGCTGGAAGTCGGCGGCACCGTGGAAGACTCCGCCCGCGGGCAAAACTCGGTGAAAGCCGGTGTGCCGCTGTTTATCGTGGTGGTGCTGACCTTGCTGATGCTGCAACTGCGCAGCTTCTCGCGCAGCGCCATGGTGTTTCTGACGGCGCCGCTGGGCTTGATCGGTGTGACATTGTTCCTGCTGGTGTTCCGCCAGCCCTTCGGCTTTGTGGCGATGCTCGGCACCATCGCCTTGTCGGGCATGATCATGCGTAACTCGGTGATCCTGGTGGACCAGATCGAGCAAGACATCAAAGCCGGCCTGGCGCCTTGGCAAGCCATTATCGAAGCCACCGTCCGACGCTTCCGCCCGATCGTGCTTACCGCACTCGCGGCGGTACTGGCGATGATCCCGCTGTCACGCAGCGTGTTCTTCGGGCCGATGGCGGTGGCGATCATGGGTGGATTGATTGTGGCGACGGCCTTGACGCTATTGTTTCTGCCGGCACTGTATGCTGCGTGGTTCAAAGTGAGGAAGGACGTCGCGTAACCATGTTGGCCACCGTTTCAGCCCTGATGTTGCTGCTGCTTGCCCCCGGCCCCACCAACACCCTGTTGTTTCGTGCCGGGGTGTTGTTTGGGTTTCGGGCGTCGTGGAAGCTGGTTCCAATAGAATGCCTGGCTTACGTGCTGCAAGTGTCGGCGTGGGGTTTGGCGTTGTGCTATCTGACAGCGATTTCGCCGTGGGCGTTGACGGTGACGCAATTGGCGGCGGCAGCCTACCTGCTGTATCTGTCGTGCAAGCTGTGGCAACGCAAGAGCAGTGAGATCAGCCAGGGCAAGGATCGCTTCAGCGGCTTTTACTTCTTCTGCATGACGGTCATGAACCCCAAAGGGGTGCTGATCGTCTCGTTTATCGCACCGGCCAATGCGTTCACCACGCTGCAAGGCTACCTCGTGTTCATGGGGACGCTGGCGCTGGTGGTGGTGCCAGTCGGGGTTGCCTGGGTGCTGGTGGGAAGTCGCTTTGAAGGGATTCAGAAGGGCTGGCTCACGCCCTTGAAGATCAACCGCGCGACGTCGATCGCCATCGGTTGCTTCGCGACGCTGATGATGGGGCGGCTGGCGGACTCATTGATTGGCTGATAGGGGGCCTGTCTCAAATTTCGTATTTATTGAGAGAAGCGTTTTTTTCTGCTTTATTCAAATCTCAAAAAATAGAAAATTGAGACTTTGATGATCAAGCGGCCACCCGAGGTGCCGGAGGGTGTTTTCCATCTGATAGGCCAGGCGCCACACCTTCAGCACCTGTCTGACTATATGAAGCTCACTCAGCCAACAGACGGCCAAGGGCGGTATTTGCATTTTGATCAGCTACGCCACCGTTTTCCGTCACATTTGGATCCGGCGATATGCTGGGGAATCGTGAAATACGAGCGCTCCCGTGTTTCTCAGAAAATACTGCCTGTTGGCACACCGCAGGTCTGGTGCAACTTTGTGTTGACGCCGACGGCCCAGCGCGTGGTTTCCACGGTCGACAGATACGCCTCAACTGCCGCACTTGAATACATGAGTAGCAAGATAGGAAAGGCGGCTCACATCAAGTACCTGCTGAACGATCTGATTGAAGATGAAGCCATCAGCAGTAGCCAACTGGAGGGGGCTGCAACAACCACGCTGGTTGCAAAAGACATGTTGAAAAGAGAGCGGTTACCGAGAACACCCGATGAAAAAATGATTATCGGCAATTACCGGATGATGCGCTTTGCGTGGGATAAACGGAACGAGCCGCTCAGCATTGAACTTATTGCAGAAATGCACGAAGTGGGTTTCAGCGGCATCGATGATGATAAGTACTCGCCCGGCAGTTTTCGTCTCAACGATCAAGTAGTCGTTCAGGACGGAGAGGGTAATGTGGTGCATTCGCCGCCACCCGCTGAAGGGATCGTCGCCCGGTTGGACCGCTTGTCGGAATGGATCAACATCTGTCATGACGACGCTACGACCAGTCGCTACCTTCACCCTCTGATCAAAGGCATCTCTCTGCATTTCGCACTGGGTTTTGAACACCCATTTCGGGATGGCAACGGTCGAGTGGCGCGTGCGCTGTTCTACTGGTTCATGTTCAAAAGCGACTACGCAGCGTTCAGGTATATATCGATCAGTGTGCTGCTCAAGAACGCCGCGGTTCAATACGGGAAGTCTTATCTTTATACCGAGACGGATGGGCTCGATCTCACTTACTTTATCGACTATCAGTGTTCGATTGTTCAGCGTGCGGTAGATGGGTTTAAAGAGTCGTACGAGCGCAGTGTTCGAGAGGCAGAAGCGTTTGATCGTTGGCTCTGGGACTCGGGACTTTACAACGCGTTGAGCGAAAAACAGAAAACTGTATTTCAGGTTGCCAAGAGCGGTACCGCCAAGCAGTTTACCGCCGTCAACGTGAAGGAGAATCTGGACTGTTCTTACAATACGGCGTCAGCGGTGCTCAATGGCCTTGTTGAGTTGAATCTCTTCGTCAAAGAGAAGCAGGGCCGTGAATGGGTATTTTCTATGCGGGATCAGGCTGAAATACAAAAGAACTGGTTAAAACGCTGATCAACGCCCACGTTTCCTTGACCCGTGGGCGTTTCAGGCATTACAGCGCGCCAAACACCTTCTTCGCCAAACTGGTGGCCGCCGCCGCCGGGTTCTTGCGAATGGTTTCTTCCTGCTGCGCAATCATCTTGAACAAGCCGTCCAGCGCCTGTTCGGTCACGTAGTTTTCGACGTTGGCGCTTTTGGCATCTACTGCACCGAAGGCGGCGGCTTTGCCGGCCAGGGCGTTGTATTGCTGGGCTACGCCGACTTTGTCGGTAGCGGCCTTGACGATCGGCAGGAACTTGGCGCGAATTTGTTCGCGGCTGCTTTTGTTCAGGTACTGGGTGGCGGAGTCCTGGCCGCCGCTGAGGATGCCTTTGGCGTCGGTCACGCTCATGTTTTTCACGGCGTTCACCAGAATCGGCTGGGCCTGGGTCACGGCGGTTTCCGCGGCTTTGTTCATGCTGTCTTCCAGCTGCGTGACCTGCTCACCCATGCCGAACATTTTCAGCTTGTCGGCAACTTTGCCCAGCTTGCCCGGCAGGCCGATTTTCACTTCGGGGTTATTGCTGAAACCACCGGGTACGCCCAGTTGTTTCACGGCGATCTGTGCGCCTTGGGTGAGGGCATCCTTGAGGCCGCCGCTGGCATCGCCCTGGGACAGGCTGCCAAGGTCCAGGGCCATGGCGTTGGCGCCGAGCAGCAGGCCGGCACACAGGGCGGTAAAGCGAAGGGAGTTACGGAGCATGGGTGCTTCCTTTTGATCGAATTCAGTGGGCCACGGCATCAACGCGCAAGCGCAGGGGGTGTGGGTCCTGGCCGTTGAGTTGTACCGCGTGCCGTTCGGTGGTGATAAACAGTAGCTTGCCGTCCAGTTCGATGCGAGCGCTCACCGAATAACGATGGCCGGGCTTGATCTGGGCCGGGTCGTAGCTCAGGTGAAACGGCAGCGGCACCTGGCCTTTGACCGGGCCTTTCTGCTCGGCAAGGGTCACGGCCGGCGCGTCCATCAGCGATACGTCCTGCAGGCTGACGCTCAAGGTGGCGTTCGGTGGCAGGGCGATGCGTTGCAGGTAGAACACTTCGCCATCAAGGCTTGCCTGGGGCGTGTGATGCATGGATTGGCAGGCTCCGAGCAGGGCGGTAAGGCCCAGGAGAATGATCTTTTTCATGGTGCAGCTCCTTTTCAACGGCGCCGGCATCCAGCGGGCGCCTGTTTAAATCTAGCGGGTTTCTTCCGAGTCCACTGGCGCGTCGGCTATGCCGTCGACACGGTGCAGGGCCACTTGGCGTATCGACAGGCGAATCTCTGCCGGCAATACGCGTTTGGCGGCGCCTTCGGCCAGTTCGCCGAGCAGATCGTGGTAGCTCAACTTGCCGGCTGCGTCGCGGCGCAGCACATCCTGCTCCAGCAACGTCTGAATAAAATGTCGGAAAAGGCTCTTATCGAAGAACTCCGGCGCATTGAGCCCATGCAGGATCGACAGGCGCTGGGCCATGATCGTGCACAGGTCTTCCAGCTCTTCGGCGCTGATGCTGTTCTGGCCGCTGTTGAGCAGCAGCGAGATCGCCATATAGAAGCGCTGCAGGGTCTGGGCGATGCTCTTGGACAGCAGCGTCAGCAGCACAAAGTGCCGCGAACTCGGCGCCGGGCGCAGGTACACGTCGTTCTCGAAGCGCAGCAGGCCTTGTTCGACAAAGGCCTCGAGCCATTGGTCGACCACCGTGTCCAACTCATCCTGCGACCAGCGGATAAACAGCTCCGATTGCAGGTACGGGTAAAGCGCGTGGGTGTAGCGCAGGATCTGTTCGCGGCTCATGCGCGAGCTGCTCTGGAAGAAACTCGCCAGCAACGCCGGCAGGGCGAAGATGTGCAGTACGTTGTTGCGGTAGTAGGTCATCAGGACGGCGTTCTGCTCGTCCAGGTACACAATCTTACCCAGGGCGTCGCTCTGTTCCGACAGCAAATCCATGTCCTTGACGTGCTTGATCAGCGCCAGGCCGTCGCCCTCGGGCAGTGTGGTGTGCGGCGAATACGGCACGCGACGCAGCAGCGCCAGGTACAGGTCCAACTGGCGGGCCATGGCCTGTTCGTCCAAGGCCAGGCGTGTGGTCGACAGCAGTGCCAGGGCCACGAGGTTCACCGGGTTGACCGCCGCGGCCTCGTTCAAGTGGCGCGCCACCTGGTCGCCGAGGCGGTTGGTGGTTTCATTGAGCCAGGCCGGCTTGTAATTCGGTCCCAGCTCCTGGGTGCGCCAGTCGGGCTGCTCAGCGTCAAGGAACTCCGCCAGCTTGATCGGCTCACCAAAATTGACCGCGACTTGGCCGAACCGCTGCTTGAGCGCGCCGACCACCTTGAAAATATCGAAGATCGACTCTTTCTTCTTGCTCGCCCCGCGCAACTCACCGAGGTAGGTGCGGCCTTCGAGCACGCGCTCATAGCCGATATACACCGGTACAAACACGATCGGCATGCGCGAGGAGCGCAGGAAGCTGCGCAGGGTAATCGCCAGCATCCCGGTTTTCGGTTGCAGCATGCGCCCGGTACGTGAGCGTCCGCCTTCGACGAAGTACTCCACCGGGAAACCTTTGGTGAACAGGGTGTGCAGGTATTCGTTGAACACTGAGGTGTACAGCGGGTTGCCCTTGAAGGTGCGGCGCATGAAAAACGCACCGCCACGGCGCAGCAGGCTACCGATCACCGGCATGTTCAGGTTGATACCGGCAGCGATGTGCGGCGGGGTCAGGCCATTCTTGAACAGCAGGTAAGAGAGCAACAGGTAGTCGATGTGGCTGCGGTGGCAGGGCACGTAGATGACCTCGTAGCCCTGGGCAACCTTTTGCACGCCCTCGATGTTATTGACCTTGATGCCGTCGTAGATCTTGTTCCAGAACCAACTCAGCACCACCTCCAGGAAGCGGATCGCGGTGTAGGTGTAGTCCGAGGCGATCTCGTTGCCGTAGCGCAGGGCCTGGGCCTTGGCTTTTTCCGGGGAGATTTTTTCGCGCTCGGCTTCCTCGGCAATGGCCTGGCGCACCAGCGGCATGTTGACCAACCCCTTCACCAAGTTGCGGCGGTGGGACAGGTCGGGGCCGATCACGGCAGTCTTCAGGTTACGAAAGTGCACACGCAGGATGCGTTGGGCCATGCGCACGGTGCGTTCGTGACCTTTATTGTGCTCGATCAATTCACGCAGGTTGATAGGCGCCGAGAATTGCACACGGGTCTTGCGACCCAGGATCAGGATGCTCAACAAGCGGCGCAGACGGCCGGTGACCGCCCAGCTGTCGGCGAATAACAGTTTCCACGGGCTGGACTCGCTTGCCGGCGTCTGTCCCCAGAACACGCTGACCGGAATGATTTGTGCATTCTCTTCGGCGTGCTCGGTCAGGGTGTTGACCAGGCGGGTCAGGGTCGGCGGCGCGCCGCGCTTGTCCTGGCGGCCCAGCCAGTCCGGATCGGGCGTGAGGTAGAAGAACGCCGCCGGCTCCATCAACGGGCCCACCGATACCGACAACACCGGGCGCGGCAGGCCGGCCTTGGTGCATTCGGCATCGACCACGGCCAACTCGCTGAGGGAGGGCGATTGCAGGACGTAAAACACCGGCCGGCTGCGGTCCAGGTTCAGGGTTAGGGACGACTGGTTGATCGTCTCCGAGCGAACCCAGAGGTACAACAGTCGGCGCAAGGTGCCAAATACCAGACGGCGGAACGGGGAGCGGGTCATAGGTGAGCTGCTTGAAGTGGAAAAAACCGAGCAGGCGCTCGGGCGGGTAGTGTGCCGTATTCGCCGAAAATCGGCAAAAAAGCAGCGATGTAAACTTGAGTTGATCGTTTTTGAGCGCGTCTTATACTCGGCAGTTCAACGCGACCGGCTCAACAATAAAAAACCGAAGTGGGAGTGAACAGATGGCAACGCGCGAAACCGGCAATGTGAAGTGGTTCAACGATGCAAAGGGCTATGGCTTTATTCAGCGTGAAGATGGCAAGGATGTGTTTGTGCACTACCGCGCCATTCGGGGCGACGGCCATCGCTCGTTGGCCGAGGGCCAGCAGGTGGAATACGCCGTGGTGAGCGGTGAGAAGGGCTTGCAGGCGGAGGATGTGGTCGCGTTGTAAACGCTGCCTTTGCTGCGCCATCACTTGGCGCAGCCTGGATTTAGCGCAGAACGGTTGCGTGAGGCGTGGGATGTTCGTCAATGGTGCAGCCTATGCCTATAATCCCGCGTTATTAGCGCACCGGGCTCTTCCTTGACGCAAAAGCGTGAGAGGATTCCTGACATGCTGCACAAGGAATTTAACCATGCTTAAACATCTGAAACTGAAAAACATCGGCCCTGCGGACAGCATGGAGTTGGAGTTCGGCGAACGTCTGAATCTGATCACTGGAGACAATGGCTTAGGTAAGAGCTTCCTTCTTGATATCGCCTGGTGGGCGATGACGCGAAAGTGGCCAGCAGAAATAAACCCTAAATTGTCAGCAGGTAAAAAGGCACTTCCTTCCACTGCGGGATCTGATGCCAGTATCGACTTCTCCTTCACTGCAAAGAAAAAGGAAGAATCGTACACCAGTACATTTTTTCGCAAAGAGCAAATATGGAAGGGCAGACAGGGGCGTCCGGCTAATCCAGGGCTGGTGTTTTATGCAATGGCGGACGGCAGTTTTGCAGTATGGGACCCGGCACGAAATTACTGGCGTACTCAAGATGGTATGGATGTTCAAGAGCGTATTCCCGCCTATGTATTCGGCTCTTCTGAGGTGTGGGACGGGCTCAACGGTAAAGATGGTAAGCCACTCTGTAATGGCTTGGTCATGGACTGGGGAGGCTGGCAAAAGGAAAAGGGTGCTGCTTTTGACAGCCTCTGCGCAGTACTTGAAGTTTTATCGCCTTCCTCGAAGGAAGGGCTTCAACCCGGCGGGTTCACGCGGCTGAGTCTGGACGACGCTCGAGACATTCCAACGATTCGAATGCCTTATGGTCAAGACGTAGCAGTACTTCATGCTTCCGCAGGTATGCGACGAATTTTGGCGTTGGCCTATTTGTTGGTTTGGACTTGGGAGGAACATCAACAAGCGGCAATACTGCTTGGAGAAGAAACGACAAAGCAAGTAGTTTTCCTGATCGATGAAGTCGAATCCCACTTGCACCCACAATGGCAAAGAAGAATTGTCCCAGCGCTGTTGGCCGTTGTTAAAACATTGATTGGTAAAGCGGACGTCCAGATTATTACGGCGACACATTCACCTTTGATCATGGCCTCTGTCGAACCGCTTTTCGACTCAGCGAAAGATGCTTGGTTCGACCTCGATTTTGAGAGAAAGAAGGTTGTACTACGGGCTCGCGCATTTGAAAAGCAGGGTGAAGCGGCTCGTTGGTTGACCAGTGATGCCTTTGATTTGGAAAGTGGCCGAGCGCCGGAGTATGAGGCGCTTATACGCAGAGCGTCGGCATTGATTGAGAAAGATAATCCCAGCGAGGCGGCGATAAAGAAAACGTATCAGCAGTTACTGGTCGCCTTGAGTCCAACGGACGAATTTTTGTATCGATGGCGCTATGTTTGTATGAAAAAAGGGTGGTTGAAGTGATTCCTGTCGCATTACGCCCTGTAGTGGTCTAATGAAACCGGACACCCATCTAGGCGAGAATGCTCGCCAGAACGAGGTGTCAGATGACCAAACAACGCCGTACCTTTTCCCCTGAATTCAAACGCGAGGCTGCCGACCTCGTTCTC